>NZ_JBWKEB010000026.1:0-94166 GCF_056435665.1 Amycolatopsis sp. NPDC043887
TCGGTGATCTTGTCCGCGTACATGTGCACCTCGCCCGACACGTTCCGGGCCGCGCGACCGATCGTCTGGATCAGCGACGTGCCACTGCGGAGGAAACCCTCCTTTGCCCGCGTCGAGGATCGCGACCAGCGACACCTCGGGCAGGTTTTCGTCCCCTCATGGTGCGGCTTGGTTCAGCGGCCCCATTTCGTCAGGGCGTGGGCGTCAGTGTCACCGGCGAGACGGACCCGGCACACACCCTTTCGCCAAGGCGCAAAGGGTGTTGTTGTCCTGCCGCATCAGCACCTCGCGATCATGCGCGCGTGGCGAAGGCACGCAGGGAACCGCGAGCGCTTCCCGCGAGTCCCAGTTGAGAACTGGACGTACAACGACTACAAGGGGATGAATGAAGACCCTACTCAAGAAGGCGACGATCACTGCCGCGGCGAGCGTGCTGATGCTCGGCCTCACCACGGTGGGCACCGCCTCCGCTGAGGCCGCGGCCATCACCTGCGACACGAAGTCCAGCGGCAAGGACGGCCCCTTCTACCACGGGGAATCGGCCTCCTACGCCTACGACAACCGGTTCAGCAAGAGTCACCCTGTGCCCGCGCTGGCGACCAACATCCCCCAGGGCACGGCGACCTGGTCGAACTGGGACGGGTCGAACGACCTGATCCTGGTCACCTCGTACGAGTCGGGCCACCGCAGCGCGATCATCATCGGGATCGACGCCAAGACCGGCAAGCAGGTCGGCCAGGCACTGCTCGCTTACTCGCACGTCGGCGGGATCGCCGTATTCGAGAAGCAGGGTTGGGCATTCGTGTCGGGCAAGGGCGACACGATTCGCAAGTACTCGCTGGCGAAGCTGAAGAACGCGATCAAGAAGTCGCTGCCCATTGAGCAGGAAGGCAAGGCGCAGACCGTCTACGCCGCCTCATTCCTTACCAGCCACGGCCCGAGCAACACCCTGTGGGCGGGCAAGTTCGAAGACTCCAAGCGCGGACTGATGCACTCGTACACCGTCGGCGCCGACGGCAAGCTGGGCTACCGGCCGGGGTCGTGGGAGGTGCCGACGAAGACGCAGGGCCTCATCGTCACCAAGGACCTGTTCATCTACAGCACTTCGCACGGCAGGAACAACCGCAGCAACCTCTACGTGGTCCGGCGCGGCGCCGGCGACAAAGACCTGGACACGGCCAAGAAGCACTGCTTCCGCGCGCCGAGCATGTCCGAGGGGCTGACGGTCTACGGCAGCAACGTCTACCTGGCGTTCGAGTCCGGCGCGCACTACTACAGCAAGGCCGCGGACAAGCCGAGGAACATCATCTCGAACCTGCACAAGGCCCAGCTGTCGTCTTTGGAGGCACTCGCGCCCCGGTGAAGCGCCGGCAAGCGGGCGAGGACGGTCAGGTCACCGTCCTCGCCCGCTGCCGAAGCGCAGGAGCGTCAGCGGTGTCCGTGGATGGTGCGGTGGATCCAGCCCTTGTAGGCGGGCACGCTGGTGTAGAGGCCGGGTCCGTTGGCGCAGGGCACGTCGTTGTCACCAGGTCCCGAGGTGACGCCGATCAGCTCCCACCGGCCCCACTTCCCGCGCTGGATCTGCGGGCCACCGGAGTCCCCCATGCACGCCATCGCACCGGGCTTGCGGCTGATCGTGCAGAGCCGGGTCGAGTCCGCGTAGCCGGGCGAGCATTCCGACACCGCTCCCCGGCGAGTGTCGAGCTGCTGGAGTCGTTCGGGGAATACCACTTTGGTGATGTCGGCGGTGTCGACCGTGGTGCCGAAGCCCATCAAGCGGGTCGGTGTGCCGGGGCGGCCGGGGCGGCCGGCGATGTGGATGGGCCGTTCGGAGACGGGCCGGTCCAGGCGCACGAGCGCGATGTCGTTCCTGTTCGGCTGGCCCGGCTGGTAGCCGGGGTGGCGCACCATGCGGTCGATCGTGCGGACGGTGCCGCCGGAGGTCCGTCGCTCGCTGCCGATGCGCACCGTCCCCTCCGGCTGAGCCGGGTTGTTCCCCGGGTCGACACAGTGCGCCGCGGTCACCACCCATTGCGGGTGGATCAGCACGGCCCCGCAGACACCTTTGGCGTTGTTCAGCTCGGGCACGACCTCCGGGATCGACGCCATGAACTCGTAGCGCTCGGTGGAGTCCTTCCCGTTCACCACGGCATCGGCACTGCCGGGTAGGGCGATCGCGCAGAAAGCTCCCACCAGCGCGACACTGGCGGCACGAATCAGGTGGCTGCGCACGGAACCCGCTCTCGTCATACGTTTCCTTCGTTCGGATGCTCGGATCGATCGCGTCCAGCATCGCGGTCCATCTCGTCCTGGGCCATCGGGTCAGCCCGCTGACTTGTCGTGGTGACTGCTGGACACCGCGTGGTAGGGCTCGCCCTACTCACCATTGGTTTCGGCCGGGCCGGGATCGGTTATCCGAGAGCGTGATCCGTGAGGAAGGAGGTCCGTCATGCCAGGACGGGAAGACCTGCCCAGCACGCTCTTGCGTTCGCCGCGCGAGGCCCAGGACACCTGGGTGGCCGCGCATGATTCGGCGCTCGAAACCTACGGGCCCGGCCGCCGCGCCAGCCAGACCGCGTTCGCCGCCGTGAAGCACTCCTTCGAAAAAGTCGGTGACCATTGGGAGCCGAAGGAGCGCCGCGGGCCGTCCGATGAGCAGGCCGCGGGCGGTGCCGGGCAGCGTACGAAGAGCACCCACGGAGGCGTCGACGCGCGAGCCGGAAAGGAACACCTGTATCAGCGGGCCCGCGAGCTCGGGACTCACGGGCGTTCCCGCATGTCGAAGAGCGAACTGGTCAAGGCGCTCGAGAAAGCCAGCCGCCGCGAGACCGCTCGCGCCCGGCAGAGCCGGTAACGACCGGCACCGAGGTCGTCATGGGGAGAGGCCGGCTCGTCGTAGGAGCCGGCCTCCTTCCCTTGTGAAGACTCACTCCCGGCCGAGCACGATCGTGGGCTCAAGCTCTAGGGCTGTTTCCTCCAGGGCATCGTTCTCGCCGCGTGGTTCCGGCACGGCCACCCGTTCGGCCGATGACTGGGGATCTTCGTATGCGTGTGTCATGGTTCTCAACTCCGTTGGTGTCGCATCCGGCTGGTGGAGGCCGACACGAGGCGATTACCCGGTGATCCGGAGATCAATCATCCGGCGGGTCACCACCGCACGCTGAATTCGGCCGCTGCCCCACTGCCGGTTTTCACCAACCGAGCGATCCGGCTCCGCCGTTCCGGCGAAGGATCCTCATGCGGAAGCAAGCTCGCGTCGGTGATGTAGTTCCACGAAGCCCACCACGAACCATCGGGCGCCTGGAACGCGTTGAACGCACCAGGACCCCGCTTGTTGCCCGGCAGGTTCTTCTTGCGGTACTTGTCCGGCAGACCGGGCCGGAATCGCGGCTCACCGTCCGGGTCCGGCTGATAGGAGAAATACGCCCGTTGCTCGGCCATCGGGGTGCACCGGTTGTCGGTCAGCGCGGTTCCGCAGTAGGCGACACCGGTCGCATAGCGGTTCGCGTACCAGTTGTTCCCCGAGTAGAAGAGGTACCAGTCACCGTCGATGCGGACGGCGTTGGGATTCTCGATCGTGAGGACGTCGTCGGACGGACTGTTGTGGTGCGTCCACTCGAGATTCGCGTTGTCGATGAGCTTCTTCGCGTCGGCTTCGGCTATCCGCCGCACGTGGCGAGGCCGGTCGAAGTCCAGTTTCGCCGCCCCCAGAGCGGTGACGCGGTCCTGCGTCCACGCGCCGTTGCGCAAGGTCAGCCAGACCTCGCCTTGTCCCCTGCTCACGTCGGCGTCGATCGCCCACCCGCGATCCGGGCAGAACAGCGGATCGGCGTTGGCGGCGAAGCCTCCCGTGGCCCGCAACGAGGTTGCGTAGCCGACGCAGTGTTTCGCCTGGCCGGCGGGCTCGGGTCCGGGAAGCGCCGCGCTGTAGAAGACGTAGTAGACGACGCGGCCGTCCTCCTGATGCGCGAACAATGCCGGTGTCCATAGTGGAGAGTCGGGTCTCGCCCAGTAGCCCGCGGGGAATGTGACACCGTCCCAGGCGTCGCCGTCGACAGCGCCTCGGCGCTGGAACGATCCGCCGCTGAACTCGACTTTCGTGTACGGCAGCTTTTTGCCGGGGATGCTCGCACCGACGGCGACATAGGTGTTCGTCTCCGGCACCCGCATCAGATCCGCCGCCGGGAACCGGAAGTCCAGCGACTCGTCGCGCGGCCCGGTTTCGGCTGTCGCGGACGGCACGGCCGTCAGCAGGCTGACGCCGCATACGAGGGCGATCAGGGCGCGTCGCGTCATCGGGTCACCGTCACCCGAACGCGCACCGGACGGTGGTCACTTCCGTAGCCGCCGAGGGCGTCCACCGCGGACCCGGTCGAGTCCTTCTTCGCCCACACGTGGTCGATGGACCTGGTGCCATGGCTCGGAGCGCTGTAGGAATCGGCCACTCGCCGCAGCCCCGCCATCAGGTCCGAACCCGGTTCGGCATTGAAGTCACCCATGACGACGGGCTCGGCCCCACGCGAGGAGAACCAGTCCGCGGTGGTGCGGACCTGCAGATTGTGCAGTTCACGATTGAGGGCGAACCGCTGCGCGGACGGGGTCAGGTGCACGACGCCCACGACCCACTCGAAGCCCGCGCCTCCCACCCGTACCCAGTTGACGTACTTCGGTGGCACCCAGCAGCCACAGTCGCCGGGCTCCGCGGGGCCGGTACCGGGTGTGGACGGATCCACTTTGGACGCGGGTGAGATCTCGTGCGCGCCGTGGCCGGTGACGGTCATATTGCCGCGCACGAGGATGGCGTTGTGCTTGATCGCGCGGCGGTCCGACTCGTAGATGGCGACGTATCCCGTCGCGGCCGCGGCCTCCTTCACCACCGCCTCGCGGTCGGCGACCTCCTGCAGCCCGATGACGGCGGGGCGTTCGGTCTCGATCAGACGGACGAGGTCGGCCTTGAGACCGCCCGCGTCACCCACGTTGTAGGTGACGACCTTGATCGTGCGTTCGGTCGCCGCCTCGGCGCCGGGCACCGCGACGAGCGTGGCGAACGGCGCCAGCAGTGCCAGCGCGAGAGTCTTGCGCCTCGAATGCTTCATGGGATTCCCTCCAGTGTCGATGACGGAGGGAATCGGACCATCGGCGGCCCGCCACGGGCAACGCCCCGCGCGATCCCGTCATCTTCCGGAAAGAATTGGCTGCGGCCTACTCCTGCGAAGGGTTCTCCCAGACGAAGGTGACCTTGTTGCCGGCCGGATCCGCGATCTCCGTCAGCTTGACGAAGCCGAAGTCCTGGATCGGGCCGCACCCCACGCCGCGCCCCGCGAGGTCGCCGACGGTCTCGTCGATGTCCTCGACGACGAGGACCACGGTGCTCCTGCCCGCGGCTTCCGGGTCGTGGGCGACCTGGAGCCCGGCGTTCCCGGTGATCTGCCATTCCGCGACGCCTTCCATGGGTTCGGTGTCGGGCCGCCGCCCGATCCACTGCTCGTACCAGGCGACGGCGGCGGCATGGTCGGAAACCGGCAGGACCGCGTAGACATCCTTGAACCTCGGCAAGGCGACGTCCTTCCACTCGGGATCGCCGACCACTGTAGGCCGGTTCGTCCGAGTTCGCCCCGGCTTTACAAGGTCACCTTTACCCTGCACCGCGTGACCGGCAGACGGACTGTGAGGATGACCGCGCGGCTTTTCGCCGTGCTGGCCGTGCTCACCGCTGTCGCCCTCTTGCAGGGTTCCTTGTGCAGTGACGGAGCGGCGGCGGCCGGCTCGCCCTGTGCTCCCCTGTTCGCCGCCGAAGCCACCCACCCCACGACCCCGGCCGACGAATGCGAGCCGGCCGCGTCCCTGCTGAGCCCGGCGGAACGGCCCCTTCCGGACAACCACCTCGACGACGTCGCGAGGATCGGCATGGCACTGCTGGCCGCGCTCGTCCTGCTCGTCCGGCATCATCGCCCCGGTGGGACGGGAGTACCGCCGTCCTCCCCGGCAAGGCGTTCGACGACCACTCCACCGCTCGTCCAGCTCTGCGTTTCCCGTACCTGATCCGGCAAAGCCCATGCCGCTTTCAGTCGCCGGAACCGAACCAAGGACACAACAGAATGACCAAGAACACCAAGGTTTCCCTGACGGTCGTGGCCGTCGTCGTCGCGGTCGTGGCCGCGTTGCTCGTCGTCACCAATCTGGGTGAGGGCGCCCCGAGCGGGCAGGCGGACACACCCCCGGCGGTACCCGCGTCGATCCTCGTCCGGCCGGACAGCCATCGGCTCTCCGACCCGCCGGGCAGCAAGGTGACCGTCGTGGAGTTCCTCGACCTCGAATGCGAGGCGTGCGGCGCCGCGTTTCCCGGCGTCGAACGCCTCCGAGCCGAGTACGGCGACCGTGTCACCTTCGTGATGCGCTACTTCCCCATCCCGAGCCATCAGAACGCCGAACTCGCCGCGCGGGCCGTGGAGGCGGCGGGCGGACAGGGCAAGCTCGAACCGATGTACCGCCTGATGTTCGAGAAGCAGCCGGAGTGGGGCGACCAGCAGGTCTCCCACCGCGAGACCTTCCTCGGGTTCGCCCGCGAACTGGGTCTCGACCTGCAGGCCTTCGAAACCGCGCTCGACGACCCGGTCACCCTCGGCCGGGTGCTCGCCGACCGCACCGACGGCGCGAACATCGGCGTCGAGGGCACGCCGACGTTCTTCGTCAACGGCGTCAAGTTCTCGGGTTCACCGTCCTATCAGGGCCTCAAGGCCGTCATCGACCGGGAACTGGCGAAATGACGCCGTTCGCCGTCCGGGTGACACCGTGGGTGCTGCTGGTCGGCGGCGCGATCGGGCTGCTGGCGTCGTTCGTGCTCACCGTCGAGAAGATCGCGCTGCTCAAGGACTTCTCCTACATCCCGACCTGCAGTGTCAACCCGGTGCTCAGCTGCGGGTCGATCATGAAGACGCCGCAGGCCGAGCTGTTCGGGTTCCCCAATCCGTTGCTGGGATCGCCGGGTTCGGCGTGGTCGTGACGACCGGGGTCGCGTTGCTCGGCGGAGCAAAGCTCCCTCGCTGGTACTGGCTGGGCCTGCGAGCCGGCGCGGCCCTCGGTGTCGTCTTCGTGCACTGGCTGATGCTGCAGAGCCTGTACGTCATCGGCGCGCTGTGCCCGTACTGCATGGTCGTCTGGGCGGTCACCATCGCCGTCTTCTGGTACACGACCCTGCACAACCTCCACAAAGGACCGGAGGTGAAGGCGGCGATCCGGTACCACAGTGTGGTCCTCGTGGTCTGGTACGCCGCCATCACCGTCGCGGTCCTGCAGGCCTTCTGGAGTTACTGGACGACGCTCGTCTGAAGGCGGCTCCGGTCGAGACCACGCAATCCCCAGGCACAGAGCGCGCCGATCACCGTCAGGGCCAGCCACGGGAATTCCGGGCAGCCTGCCCGGCGCGCGAGGTCGAAGACAGTCCCGGTGAAGAGGTTGCCGAGGAGGATGCCCACGCCGACGACCATGTTGTAGAAGCCGTAGTGCGTGGCGACCAGCCGGTCGCCACGCACTACGGTGTCCATTTCGAACGGGAAGCCCAGCTCGCCGCCAACGACGCGACCTTGGCGCTGGACCCGCCGGGCACGGACCGGAGACCGTGCGTTCGGCGCTGCTGTCGATCCACGCGGCCGGCGGCGGTGACACCGCGCTCCGGTTGCGCTGGCTGTCCCGGCACGCGAGCGGTCCGGCGCGCTTCCCGGAACGGGTGCGAGCCGTCGCGGGCGGAGCGCTGGCGTTGTTCGCCGCGCCCGTGCTCACCGCCGGCCTGATGTTCACGGCGGGCCTCGTTTCCTGCTGCTGAAAGAAACGCGTTCGTCACCGATGCGGGCGAACGGGTTCAGCGCGGACACCATCAGGTGATCTGCGATTTCCTGCCTGGGAAGCCCCTTTCCCGAACGGGCGTATGAACGTCGCTGAGCGTCGTTCGCCGGTCAGCGGATCGGGGACGGCAAATCGTGCAATCCCCACTCACACGAGTGAGGAGCCGCCATTCCGCTGAGCCGGAAAGGCGAATTCCCAGCGCTACTCAAATGGCGGCATTCGGCCGGTGTCCCCCTGTCGTAACGTCGATCAAGGAACGCTTCTCCCGCAACGAATTCCGTGAACCCATGGAGGTTTTCGTGATCCGACGTCCTCTGCGCACCCTGACCGTCCTGATCGGCGCGGCGGCAGCCGTCACCGCCTTCGCGGCACCGGCTTCCGCCGCGACATCGGTGCTGAACGAAGCGGCGGGCACGGCCACGGTGGCCGCCGCCCAGCAGGATCTCGGCACCTCGCTCGGCGCCGCGTTCGCCGGGTCCTGGCTGGACGCCACGACCGGTGAACTGATCGTCGGTACCACCGACGCGAGCCGGTCTTCCCGAATCCGCGCCGCAGGCGCGATCCCGAAGGTACTGCGGCACAGCGCCGCCGAACTGCGGCAGATCCAGTCCACATTGGACAACAGAACCGCGGGCCTGCCCCGCTCGGTCGCCGGCTGGTACGTCGACGTGCCGTCGAACGACGTCGTGGTCAGTGTGGTGGGCGGCGATCCCGCCGGACTGGCGTGGGCCACCTCCGCCGGGGTCCCGGTCCGGGTGGAACACGTGAAGAGCGCGCCGCGGCCGTTGTGGAGCGTGGTCGGCGGGCAAGGCCTGTACTTCAGCGGCGGTGCCTGTTCGGTCGGGTTCACCGCCTACGACGACGACGATCATTACGTGATCACCGCGGGCCACTGCACCGAACTCGGCGGCACCGTGCGCGGCGCCGGGGGCACGATCGGCAAGGTCGCGAGGTCTTCCTTCCCCGGCAACGACTACGGGACGGTCAAGGTGACACACTCCGATGTCTCGACCCCGCCGCGGGTCGACCGGTACGAGGACGGGTCCGACGTGCGGATCGAGGGCGCCGACGTGGTCGGCGTCGGCGGCCGGGTCTGCCGGTCCGGGATCACCACCCACTGGCACTGCGGGCGGGTCGAAGCGCTGGACCAGACGGTGAACTACGGCAACGGGAACATCGTGCGGGGCCTCACCCAGACCGACGCCTGCGCCGAACCGGGCGACTCCGGTGGCTCGTTCGTCAGCCGCCCCTCGTCGGGCTCCGGCACGAAACTCGTGCAGGCACAGGGCATGACCTCGGGCGGTTCCGGTGACTGCGCCGAGGGCGGCACCACGTTCTTCCAGCCCGTCAAGGAGGTGCTCGACCGCTACGACCTGACGCTCGAAAAGACTGATCTCCCGTGGCGAGGGGCGGCCGTCCCTTGATCAGGACGGCGAGTTCACCCGCCTCGACGACCAGGGTCTCGATCTCGGCCCAGCGGCGGCGGACTCGCTCGTGATCGGGCACCAACGTGCCGGAAACCATGCCCAGGAACAGGTTAGCGTCCGTTCCGACCTCCGCCAGCCGCAGGAAGGGACGGCGGTCTTCTTCGGTTCCCGCCCCGTGCTCCGCGGCCCACTCACGGGCTCGCATCCCGGCGTCGTGGCAGGCGTCGACGAGGAGGGTCCGGATCTCCTCCGGCCGGTTCCCCGGGCTCGCGGGCGGTTTCCCCATCAGCGGGAAGATGTTCCAGGCCACCGACAGCAGGCAGTCGGCCACTTCGTCCATCGACTCCACGTCCACCGGGCGAGTGTTCCGGCCCGTGCGTCCTGCCAGGCGCAATGACGCGCACGACGGGCAGGGTCGACCCGATCGGGTGGAACTCACCGGCCGGGCCTGGCCGGAGGGGTTGCGAAAGTGGCTTTCGCAACCCAGCCCCCTCCAAAACCCAAGGCCCGTTGCGCGTGAAGGCCCCTCTTCCCTCGGCTGAGCCGAGGGAAGAGGGCCTTCACGGACCGGGCCTGACATCGACCGCGGCCGGAATCCACGGAAGCACCTAAGACTCCTTACCGCTCACGAGGCTCGGTTCGGCCGGCTCGTCGAGTTCGCGCACGTCGGTCATCCGCAGGCCGGCGATCAGCCCGGACAGTCCCTGGTGACCTTCGGGCCGGAAGGCGAGGATTCCGCTGGCGAAGAACAACAGGTTCGCCAGCGGCTCGAACCCGCCGTTGGCCACCGACGCCAAGGTGAGCAGCGTGAAATAGCCGCCGGAGCCGGCCAGGAACCGCACGACCATCCGCCACAGCGCGGGCTTCCCGCCGTCCGGGCCGGCGGGGCGCAGCAACACGACCCGCTGGCCGAAGCTGGCACCGTTGCCCACGACCGGGATGACGAACAGCAGGAGCAGCGCGGGCAGGAAGGTGCCGATCAGCGCGGTGACCACGGTGTTCGGTTCACCCACGAGCAGGGTCGTCACGATTCCGACCGTGGTGCCGAGCAGGACGACCGACACGACGTCGACGGCCATCCCGAGGAGGCGGCGGCGCGCGGTGACCGGCCGCGGCGTTCCCGGCGGCGCGGACGGCTCGTTGCCCGGCAGCAGCCGCAACAGCGGGGCGAGGCCGAAGCCGACGGCGGCACCGAGGGTGTTGGTCAGCAGGTCGTCGACGTCGGCCAGCCGGTACGGGCACTCGAACAGGAACCAGACCCCGGTCAGCTGGGTGCACTCGATGAACAACGAGACCGCGAAGCCGATCGCGACGGTGGCCGCGAAGCCGCGCCGGAAGAGGTGCCGTACGAACATCCCCAGCGGCACGAACAAGGCGACATTGAACACCGCCTGCTGGACGGCGGGATTGCGCAGGAACGCCCGCAGGCCGGCCCCGGTCTGTTCGCGACGGATGTCGGCGACGAACTGGAACGGGCGCAGTTGCAGGTGACTGGACGCGTGCTCGGCACACCACGCCGCCGTCGTCTCCGGGATGGGGAGCAACGTGTACGTCCACAGGGACATGGCGTAGACCAGGAACCCGAACACCAGCAGGACCCGCCAGAGCCCGAGCTCCCCGCGGCGCCGGTAACTCACGGCGATGTACGGGACGGCCAGGAGGCCCGCGAGCACGAAACCCGCGAACACCGCGATGACCGCGGAGATGGTCGGATCAGTCACTCGCGGAAGCTAACAACGCGCGCCCCGGCGCACCCGTCACACCACCTGGCCGGGTGACGGAGTCGGCCGGGGCGAGGGTGCGCTGATGCGCGAGCGCGGCGATGGCGAAGGTCAGATGGACGACGACCCAGTTGCGGTCTTCGCGATGGACCCGCTGCAGCAGGTCGAGAGAAGCGTCGCCCGGCGTACGTCCCTGACGGCAGGCGTCGATGAACGCCTGGGTCAGTTCGTCGACGTTCCTCCGGAACTCCGCGAAGGTGTCGGAGGGCTGGGCGTTGGCGCAGAAATCCACGGTCACGTCACAGAGCGTTCCATAGCGCGACACAAAGTTACGAATTGGCGCAGCCCGAATCACTCACGCGAGGTAGGCCTCGCGCGAATCTGTGCTCTGCGTCACGCCGAAGCGAGCCCGGCGGGCATCCGGCGTTCCCGTTCGGCCGCCTTCGCCCGGCGGGTGACCGGGAAGCGCTGATCGAGTTCGACCAGCAGCGGGGTCGCCGCCATCAGTGCCAGAAGGGCGAGCCCGGCGTATGCGCCCAGAGTCGCGATGATCGTCATTTCGGCCTCCTCGGTCCCCGTGCCGCCTGTTCCGGCGGCCTGGAACCAGGATCGCCTCCCCGCCGGGGGCGGCGGATCGGTCATCCGGCGGAGACGCCTCGACCGGTCGGCCTTTTCGGCACTGTCCGATCGGCCGATCCCGGGCGACGGTGCAGCAGGTCGAACCGCGACCACATGGCCTCGGCCGCCTCGATGGACTCGCCGGTGCGGACGGGATCGACGGCGGCGAGTTGCGCGACGATCGCCTGCACCAGGCTCATCCCCGCGGTCAGCGACGGGAAGAAGGTCACGCCCTCGGCGGGCACCATCAGCACCTGTTCGACCGCGGCCGCCAGCGCGGGACTGGCCGCGTCGGTGATGGCGAAGGCACGCGCTCCCCTGGCCTTGGCCTCGTTCGCGGCGAGCACCGTGCTCTCGTACAGCCGCCAGAAGCTGATCGCGATGAGGACGTCTTCGGAAGTCAGTTTCGCCGTGGCGTTGGCGAGTTCGGCGTCGCCCGCCGTGATCGCGTGGACGTCGTATCCGGCGAGCCGGGCGTTGTGCGCGAACGCGATCCCGACCGCGGCGTAGCTGCCGTCGGCGATCACGACCGTGCGGCGCGCCCCGGCGACGGCCTCCGCGACGTTGCGGATCTCGTCCTCGGCGACGCGCCGGTTGAGCAGAGCGAGGCTGTCGAGGTCGCGGCGCAGCGACGCCGAACCCGGCGAGTCGACGTCCCGGTGTTCCTCGGCCACCTGCGGCGCGCTCAGCGACGACATGTACCGCGCCCGCAACTCCTGTTGCAGTGCCGGCCAGCCGGCGAAACCCAGCGCCTGCGCCGTACGGGTGACGGTGGCGACGTTGACCCCGGCGAGCTGGGCGAGCTCGGCCGTCGAGCCGAACGACGCCCGGCGCGGTTGCGAGACCAGCACTTCGAGCACGGCGGCCGCCTTCGGCCGCAGGCCGCGCTCCGGTGCGCGGTCCCGAAGCCACGCCTCGAAACCGTCGTCGGTTCCCGTCCCTGTCACGCGCACCCTCCCTCGACGGCGTCACGGTAACGCATCGTGCCCGGCGAACCATTTGCAACAACCATTGCAGTTTTGCCGAAACGCAGTATACGTTGTCCGCACTCCTCGTCGCCCGAACCACGGAAGGCGTTCCCCATGACGCTTCTGGCACGACTGGACCGGCTCCCGCTCAGCCGTCCCCATTACAAACTCCTGCTCATCGGCGGGCTCGGTTACACCTTCGACGGAATGGACTCCGCCGTCGTCGCCTTCCTCCTTCCGAGCGCGAAAGCCGCCTGGGGCCTCGACAACGGCCAGCTCGGGTTGATCGGTTCGGCGACGCCGTTCGGCTTCCTCTTCGGCGCGATCGCCGCCGGGCTGCTGGGCGACCGCATCGGCCGCAAGAAGGTCATGATGTACGCGCTGGCCTTCTACGCGGTGTTCTCGGTGGTCGCCGCCTTCTCCCCCAACTACGAGGTCTTCCTGGGCGCTCGGGTGCTGGCCGGGGCAGGCGCGGGAGCCGAAAGCGCCATCATCGCGCCGTTCCTGTCGGAGTTCGTCCCCGCCAAACGCCGCGGCTGGTTCGTCGGCGCGCTGGCCGGGTTCTTCTCGTTCGGGTTCGTCGCCGCCGCGCTGATCGGGCGGTTCGTCGTCCCGACGGTGCCGGAGGGCTGGCGGGTCGCGCAGCTGATCACCGCGCTGCCGATCGTCATGCTGCTGTGGTGGCGCCGTTCGCTGCCGGAATCACCGAGGTTCCTGGTCGCGAACGGGCGTCATGCCGAGGCCGAGAAGATCGTCTCGAAGCTGGAGCGGGACGTCGAAAAGGCGACGGGGCAAGCACTTCCCGCCGTCGCGGAGGCCGAGGCCCAGCCCGCGACGGAGACCCCCAAGGTCAATCTCCTCAGCGCGCTGAAGTTCTTGTGGAGCCCGGCGATGGCGCGCCGCACCGCGGTGATCTGGACCGTGTGGTTCGTGATCACGTTCTCCTACTACGGCTTCTTCTCCTGGATCCCGACACTGCTCGTCGAGCGCGGCATCACGGTGACCAAGAGCTTCGAGTTCTCGATCATCATCTACCTGGCGCAGATCCCCGGATACTTCTCCGCCGCGTGGCTGTCGGAACGGCTCGACCGCAAGCACACCATCGCGTTGTACCTCGCGGGCTCCGCGGTGAGCGCGTTCTGGCTGAGCCAGATGGACGCGCCGTGGTCGATCACCCTCGCCGGGGCGGTGCTGTCGTTCTTCCTCAACGGCACCTACGCCGGCGTCTACTCCTACACCCCCGAGGTGTTCCCGACCTGGATCCGCGCCAGCGGGACCGGGCTGTCCAGCGCGTTCGGCCGGGTGGGCAGCATCCTCGCCCCGACGATCATCGGCCTGTCCGCGGCGAGCCTCGGCTTCGCCGGCGTCTTCGGCCTCACCACCGCCGTCCTGGCGGCCGGGGTGGTGTGCGTGGTCGTGTTCGGCCTGTCCACCGCCGGCCGTTCCCTGGAAGAACTGACCGAACACGGCGCGCCCGTGAAGACCGCCAAGGAGATGACCAAGTGACCGTGTCACTGTCCACTGTGGAGGACAAGACCCGAGCCACGATCGGCGTACGGCTGTTCACCGTACTGGCGTGGGTGCCCGAACGGCGGGCACTGCGACGGGTGCACAGCAGCCACCCCGTCGAGTACCCGATCGGCGGCGAGAAGACCGTCGAGGTAGCGGCCGGGTGGCTGGATCGGTGCATCACGGGACAGGAGCCCTACTTCGGATCGGACAGCGCGGCGGTGCGAGAGATCTTCGCCGACCACGAACTCATCGACCGGCTCGGCTGCGGCGCGGTGATCAACGTGCCGGTGGTGGACGGCGGCCGCACGCTCGGCGTCCTCAACCTCCTCGACGCAGAAGGCAGCTACGACGACGATTCCGTCGCGGCGGCCCGTTCACTGGCACCGTTGGCGGTCCCGGCCCTGCGCGAACTCCTGGAGGAGAACCGATGAACGGATCGCTGCTGCTGCGCGACGCCCGCCTGCTCGACCCGGTCAAGGGCGAGTACACCGAGGGAGACCTCCGGTGCGCCGACGGCCGGATCGTCGAGATCGGTGACGGGCTCACCGCGGACGACGCGCGGACCGAGGACCTGCGCGGTGCGTTCGTGCTGCCCGGACTGATCGACGCCCACGTGCACGTCACCGCGTCGACCGCGGATCTGGGGTCGCTGCCCGCGTCGTCACCGTCGTACGTGGCCGCGCACAGTGCCCGCACCATGAGCCGCATGCTGGACCGGGGCTTCACGACGGTCCGTGACGCCTCCGGCGCCGACTACGGCCTCGCCGACGCGCAGGCCGAGGGCCTGTTCCGCGGCCCGCGCCTGCTGTTCTGCGGACGCGCGCTGAGCCAGACCGGCGGGCACGGCGACAGCCGGACGCGCGGCGCCAACGCCAGCGACGATCACCCGTGCTGCGCCGGCCTCGGCCGGGTCGCCGACGGGGTCGACGCGGTCCGCGCCGCGGCGCGCGACGAGCTGCGCAAGGGTGCGCACCACATCAAGGTGATGGCCTCCGGCGGTGTCGCCTCCCCCACCGACCGGATCGACTCGACGCAGTACTCCGCCGAGGAGCTGCGCGCCATCGTCGAAGAGGCGGAGGCGGCCAACCGTTACGTCGCCGCGCACGCCTATACCGCCCGCGCGGTGAACCGCGCGCTGGAACTGGGCGTGCGGTCGATCGAGCACGGCAACCTGATCGACGACCTCAGTGTCGAACTGTTCCTCCGGCACGACGCGTATCTCGTGCCCACCCTGGTCACCTACTGGGCGCTGAAGGAGGAAGGGCGCGAGCACGGGCTGCCGGAATCCAGCTGGCGCAAGGTCGACGAGGTGCTCGGCGCGGGCATGGCCGCCCTCGAGCGGGCGGCCAGGGGCGGCGTGAAACTCGTGTACGGCAGCGACCTCCTCGGCGGGATGCACCGGCACCAGAACCACGAGTTCCGGCTGCGCGGCGAGGTCCAGTCCGCGCTGGAGGTGGTCCGCTCCGCGACATCGACGGCGGCCGACCTGCTGAACCTGACCGGCGAGATCGGCACGCTGGCTCCAGGCGCGCACGCGGACCTGCTCGTCGTCGACCGGGATCCGCTGGAGGACATCGGCGTCCTGGCCGAGCCGGAGAAATTCCGGCACGTCGTGCAGGGCGGGACCGTCGTCTCCCCCTGACTCGTGAGTGGAGTGGCCGGTTCCCTTTGAGGGGTAAGGCGAGGTGGCGGGTTGCGAAAGCCGGCCCAGGCGGTAGTGAAGGCCTCCTTACCTACTCTGAAGGTAGGGAAGGAGGCCTTCGCTACCCCCGGCGCCCACTCACGAGTCACGAGAAGCGCTGCGGGACGTCCCACGGGTTGTCGTCCCGCAGCGGTTCCGGCAGGAGGTGCGACGGCCAGTCCTGATAGGACACCGGCCGGAGGAAGCGTTCCACCGCCGCCGTCCCGACGGACGTCGAGGCCGGTGACGTCGTCGCCGGGAACGGTCCGCCGTGCTGCATCGCCGAGGTCACCGCGACCCCGGTCGGCCAGCCGCCCCACAGGATCCGCCCGCTGCGGTCGGCCAGTACCGGGCGCAGTGCCTCGACGTCGGGGGCCTCTTCGGGGAGGGCGTGCACGGTCGTCGTGAGCTGACCGGGCAGAGCCGCCAGCACCGGCTGGACGTCGGAAAGTCGCGAGTATCGCACCACCACGCCCAGCGGGCCGAAGCACTCTTCAGCCGCTTCCGGTACGAAGTCCTCCAGCGCGACTTCGAGCAGTTGGGCGCCTGGTCCCCAGACGACCTCACGCATCCCTGGGATCGCGGCCAGCCGTGCCGCGCCGGTATGGAAACCCGACGCGATGCGGTCGTTCAGGAACGGCGCGGCCGGGACCTCGCGCAACCGTTCGGCGACGAGATCCCCGAACGGGCTTTCCGACGGCACGAACACCAGACCGGGATTCGTGCAGAACTGGCCGTTGCCCAGCATCAGCGAACCGGCGTAGCCCGCCGCCAGTTCCTCCGCCCGCGAGCGTGCCGCGCCGGGCAGGACGATCACCGGGTTGACGCTGCCGAGTTCGCCGTGGAACGGGATCGGGACCGGCCGCTCGGCCGCGATCCGCGCCAGCGCGAGCCCACCCGACACCGACCCGGTGAACGCGGCGGCCGCGATCGCCGGATGACGCAGTGCCTCCACGCCCGCGGCTTCTCCTTCGACAAGGCCCAGGAGCGCACCCCGGCGGCCGAGGGCTTCCACGACGACCGAAGCCGTCCTGCGGGACAACTCCGGATGGCCGGGGTGGCCCTTGACCACCACCGGGCATCCGGCCACCCACGCCGACGCGGTGTCCCCGCCCGCCACGCTGAACGCGAACGGGAAGTTGCTCGCGGCGAACACCAGGACCGGACCGACAGCGGTGCGATACCGGCGCAGCTCCGGCCGGGGTCCTGGCGGCCACGACGGGTCGGCTCGGTCGATCCGGACGTCGTAGTATGAGCCGCTTTCGGCCGCGAGCAGTCGCAGCTGGAACGTCGTGCGGGCCAGCTCGCCGGTCAGCCGTTTCGTCCCCAGCCGGGTCTCGGCGTCGGCTATCTCGATCAAGGACGGACCGGCCTCGTCCAGGGCGTCGGCCACGCCGGTGAGCACCGCCGTGCGCGTCTTCGGGTCGGTCGCGGCCCATTCAGCGGCGATCTCCGCCGCCCTCTCGATCTGCTTCATGCTTCCTTCCTCTCCGGGTTCTCCACCGAGTTCCGGAATCCGAACACGGCGTACACCACCAGCCCGAGCACCATCCAGGCCGAGGTCAGCGCGTCCAGGTTCACGATCAGCGGCACGGACGGGACCCACGGAGTGCGCAACGACCGCGGCAGATCCGGCCTGGTGCGCCGCAGCACCACCACCGCGATCGACACGACAAAGCCACTTTCGCGACACGGGGGCCGCAGCTACGGCTTCCGAACCGTCTCGATGTCGCCAGGGACCACGCCGCCGGGTGGTGAAGGGCCCCTTCGCTACTCTCAGGGTAGGCAAGGAGGCCTTCACGGACCGGCGCGCGCCGCCAACCTCAGAGGACGAAGCCCGCGGGGAACGGGTCGTCCGGGTCGAGCAGATAGGTGGCGTTGCCGGTGATCCAGGCACGTCCGGAGAACTCCGGCACCACGGCGGGAACGCCGCCGACGGTGGTCTCGGCGACGAGTTCCCCGGTGAAGCTGGTGCCGATGAACGAGCTGTTCTCGAACGGCGTGTGCAGCGGCAGTTCGCCGCGAGCGTGAAGCTGGGCCATCCGCGCCGAAGTGCCGGTGCCGCAAGGCGACCGGTCGAACCAGCCCGGGTGGATCGCCATCGCGTTCCGCGAAGCGCGAGCATCCGACCCCGGCGCGAGGAACTGGACGTGCTTGCAGCCGCCGATCAGCGGATCGGCGGGATGCTTCGGCGGACGCTGGTCATTGATCGCCGCCATGATGTCCAGCCCGGCGGCGAGGATCCGGTCCTTCGCCGCCCGGTCGAACGGGATGTCCACTTGGGACAGTTCGAGGATGGCATAGAAGTTGCCGCCGTAGGCGAGGTCGTAACGCACCTCGCCGAGGCCGGGCACTTCGACCACGGCGTCTCGCTCGGCGAGGAAGGACGCGATGTTGCGGAGCTTGACGCGGACCGCGCGGCCGTCCCGGACTTCGACCTCGGCGTGCACGAGCCCGGCCGGGGTGTCCAGTCGTACCACGGTCTTCGGTTCGCTCACCTCGACCATGCCGGTCTCCACCAGCACGGTCGCCACGCCGATCGTGCCGTGCCCGCACATCGGCAGGCAGCCGGACACCTCGATGTACACCACGCCCCAGTCTGCGTCCGGCCTGGCGGGCGGCTGCAGGATCGCGCCGCTCATCGCCGAGTGACCGCGCGGCTCGTTCATCAGGAACTGCCGCAGGTGGTCCAGGTGCTCCATGAAGTACCGGCGGCGTTCGGCCATCGTATCGCCGGGGATGACGCCGACCCCACCGGTCACCACCCGGGTCGGCATGCCCTCGGTATGCGAGTCGACGGCGGTGATCGACCGGATCGACCGCACCTACTCCACCCCCAGCGAGGCGAGCGCGCGGCGCATGTCGGCGGTGACCTGCTCGCGGTGTTCCTCGGTCAGCGGCCCCCGCGGCGGACGGCACGGCCCGCCGTAGCGGCCGACGAGGTCCATTCCGAGTTTGATGGCCTGGACGAACTCGGTGCGCGAGTCCCAGCGGAAGGCGGCCACCAGCGGCTCGTAAAGCGCCCTGGCCTCTTCGAGTTTTCCGGACCGCGCCAGGTCGAACAGGCGCACCGACTCGGCGGGGAACACGTTGGGGAACCCGGCGAACCAGCCTGTCGCGCCCATCAGCAGGCTTTCCAGCACGACGTCGTCGGCGCCGCTGATCACGTCCAGTCCCGGTGCCCGCTCGCGGATCTCCAGCACCCGCCGGACGTCGCCGGAGAACTCCTTGACCGCGACCACGTTGTCGATCCGCGCGATCTCGGCGAGCAGGGCGGGCATGAGGTCGACCTTGGTGTCGATGGGGTTGTTGTAGACCATCACCGGCAGCCCGACCGACGCCACCGCTTCGAAATGCGCGAGCACCTCGCCGCGGTTCGCGCGGTACATCGTGGGCGGCAGGCACAGCAGGCCGTCGGCACCGTCCTCGGCGGCGACCTCGGCCCAGTACTTGGCCTGGTGCGCTCCGGGGCCGTGCACGCCGACGACGACGATCCCGTCCTCACCGACGGTTTCGATCGCGGTGCGGGCGACGCGACGGCGTTCCTCGTCGGTCAGCGACGAGTATTCACCGAGCGAGCCGTTCGGGCCGACGCCCCGGCAGCCGTTGTCGACCAGCCACCGGCAGTGCGCGGCGTAGGCGTCGTAGTCCACGGCCAGCCCGGCGGGGGCCGACGCGTCCGCCCGGTACGGGAGGGCGGTCGCGACGACGACGCCGCCGAGGTCGGGGGTGCTCATTCAGGTTCTCCTTCGGTTCGGGCGGCGAGTTCGCCCAGCCGGATCGGCTGGACGATCGGGCGGTGGTGCCGTTCGGTGCCACCGCGGAGTTCGGACACGGTCGGACCACAGATGCGGCCCTGGCATGGGCCGAGGCCGGCCCGGGTGCCGAGTTTCAGTGCGTGCGGGCCGGAGCAGACCGTGTCTTCGGCCGCGCGCGTCAGTTCGCCGTACGTCGTTTCCTCACAGCGGCAGACGATCGTGTCTTCGCGCAGCCAGCTTCGCCAGGCCGCACCGATCGGGTGGGCCGTGGCGAGGCGTTCGGCGAACGCGAGGGCCCGGTCGCGGGCGCGGATCAGCTCCGGCGACGGCTCGCCCCCGGCTGCGACGCACCCGGCCACCGCTCCCTCGGCCGCGGCGGTGACCGCGCCGCCGATCCCGGTGATCTCTCCCGCGGCGAAGACACCGTCCACTGTGGTCCGTTGCGCGGCGTCGACCCGCACGAACCCGTCAACCAGGGCACAGCCGGCGGCGACGGCCAGTTCCGGCTGCGGGACGAAGCCGTGGCCGACGCAGACCGCGTCGACCTCGTAGATCCGCTC
This sequence comes from Amycolatopsis sp. NPDC043887, assembly GCF_056435665.1. Lineage (NCBI taxonomy): Bacteria > Bacillati > Actinomycetota > Actinomycetes > Pseudonocardiales > Pseudonocardiaceae > Amycolatopsis > Amycolatopsis sp. NPDC043887. Next base: position 20,088 of record NZ_JBWKEB010000026.1, read on the forward strand.
GGTGCCGGGGACGATCGACCAGTCGGCGCGGACCCGCGCGGTCACGACCTCGCGGACGCGGTCCACTCCGCGAGCCTCGATCACGGCCCGCCCCAGCCGGTACGGGACCCGGTGCCGGGCCAGCGTCGCGGCGTATCGAGCCAACTCGCCGGCCTTCCCGGCGTGGGCGGCCAGGCGCCACGGACGGGACGACCATCCTTTCCGGACGGTCGAGAACGGGTTCGCCTCCAGCACCGCGACCACCTCGGCCCCGACGCCCAGCAACGCTTCCGCGACCGGCAGCAGGAACGGCCCGGCCCCGGCGACGAGGACCCGCTCGCCGATCGCGACCCGCTCCCCCTTCGCCAACGCCTGTGCCGCGCCCGCGGTGTACACGCCGGGCAGTTCCCAGCCGGGGAACGGCAGGGTGCGGTCGTGCGCGCCGGTCGCCAGGATCAGCGCGTCCGGGACGAGGGTCAGCCGCCGCCGTCCACCTCCGTCGGACTGTCCCCGCAGGATGTGCACCGACTTCTCCGCACGGTCGAACGCCCAGACGGTGGAGCCTGGCCACCAGTGACATCGCGGATGCGCGAGTACCCTGCGGCGCCGGCCGAATTCCGCCCGCCCGTGCTGGACCCGCTCCGGGTACCGCGCCGCGTACGCCTCGGGGAGCATCCGGTGGTACTGGCCGCCGGGAGTGTCCGCCTGGTCCAGCACCGTGACCTGGGCACCGGCCCGCAGCGCGTGCTCGGCCGCCGCGAGCCCGGCGGGCCCGGCGCCGACGATCACCACGTTCACGCGTTCTCCTCCCGGGACTGGGTGCGGATTTCGTCCCCGTCGGCCGCCGGGCGGCGGCACGCGCGGACGTCGGGCACGTCGTTCACCGTGAGCAGGCAGTCGAAACACGCGCCGATACCGCAGAACACACCGCGCGGAGCCCCGGAACGCGTTCTCCGCCAGGAGGTCCATCCCGCGGCGAGCAGCATCCCCGCCACGCTCTGGCCCGCGATCCCGGTCACGGGTTCGCCGTCGACGGTGATCCGGATCGGCCGATCGGTCCGGCCCACCGGGTCGCGGTCGCGCGGCAGGAGCCACCCGCTCATGCCGCCACCACGGCCGGACGGTCCACAGTGAACTCCTCGACCGGCATCGCCGGCTCCGCTCCGGTGAGCAGTTCGCGCAGCAACCGCGCGGTGCCGACGCTCAGCCCGATCCCGGCGCCCTCGTGCCCGGTGGCGTGCCAGAGATTCCCCAGCCGCGGATCCTCGCCGAGCACCGGGAGGTGATCATCGACGTAGGGCCGGAATCCGCCGTACGCGCGCATGATCGCGACGTCGGCGAGCGCCGGGAACAGGCGCAGTGCCTTGACCGCGATGGCGCTCAGCACGTCCGGGCGGATCGCGTCGTCGAAATCCACCCGGCGGCGTGACGAGCCGATCAGCACGGTGCCGCCCCAGGTCGACTCGACGACGGCGGAGGTCTGCAACTCACTCGAATCGGCACCGACCGCGCCGACGTAATCGGCGTCGTAGACCTTGTGCCGGACGACGCCGGGCATCGGAGTGGTCACCAGTACCTCGCCCCGGCGAGGGCGGACCGTGATCGCGGCGCCGAGACGCGCCGACACCTGACCGGCCCAGGGGCCCGCGGCGTTCACGACGACGTCCGCCTCGACGACCTCACCGGGCACGCGCACGCCGGTGATCCGTCCGTTGTGGACGGTCGCGCCGACGACCTCGGTGTCGGAGCGCAGCCGCGCGCCGTGGCGCAGCGCGGAGCCCAGCAGGGCCAGCGCCGCTCCAGCGGGCTGGACTTGCGCGTCCTCCGGGTAGTGGAACGCCGCGGCCACCTCACGGGTCAGAGCGGGCTCCGCTTCGGCGAGTTCCTTGGGGGACAACGGTTCCGCGCGAACGCCGGCCTGCGACGCGGCGAAGGCGGTGAGAGCGTGGGCTCCGTCGTCCGTGGTGGCGACGACGATGCCGCCCTTGGGGTCGTATTCGATCGCCGAAGCTGCGCGCACGTCCTCGTCGGCGATCTCGGCGACCACCTGGGGCCACAACGCGGTCGAAAGCTTCGCGAGTTCGAGTTCCGCGCCGGGCCCCTTGTCGGAGACGAGGATGTTGCCCTCGCCGTGCGAAGTGGTTCCCCCGGCGGGACGGCCGCGATCCACGACCACGACGTCGAAGCCCGCCCGGCTCAGCTCACGGGCGCACGCGGCGCCGACGATGCCCGCGCCGAGAACGACCACGCGCGTTCGGTTCATCGACCCTCCAGTGTTCGGTAAAGCGAACGATCGGAGAGTAGGTTCCGCCCCGGACGGGTGTCAATACTTCGGGCGCGGTCAGCCCTTCAGCACCGGATGCGGCCTTCCGTCGAGCCGTTCGTCGGCGCGGTACTGCAGCAGCAGGACCGAATGCACCGGCCCCTCCGAAGCGGTGTAGCAATGCGGCTCGCGGGCGTCGAAGGCGACGTAATCGCCCGGGCCGACCTCGACGGTCCGGCCCGCCACCTCGACCAGCAGCGATCCGGTCTGCACGATGGTGTGCTCGACCCCGACATGCCCCTGCGAACGCTGTGGCGCGTCCCCGCGCACCACCTGGTCGTACACCTCGAAGACGCCGTCGCCGGTCTCGATCCGCCGCAGTGGCCGGAGATCCACTCCCTCACCGCTGAGCACCTCGACGTCGGCGCCGCGCACCACGGTGAGCGCACCGCCCGCCCGGTGGTCGAGCAGGTCGGAGATCGCCACCTCCAGCACCCTGGACAGGCTGAAGACGGTCTCGATGGTCGGATTGCCGCCGCCGGACTCCAATTGCGACAGCGTCGCCTTGCCGATGCCTGACCGCCGTGAGAGCTCCGACAGCGAGATGCCCCTCGCCGCCCTGGCCGCGCGCAGGTTGACCGCCAGCATGTCCCGGATCGAGGGCGTCTCGTCCTCCATCGCTGCTCCCTGTCGTTCGTCAAACCGTACGACCGGATGGGCGAATCGTTCGCTTTGCCGATCGAGTTCGCGGACATCATGACACGCCCCGTGGCGGGGAGGGCATAGCCGCGGCCGATGGGACGGCGCGATGGTGGGCGGCGCCGGCCGCGATGAAACTCCTTCACCAACCGGTGTGTCACCGTCGACACAGGGTCACGGGCGCACCGTCGTTTCCCTCCAGCGAGGAGATTCCCGTGCAGCTGATCCGCAGATCCGCCGGCCGACGACTTCGAGCGTTCGGCGCGGTGCTCATCACGACCCTCGGGCTGACCGCGGCCGTGTCCACCGTGCCGGCGACGGCGGCCACGAACGCCTGTCTCACCGGCACGCTCGCCTTCGACCATCTCGACGCCGAAGCGGGTACCAGCAAGCCCCTGCGCACGCAGGTTGCCCGGAACGCGAACTGGGAACTGTGGGGCCGCACCGGTTCCGGCACGACGACCCGGCTCGCGGCGGGTATCACCGGTGCGTCCGACGGCCGGTTCACCGCCTGCCACACCGCGTCACTCACCGAGGCGTACGTGCGGTTCCGGTCGAGCAGCACCTCGATGTGGCGGGTCGTCAAGGCGGCGAACAACACCACCGACTACACGTTCGACTCGGCACACCGCACGAACGTGTCCGGCACCCAGGACCTCGGCACGGTGAAGGTGCCGTCGACGCTGCAACGGGCGTGGAAGGTCGTGGACACCCTCAACGTCTTGTACTGGAAACGCGCCAACCCGGCTTCGTCGTGCTGGACGGCCCGGCAGTCCGACGGGCGCTGCGACCGGATCACCTTCGTCTGGGATCCGAAGGTCGCCGAGGGCGGCTACTGGGACTACCCGAACACGAACTATGTCTTCCTCGGCGCGACGATGCCCGACTCGAAGCACCTCATCCTCCACGAGGCCGGGCATTGGCTGCAGTGGCAGCTCTACGGTCGTGATTTCCCCGTGGTCGACGGCTGCAACCCGCACTACATCGAGAAACACAGCTCGGAATCGTGCGCGTGGACCGAAGGCTTCGCCGACGCCGTCGCGGCCTACGCGCTCGGCGACTACCGCTACGTCTACGACAACGGCACCTCGTACAGCTTCGAAAACGACGCTTCGACTCCTGGCTGGGACGACGGCGACACCGTGCAGGGCAGGGTCGGCTCGTCGCTGCTGGACCTGTGGGCGCCGGACGGGCCGGACGGCGGGAACTGGAACCGCACGATCGCGCTGATGACCCGCCACTTCAGCCAGGACTTCCGTGAGTACTTCACCGAAGACCGGCCCGCGGCGGGTCTGTCCACGACCGGCGCCGCCGAGCGGATCCTCGCCGGACACACCATCCGGTACTGACGGTAGGTGAAGGCCGGACCTAAGTCCGGCCCTCCGGTGAGGGGCAAGTCAAATGTGGCGTGACCGAGCCTCTGCGGTGAAGGACCCTTCGCTGGGTCAAGGCAGAGAAGGCGGCCTTCGCGGCGTGGTTCCGGACTGGCCACGAGAGCCGGCCGTGCGTTGAGTGTCCACAAGGGACACATTTGAGCGGCGAAAAGTCTGATTAGTGGCTATATGTGCGGTTTTCGAGAGGGGTCGTGAGTGGCAATGATGGTTAGAACGCACATTGCCACTCACGACCCCCGCGCAAAGTACCCAAAACGGATACTACTGCCCGACCGGCGTCCCTTGTGGACGGTCAAGAGCTTGCCGGCCTCCTTGGCGCCCTACTCCACCACTGACTCGGCTCACGCCACCTTTGCCTTACCCCTCGTCCGTCCTTCAGCCCCTGGCTGCCTGGACCCAGGCGGTGATCTCGTCGGCGGTGGAAGGGAAACCGCCGGAGAGCAGGTCGTACCCCGATCCGGTGACCACGACGTCGTCCTCGATCCGGACGCCGAGGCCGCGCAGCTCCGGCGGCACGGTGCGGTCGCCGGCGTGGAAGTACAGACCGGGCTCCACCGCCAGCGCCATCCCCTCGGCGAGCGTGCCCTCGCGGTACGTGGACGGATGGGCGGCGGCGCAGTCGTGGACGTCCAGCCCGAGGAAATGGCCGGTACCGCAGACGATGTACCGGCGGTGCTGCTGCCCGTCCGGCGACAGCGCTTCGTCCACCGACACCGGGAGCAGGCCCCAATCGTGCAACCCCTCCGCGAGCACGCGCAGAGCCGTCGCCTGGAACGCGCCGTAGTCCTGGCCGGGTCGGACCTCGCCCAACGCCGCGACATGCGCCTTGTGCACCAGGTCGTAGACGTCGCGCTGCGCCTCGGTGAACTCCCCGCCGACCGGGAAGGTGCGGGTGATGTCCGCCGTGTACAAGGAATCCACCTCGACGCCGGCGTCGAGCAGCAGGAGACTGTCCTCGGTGACCTGCCCGTCGCAGCGCGTCCAGTGCAATATCGGCGCGTGCGGCCCGGCCGCCACGATGGAGGTGTAGCCGGGTCCGGTTCCCTCGGTACGGGCACGGCGGTCGAAGGTGCCCTGAAGCCAGCGTTCCCCGCCCCCGCGGACCGCCTCGGGAAGCGCGGCCAGCACGTCGGCGAACCCGAGGGCCGTGGCGTCGACGGCGGCGCGCAACTGGCCGATCTCCCAGTCGTCCTTGATCCGGCGGAGCTCCGCGAGGACGGTCCGGAGCCGTTCGCTGTGGCCGAAGCCGTACGCGTCGAGCGCGGGATCGACCCCGGCGCCGACCAGGAAGCTCGGGTTCCGCCCGCGCAAGCCGTGCGGGAGGTCCTCCAGCGGACGGCACTCGATGCCGAGCGCACCCTCGTACGCGGCCGGTCCGGCGGCGGAGCCGACCCACAGCGGGCTGGTGTCGGCGTCGCCCACGAAGTCGGGCTCGTGCGCCTCGGCCGGTCGCGGGACGTACAGCGTGGCGTGGTGGCTGTCCCCTGCCGGGGTCATCACGAGGATCGCGCCCTCACGCCGGCACCCGGTGAGCCAGACGAAGTCGCTGTCGGCGCGGAAGCCGTGGAAGGTGTCGTTGGACCGCACCACGGCACGGCCCGCCGCGAGCGCGATCCGCTGACCGGGCAGTTCCGCCGACAGCCTGCCGCGATGGGCCGCGGCCGCCTCGGCGGTACCCGCCGGCACCTCGACGACGTCGTCGGCCGGCTCCCAGCCGTCGCTGATCCAGTTCCGGAACCCCTTGGCGGCCAGCAGCGCGCGCAGATCCGGCCGGGTTCGGTCGCCGGTCATCGGCTCCCCCTTTCAGGTAGTCACGGTTCTGGCCGCACCTTCGCACCGCGAACGGCCGGGCCGTAATGACCGGCGGCGATAGACTCCGCCTATGGCCCTGGAGATCCGGCACCTGCGGGCGATCTGCGCCATCGCCGAAGCGGGCAGCCTCTCGCAGGCGGCCGCCGCACTGGGCATGTCCCAGCCGTCGCTGACCTCACTGCTCCAGCGGCTCGAACGGCAGATCGGCGCGCCGCTGTTCGTCCGCAGCCACACCGGCGTGACCCCGACCCAGGTCGGCGAGCAGACGTTGCGCCGGGCGTTGACCCTGCTCGTGGAGTTCGACCGGTTCGAGAGCGATCTCCTCGGCGCGCTCGGCGACGGTCCGGTCCGGCTCGGATCGTCCCAAATGGACTGTCTGCCCACCTTTGTCGAACGGCTGGACGACGCGCTGCCGGGGCTGGACGTGACCGTCCACGTGGAACCCTCCAGCGCGGTGCTGGCTCAGGCCCTGGCCCGCGCGACGCTCGACATCGCCGTCATCGCCATGTCCGACGACCAGGAAGTGCCGCTGGCGAAACACCTCGGGCACCGGGTGCTGTTCTCGTGGGTGCCCGTGTTCATCGGTCTTCCCGCCCAGCACCGGCTCGCCGGCGGGTTCGAAGTGGACCTCGCCGAGCTCGCCGGCGAAGCGTGGATCGGGCCGCCCGGCCCCGAAGACGGCTCGCTGACGTCGCTGCGCGCGGCGACGCATCGCGCCGGGTTCACGCCGCGGATCCGGTTCGAATGCCCCAACGGCGGCGGACGGCACCTGATCGCCGCCGGGCAGGCGGTGCAACTCGTCGAACCCACCGCGCCCGAACTGCCCGGCATGGTCGTCCGGCCGCTGAAGGGCGACCCCATGCGGATGCGGCTCGTGCTTGCGTGGCGCAAGGAACGGCTGACGTGGGACCAGGCGGAAAACGTGTACCGCGCGGTGATGACGTCGTACACGCGGCACGCCATGGCATCGACCCCGTTCCGGACCTGGTGGGAGCGGCGGCGGAGTTCCCGGTCTTGGGACGGGCTGGTGGACTTCTTCCGCGTGGACGGTGCGTGAGCGGGTCGCGGGACCAGGCGAGAGGGTGTTGCGAAAGCCACTTTCGCAACGCGTGCCGGAGGATCTTGCCCTGGCTGAGCCCGCCACCAGGAACGGCCGCTTTCGAACAGCCTGTAACCCGATCCCGCCTCGCCGCGATTGACCCCGTATCGAGCGAACGGAGACGGGGGGATGATGCCGCAACGGCTGTGGCTGGGTCTGGCGGTCGTCTACGCGTGCACCGCCGTGGTCCAGCTCTACCTTCTCGCCAGCACCGGCGCCGTCTGGGCCGGGACACTCACCGCCGCCGGCTTCGCGGCGGCACTTCTGTGTGTTCTCGCCGCCTGGAAGTCCTCGAAACGAGAACGGGGCGACACCAGGGAAATCGATTCGCACCGCCCCTGACGGCCGGATACGGACAGCCCACGTCTCGCCGAAAACCGTTGCGGTGTCGTGGAGTTCGTCGACGGCGCGGGTCAGCGCACGGTGCCGCTCGGACCAGACAGGATGCCGGGAGTCGCCGTCCGCTCATGGCCGCGCTCGACCTGATGGGACGCCGATGGACCTGCGGTGATCTGGGAACTCCGCCAGGGCGACGTCGGCTTCCGCGAGCCGCGGCGCCGCTGCGAACTCATGTCTTCGAGCGTGCTCGCCACCCGCCTCGGCGAGACCGGCGGGGAAGGCTACCGCCTGACACCTTTGGGCGAACGGCTCCTCGACGCGTCGCACCCGCTCGAAAATGGGGTCTCGCCTGGGAAAACGCACTTCGCGAGTGACCATGCACGGCCATGTATCCCGCCGTTCACCCCAGACGGCCTTGCCAGGTGCGGTGAACGGCGTACGGTGAGAAGCACGTGAGGTTGAGTCCACCAGCCCGCACGAACGACCCGCATGTCCGCGGCCCAGCACCTTGTCACAGGGCGACGCGGCGGCGAGTTGACTTGCGCAGCCGTTGTGCAGGCTTACCCGTTGTCGTCTCGTCCCGGCTATCCGGGAGACAGCATCATGACCGAACGTATTCCTTTCACGCGGAGCAGCCGCGACGGCCCCGCCTTCAGCGCCGCTGCCCGGCCCGCCGTTCCGCCGCCGCGTCCTTCGGCCGAGAACCTGTTGCGGGTAAAGCGGATCCGGTGGAACGAAGACCTGCTCGTAGTCGCCGCGGCCGGGGAGATCGATCTCGCCACCGCGGGACGGCTGGAGCGCGCGCTTCGGGGCAGGCTCCCGGCCGCGACGGTGCTCGACCTCACCGAGGTCGGCTTCCTCGGCGTCGCCGGGTTACGGATCATCGAATCCGCCGCGGCCCGCGCCCGCTCCGAACACCGCACGACCGGGGTGGTCACGGACGCCCGGCCGGTACTGCGCCTGCTGCACCTGTTCGGCGTCGACAGCCATGTCCCCGTGTACCGGCACCTCGACCACGCACTCCTCGAAGTGCCGAACCGCTGAGCCGCCTGCCGCTCAGGATCCGGCGAGCGGCAGGAGCGTGGAGAGTCCAGTCTTCGAGGCCAGCCGCCGGATCGTGGGCGACGGCAGGAAACTCAGGTCGACCCCCTGGGTACTGCACCGGTCGTTGATCCTGACCAGGGTCGCCAAACCGGTGGAATCGCAGAACTCCACACCTTCGAGATCGACGACGAGCCTGCCCGGCGCGGGCTCCAGCGCGTTCTCGAACGTCTCCTTGAGATCTTCGGAGGTCGTCAGATCGATCTCCCCCGCCACCGCGATGACGACCTCGGCGCCATCCGGCCTGGCGACGGTCACCGAGAACGGAACTTCCAGGTTTTCGCCGTCTCCGCTCGTCACCGTCATCCACCCCTCGTGATCGGTACCCGAATACTCCGAACATATCGGATGACAGCGCCCGCTCGCGCGACACTCGTGTCCCGATCCCCGGCGGTGCCTTAGCCTTGTCGATGGATCAGGCGGTCGTGGACCGCGGCGGACGACGAGGAGAAGCTTCGTGATACCGATCGACGAGCCGGTGCGCGACGGCACCGACGAGCTGGTCCTCGAGGTCGCCGCCGTCGCCGCCCAGGCAGCCGCGCTACGGGACGTCCTGGCGAAATGGGCACTCGAACGGGGTCTTCCCCGGGAACTGGCCGAAGATCTCAAGCTCACCGCCTACGAAGCGATGACGAACGTCGTCAAGCACGCTTACCCCGACGGCACCGACGACAACGTCATGAAGGTGACCGCCGCCCACGGCGACGGTCACCTCAGGATCAGCGTCGCCGACGAGGGCCGCTGGCGCGACGGAGGCCGCCCGGACGGCGGACGCGGCCTGCCGATCATCCGCGCCTTCGCGCCGGAGGCGACGGTGACGAGCACGCCGACCGGGACCATCGTCCGGCTCGCCTGGCCTTGCCCTTCCGCCTGACACGGGTGTCAGGCGGAAGGGCAAGGTGACGAGCGTCTTCACGAACGTCGCACCACGTGCGCGGCCCAGCGCCCGTTGATGCGGTGGACCTCGACGTCCCGTTCGTAACAGGCGGAGAGCCCTTCGCCGGTGAGGACCTCGTCGATCGGCCCCGCGCCGGTGACCTTGCCGCGGCGCACCATCAGCGCGTGCGTGACCGTCGCGAGCTCCGGCTGGGCCAAAGTCAGGTTTTCCAGCGCCATCAGGAGATCCTCGCGGCCGGGCAGGTCGAGACCGGCGAACGGCTCGTCCAGCAGGAGCAGCAGCGGGTCGGCCATGAGGGCCCTGGCGAGCCGGACCCGGGCGCGTTCGCCCTGCGAGCAGACGCGCACCGGCCGGTCGCGCAGTTCGGTGCAGCCGACCAGTTCGAGCAGTTTCGACGCCCTGTCCCGGACCGCGTCGTCGTAGCGATCCCACAGCGGCAGCACGCTTCCGCTGAACCCGGTGAGCACCACGGTGTGCGCGTCGTGGTTCTCCGCGTCCGGCAGCCGCTGGTTCGCGCCGACGAAGCCGATATGCGTCCGCACGTCACGCAGGTCGACCGCGCCCATGCGATGGCCGAGCACGACGGCCGTCCCCGCGCTGGGGAACCGCTGGGTCGCGGCCACCGAAAAGAATGGTCGACTTCCCGGCCCCGTTGCGGCCGAGGACGACCCAGCGCCGGCCGTAGTCCACCCGCCAGTCGACGTCCGACACCAGCGGCACGCGACCCACGTGGACCTCGACCCCGGACAGCTCCACCGCCGGTCCGTCGAGGTTCGGCTGCACGAAGACGGGCTTGTTCACGCGGTTCATGATCGCAGGACACGTGCCAGGCGCCCGCCTGGGGTCCGATCATCGGATGACGTCGTAGACCAGCTTCTGGACGCCGTTGCCGTAGGCCTCGCTCTCGACGAGCTTGAGGTTCTGCTTGTCCTTGTCGGTGTCGCCGAACATCTTCTTGCCCGCGCCGAGCAGGACCGGGAACAGCAGCAGGTGGTAGCGGTCGATCAGCCCGGCGTCGGCGAGGTTCCGGTTCAGTTCCGCGCTGCCGTGGATGATGATCGGCCCGCCCTCGGTCTCCTTGAGCTTCGCGACGTCGTCGAGCGAACGCAGGATCGTGGTCTCGCCCCAGTTGCCGACGAGGTCCTCGTCCCGCAGGGTGGTCGAGACGACGTACTTCGGCATCGCGTTGTACTCGGCGAACTCCTCGGTCATGCCTGGCCACACCGGCGCGAACGCCTGGTAACTGACCCGGCCCATCATCATCGCGGTCGCCTCGCCCTGCTCACGCCCCTTGAGCTCGTAGGCGGCTTCGTCGAACTCGATACCGTCGAAGGTCCAGCCGGAATTGCGGTAGCCCGGCTCCCCGCCGGGCCCTTCGACGACGCCGTCGAGCGAGACGAACGCGGTGGCGATCAGGGTGCGCATCTGGTTTCTCCTTGGGTTGTTTCAACCTGCTTCCGACACTGCGTCGACCGGGGAACGCCGGATTCGACACCGCGCCAGAAAAATTTTCAGCCGTCCGCGTCGCGCACGAGCAAGGCGATCTGCACCCGGTTCTCGACGCCGAGTTTCGCGAGCATGCTGCTCGTGTGCGCCTTCACCGTGGCGACGGTGATGTCCAGTCTCCGCGCGACATCGGTGTTGGACAGGCCCTCGGCGATGGCGTTCGCGGTCTCGCGTTCGCGGTCGGTCAGCGTCGCCAGCAACCCGCGGGCGGTTTCCCGGGACGCCCGGCGCGCGTCGGACGAGTGCGGCCCGGTGGCCGCGGCGATCAGCCGGGACGTCGCGGCGGGCGAGAGCGCGGGTTCGCCGGTCGCGACCGTCCGGATCGCCGCGAGCATCCGGGGCGGCGGCGTGTCCTTGAGGAGGAACCCGAGCGCGCCGACGCGCAGCGCGCCCAGCACCATTTCGTCGGAGTCGAACGTCGTGAGCACCAGGACGCGGGGCGGTTCCGGGAGCCGGAGAATCTCCTCGGTCGCGCTGAGGCCGTCGCGCCCGGGCATCCGGACGTCCATCAGGACGACGTCGGGCCGCTGCTCCCCCACCACGGTCACCGCCGCGTCGCCGTCGGCGGCCTCGCCGACCACGACGAGGTCGGGTTCGCCGTCGACGATGAGCCGCAGCGCCATCCGCACCAGGTGTTCGTCGTCGACGAGCACGACCCGCACCCGCTCGTTGCCCATTCACTCGCTCCCTTCGCGGACCGGCCACGGCAACCGCGCGGCGAGGACGAACCCGCCGCCAGGTTCCGCGTGGTGGTCCAGCTCGCCGCCTGCCAGTCCGACCCGCTCGGAGAGGCCGAGCAGCCCGAAACCCGAGGCGGGCGGCCCCGCGACCGCCCGCGCCGCGCCGGAATCCCGGATCGTCGCCCGCACGCCGTCCCCCGCTTCCCCCTCGACGGTGACGGCCACTCTCGCACCCGGCGCGTGTTTGCCCGCGTTGGTCAGGCCTTCCTGGACGACCCGGTAGACGGTCCTCGCGATCGCGTCGGGCGGCTCGCCCGAGATCGTGGTCGTCAAGGTGACGTCCAGTCCCAGCGCCCGCGCGTCCGCGACCAGCGCCGACAGGTCGGCGAGCGAAGGCTGCGGGGGCTCCACCTCATCCGGGCTGGCCCGTAGCACGCCGAGGACGTCCCGCAGCTCTTCCAGCGCCTGATGGGAGCCGTCGGCGATCCCGCGGGCCAGTTCCGCGACCTGGTCGGCGGGCAGATCCGGACGATGCCCGAGCACCCCGGCCTGCATCGCGACCAGCGAGACGCGGTGCGCGAGGACGTCGTGCATCTCGCGGGCGATCCGGTGCCGCTCCATGATCCGCGCCTCGGCCGCCCGCGCGGCCTGCTCCCGCTCCACGCTTTCGACCCGTTCGCGCAGGGAGCGGACCTCCTCCCGGCGCGCTCCGATCGCGGCGCCCACGGCCACCACGATGCCCACCATCAAGGTGGGGAGGCTGATCACCAGCCACAGCGGTCCGGGCACCTCGCGCTGCGGGTACAGGTCGGCGGTCAGCACCGCCGTGATCACCGACAACACCGCCGCGACCGCCGTTTCGGCCGGTCGCCGCCGGGCGGCCAGCGAGCAGAGCGCCAGCAACGACGCGCCGCCCGCCAATACCGAGACCGTCGATGCGAGGATGACCGCGATCGTGATCACGACCGGGAAGCGGCGGCGCCACAGCAGGGCGGTCAAGCAGGCGAGCGCGATCAGCGGATCACCGGTGATCATCCAGTCGACCCTCGACCCCGTCGCGCCCACCGGAACTTGCGACGCCGTGACGAGCCAGAGCAGCACGCCCAGTCCGGCCGCGGCGAGCAGGCGCCAGGCCTGTCCCCACGGACTGAGGGGCGGCTGGGCGCCGGCGTCGGTGATCACGGGCCCATCATGGTCGACCCGCTCGCGGCGGCGCAGCCGGACACAGGACGACCCGGGGCTCGACTTTGGTCGGACGCGAAGTGCGACGCGCTGCCGATGTGCGCCCGGCCCCGCGGCGGCGATGCTGGGGCCCGACCGTGAACCAGGAGGTAGGAAGCATGACCAAGGGCGGCTATCTGGGGCTGCAGATCGTCGGGATGGTGGCCATCGCCGTCTTCGCGCAGGCCGCCATCCGCAGCCTGTTCGATCATTCCGCGACCCAGTTGTGGGGCGCGTTCGACTGGGTACCCGGTGACTGGAGCGGCAGGTTGATCGTGTTCCTGCTGCTCGTGGCCGCGGGAACGGTACTGGCGGGCTGGGCCCATGATCGCGGGAAGCAAGCTTCCCGCTAGGAGGACGCCGGTCCGCTAGTATCCGCAGCCGGGCGATTTCCGTCTACATCGGACGGAACTCGCGGGTCTGGTCGATAGCGGGAGAATGCATGGCGGACGGAGTTGGCTCACTCGCGGGGTGGTCTGCCGATCCCACCGAAGTGACCAGCTACGTGGGCCGCGATGCCGAAACCGGTGAAGCGCGGCGCCTGCTGGAGGCGTCGTCGCTGGTCACGCTGACCGGGCCGGGTGGCGTGGGCAAGACGCGGCTGGCGTGGCGGGTCGCCGCGGCCCACCGCGAGGCGACCGCCGACGAGGTCGCGTTCGTGTCGCTGGCCGAGCTGCGGGAACCGGCGTTGCTCGTGCCGACCGTGGCGAACGTCCTCGGTTTCGGCGACCGCTCGGCGAAACCGGCCATCGAGGTGGTCGTCGAGGCGCTTCAGGCGAGCCGGTTGCTGCTGGTGCTGGACAACTGTGAGCATCTGGTCGACAGCTGCGCCTGGTTCGCCGACACCGTCGTCCGAGCCTGCCCCCAGGTGACCGTGCTGGCCACGAGCAGGCAGTCCCTCGGCGTGGCGGGCGAACGTGTCCTGCCGGTGCCGCCGCTGGCGATCCCGGAACAGGGCGAGTCCTTCGAGCGCGTGATGAACGACGAATCCGTGCGGCTGTTCGTGGACCGCGCGACCGCGGTCGCGCCGTCGTTCCGGCTCACCGACGAGGACACCGAACCGCTGATCCGGCTGTGCCGCAGGCTCGACGGGCTGCCGCTGGCCATCGAGCTGGCCGCCGTCCGCGCGCGGGCGCTGTCCGTGCGTCAGCTGGCCGACCGCCTCGACCGGCAGTTCTCCGTGCTCACGAAGGACCGGCGAGGGCGGCCGGAGCGGCACGAAACCATGCGGGCCCTGATCGACTGGAGCCACGACCTGTGCACCGGGCCCGAACGGCTGCTGTGGGCGCGTGCGTCGGTGTTCTCCGGCAGCTTCGACCTCGACGCCGCCGAACAGGTCTGTTCCGGCGGCGAACTGCCGCGCGAACGGGTCCTCGAAGTCGTCGACGGGCTGCTCGACAAGTCCATCCTGCTGCGCGAGGAATACCCCGGCGGCGTGCGGTACCGCATGCTGGAATCGGTGCGCGAGTACGGCGTCGACAGGCTCACCGAGACAGGCGGGACGGTGGAGTTCCGGAAACGGCACCGGGACTGGTTCGCCGAGCTCGCCGGCCGGTACGCCACCGAATGGCTGGAGACCGATCAGCTCGGCTGGATCGGACGGCTGCGGCGCGAACACGCGAACCTTCGCGTCGCCCTCGACTACTGCACCGGCGACCCCGAAGACGCGATCATCGGGCTGCGGATGCTGCGCGACGTCAAGGAGTTCTGGATCGTCCGCGGCCTGAACACCGAAGGCCGGATCTGGGTCCGCCGTCTCGACGAGGCCGCGGCGCCGGGTGTTCCGGAGCGGGCGCACGTGCTGTGGCTCTCCGGTTTCCTGGCCCTGGTGCAGGGAGACCTGCCCGCTCACCGCCGCATGCTGGAGAGGGCGGCCGCCGAAGCCGAGTCCAGCGGCGACGAGCTCGCCGCCGCGTACGTGCTCCACGTCCGCGCCTACGCCGCGCTGATCGGCAACGACATGGCCGAGGCGTCACGCCTCTTCGGCACGGCCATCGACCTGTTCCGCGCCCACGGCGACGAAGGCGCGGACCTCTGGGCGAGTTACAACCACGGGCTGGCCATCTGGCTGAACGGCGACATCGACCGCGGCCGGGCGGTGCTCGCGGAAGCCGTCGAGCGCTGCGAGCGGCGGGGCGAGGTCTTCTGGCGGGGCTGGGCACTGTGGTCGCGCGCCGCCGCCGAGTACCTCCAGGGTGACCTCGCGGTGGCGAGCCGCTGCTGCGAGCAGGTCCTGCGCCTGCACGCCCGGGTGGACGACCGCGTCGTCGTCGGGTTCACGCTCACCGTGCTGGCCGGCTGCGCCGCCCGCACCGGACGGCCCAACCGGGCCGCGATCCTGCAGGGTGCCGCGATGGACGTCTGGCGCACGGTGGGCGCCTGGCCGACGCGGTACGAGGCGTTCACCGAGCCGTTG
Source organism: Amycolatopsis sp. NPDC043887 (assembly GCF_056435665.1). NCBI lineage: Bacteria > Bacillati > Actinomycetota > Actinomycetes > Pseudonocardiales > Pseudonocardiaceae > Amycolatopsis > Amycolatopsis sp. NPDC043887. The sequence continues at coordinate 35,495 of NZ_JBWKEB010000026.1, forward strand.
CAGGCCGACACCGAGGCCGTGACGGCCGCGCTGGGCTGGGAAGTCGCGATCAAGGAGTTCACCGACGGCGCCGCGATGCCCATCGCCGACGCCATCGGGTACGCCCTCGAAGAACGGTCCCCCGAACTGCGGAAGCAGGCCGCAGGGGTGCTCACGAAACGCGAGACCGAGATCGCGCACGTGATCGCCGAGGGGCTGACGAACCAGGAGATCGCCGACCGGCTCGGCATCGCCCGGCGGACGGTGGACACCCATATCGACCACATCCTCACCAAACTCGGCTACTCCAACCGCGTCCAGGTCGCCACGTGGGTGACCCGGTCCGCGGAATCCGCCTGACGCTCAGGCCACCCTCATCGGAGTCGCCTGCCGACCCGGTTCGGGCGTGAGCAGCTCAGCGCGCAAGGCGATCCTCAGGTCCAGCCGCGCCTCCGGGTCGTCGAGCCGGGCGCCGAACAGGACGCGGAGGCGGCGCAGGCGGTTGCGGACCGTCTGCGGGTGGACGCCGAGGTTGTCCGCGATCTCGGGTGCCCCGCCGCGGGCCGACAGCATGGCGTCGAGGGTTTCGGCGAGTTTGGCGCGCTCGTTCGCGGGCAGGCCGTCGATCGGGGCGAGGCTGCGCGTGACGAGCGCGGTGGTCAGCACCTCGTCGGCGAAAAGCCAGTGCGTGGTCAGGTGGTCCGACCAGCGCACGAGCGGGCCGTCCTCGATCACCTCACGCCGGACCAGCTCGAGGGTCCGGCGCGCCCACCGCAGGGACACCGCGGCTTCGGCGGGCGCGACCGCGGGCCCGACCGCCGCCCGCGTCCCCGCCGGCACGCCACCGATCTCGACGTCGTCCGGCACGAGCAGGTGCGGGTACTCGCTGGTGAGGTCGGCCAGCACCTCCGGGCCGAACGAGGCGCGGACCGCGCCGGGCTCCGCGGCGACGGCCACCACCCGGGCGGGCGGCACCCAGCCCGCCTCCGCCGCGAGGCCCGCCCATTTCGACGGCGGGCGGCCGCTCAAGATCTCCTTCAGCAGGTCTTGCCGCAGTTCGGCGACCGAAGGAGTGCGCGCCGCGCGGTAGGCGGCGGTGGACAGCCGGATCAGGACGTCCGCGCAGCGGAGCAGGGCCTCCACCCCGGTGTCCATCAGGGCCGACCCGGCCCCGGGCTGCCGCGACAGCGAGGCCAGCGCGGGCAGGGCGCACCGGCCCGCGGAGTGGTAGGCGCGGGTGAGCCGTTCCAGGTCCTTGCCCGCCGCGTACTCGGCGACGCCGACCTGGCGGAAGGCGTCCGCACCGGCCGCGATGCCCAGGTTCATCCCGTCGTGTTCCAGTACCGAGGCGACGAACTCCGTGGCGCGCGCGTCGAACAGCGGCGCGTGCTCCGGCAGCGAATGCCGGATCCCGTCGACGACCACGCGGGCGATCACGAGGGCGGCGGTGCGGGCTGGGGCATGGGACGCGGTCAGGGTCATCATCGACCTCCGGAGCAGCGGGAATCGTCGGGCCGCCGAGTCTGCTACTCCGGAGTAGCGGGGCACATCGGGTGAATTACGTACTCGCGTCTCTCCGGCCTACGCATCACCCGTTCGTGAAGCGCGTGAAGGCCCCCTTCCCTCGGCTCAGCCAAGGGGAAGGGGGCCTTCACGCGCAGTGGCGCCTACTCGCAAACGGCTCCGTGCGCGGCACTGCGGACGACCTTGGCGTACTTGCCGAGCACTCCGCGGGTGTACGCCGGCGGCTTGGGGGCCCAGCCTTCCTTCCGCGCCTCGATGTCGTCGATCTCGACTTCGAGTGTCCGGTTCGCGACGTCGAGGGTGATCGGGTCGCCGTCCCGTACGAACGCGATCGGCCCGGCGTCGACGGCTTCCGGGGCGATGTGGCCGACGCACAGCCCGGTCGTGCCGCCGCTGAACCGGCCGTCGGTGATGAGCAGGACGTCTTTCCCGAGTCCGGCGCCCTTGATCGCGCCGGTGATGGCGAGCATCTCCCGCATCCCCGGCCCGCCCTTGGGCCCTTCGTACCGGATGACGACGACGTCCCCGGCGACGATCCGGCCGTCCGCGAGCGCGTCGAGAGCGGCTCGCTCGCCGTCGAACACCCGCGCGGTGCCGGTGAACGTCGATTCGTCGAAGCCCGCCGACTTCACGACCGCGCCTTCGGGTGCCAGCGATCCCTTGAGGATGGTCAGCCCGCCGGTCTTGTGGATCGGCCGGTCGAGCGGGCGGATGATCTCGCCGTCGACCCCGGCGGGGGCGATGCCTTCGAGGTTCTCGGCCATGGTCCTGCCGGTCACGGTGAGCACGTCGCCGTGCATGAGCCCGGCGTCGAGCAGCGCCTTCATCACCACGGGGATGCCGCCGACCTTGTCGACGTCGTTCATCACGTACTTCCCGAACGGCTTGAGGTCGCCGAGGTGCGGGACCTTGTCCCCGATCCGGTTGAAGTCGTCGATGCGCAGGTCGACCTCCGCCTCGCGCGCGATCGCGAGCAGGTGGAGGACGGCGTTGGTCGAACCGCCCAGCGCCATCACGACGGCGATGGCGTTCTCGAACGCTTCCATGGTCATGATCTGGCGCGCGGTGATGCCCTGGCGGAGCATCCCGACGACGGCCTCCCCCGACCGGTGGGCGAACCCGTCACGACGCCTGTCGACGGCGGGCGGAGCGGCCGACCCTGGCAGCGACATGCCGAGCGCCTCGGCGACCGACGCCATCGTGTTGGCGGTGTACATCCCGCCGCAGGCACCTTCGCCGGGACAGATCGCGCGTTCGATCCTGTCCACTTCGGCGCGGCTGATCTTCCCCGCCAGGCAAGCGCCGACAGCTTCGAAAGCGTCGATGATCGTGACGTCCTGGCCGTCCACCTGGCCGGGCATGATCGAGCCCGCGTAAAGGAAAACGGAAGCGAGATCGAGCCGGGCCGCCGCCATGAGCATGCCCGGCAGGGATTTGTCGCAGCCCGCCAGCAGCACGGAGCCGTCCAGCCGCTCGGCCATCATCACCGTCTCGACCGAATCCGCGATCACCTCGCGGGACACCAGCGAGAAGTGCATGCCCTCGTGGCCCATGGAAATGCCGTCGGACACCGAGATCGTGCCGAACTCCAGCGGATAGCCGCCTGCCGCGTGCACGCCGTTCTTGACCGCCTTGGCCAGCCGGTCGAGCGACAGGTTGCACGGCGTGATCTCGTTCCACGAGGACGCCACGCCGATCTGCGGTTTGGCGAAGTCGTCGTCGCCCATCCCGACCGCGCGGAGCATGCCGCGGGCCGCCGCACGCTCCAGGCCGTCGGTCACGTCGCGCGAACGAGGTTTCAAATCCGGCTGGTCTTGCGGCATCGGGACACCCTTCTTCGTGGCGGGACACCGGGCACGCTGCCAACCCGGCGCGCCCGGCGCAACTCACCGCTCCGTGTTCGCTCCACGGTGCAGCGCCACCCGCGTGATCGCGTGATGCTCCACGCCGAGCACCTCGACGGTCCAGCCGGACACCGTCACCCGGTCGCCCGGCTTCTCCGGGATCCGGCCGAGGATCACGAGGATCAGTCCCGCGATCGTCGCGTACTCCCCCGGCGGGGCGTCGCGCAGCTCGACGCCGACGTCGACGAGGTCGTGCACCGGGAAGGTGCCGGGCAGGACCAGGGAACCGTCCGTACCGTCGCGGACGGCCAGCACGTCGCGGTCGGTCTCGTCGTAGATCTCGCCGACGATCTCCTCCAGCAGGTCCTCCAGTGTGACCATGCCCGCGACGGCGCCGTGTTCGTCGACGACGAGCGCCATCTGCTCCCGCTCGGCCTTGAACCTCCGCAGCGCGTCCGAGACCCGCAGCGAATCGGGGAACACGACCGCCGGCCGGACGGCCTCGGCGAGGTCTTCGTGGTCGCCGAGCAGATCACGCAGCCGCACGACACCGACGACGTCGTCCAGGTGGCCGCCGCGGGCGACTGGCGCCCGGGAATGGCCGGACTCGGCCAGCTGCCTCCGCGCCGACTCGATGTCCTGCTCGGCCGCGAGCGTCAGCACCGCCCGGCGAGGGACGAGCACCTCCCGCAGCCGTCGCTCGTGGATCTCCAAGGCGCCGTTGATGATCATGCGCTGCTCGGTGTTCAGGCCGCGTTGCGCCGAGACCAGTTCCCTCAGTTCCTCGGGCGACATCTGATCCGGATCGGCTTCCCCCCGGCCGCCCAGCACCCGCACGACGAAGTTCGTCGACACGCTCAGCGCCCACACCACAGGTCTCGAGATCGCCGACAACAGATTCAGCGGACGCGCCACCAGCAACGCCCACCGCAACGCGTTCCGCATGGCGAGCCGTTTCGGCGCCAGTTCCCCGAGTACCAGGGTCAGGAAGGTGAGGACCATCGTCACCAGCGCGACGGCCACCGCCCCGGCCGCGTCGCCGAGGAAATCCAGCAACGGCACCAGGGGTTGCGCGAGCGACACCGCCGCCGTCGCCGAAGCGAGGAAACCGGCGAGCGTGATGCCGATCTGGATCGTCGCCAGGAAACGGTTCGGGTCGCGCGCCAGCCGCACCAGCGTGCGGCCGGCCGCGCGACCGTCGCGCTCCAACGCCCGCAACTGCCCCTCGCGCAACGAGATCAGCGCCATCTCACTGCCCGCGAACACCGCGTTGAGCACCACCAGCACCGCGACCAGCGCGATGTCGAACCCGTAGCCGCCCACAAGCACTCCCCGGCCCGCCCGAAGTGCAGAACATTACCGAGCGGAAGTCGCGTCCGCAGAAATCGGAGCCGCTGGCTACTGACACGTCGTTCCGATACCTTCGAAGGGGAACTCGCACGGACGGAGTCCTGATGTTCGCACTCAAGACCGCTCCCGCACGGACCTTCCGGCACAAGGCGGTGGCGATCGCCAAACCGGTCACCCGCTGGGGCATCGGTCACGCCATCCCCCGGGTCGCCCTGCGGGCCGCGGCACGCCGGGGCGACCTCCAGGGCAGGCTGTCCGTCGAGGCGAGCGGCGGAGCGGATCTGAGCGTGCTGTTCGACGAAATCCGCTCGCACGGCGCCATCGCCACCACCCGGGTCGGCCATGTCAGCACCCGGCATTCGGCGTGCAAAGAGGTGCTGACCAGCGACGCGTTCAAGACCGTGCGGTTCGTCCCGGACAACCCGCTGCTCAACAAGCTGGTCGCGTGGTCGGCGTCCGGCCTCATCCATCCGATCGAGCCGCCGTCGCTGCTCGCCAGCGAACCGCCCGACCACACGCGCTACCGGAAGCTGGTCACCCGCGTCTTCACCGCCCGTGCGGTCGAGCAGCTGCGCGAGCGCACCCAGGCGATCACCGACGAACTGCTCGACGGCCTCGATCCGGCGAACCCCGTCGATCTCATCGAGCACTACTGCGGGCTCTTGCCGGTCACCGTGATCAGCCAGATCCTCGGCGTCCCCTCGGAGGAACGCGACAAGGTGCTCGCGCTGGGCGGCGCGGCGGCCCCGAGCCTCGACCTCGGCCTGCCGTGGCGGACCTTCCGCACGGTGGAGGCGACGCTGGCCGAGTTCGACTCATGGCTCACCGTGCATCTGGAGAAACTGCGGAGGAACCCCGGCGACAACCTGCTCAGCAAGCTGATCGCCGCGCGCGAGGACGGAGTGGGCCTGACCGAGCGGGAACTCAAGGCCACCGCCGGACTGGTCCTGGCGGCCGGCTTCGAAACGACCGTCAACCTCCTCGGCAACGGCATCGCCCTGCTCACCCGGCACCCGGGTGAACTCGCGAAACTGCGGGCGGATCCGGACCTGTGGAGCAACGCCGTCGACGAGATCCTCCGCTACGACCCGCCGGTTCTGCTGACCGGCAGGCTGTCCGCGCGGGACACCGAGATCGGCGGTGCCCGCATCGAGCGCGGCGCGATCGTCACCACCGTGCTCGCGGGCGCCAACCGGGACCCGGAGATCTTCGACGACCCCGCCACCTTCGACGTCGAGCGGGCGAACGCGCGGGATCACGTGTCGTTCGGCGCGGGGCGGCACTACTGTCTCGGCGCTTCGCTGGCGAGGATGGAAGGCGAGATCGGGCTGCGGTCGATCTTCGAGCGCTTCCCGGACCTGCGGCTGCTCGACGGTGCGCGACGGCGGGAGACCCGGATCCTGCGCGGCTTCGAAACGCTCCCCGCCGCGCTCGCGTAAGCGGATCGTTTCGTTCACCTTCTCCGCCGCCCCACCACCGGGACCGCCAGCAGCACCAGTGCTCCGCCGATCCACAGCACACTGACGGTGGCGATGGCGTCGACGGCCAAGCCACCGAAGAGCGCGCCGAGGGCGATGGACAAATTGAACGCCGACACGTACAGCGAGGAAGCCGCCTCGGTCGCATCCGGCGCGGCGGCGAGGATCCAGGTCTGGAAGGTGACGGGGACGGCGCCGTAGCCCAGCCCCCAGAGGACGAGGATCGCGGCGGCCGAGAAGGTGTCGTTGTCGGTCACGGCGAACACGGCCATGGCCGTCGCGAGAACCACGCCGATCCCGCACACGGTCTGCCGCAGGTACCGGTCGATCAGCGCGCCGGCGAGGAAGTTCCCGCAGATGCCCGCGACTCCGAAGATCAGCAGCACCACACCGATCATGCCGTCCGCGACGCCGTCTTCCTGCAGGATCGGCCGCACGAAGGTGTAGGCGACGAAGTGACCGGTGATGACCAGGAAGGTCATCGCGATACCCGCGCGGACCGCGGCGTGCGAACGGAACACCCGCGGCAGATCCGCGAAGGCGATCGTCTGGTCCGGCTCCACCTTCGGCATCAGGAAGACCATGCAGGCCAAGGAAATCAGGCCGAGGACGCCCACGGTCGCGAAAGCCGTCCGCCAGCCGCCGAGGTCGCCGATCAGGGTACCGGCGGGCACGCCCAGCACCGATGCCGTCTCGACACCGCCGAAGATGACGGCGGTGGCGCGCGCGACGTGGTGTTTGGGCACCAGGCGCAGCGCGATACCGCCGGCGAGGGCCCAGAAACCGCCGACGCTGATCCCGATCAGGAAGCGGGCGACGAGAACGAGCGCGAAGCCGGTGGCGAACGCGGAAGCCAGGTTGGCCGCGCCCACGAGACCGACCAGCACCGCCAGCACCAGCCGCCGATCGGTCTTGCCGATGGCCACGGTCACCAATGGCGCCGAAATCGCGGCGACCAGACCGGGCACGGTGACCATCAGCCCCGCCGTTCCCGGGGAGATGTCCAAGGCCGAACCGATCGGCGTGAGCAGGCCGACGGGCAGCAGTTCGGAGGTCATCAGGGCGAAGATGCCCAGTGTCACGGCCAGGACGGCGAGCCAGCCCTTGACCGGTGAGTGGCTCCTGGGCAGGGTTTCGGCGGCGGTCACGAGGTCAGCCTTTCGAGAGCATGGTCGGAGGGGAGTCATCGAAGGGCGATGGCTGCGCGAGCGGCCATCGCCCTTCGTGTGCGGGGAGCGGCTATTCGGTACCCGGCGTCTTGCGGGTGGTCACGTTCATCCGGTTCCAGGCGTTGACCGTGAAGATCAGCGCGATGAGCTGGGCGAGCTCCGCGTCCTCGAAGTGCAGAGCCGCCTGGTCGTACACCGCGTCCGAAACCCCTTGTGGCAGCAGGGTCACGGCTTCGGTGAGAGCGAGCGCCGCGCGCTCCTTCGCGGTGTAGAGGCTCGACTCTTCCCAAGCGTTCAGCTGGTTGACGCGCTCTTCGGTTTCGCCTGCCTTGCGCGCGTCGTTGGTGTGGTAGTCGATGCAGTACGCGCACCTGTTGATCTGGGACGCGCGAATCTGCACGAGTTCGAGGAGGACCGGATCCAGACCGGCGCGGGCCGCGGCGTCCAGAGCCAGCACGGCTTTGAAGACTCGCGGGGCCACGTGGGAGAAATCCATCCGCTCGGGAATGTGAACTGTGGTCATGCCAAGGACACTAGAAGCGCAAGTGACCCACGGTATGGTGCATTCTCGTGGAGATTTCATGGGTCAATTACCGTCGGCTCGCGGCGTCGTGATGGACCGGGGCAGCGATCTGCATCTGGAGCTCGCCGGCAGTGGGAGCGTGCGGTTCCGGCTGATGCGAGCCTTGCGTGAAGCGATCCGGTCCGAACGGCTCGCGCCCGGCACCCGGCTGCCGCCCTATCGCGCCCTCGCCGCCGACCTGGGCATCGCTCGCAACACCGTCGCCGACGCGTACGCGGAGCTGGCCGAAGAAGGCTGGCTCATCGCCCGCCAAGGTTCGGGCACGCGCGTCGCGCATCGCGCCACGCCGCTGGAACCCGGCCGATCACGGGGTCCGGCGCGCCCGGCCTCACGGCGCGTGGTCCACGACCTGATGCCCAGTTCCCCGGACGCCTCCGCCTTCCCACGTTCGGCCTGGGCGGCTTCGGCCCGGCGGGCGCTCGCGACCGCTCCCAACGAAGCCTTCGGCGCCGGCGATCCCCGCGGCAGGCCGGAGTTGCGGACGGCTCTGGTGGAGTACCTGGCGCGGACCAGGGGCGTACGCACGGAACCGGACCGGATCGTGGTCTGCTCCGGATTCGCGCACGGGCTGAGCCTGGTGCGCCGGGTCCTGCGCGGCCCTGTCGCCGTGGAGTCGTACGGACTCGAGTTCCACCGCTCGCTGCTCGAAGAGGCCGGGCTGAAAACGGTGCCGTTGACGGTGGACGCCCACGGAGCACGCGTCGAGGAGCTCGACGGCACCGGCGCGGACGCCGTCCTGCTGACCCCCGCCCACCAGTACCCGATGGGAGGTGCCCTGCTTCCGGAGCGCCGAGCCGCGGTCATCGACTGGGCACGCGCGACCGGCGGCCTGCTCCTCGAGGACGACTACGACGGCGAGTTCCGCTACGACCGCGAGCCGGTCGGCGCCGTACAAGGTCTCGACCCCGATCACGTCGTCTATTTCGGTTCGGCGAGCAAGAGCCTCTCCCCCGCGCTCCGGCTCGGCTGGCTGGCCGTACCCGGCTGGTTGGCGGACGAGGTCGTCGCCGCCAAGGGACCGCGGGAGATCTGGTCGGGCGTCGTCGATCAGCTCACCCTCGCCGACTTCCTCACCAGCGGCGCCTACGACCGGCATCTGCGCCGGATGAGGAAGGTCTATCGGCACCGTCGCGACCTGCTCACGACCACACTCGCCGACCGCGCCCCGCACATCACGGTCAGTGGAATCGCCGCGGGGCTGCACGCCGTGCTCGAACTGCCCGCGGGTACCGAGGAAGCCGCGCTGCGCGCCGCACGGCGTCAGGGGCTCGCTCTCGACGGCCTCGCCGCGTATCCGCATCCGGACAGCGCGATGCCCCGGCGCGAGGGCTTGGTCATCGGGTACGGCACCCCACCCGAACACGCCTTCGGTGCCGCGCTGGACGCCCTCTGCCTTGCCTTGCCTGACCGGTGAAGACCACCGTATGTCCACAAAGGACGAACAAATCCCTTCGCGGGTGATTGGCTGACCACGGGTCCGTCTCGGCGCGGACCCGCTTCGGCAAGCGGGCATTTTTACCGGACCACCGACGGAAACCGGCCAGTAACCTCACGCCCGTGGAGACGGACCGCGAGGGCAAGGAAGCACCGGAGCTGCCTGCCTTCACCGTCAACGGGTGCCTCCTGGGCTTCTTCATGACCATCCTGGTCCTGATCGGCCCGGGCCTGCTCTGGATCAGCAGCTACTTCGAACCCGGCGACGACGACCGCCTGGTGGTCATCGCCATGGGCGTCGTGTTCACGCTCGGCGGCCTGGGCACCGTCGGCTCGCACCTCAGGCAGAACGCCAAGGCTCGCGAGGCCCACCGCGGGCTCGACCGGTCCGGGGTCCGCGCGAACGCCGAAGTCGTTTCCAGGAAACGGATCTGGGTCGGCGAAGTGAGCACACCCGCGGACGACGTCGACCTCGTCGTCACCGGCCCGGGAGTGACTCCGTTCAGTGCGCGCGTCCTCACCGAAGACGTCGGCCGCTACGAAACGGGCACGGTGGTACCCGTCGACGTGGACCCGAGGACCCTCCTGTTCCGCCTCGCCGACTGACCTCGCCGCGATCATTGCCCGGCAGCATCGTATCGCTTATCGTATATGAAATTCACCCCCCGATGCTGCGAGGTGACCCCGTGACCACCGCCACCGCCGACCCGACCACCACCACGGTCGCGCGAGATTTCACCGATTTCCGCACGGTGGTGTCGCAGTCCTTCGTGCCGCTGCACGTGACGAGCGAGCACCGGGACCACTTCCGCGGTCGCATCCGCTCGTGCGGCGCGGACGACGTCCAGCTGACCGAGGTGACCGCGTCCGCGCACGTGGTCGAACGGACGCCCGAGCTCATCGCCAGGGCGGACAGGCACTACTACAAGCTGAGCCTGATCCTGTCCGGCACCGGGCTCCTGGTCCAGGACAACCGCGAGGCGATGCTGCGCCCCGGGGACGTGGCGTTGTACGACACGCACCGGCCGTACACCTTGGCGTTCGAGGAGGATTTCCGCACGCTCGTGGTGATGTTCCCGCAGCGGCTCATCGATCTCCCCCGTGACCTGGTCGGCCAGCTGACCGCGGTACCCATGTCGGGCAAGCGGGGCATGGGCAACGTGGTGGTGCCCTTCCTCGCGCAACTCGGCAGCAACCTCGACCAGCTCGGCGGGCCGGCGGGCGTCCGGCTCGCGCATACGGCGGTCGATCTGCTCGCCACGCTGTTCGCCAGCGAACTGGACCTCGCCCGCGCGACCGCCGGGCCGCACCACGAGCTGATGCGCCGCGTACTCGCCTACATCGACTCGAACCTCTCCTCCACCGACCTCGGCCCGGCGCAGATCGCGGCCGAGCACTACATCTCCACCCGGCATCTGCACGGCCTCTTCCACGAACAGGGCACGACCGTCTCGGGCTGGATCCGCACCCGGCGGCTCGAACACTGCCGCCGCGAATTGCTCGACCCCGTGCACCTTTCCCGGCCCGTCGCGGCCATCGCGGCGAAGTGGGGTTTCGTCGACGCGCCGCATTTCAGCCGGGTGTTCAAGACGGAATTCGGCTGCTCGCCGAGCGAACTGCGCCGCGGCTTGACCGTGAGCGACCGGTTGTTGCCGCCCAGCGCGTGACAGCTGGCCTCGCCGGTGCGGTCGCCTCGACGATGACCGCATGCCCGAAGCACCCGAGGAACAGTGGCGCACCTATGACGAGTTCGCCGCCGGAATAGCCACCTACCGCCTGCCGAACGCGGACCTGTCGGGACGCGAGCTCACCGTCACCCTCGATGACGGAAAGACGCTCGCGCTGCGATTCGAGGACGCTGAAACCGTCACCTGCAACGGCATCAAGGATCCGTACGACGCGGTCGCCGTCCGGGAAGACGTTTTCTTCGTCAATCTCCCACACACCAGCGTGGAAGGTGAGGCGCTCACCGTCGTCTTTTCCACGACGACGCATCGCGCGCTCGCCGTGCGCTCGGTCATCGGCGCCGAGGACGTCGAAGGCGTTCCCCGTGTCTCGCAGACGTTCTGGTCCGGCACGACCGACGCGGGCACACCGACCGGCGAGGTACCGGGTCCGTCGCGCGACCTGATCGGCAAGCGCAACATCTACCGCTACAGCCCCGAACACCTCTACGAGCATGTGTACGTGTCCTCGCAACGCTATGCCTGGCAATGCCTCGAAGGTGTGCAGCGCGGTCACGGGGACATGGACCTGTCGACGGTGTGGAAGTTCCAGGACGGGCTCTACCTGTTCTGTTTCCGCGAATTCCGCATCGCCGTGGCCAGCGTGTGGTTGCACGATCTCGGCTACGCGCTGAAGACCACCGGCGTCTTCCTCGGCCTGACCGGCGACGGCCGGTCGGAACATTCCCGCGCGGGCGGGCACATCTACCCACTCGGCGCCGTCGCCTATCCCGACGCGCAACCGGTCTAAGGAGCCTCAGTGTCCAATCTAGACATCATCGCCGCGCACTACGCCGCGAGCGACCGGGGCGATCTGGCGGGCATGCTGGCCCCGCTCGATCCCGGGACCACTTGGACGGAGGCGGCCGGTTTCCCCTACGCCGGCACCTACACCGGCCCCGAAGAAGTCCGGGACAACGTCTTCGGCGCGATCGCGAAGGACTGGGACGGCTACACCTTCACCCTCGGCGACCTTTTCGACGCCGGTGACGCGGTGATCGGCATCGGGACCTACGAGGGCAAGCACCGCGGGACCGGTCGCTCGTTCACCGCCCGCGTCGCGCACGTGTGGAAGTTCGCCGACGGCAAGGTCACTTCGTTCGAGCAGATCGTCGACTCGGTCCCCGTGGCCGACGCTATGAACGCTTCGGAGAACCGGTGAAACCCGCGCGGCGCCTCGTCGCCCTCGCCGCGGCCGTCCTGGTCGCCACAGCAGGCTGCGCCGGTTCCGACAGCGGTTCGAGCGGGCCGATCGTGGTCGGTTCGGTCAACGCGCTGAGCGGCGCGGCCACGTTCCCCGAGGCCTCCCAGGCGGCCAAGGCGGTCTTCGACGCGGCCAACGCGAGCGGCGGCGTGAACGGCAGACAGATCCAGTACAAGGCCCTCGACGACAAGGGTGACCCGGCGGCGGCCGCCGCCGCGGCCCGCGAGGTCGTCGGCCGGGACGAGGCGGTGGCGCTCGTCGGCTCGTCCAGCCTCATCGAGTGCGAGATCAACAACAAGTACTACGAACAGCAGAAGATCCTGTCCATGCAGGGTATCGGCGTGGACCCGGCCTGTTTCTCCAGCCCGAACATCGCCCCGGTCAACGTCGGCCCGTACCACGACATGACGCTGACCCTGCTCTACGGCTCGGAAACCCTGAAGCTGAACGACATCTGCGCGCTGCTGGAGATCGCGGGCAACACGTTGCCGTCGTACCAGGCGGCGATCGACGAGTGGTCGGCCATCACCGGCAAGAAGCTCAAGTACCTCGACGCGACCGTGCCCTACGGCGGTTCCGACTACACCTCGTACATCGTCAAGGCGCGCAACGCAGGGTGCAAGGCGATCACGGTGAACCCGGTCGAGCCGGATTCCATCGGGCAGCTCAAGGCCGCCGCGGCGCAGGGCTGGAACGACGTCACGTGGCTGCTGCTCACCAGCGTCTACAGCGAGAACTACGCCAAGGCCATCACCAACGCCGGCGCCGGAGTGTACGTGCCCGCGGAGTTCTACCCGTTCACCGACGCGACCAGCCCGCAGAACAAGGACTGGCGCGAACTGATGACCAAGAACAACATCCCGCTGACCTCGTTCAGCCAGGGCGGCTACCTGGCGGCGAAGTACTTCCTCGACGTCATCCGCGGGATCCAAGGTGACATCACCCGCGAATCGGTGACCAAGGCACTGCGCGAGATGAAGCCGATCACCGATCCGATGGTCGGCACCCCGTACGTCTTCGGACCGGGGCAGACCCACCACGACAACACCGCGGGCTGGCCGATCAAGCTCGCCTCCGGCACCAACAAATGGGAGCTCGTCGCCGACGACTGGCTGCGGATCCCCCAGAAGTAACGGGAGGCGGGTGCGTGGTGGGTCACCTGGGTCGTGAGCGGCGTTTCGGGTTCTAACCCGAAACGCCACTCACGACCACCGCGCCCCACTACGCACCGCTCCCTTCCCTCACACAGGAGGAAACATGCTGCAGGGAGCGCTGGCAGGCTTGGCCTCCGGCGGACTGTACGCGGTGTTGGCGGTGTGCCTGACGCTGATGTCGCGCCTGGTGCGGGTGGTGAACTTCGCCCAGTCGGCCACCGGGATGTTCGGCTGCTACGTGGCGGTGTTCCTGTCCGTCCACGCGGGACTGCCGACGTGGCCGGCCACGGTGGCGGGAATCCTGCTCGGCGGGTTGCTGAGCGCGCTGCTCGGCTGGATCGTGTCCACCTGGCTCGCCGAGGCGGACACCGGCACCCGATCGGCGGTCACCGTGGCGGTGCTGCTCCTGCTGATCTCGTTGTCGTTCATCCTGTTCGGCAACAAGCCACAGCCGTTCCACCCGATCCTGGACGGTCCGGCGGTCACCGTCGGCGGCGTGGTGATCAGCCAGGTCACCGTGGTGACGGTCGCGCTGGCCGTCCTCGTGGCGGTGGCCAGCCGGATCGTGCTGAGCCGGACCCCGGCGGGGGTCCGGCTCAGGGCGCTGTCCGAACGCCCGACCACGGCGGAGCTGCTGGGCATCCCGGCGAAACGGCTCAGTGTCGCGGTATGGGCGGTCACCGGGGTGGTCAGCACGCTGGTGATCTCGATCGTGGCGCCGTCGCAGTCCAACGACGCGACGTCGCTGGCGATGCTCGTGGTCCCCGCGGCCGCGGCCGCCCTGCTCGGCGGATTCCGCCGTCTCGACCTCGCGGTCGCGGGCGGGCTGGGCCTCGGCCTGATCCAGGGCGCGGCCGCGCAGGTCGACGGCCTTTCGGTGGTGCGGTACTTCCTGCCGTTCGCGGTCATCGTCGCGCTGCTGCTCTGGTCACAGCGCAAGGAGGTGTGGGATGCGGCTCGCTGAACGCGGGATTCCGTTCGCGGTCGCCATCGTGGCGATCGCCGTGGGGTACGGCCTGAGCGTCGGGCTCGACGGGTACTTCGTCTACCTCGGCATGAGCGCCGTCGTCGCCGGGATCTCCCTGCTCGGGCTCGGCGTGGTCACCGGCAGCGCGGGCATGATCTCCCTGTGCCAGCTGACCTTCGGTGCCGTCGGCGCCTGGACGGTGTCGGCGCTGAACGAGGCGCAGGCTCCGGGCGGGTTCCTCACCTGGCTGGTGCTCGGCGGTCTCGCCGCCGGGGTGGTCGGGGTGCTCGTCGGGCTGCCGGCGCTGCGGCTGCGTGGAATCAACCTCGCCGTCGTGACGCTGGGGCTCGCCGCGGCGGCCGACCTCGCGCTGGTCCAGCTCCAGTTCCCCGGCGTCTCCGGCGGGATCTCGGTCGAACGGCCGGACGCCTTCTCCGACGACCGGGCCTACTTCCAGCTCGCCGTCGTGGTACTGGTGCTCTGCTGCCTCGCCGTGTACTTCCTGCGCCGCGGGCGCTGGGGCAGCGCCTGGCAGGCGGTGGCGTTCTCCGAACGCGGCACGGCCGCCGCCGGGACGAGCGTGCGGACGTCGAAGCTGACCGCGTTCGCGGTGAGCGCCACCCTCGGCGGGATCAGCGGCGGCCTGCTCACCGGGCAGGTCGGGCTCGCCTTCCCGGCCAGTTTCACCGCGATCCAGTCGCTGGCGCTTTACGTGCTGGCGATCATGTCGGGCGCGCACCTGATCGACATGGCCGTGTTCGGCGCGGTGCTGTGGGTCGGAGTTCCTGAACTGCTGAAACGCTGGGGAATCCCGCAGGACTGGGGTTTCGTGGTGTTCGGCGTGCTCGGGGTCCAGGCGCTGGCCGGCGGCGGGAACCTGGGCACCACGGTGCGCCAGGTGTGGTATCGGCGCGCCAGGAAGGAACCGGCGAAACTCGATCTCGCCGCCGGGACGAGCACGGTGGAACCGGTCTCACCTGGTCCACCGGTGCTCACCGTACGCGGGCTGAGCGTGAACTTCGGCCACGTGGCCGCACTATCGTCAGTGGACATATCGGTCCCGGAACACGGGGTACTCGGCGTCATCGGGCCGAACGGTGCGGGGAAGTCGACGCTGGTCGACGCGATCAGCGGCTTCCTGCCGAACGCCGAGGGCCAGGTGGAACTCGGCGGCAGCCCGCTGACCGGGTCGCCGTCGAACCGGGCCCGCGCCGGGTTGCGCCGGACGTTCCAGCAGGATCGCGTCCCGCCGGGGCTGACGGTCGGGGCGTACCTCAAGTTCCTCGCCAGGCGGCGGCTCACCGCCGACGAAATCGGCGATGCGCTGGACTTCTTCGGCTGCCCGGCCGCCCGCACTCCGCTGTCGCAAGTGGACGTCGGCGCGCGCAGGCTGGTCGAGGTCGTCGGGCATCTGCTGGCGCGGCCGCGTGTCCTGCTGCTCGACGAGCCCGCCGCGGGACTTCCGCACGAGGAACACGTCGCCTTCGGGGAACGGCTGCGGCAGGTCCCCGCGCGGTTCGGGGTGTCGGTGCTGCTCATCGAGCACGACCTCGACCTGGTGCGCTCGGTCTGCGACACGATCACCGTCCTGGACTTCGGCCGCGTGCTGGCCTCCGGCCCGCAGGCCGAAGTGCTCGCCGATCCGGCCGTACTCAAGGCATACATGGGTGAAACGGAGCTGTTGTGAACGCTTTGCGGATAGCGGGACTGACCGTCACCCGCGGCGCCGGGCCGGTGATCCGGGACGTCGACCTGACCCTGGAGCCGGGCCGGATCACCGCGCTCGTCGGCCCGAACGGCGCCGGCAAGACCAGCCTGCTGGAGGCCGTCTCCGGCGTGGTCCCCGCCTCGGCCGGAACCGTCCACATCGGATCCGACGAGATCACGAAGCAGTCGCGGGTCTCCCGTGCGCGGCGGGGTCTGGCGCATATCGAGCAGGGGCGCGCGGTGTTCGGCGGCCTGACCGTGCTGGAGAACCTGATGCTGACCGCGCGCACCCGCGCGCGGGCCGACGAACTGTTCGAGCTGTTCCCGGAACTGGAGAAGCGCCGCGATTCACCGGCCGCGCTGCTCAGCGGCGGCGAACAGCAGATGGTGGTGCTGGCCCGCGCGTTCGCCGCGCGGCCGTCGTTCCTGCTGATCGACGAGATGTCGCTGGGCCTGGCGCCCGTGGTGTTCACGCGGCTGCTGCCGATGGTGACCCGGTTCGCCGAGGAGGGCGCGGCGATCCTGTTGGTCGAGCAGTTCACGCATCTGGCCCTCGGGGTGGCGAGCGACGCGCTGGTGGTCTCTTCGGGGCGGGTCACCTATGCGGGTTCCGCGCAGGGCCTGCTGGACTCGCCCGGCACCCTGCACGCGGCCTACCTCGGCGAATCCTGACCGTTCGGAAGTCCGTGAAGGCCTCCTTCCCTACTCTCAAGGTAGGGAAGGAGGCCTTCACGGAGCCCGCACCCGTCTAAGAACCCATCCCCGCCCGTTCGAAGGCCAAGGTCGGGAGATCGACGGCGTGCGCGCCGCCGTCCGCCACGATCACCGCACCGGTGATGTACGAAGACTCCGAAGACCCCAGGAACCGCACGATCGACGCGATCTCCTCCGGTTCGGCGGGACGGCGCAGCGGGACCTCGGCGGTGACGCGCCGGTAGCCCTCGTCGTGGCCGCCGTCGAAGCCCGCCGCCTCGGCGAACTGGTCCATTTCGCCGTCCGCCATCGGGGTCCGCACCCAGCCGGGGCAGACCGCGTTCGCGCGCACGCCCTTCGGCCCGTAATCGCGGGCGATCGAGCGCGTCAGGCCGATCAGCGCGTGCTTCGCGACGGTGTAGCCGGCGACGTTCGGCCCGGCGAACAACCCCGCCAGCGAGGACACGATGACCACCTGACCGCCGGTTTCGACCAGCGAGGGCAGCGTGGCCCGGCAGAACACGAAGGCGCTGGACAGGTTCGAGCGCAGGGCCAGTTCCCATTCCTCGTCACCGGTGTCGGTCACCGAGGACAGGCCGTGCCCACCGGCGTTGGCCACCACGACGTCCAGCCTGCCGAACTTGCCGACGATCTCCGCCGCGGCGTTCTCGGCGGCTTCGCGGTCGCTGGCGTCGCAGGCGATGACGTGCGCGCCGGTTTCGGCGGCCACCTTCTCCAGCGGTTCGAGCCGCCGTCCGAGCACCACCACCTGGGCGCCTTCGTCGGCGTACCGGCGGGCCACCGCGGCGCCGATACCGGTACCGCCACCCGTGATCGCGACAACCTTCTTCACTTGCGGAGTCCTTTCTAAGCGGGAAAACCGGAACGGGCGGAGACGCCGAAGTCGGCGAGCACGGCCTGGCCGTTGACCGCCCGCGAACGCGCGGACGCGAGGTGGAGCACCTGCCAGGCGACCTCTTCGGGAGCCTGCACCGGGAAAGCGGGATCGTCGAGTACGTCGCCGAGATCGCCGCGCGCCATCGGGGTGTCGACCACCGACGGGCAGACGCAGTTCACCCGGACACCGGGAAGATCGACGGCGAGAGCCCTGGTCATCGCGACCACGGCGCCCTTCGAAGCGCAGTACGGGACCATGCCGGGCGCGCTGGTGAACGCCGAGTCGCTGGCCAGCAGCACGACCGAGCCACCCGACGCGGTGAGCCACGGCGCGGCGTGTTTGACCAGCAGGAACTGGCCGGTGACGTTGATCGCCAGGAGCGCGGCGAAATCCGCCGCCGAGGTTTCGGTGACCGGTGTGCCCACCGGTCCGGAGATCCCCGCGCAGCCCACCACGACGTCGAGTCCGCCGAACCGGCTCGCCACGGCCTCGACGGCGGCCGCCATCGACGGCTCGTCGGTCACGTCGGCGTTGATCGCCAGGAGACCGTCGGCCAGTGTGGGGACGGGTGCCCGGTCGAGGGCGCCGACCCGCGCGCCCTCGGCGAGGAAGGCCTGGACGCAGGCAAGGCCGATACCGGATGCCGCGCCGGTCACCAGCACGGCCTTGCCCGCGAGATCCAGACCCATGCCGCCATCCTCCGGTCCGGACCTTTCACGGAGGTTGGCCGTCAGTGCACCCTTCTTGTCGGCAGCCGCATGACGGCCTTTTCAGGGAGAGGTGGACCGGCAAGACTGCGAACCATGACCAGGCCGCACCCACTCGACCCGCTGACCGCCGACGAACTCACCGCAGGCCGCGAGATCCTGGCCGCCGAAGGCCTGCTCGCCGCGACCACGCGGTTCCCGGCCGTGCTGCCGGTGGAGCCCGAGAAAGGCGACGCCGCCCCCGACCGCCGTGTCCAGTACACGCTGCTGGACACCGCGACCGGCGAGGCGCGCGACGTGGTCGTCTCGCTGGCTAAGCGCGAAGTGGTTTCCAACGAGGACTGCGGCGCAGGTCAGCCTGCGTACCTGTTCGAGGAGTACGACCTCGCCGCGTCGATCACCAAGGCGTCACCGGAGTGGCAGACCGCGATGGAGCGGCGCGGGCTCGGCGACCGGATCGAGCACGCCTTCTGCGCTCCTCTGGCCCCCGGCTTCTTCGGCAGGTCTGACGAGACCGGCCGGGTCATCCGCTCGCTGACGTTCCTGCGCGACGACGCGTCCGACAGCCCGTGGGCGCATCCGGTCGAAGGCCTGATCGTGCACATCGACCTGACCGGGCAGCGCGTCATCCGGGTGGAGGACGAAGGCGACGTGCCCGTACCGCCGGAGCACGGCCGCTACGGCGACGTCCCGGCCCGAACCACGCTCAAGCCGATCGAGATCACCCAGCCGGCGGGCCCGAGCTTCACCGTCGACGGCAACGAGGTCACCTGGGAGGGCTGGAAGCTCCGGGTCGGCTTCAACGCCCGCGAAGGCCTGACGCTGCACCGGATCAGCTTCCAGGACCGGTCGGTGCTGCACCGCGCGTCGGTACCGGAGATGGTGGTGCCCTACGGCGACACCGCGCCCGGCCGGTTCTGGATCAGCTACTTCGACGCGGGCGAGTACCTGCTCGGCAAGAACGGCAACGATCTGCGGCTGGGCTGCGACTGCCTCGGCGTCATCCACTACTTCCCCGCGTTCGTCGCCGACGACCACGGCCATCCGGTCGAGATCCCCCGCGCGATCTGCATGCACGAGGAGGACTACGGGATCCTCTGGAAGCACACGGATCTCGACGGCCGCGCCGAGGTCCGCCGCTCGCGACGGCTGGTGATCTCGTCGATCTCCACCATCGGCAACTACGACTACGGCTTCTTCTGGTACTTCTACCTCGACGGCACCGTGGAACTGGAGGCGAAGGCCACCGGCATCGTGTTCGCCGGCGCCGCGCACCCCGGCACGGACCACCCGCACGCCAACGAGATCGCGCCCGGCCTGTTCGCACCGGTGCACCAGCACCTGTTCTGCGCGCGGCTGGACGTGGCGATCGACGGCGAACGCAACTCGCTCGTCGAGGTCGACGTCGAACGGATCCCCATGGGCGCGCGGAACCCGTACGGGAACGCGTTCACCTGGAAGGAGACCCCGCTGCGCACCGAACAGGAGGCGCGGCGGTTCGCGGATCCGGCCAAGGCGCGTGTCTGGGAGATCCGCAGCGCGGAGCGGACCAACCGGCTCGGCTCGCCGACGGCCTACCAGCTGGTCCCCCGGCCGTCCGCGACCCTGATGGCGCAGCCGGAATCGACCGTCCACCAGCGGGCGACGTTCGCCACCCGTCACCTGTGGGCGACGCCGTACCGCGCGGACGAACGGTTCCCGGCGGGCGATCGCCCGAACGCGCATCCGGGCGGGGCGGGCCTGCCCGCCTGGACCGCCGCCGACCGCGACCTCGTCGACACCGATCTCGTGCTGTGGCACGTGTTCGGCCCGACCCACATCCCGCGTCCGGAGGACTGGCCGGTCATGCCGGTCGACTACTCCGGCTTCTCCTTGCGCCCCTATGGCTTCCTGGACCGAAACCCGGCCCTCGACCTGCCTTCCGGCGCCGCCGGCGATCACTGTTCCGCCCACGAGCACTAAAGGCCTGTCGGCGGAGCTGACGACACCCCCGAAAACGACCATCAGGTGAAACCGCCCGGCCGACGGCCCCGCTGTCGCGGTGGCAGGGCGCCTTGTCCGCCGGCTGGAGACGGACATCAGACCGCGCCCTGCCGACGTCGATCGCGGAGGCGGGTTCACCACCAGACACTAGGACTCATCGATGCCCGAACTGACCCTGTCCGACACGTCCACCTGGCTGCCGCTCGACGGTCTGGCCCCCGGTTTCGACGCGAACAAGGCGCCCACGGTCGGCGACCTGCACGGCCGCTCGTTCGAACTCGCCTGCGAAGACGGCACCACGTTCACCGCGGCCTTCTCCGGTACCCGGATCGAATGGACCTACCACGGCACGGGCACCGACCGCTGCGAGACGTTCCTGGTCGACGACGACCTGTACTACGTCCAGTTCCATCCGCAGGCCCGGCAGGACGAGGCGTTCACCCTGTTGCTGGACCTGCGCCGCGGCCGCGCCCTCCTGGTACTGAGCAAGATCGGCGACACCTCGCCCCGCGTCACACAATCCTTCGTGGCCGCCACGATCGGCGGCATCGAGCCGACCGGGGAATCGCTCGCCCCGACCACGTCGCTGGTCGGGCGCCGGGTGCTGTGGGTGTACAGCACCGAACACGCCTACGAGCACGTGTACCTCAGCCCGCACTGGTACACGTGGCAGTGCCTTGCCGGTCCAGAGCGGGGGCTCGCGGACACCGATGAGAACTCGGTCTACGAGCTGCGGCCGGGTATCTACGTCTTCGCCTGGCGGGAGAAGGTGATCCCGTGCGCCTCGGTGACCGTCGCCGACCACCGTGACGCGAAGCGGCTGCGCTCGCACGGTGTCCTTTTCGGACTCGACGCCACCGGGAGCACACCGACCCACTTCACCTTCGGCGCGCACGGCAGGCTGCTGAGCACCACCGTGCACCCCGAGGCCTACGACCCGGCCGGGAGCTGAGCCTTGACCGCCGACATCGTCCTCACCAACGCCACCGTGTACACAGTGGACAGTGGCAGGCCCTGGGCATCGTCGCTGGCGATCAAGGACGGCAAGGTGCTGTCCCTGGAGGATATCGAACGCGGGCCGAACACCGAGGTCGTCGACCTCGAAGGCGCGTTCGTGATGCCCGGCCTGGTCGACGTGCACAACCACCACGCCCTCGCCGGGCGCGCGGCCCTCTTCGAGCTGAGCTTCGGCCTCGACGCCGGACTGGCCGACATCCTCGCGGCCGTCCGCACGAGGGCCGCCGGACTCTGGCCGGACGAGTGGGTGGTCGGCGGCGCCTGGGCGTCCACTTTGGTCAGCACCCTTTCACGGACTTCGGCCCGGCACGCCCTCGACGAAGCCGCCGGCGGACGTCCGGTCATGCTGTCGGACGACAGCAGGCACAACCGCTGGGTGAGCAGCCGGGCGCTGGAGCTGGCGGGCGTCACCGCCTCGACGCCCGATCCCGCGGGCGGGGAGATCGTCCGCGATCCCTCGACCGGGGAGCCGGTCGGCGTCTTGCTCGAAGCGGCGGGCGTCGCCGTCGAGCGGGCGCTCAGCGAGACACGGACGCTCACCGCGGAGCAGCACGTCGCGGCGTCGCGGCACGGGATCGGCACGCTGCACTCGTACGGCGTCACCGCGTTCCAGGACGCCGGCGTCTCCGCCGACATCCTGCGGGCGCTGAAGTCGCTCGACGACGCGGGCGAACTGCGCGCCTGGGTCGTTTCGTCGCTGCTGATCAACGACCCGATCTTCGGTTTCGACCCGATCGGGGAACCGTTGCTGGAGGTCGCCGGGCAGTACCGGAGCGAGCATCACCGGCCGGACTTCGTGAAGATCTTCCTCGACGGTGTCCCGCCCACACGGACCGCCGCCTTCCTGGAGCCGTACCTGCCGGACGCCGCGCACGGGGCCTGCCATCACGGTGCCACCACCATGCCGGGTGAAGAACTCGTCGGCTGGTTGCGCACCGCGGCCGCGGCGGGGCTCTCGGCCAAGGTCCACTGCACCGGGGACGCGTCGGTGCGCGCGACGCTGGACGCCGTCGAAAAGGTGCGCGCCGAGGGCTTCACCGAAGCGCGGTTCCAGGTCGCGCACGGCCAGTTCGTGCACCCCGACGACCTCCCCCGCTTCGCCGCGCTGGGCGTCGCCGCGGACATCTCGCCGTTCTTGTGGGTCCCCGGCGTCATCCCGGCGGCCATCGCCGAGGTCCTGCCCGGCGAGCGGGCAGGGCGGATGCAGCCGAACCGGTCGCTGCTGGACGAGGGCGCGCTGGTCGCGGGCGGTTCGGACTGGCCGGTCAGCGAGTCGCCGAACGCGTGGGAAGGCATCCACGGCCTCGTCACCCGCCAGGATCCGACCGGCACCTTCCCCGGCGCGCTGTGGCCGGAGCAGGCGATCACCCTGGCCGAGGCGATCGAGGTCTTCACCCTGGCCGCCGCCCGCGCGATGGGGCTGGGCGACGTCACCGGCTCGCTGGTCCCCGGGAAGTCGGCGGATTTCGTCGTACTGGACCGCGATCCGTTCCGAACCGATCCGGCCGCGCTCGTCAAGACAAAGGTGACGCAAACGTGGTTCGCCGGGCACCGCGTGTATCACCGCGTCTGATCTCCTACACTGGTAGAAGAACCAGTGCGGGAGGTCTGCCGATGCCGAAGATCATCGACCACGACGAGCGGCGTAGCCATATCGTCGACGTCACCTGGGATTTGATCACCCAGGGCGGGATCGAGGCCGCCACCATGCGCGAGATCGCGGCGGCCGCCGGCTTCGCCAACGGCGCGCTCAAGCTGTACTTCCCGAGCAAGGAAGACATCATCCAGGCCACCTACGAACGCGCGCTCGGCATGATGCGCGAGTACGTGGAGCTGGACGAGTTGCGCGGGCTGACCGCGCTCCGCGAGCTGTGCGTCTCGTCGATGCCCATCGACGAGGACCGCATCGCCGCGGGGCGCGTCCTGCTCACCTTCTGGCAGCTTTCGCTGACCAACCCGAAACTGCAGGACAAGTACCTCGAACACATCCGCTCGTGGCGAGGCCTGCTGCACCGGTATCTCACCGAGGGCCGGGAAGACGGCGACATCGTCACCGAAACGCCCGACGAGCAGCTGGTCGACGAGGTCGTGCTGATCAACGCCGGGGCGAACGTGATGAGCCTGGTCGCCGGAGAGTTCTCGACGATCGCCTTGCAGCGGCAGCACCTCGAGTCGTTCTTCGAGCGCCTCACCCGCCCCTGACGCTACGTACTACCGCATTTCGTCCTCTGAATGCGGTAGTACGTAGCGCCAACTACCGCATTCAGAGGACGAAATGCGGTGGGTCGAACACCCGCGTCAGGAAGCTCGCCACGTGCCGGTGCGAGCGCGGCGAGGCCGGGAGATCCGTGTGGAGCCCATAGAACCCATGGATCTGCCCCGAGTACCGCGTCATTTCGACGTGGGTGCCTGCGTCGGTCAGCCGCCGCGCGAACTCCTCCCCTTCGTCCCGCAATACGTCGTACTCGGCCGTGAGCACCAGTGCCGGCGGGAGCCCGGTCAAGTCGTCGGCGCGCAGCGGCAGCAGGTACGGATCGTTCAGCTGCGCCGGATCCGACACATACTGCTCGAAGAAGAACCGCATCGCCCCGGCGGTCATGCCGAAGCCCTCGGCGAAGTCCACATAGGACCGGAACCCGTCGTCCGGATGGCCGTACACCGGGCAGATCAGCACCTGCGCGGCCAACGGCGGGCCACCACGGTCACGGGACATCATCGAGACGACCGTCGACAGGTTTCCGCCGGCGCTTTCCCCGCCGACCGCGATCCGCGACCCGTCGACCGCAGGTCCGGCGCCTCCCGCGGCGAGCCATTCGACGACGGCGTAGCAGTCGTCCGGGGCCGCCGGGTACGGATGCTCGGGCGCGAGCCGGTAGTCGACCGCGACGACGGCGACCTTCGCCGCGTTGCACACCGCCCGCGACGCGACCTCGTTCTCGTCGATCGAGCCGATCGTCCACCCGCCGCCGTGGATCCAGACGAACGCGGGCACCGGCGCCGCCACCTCGGGCAGGTAGACCCGCACCCGCACACCGGACTGCAGGACGTGGTCGGTCACCGAATCGACCTCTTCGACGGAATCGGGACGTCGCCACGAAGCGGCGAAAGCGGCACGCAACTCGGGAGCCGTCAACGGCCCGGCCGGCGCCTCCGAGGGGGCGCTGCGGGCGAGCAGTTCCTTGACCGCGGGATCGAGGGTCACGGTCACACCGCTTCCGCGACCAGCACCCGCGGGCTGCCCGGCAGCGCGAGCCGGTCGGTGACCCGCCAGTCCGCCGCGCTCAGCCACTCGCGGACCTCGGCCTCCGGGTAGACGACCGTCCCGTCGATCACCAGGTACTCCCCCGCGTGCAGCGCGTCGATCGGCCGCTGGACCGCGTCGTCGTCGAGGAAGAAGTCGAGCAGCAGCAGCGTCGCTCCCGGCGCGGCGGCGGCACGGGCGTTGCGCAGGATCTCCGCGTTCTGCTTCGCGTCGAAACGATGGACGACGTGGTTGACCATCACCAGGTCGAACTCGCCTTCGGCCCGCGCGGTCGGTGTCTCCGCCCCGACGACGGTCGTGCGGTCCGCGAGCCCCGCCTCGGCGGCCGCGGTGGTGACCGACTCGGTGAAACCCGGGTCGAAGACGAACGTGGTGTGCAGTTCGTCGTTGGCCTTCATGGCTTCGACAGCGAACGCGCTGGAGAGCCCGCCGAGGTCCAGCGCCTTTCGATGGGAGCCGAAATCGTAAGCGCCGGCCAGCATCTTGGCGTGTAGGGCGTTATACGTCATGACACCCGCCATGAACGTGCCCCAGCGCGCGTCGTCCATCTCCAGCTTGCCCGGCTCGCCGCTGTCGGCCGTGTGACCGAATTGCAGCCAATGCGGGTAACTGATCGAGTCCAGGAACGTCAGGAACGGCGCCAGATCGAGGTCTCCGCCGCCGAGGTACTCGGCCGCGTCGGCGGCCAACTCGTACCTTCCGTCCACACGGGACAGCAGACCGAGTGATGACATGGCGTCACCGAGGATGCGGGTGATCTTCTCCGGTTTGCCGGTCTTCTCCGCCAGTTCCGCGGCCGCCAGCGGCCCGTCGGCGAGCGCGGTGAACAGGCCGATCCGGCTCGCCGCGAAGAGTTGCTTGGCCGCCATGTAGCCCACGGCGATGTCCACGATCCGCTCGGGACCGGCAGTCTTGGTCGACCCGCTCACGGGTGCCCTCCTTAGCTCGTTTCCGCCGAGAGTCTACAGATGTAGACAAAAGAATCCAGTGCGAGTTTTCGCCCACTGCCAGGGAAAACCCGCCGGATATCAACTTCCTACATTCGTAGAATATACCCATTGACAGCGCACCCGCCCAGTGTCAACATGCGTAGAACTACCCCCGCCGGAGGCCCGTTCCCCGGCAGTGCGGTCCGCTTCGGGCGGGCTCGGGAAAGGGGATTCATGACCCTGCTCGAATTACGAGAACTCACCGTCGGCGTCATCGCCGACGAAACCGAACGCGAACTGGTGCGCGAACTTTCGTTCGACCTCGACCAAGGCCGGACACTCTGCGTGGTCGGTGAATCCGGCAGCGGTAAAACGGTGACGGCCTTGTCGATCATCCGGTTGCTGGAATTCGTCGCGCCGGTGTTCACCCGCGGTGAGATCGCCGTCGACGGCGTGGACGTCACGCGGCTCTCCGCCGACGAGATGCGCGCGTACCGCGGCCCGCGGATCGGCATGATCTTCCAGGAGGCACTGGATTCACTCAACCCGAGTCAGCGCGTCGGCAAGCAGCTGATCGAGGCCTATCGGAAGCCAGGCTCCCTTCCGCGCCAAGCCGCGCGCAAGGGTACGCCGTTGCACCGCGAGGCCGAGGCGAAGGCTCGCGGCCTGCTGAAAGAGGTCGGCCTCGCCGACACCGACCGGGTGCTTTCCCTGTACCCGCACCAGATGTCGGGCGGCATGCAGCAACGCGTGATGATCGCGCTGGCGCTGATGGCCGATCCGAGCCTGCTGATCGCCGACGAGCCGACCACCGCGCTGGACGTCACCACGCAGGCGGAGATCCTCACCCTGTTCGACCGGGTCCGCCGCGACCACGGCACGGCGTGCGTCTTCATCACGCACGACATGGGCGTGGCCGCGCAGGTGGCGGACCGGATCGCGGTGATGTACCGCGGCGAACTCGTCGAACTCGGGTCCACCGAGGACATTCTGCATTCGCCGAAGCATCCCTACACCAAGGCGTTGCTCGACTGCGTTCCGCAACTCGGGGTCAGCAGGCGCGACGGCTTCCCCACCATCTCCGAAGCCCTGCTCGAAGCCGCGATGAACGGCGAATCAGCGGTCGCGACCGAAACCAGGTCGTTGAGCCGCGCGAAAACCGGAGACACCGGCGAGGGCACCGCGCTCGTCATCGATTCGGTGTCCAAAGTGTACGGACGGCGCGGCCGGTTCTCGCTGAGCCGAGAACCCGAGGTGCACGCGGTCAAGGACGTCTCGCTGGAGATCGCGGCCGGCGAGTTCTTCGGCCTGGTCGGGGAATCCGGTTCGGGAAAGACCACGCTCGGCCGTCTGGTGAGCGCGCTGGAGCCACCGACGTCGGGCACCATCGCCTTCGGAGAGCACCGATGCACGCCGTCCGGGCTCGACGGCGACGAGCGCGCGTTCCGCCGCCGTGCGCAGCTCATCTTCCAGGACCCGCAGAGCTCGCTCGATCCCCGGCACACCGCCGCCCGGATCATCGCCGAACCACTGCGGGAACTCACCGGACTCCGCGGTGCCGAACTCGACCGCCGCGTCACGGAACTGATCGACGAGGTCGGTCTCCCCTCCGGCACCGCGAAGAAGCTGCCCTCGCAGCTCTCCGGCGGGCAGCGGCAGCGCGTCTCCATCGCGCGCGCGATCGCGGCCGAACCCGACCTCATCGTCGCCGACGAGCCCACCTCCGCGCTCGACGTCTCGGTGCAGGGCCAGGTGATGAACCTGCTACTGGAACTGGGGCGCACCCGCGCGCTCAGCTTCCTGTTCATCACGCACAACCTCAGCCTGGTGCTGTCGGTCGCCGACCGCGTCGGCGTGATGTACCGGGGCGAACTGATCGAAATCGGCGAACCGGACGAGATCCGGCTCCACGCCCGGCACGAGTACACCCGCCGTCTCCTCGCGGCGAATCCCGAACTGCCCGCCCACCCCCACACTGGAGTGCGGAACCCATGAGACGAACCCTGACCAAGGCCGCGCTCGGCCTGGCGACCGTCCTGCTGCTCAGCTCGTGCATGGGAAGCCAGGCGGGTGGTGGGGCCGCCGACGGGCCGCCGAAGCCCGGCGGCAACCTGAACGTCGCCGTGCCCACCGATCCGCAGTCCCTCGACATGGTCGCGAATCCCGGCCAGGTGACCGCGCATATCGGCAACATGATGTACGAGAAGCTGTTCGAGGTGGACAAGGGCTTCACCGCCCGGCCCATGCTGGTCGAGGACTACACCACCAGCCCGGACCGGCTCACCTACACCTTCAAACTGCGCCAGGGCGTCACCTTCCACGACGGCAACCCGCTGACGTCCGAGGATGTCGTGGCGAGCCTGAAGCGGTGGCAGCAGGTGCACCGCACCGGCCAGCTGGTCACGCCGGACATCGAAGCGATCACGCCGACCGATCCGGCGACGGTGACCATCAAGCTCAAGAAGCCGCGTTACCCGCTGATCAACGAACTCGCCGGCGCGGGCACGGAGATCTACGAGGCGAAAAACCTCACCGGTGTCGCACCGACCGGTTTCGCCCAGGACAAGGCGATCGGGACCGGGCCGTACAAGCTGAAGAGCTGGGACATCGGCCGCGAACTGGTGCTGGAGCGCTACTCCGGCTACAAGTCCCGGTCCGAAGAGGACTGGGGTGGGCAGGCGGGCGCCAAGCACGCGTACCTGGACACCGTGACCTACAAGGTGGTCTCCGACCAGGACGCGCTGATCAACGGCCTCCAGACCGGCCAGTGGGACCACATCATGCCCACGAACGACCAATACGAGCCGCTGCGCAACAACCCTGCCGTTGTCGTGCACAACCTGCCCGGCGGCAACGACAACGTCGTGATCCCGAACTTCAACACCGGTTCGAAGTTCGCCGATCCCCGCGCCCGCGAGGCGCTGAACCTGCTGCTCGACAAGCCCGCGATCAACGCGGCCACCGGCGGCAGCAAGGACCTCACCCTCGAGACCGGCGCCTTCGCCTCGCCGGACAACAAGCAGTTCTACTCCACCGCGGGTGAAGAGGTCTACAAGGCCCACGACCCGGAGAAGGCAAAGCGGCTGCTGGCCGAGGTCGGCATCACCGCCGGCGCCACGATCCGGATCGTCACCACCAACTCGTATCCGGAGTTCGGCAAGTGGGCCGTGCTGATCCAGGACAGCCTGTCGAAGATCGGCATCAACACCAAGATCGACACCTTCGACTTCGCCACCATGCTCGGCACGCTGACGAAGGAACCGGGTGGCTGGGACATCACCACGCTGTTCTTCGACTCGGCACTGACCTCGCCCGCGCAGATGCCCGCGCTCACCCTGGGCACGCTGAACGGTTCGTCTTCGCCCGAACTGGACGGCCTCATGGCCGAGTTCAACGCCTCGACGACACCCGAGCAGGCGAAAGCGGTGGTGGACAAGCTTCAGGCGTTCACCTGGAAGCAACTGTCGGTGATCACCCTGAGCCAGTCGAAGCTGTACGCGGCCTACTCCCCCAAGCTCAAGGGCTACGGCGACTTCTACCGGGTCTTCTGGAACACCTGGCTGGCGTCATGACCGGTCTGCTGCTGCGCAGGCTGCGCGATCTGGTGATCATCCTGGTGATCGTCGGGACGATGATGTTCTTCGTCATCCGGTTGATCCCCGGTGACCCGGCGCAGGCCATCCTCGGCCCGACCGCGCGACCGTCCGATGTGGACGCCCTGCGGGAGAGCATGGGGCTGAACGGGACACTCTGGGAGCAGTACCTCAGCTGGGCCGGGAACGTGCTGCACGGCGACTTCGGCACGTCGATCACCTACCACGCGCCGGTGCTCGGCGTGGTCGCCGACCACATCCTGCCGACGCTGACTCTGGCCGTGTTGTCGACGGTGATCAGCTTCTTCCTCTCGGTCGCGATCACCTCGTGGCAGGCGGTGTCGCCGCGCAATCCGGTGGCACGGGCGCTGGACCGGCTCTCCGCGCTCGGGATGGCGATGCCGGACTTCTGGATCTCGCTGATGCTCGTGCTCGTGTTCTCGGTGACGCTGCGCTGGTTCCCCTCCAGCGGCTACGAGAACCTGTTCACCGACCCGGCGACGGCCGTGCCGGCACTGGTGCTGCCGCTGACCGTGCTGGTCATCGGGCAGACCGCGTTGTTCGTGCTCACCCTGCGCGAAAGCCTGCTCGGGGAGCTGCCACTGGCGTATCTGCGCACCGCTCGGGTGAAGGGGCTGCCGGAGCGGCAGGTCATGACCAAGCACGTCCTGCCGAACGCGCTGATGCCGCTGATCACCCAGCTGGGCAGCAACTTCGCCATGCTGGTCGGCGGGATCGTGATCATCGAGTCCATCTTCGTCGTGCCGGGGCTGGGCCATCTGCTGATGGGCGCGGTGTCGACCCGCGACTTCCCGCTGATCCAGGGTGTGACGCTGTTCGTCGCGGTGCTGTTCGTGCTGGTCAACCTGCTGGTGGACCTCTCGTACGCGCTGCTCGACCCGAAGGTGCGTGTCTCGTGAGCGTGGCTCTTGTGGAAAAGACGTCGCCGGTGCGCGAGAAGCCGTCGCCCGGCCGAGCGGCCAAGGTGTTCCGGCGCAACCGGATGCTGGTGATCACCACGGCGGTGCTGGCGGTGATCGTGCTGACCGTGATCGTGCTGCCGTTCTTCCTGCCGAGCGTCAGCGCGACCGACCCGGTCAACCGGCTGCTGCCGCCGTCGGCCGCGCATCCGCTCGGCACGGACTCGTTCGGCCGTGACGTGCTCGCCCGGCTGGTCTCCGGCGGCCGTGCGTCGCTCGGGCTGTCCGCCCTGATCACCCTGTGCGCGGCCTTCACCGGACTGGTGATCGGGCTGATCAGCGGGTTCTTCCGCGCCGTCGACGCGGTGCTGATGCGAGTGATGGACGCCTGGATGTCGTTCCCGGCGATCATCCTCGCGATGGCGCTGGCGATCTCGCTCGGCGCGAGCATCTGGACCGAGCTGATCGCGCTGACCGTGATCTTCACGCCGTTCACCGCCAGGGTCATCCGCAGCCGGGTGCTCGGCATCGCCGGTCGCGCCTACATCGGCGCCGCCCGGGTTTCGGGGATGAGCCGGTGGAAGATCCTCGTCGTGCACGTGTTCCCGAACGTGCTGCCGCTCGCGCTGGTCCAGGTCGTGATCCTGTCCGCGGCGGCCATGCTCGTGGACGGGGCGATGAGTTTCCTCGGTCTCGGTATCGCTCCCCCGACCCCCACCTGGGGCAACATGATCGCCGAAGGCCGGTCGTACCTCGTGCAGGCGCCCTGGCTGGTGATCGTCCCCGGCGTGACGATCATGGTGTGCGTGTTCCTGCTGAACCTCATCGGCTCGTCGCTGCGGATCGCCGTCGACGCCCGGGCGCGGACGTTGAGCGAAATGCAGCGCCTGCGCACCCGCCGCCCCTCCGGCAGCTGAGAAAGGATCCCGTTGTCTGCCACTACTTCCCTGGCCGTGCGCCGATTCACTCCCGAAACCGTCTCGGGACCGCCTGTGCTGCTGGTGCACGGATTCGCCTCCGACGGGCACACCGACTGGATCACCACCGGGTGGCCGGCCGCGCTCACCGCCGCGGGACACGAGGTGCTCATACCCGACCTTCCCGCGCACGGCTCCAGCCCGGCCCCCTCGGGATCGCTGGGTGCCGTCGCGATCACTTCGGAACTCGCCCGGCTCCTCGCAGGACTGTCCGAAGTGGACGTTGTCGGCTATTCACTGGGCGCGCGGCTGGCCTGGGAACTGCCCGCACAGGCTCCCGTCCGGCGGCTCGTGTTAGCCGGCGTGAGCCCTTTCGAGCCCTTCGGCGCCGTCGATGTCGCGGCCGCGCTGGCTTTCGCCGGTGGTGGCAAGGCTCCGTCGGATCCGCTGACGGGGATGATCGCTCAGATGATCACCGCGCCGGGGCGGAATCCGGCCGCGCTCGCGCGGTGCATCGAAGACCTGCGGGCGGAGCCTTTCGCGCCGGTTTCCGGTGCTGTCTCCGTGCCCACCCGCTTTGTGGCGGGCGTGGAGGATCCGGTGAGCCAAGGCATCGAGACGTTGGTGGAGCTGGTGCCGGGGGCGGATCTCGTGCGGGTGCCCGGGGACCACGGTGGGGCGCTGAGGAGCCCGGAGTTCAAGGCGGCCGTGCTGGAGTTCCTGGGCTGAGGTCTCCCGCTCTCCGCGTGTGTCAGGAAAACGGCTCGGGAAGCGTTGCGGAAGCCACCTTCGCAACGCTTCCCGAGGCTCGACCGACGCCATGAAAGGTCCTTTCCTTGCAAATTTTGCAAGGAAAGGACCTTTCATGGCGCTCTCGCCCGGCTCACGCCACCGAGGTTCGGGTCCGGTGCTCTCACTGCTGCGATGAAGGACGCTTTCATAGCAAATTTTGCCATGAAAGCGTCCTTCATCGCAGCCGCGATAGGCGTTCAGAAGGTCCCATCGGCGGCGACCGAGCGGTCCAGCCAGAGATCCTCCAGGGCCGCCCGCACCTCAGCACCCCGGGAAGCAGCCAGCGCGACAGCGCCCAGGTTGTCCTCCAGCTGAGCCATCCGGCTCACGCCGAACAGCACGTTCGCCACCGGCGTGTACGCGAGGCAGAACGCGAGAGCCAGCTGCGAAGGACTCACCCCGAAGTCCCCGGCAACAGCGGCGACGCGCGTGGCGGCGGCACGGATCGACTCGCGGATCCCGCCCGGGTCGGCGCCGATCTTCCGCGACGGAGTCCTGCCGAGCAGCACGCCACCCTCGAACACGTCGGACGCCTGCAAGGTCAACCGTCCCGCCTCGAAATGCGCGCCGTAGAAAGGACCTTCCGCCATCGAACGCCGCACGACGCTGTACTTCAGCTGAGCGAACCGCGGTGCCGGAAGCCCTTCGCGGGAAGCGAAGTCCAGTGCCCGGTCGAGGTCCGCGGCCTGCCAGTTGTTCACGCCCCAGACGTCGAAGCGGCCGAGCCGGATCTGTTCGGCCACCTCGGTGACGATCCGCGGGATGTCCGGGCGCTCGAAATAGTCGCCGACCACGACGGCCTCCGCACGCTCGACGCCGACACGGTCGAACGAGGTCGCGAGCTGCTCGGCGAAACCGGTGTTCGGGTAGTCCCAGAGCCAGAGTTTCCCGCACAGCTGATACTCGTCGCGTTTGATGCCGGCGGCACGGACGGCCTCGCCGAAGAGGAGGTCCGTGCGCGATTGCTCGGAATGCGGCCCCATGTTGTAGTGAGCCACGTCGAAGAGCGTGATCCCGGAGTCGATCGCGTACCGGAGCAGGCGCACCGCGTCGTCGAAATCCATGCGGTCCCAGGTGTTCCAGGAGCCCAGGCTCAGCGCCGAAGTGGCGAAGCCGAGTCCGTTCTGCTTCTCGTCCACGAGATTTCCTTTCGCTGGTAACGGAAACCAGTTTTAGTCTACGATTGTAGAATGAACAAGAGACTTGTTGTGGTGACCGGCGGTGCCAGTGGCATCGGCCGCGGAGTCGCCGAAGCCTTCCAGTCCGCGGGTGACCGCGTGGTCATCGCCGACGTCGATGTCCGCGCCGCGCACGACCTGGCCGGAGAACTCGGCGCGGAGCACGTCGAACTCGACATCTCCGACCCTGGATCGGTCGACGCGGCGCTGGCGCTGGTCACCGATCGGTTCGGCCCGGTGGAGGTCCTGGTCAACAACGCCGGCCTCGCCGGGGGCGGCGGGCCGTTGGTGGGCTTGGACATCGGCGTCTTCGACCTCTGCATGCGGGTGAACTTCCGCGGCACGTTCCTGATGACGCGCGCGGTCGGCGCGCACATGCTGGAAGCGGGCACCCGGGGCGCCATCGTGAACATCACCTCCATCGGCGCCCGGCAGCCGACCCCGGGACTCGGCCACTACGAGGCCACCAAGGCAGCCGTCGAGGCCCTTACCCGCTCGGCCGCGCTCGAACTGGCACCGCACGGCATCCGCGTCAACGCTGTCGCGCCCGGCCCGGTACTCACTCCGATGACCGCCGGGTTCGCTTCGGACACCGCCGCCCGCGCGGCATGGGAAGCGAGGATTCCCCTGGGAACCATCGCTTCCGTCGCCGACGTGGTGCCGTCAGTCCTGTTCCTCGCCTCCGCCGACGCCGGCCATCTCACCGGGGTGAGCCTCCAGGTCGACGGCGGGCAGCTGCTCACCTGAGTACACGACGCGGCCGCCGGACACGGTGAGTTCGACACCGACGTCCGGCAGGTCCGCGAATCCGACCTCAAGCGGGTTCGCCGCCAGCACACAGAAGTCCGCGACGCGACCCACGGTCAGCGACCCCTTCCAATCCGCCGCACCGTCCTGCTCGGCGGCCGCGACCGTGTAGCAGCGCAGTAACCGGGCCATCAGCCCGGCGTCCACTTCGGACGCTTCCAGCATCCGGGCGGCCGCCGCGATGTGCACCCGCCAATCGGGGGTCACC
This sequence comes from Amycolatopsis sp. NPDC043887, assembly GCF_056435665.1. Lineage (NCBI taxonomy): Bacteria > Bacillati > Actinomycetota > Actinomycetes > Pseudonocardiales > Pseudonocardiaceae > Amycolatopsis > Amycolatopsis sp. NPDC043887. The sequence continues at coordinate 69,516 of NZ_JBWKEB010000026.1, forward strand.
ACCGGCGCGTCGCTGCTCAAGGTCAGCGGGACACCCGAGGCCAGCATTTCCGTCAATGGCCAGGCACGAGCACCGACCTCGGCACCGAGTGCGTCCGTCAGCATTCCCCGCATGGCCACCGCGATAGCGGGCTGCGTGGTCAGGCCGACGCCCGCCGAAGCCATTCGCGCGAGCTGATCCACCGTCACCAGATCGCCGTGCACCAGATGGTCCCCACGGCGAAGCGAGCCGAGCGCGGCCTCGATGCTGCGGTCCCCCGTGGCGTGCACGGCCACCGTCATCCCGGCGTCGTGGGCGAGCCGGATCATCGCGGCCAGGTTGCCCGCGCGACCCGGATCGTCGTCACCGTCGACGAGCAGCGCGCCGTGCGAACCGTCGGCGTAGCAGTGATGCGTCCACGCGGACCGCATCGGCGGAATGCCGTCGGCGAAGATCTTCACGCCGGGCACGGTGAGCCACAACGGATTCGCGGCAGGCGGCGGAATCGCCAGCCCACGCCGGAAGTCCGCCAGCGAACTGGCACCGTCGAGCAGTCCGAACAACCTCAGCGCGGTCACCCTCGCGCGCAGAAGCCCGCCATCGGCCAGCCTCGCGTACTCCTCCAGCACCTCGGCGCTGAAACACCCGGTCTCACCAGGCCCCAGGCCGGGTTCGGTGTAGCTCGTGATGCCCAGCGACGCGCACAGGTCACCCGCACGCAGGATGGCGGCTCGCCGTTCGACCGCGGAACGCACCGTTTTCTCTTCTCCCCCGGTGAATCCGGCACCGCCGATGAGCGTGTCCGGCCACCGCGCACCGAGCCAGGCCGCATGCAGATGGGAATCGTTGATACCGGGCAGAACGGTTCTCCCCGCCAGGTCGACCACCTCGGTCTCCGGGCCGATGTGGTCCAGCGCGACATCGCCGAGGGCGACGATCCGGCCGTCACGCACGGCCATCGTCCGCACGACGGTGTCCGCCGGGTCGAAGGTGAGCACAGGACCGCCGCGAACCACGAGTGAAGCGGGACGAATACGGTGCGACGGCATGGTTTCCTCCAGGATCTGGACTTTTTCTCCTACGACTGTAGACTAAAAAGATGGTCAACAGAACCGAAGCGGCGGTGCTCACCGAACACGGCTCCGCGCTCACCTTGCGGGAACTACCGCTGCCCGGGGAGCCGGAACCGGGCGCCGCGCTGGTCCGGATCACCTGCACCACCCTGTGCGGCACCGACGTGCACCTCTGGTCCGGCCAGATGACCTTCCCCGGCATGCTCCCGATGGTGCTGGGCCACGAAATGGTCGGCGAGGTGGTGGCCGTCGGACCGGGGACCACCGACACGCTCGGCCGCGAGATCACCGAGGGCGACCGCATCGGCTGGTCCGAGTCGACCTGTGGAAAGTGTTACGGCTGCACGATCTTGCGTGAACCGGTCGCGTGCGATAGCCGCGGATACGGGTTCCTCCAGCGTTCCGACGTCTTCCCGTACGCCACCGGCGGGCTCGTGCGGTACTGCTACGTGACTCCCGGCGCGGCGAAGCTTCTCCTGCCCGGCGACGTCAAGGACACTTGGGCCTCGATGTCGGGCTGCGCGGGCAAAACCGTGCTGCGAGCCGTCTCGCGATCGGGCGGGATCCGTCCGGGGGCGACCGTCGTGGTCCAGGGCGCGGGCGCACTGGGCGTGTTCGCCACCGCGGTCGCGCGGATCTCCGGCGCGGGCGACGTGATCACCATCGGCGGTCCCGCCGATCGGCTGAAGATCGCCGAGCGTTTCGGGGCCACAGCGACGATCCCGGTCGACGGCAGCGCCGAAGACCGCGTCGAGCGAGTCAAGGAACTCACCGGCGGCCGGGGCGCCGACCACGTCTTCGACTTCGCCGGCGGGCCGACCATCGGCGAAGAGGCCGTCGCCTTCGCCGCCCAGCGCGGGACCATCGCGATCGTCGGCTCCACCGGTCCCGCGCCCTCTCCCGTGGCGCTGGGCACTGTGATGGGCAAAGAACTCACTGTCGTCGGGTCGCTCAACGGCGACATCGCCGACTACCACGGCTCGGTGGACTTCTTCCGCACGTTCGCCGATCGGCTGCCGTGGGACGAACTCTTCAGCGCGCCCGTCGGTCTTTCCCAAGCTTCGCAGAGTGTCGAGTCGATGTCGCGGCTCGGTGAACTCAAAGCCGTCATCGACCCCCGCCTGCCGTGATTTCCGCCCGTGAACCCGCGACCGCGATCGACGTCGGCAGGGCGGGGCCTTCGGCCGGGGCGGGTTCACGCGTACGCCGGTTTCCCGAACACACCCCAGCTCCGCCACCCCAGCCCTAGGAGAACCCATGTCCGTCATCCCCCAGCGCCGGATCGGCCGCGACGGCCCGCTCACCGGCGTGCTCTCGCTCGGTTCCTGGCACACCTACGACCGGATGGACTTTCGCGAGGCGGTCAACCTGGTCCGCACCGCGGTCGATTCCGGGATCACGCTCTTCGACGTCGGTGTCTACGGTTTCCCCGGCGCCGCAGCGGTTTTCACCGACGTGCTGTTCTCCGCCATGGTCCGCGCGGCCGGGATCCGCCGGGAGGACTACCTGTTCTCGGCCAAGCTCTGGCTGGAGGGCTATCCGGAGCACAACCTCCGTGGCCAGCTGGACAACGCGCTGTTCCGCGCGGGCGTCGAGCACGCCGATCTGGTGGTGCTGGGCGATCTCCGTCGCGACGACACCGATCTGCACCGGTTGGTGCTGGATCTGAACGAGCTCCGCGAGGCCGGGCTCATCCGGCAGTGGGGCGTCAACAACTGGTCCGCCGGCACGATCCAGGCCCTGCACGATTTCGCCGCGGCCGAGAACGTGCCCGGTCCCGCGATCGCGCAGCTGAAGTACAGCGTCGCACGACGGTCCATTCCGGACGGTGATCCCTTCAAGAAGGTCTTCGGCGAAATCGGGGTCACGCTCCAGTCGTCGGATATCTTCGAAGGCGGGATCCTGCTGGGCAAGAACAGCGGAGCGCGCCAGGTCGGCCGCGACCCCGGCGACATCCGCGAGCGCATCGCCGCCTCCGCCCCGGAACTGGCGAAGATCGCGGCCGGGCTGGACGCGACACCCGCTCAGCTGTGTCTCGCGTTCACCCTCACCCATCCGGCCAACACGACCACGCTCTTCGGCGCGACGAGCACCCAGCAGCTCAAGGACAACCTGGGCGCCGTCGACCTCGTCGAGCGCGTGGGCGCGGAGCAGCTCCGCGAACTCGTCGAGCCGTATTGGGCCGACCGGGGCGTCGTCGATCCGGAGGGACCGTGACGGCCTTCGATCCCGAACTCGCCGAAGCCCTGAGCGGGCTGCCTTCCGGACCGCCACTGGGCGCCGAATCGCTGGCGGAGATCCGGCGGGTGATGGCCGACGGGAACCTGAGTTGCGCCGAGGCGATCGGCGACCGGGATCTCGTCTGGGAGGACCGGCGGGTCCCCGGCACCGCCGTGGTCGTCACGGTCGTCAAGCCGAGGGACGCCAAGGACGCGCCGGGGTTCTACAACATCCACGGCGGCGGGATGGTGCTGGACGACCGGTTCGCCGACCTGCCCAGAATGGTCTCGCTGGTCGAGGAGTTCGGCTTCGTCGCGGTGACCGTGGACTACCGGCTCGCTCCCGAACATCCGCATCCGGCGCCGATCGAAGACTGCTACGCGGGCTTGACGTGGATGGTCGAGCACGCGGGCGAACTCGGCTTCGACCCGGGACGGCTGATCGTGGGCGGCGGCAGCGCCGGAGGCGGGCTCAGCGCGGGTATCGCCTTGCTCGCCAGGGATCGCGGTGGACCTGCGCTCGCCGGTCAGCTCCTGCTGTGCCCGATGATCGACAGCCGCAACGATTCGGCGTCCACAGTGGAATTCGCCGAACGCGGGGTGTGGGGCCGGGCGGCCAACGAGTTCGGCTGGCGATCCCTCCTGAATGGACAGACGTCGCCATACGCCGTTCCGGCCACGGCGACCGATCTCACCGGTCTCCCGCCCGCCTTCATCGAGGTCGGCGCGGCCGAGATCTTCCGCGACGAGGACGTCGGGTACGCGCGGCGGCTCTGGCAGGCGGGCGTGCCCACCGAACTGCACGTCTGGGCGGGCGCGTACCACGGCTTCGACCGGATCGCCCCGGACAGCGAGGTGACCCGGGCCGCGCTCGCCGCCCGGGCCTCCTGGCTGCGCCGCACTATCGGCCGAGCATGAACCGGGCGGCCTGCTCGCCGACCAGCACCGCCGGCGCGTTGGTGTTGCCCGTGGTCACCCGCGGCAGCACCGACGCGTCGGCGATCCGGAGCCCGCGGATCCCGTGCACGGCGAGCTCCGGGTCGACCACGGAGTCGGCGTCGGTGCCCATCCGGCAGGTCCCGACCTGGTGGTGGTAGGTGATCGCGGTCCGCCGGACGTACTCGCGGACATCGGCGTCCGGCCCCGGATACAGCTCGCGGGCGCCCCAGTCGTCGGCCAGCGCGGACGCGCGGCCGATCTCCCGGCACTGCTCGACCGACGCGACCAGGCTCTCGAAGTCGGCCGGATCCTCCAGCGCGGCCAGGTCGATCAGCGGCTCGCCGAGCGGGCTCGGCCCCGAAAGCCGGAGACTGCCCCGGCTGCGTGGCGTGACCATGCCCGCCATCAGCGAGAACCCGGTCTCCGGACCGGTCATCCACGACTCGTACATCGGCACGCTGAAGTGGATCGGCTGGGTGTCGGGCACCTCCAGACCAGGGCGGCTGCGCCAGAACAGATGGGTCTGCGTGACCGAGCGGCCGGGCGCGGGCGGATCGACCTGACGGCGATCGGTCGCGAAGATGACCGGCGAGAGCAGATGGTCGTGCAGGTTCTTCCCGACGCCCGGCAGGTCCGCGACGACGTCGATACCGTGCACCTCCAGCTCGTCGACCGGGCCGATCCCACTGCGCAGCAGGATCGCCGGGGACGCCAGCGCGCCGGCGGCGAGCACGACCTCGTCGGCGAAGACCTTGCGCAGTTCGCCGTCGACCTCGGCGAGCACGCCGGTCACCTTGTCGCCCTCGATGAGCAACCGGTGCACGAGCGCTCCCGTGTGGACGGTCATCCGCTCGGCCGCGGGCCGGCCGTAGGCGAGCCAGGTGTTGAGCCGTTTGCCATCGCGCGTGGTGACGCGTTGCACCGACACGCCGTCGAGCTCGTCGCCGTTGTAATCCGGATTGAACGGCAGGCCGACCTGCACCGCCGCGTCCACAATGGACTGCTGGATCGGATGCAACGGCTCGTTCGGTACGACGTCGAGCAGATCCTTCTCGATCCGCTCGAACACCGGGCGCACGTCGTCCCACCGCCAGCCCGGCAGGTCCCAGCCGTCGTAGTCGGCCGGGGCGCCGCGCACCCAGATCATCGCGTTGAGCGAATGCGACCCGCCGAGCACCTTGCCGCGTGGCAGGTGCAGCCGTCGGTTCGCCGCGTGCGGCTGCGGGACGGTGTAGTAGTCCCAGTCCTCCGGGCCGTGCCACAGCTCTCCGGCCCGCGAAGGGTCGTGAATGGCCGGATTGGTGTCCGGCCCGCCCGCTTCGAGCAGGGTGACCCACGCCCCGGAATCGGCCAGTCTCCTGGCGACCACCGAACCGGCCGAACCCGCTCCCACCACGATGACGTCCATGTCCCCACCCTCGCAAGGCGCGACGACGTCCGGCGGATTCGGTTCGCTGGCCGACAATCGGCATGCCCTGGCGGGCAAGACCGGAGACCTCGTGGCGCCCGATACTCGATCACACACCGGTCGAGGAGGAGCTAGCCATGGCCACACGCCTGTTCATCGACGGACAGTGGACCGCCGCGGGAGGCGGGTCGCTGCCGACGTACGATCCGGCCACCGGCCAGGTGATCGAGGAGGTCGGCACCGCGTCGGCCGCCGACGTCGACGCCGCCGTCGGTGCCGCACGGAAGGCATTGAACGACCCCGCATGGGCGGGACTGCTGCCGGTTCAACGCGCGGCGCTGCTGTTCAAGCTGGCGTCGCTGGTCGACGAGCACCACGAGGAGCTGGCCGCGCTCGAGACACGCGACCAGGGCCAGCCGATCGGCATCTCACGCCAGGTCAGCGTCACCGGCGCGGCGGAGCACCTCCGGTACTTCGCGGGCTGGGTGACCAAGATCCAGGGCACCACCAACCCGGTGTCCTTCCCGGACACGCTGCACTACACCCGCCGCGAGCCGGTCGGGGTGAACGCGCTGATCACGCCGTGGAACTTCCCGCTGATGATCCTGGTGTGGAAGCTCGCGCCCGCACTGGCCACCGGCAACACCGTGGTGATCAAGCCCAGTGAGGTCACCCCGCTGACCAGCATCCGCCTGGTGGAGCTCGTGCGCGAGGCCGGGTTCCCGCCGGGGGTGGTCAACCTGGTCACCGGTGACGGCGCGGTGGGCGCGCTCCTGAGCAGGCACGACGACGTCGACCACCTGTCCTACACCGGGTCCACCGCGGTCGGGAAACTGATCACGGCGGCGAGCGCGGAGTCGAACCTCAAGCGTCTCACCCTCGAACTCGGCGGCAAGGCACCCAGCATCATCGCCGACGACGCGGACATCGACGCCGCCGTCGCGGGCAACCTCGCGGGCGCGACGCTGAACAGCGGGCAGGTCTGCGCCGCGTACACCCGGTTCTTCGTGGACCGCAAACGCGAACAGGAGTTCGTCGCGAAGCTGGCCGCCGGGCTCGAAGACCTCAAGGTCGGGCCGGGGCTGGACGAATCCACCCAGCTCGGCCCGCTCGTGTCCGCGAAGCACCGTGAGCATGTGGACTTCCTCGTCTCGACCGGGAACGAGCAGGGTGCGGAACTGGTCACCGGCGGCAAGCCCGTCGACCGCGACGGCTACTTCTACTCTCCCACGTTGTTCGCCGGTGTCGCCGACGACATGACGATCATGCGTGAGGAGATCTTCGGCCCGGTCCTCGCCGTCACCGCCTACGACGATCCGGACGAACTGCTCGCACGGGCGAACGACACCGAATACGGGCTCGCGGCGACCGTGTGGACCCGCGATCTGGGCGTCGCGCAGCGGTTCGCCAACGGTATCCGGGCGGGCGCCGTGTTCGTCAACATGCCGTCGATCCCCGACATGGCGGCACCTTGGGGCGGCTACAAGGCTTCCGGCTGGGGCCGCGAGATGGGGCCGTGGGCGATCGACGCGTACACCGAGATCAAATCCGTCTGGCTGCACTACTCGTGACCACGGGCGACGCGGTCAACTCGACCACGATGAGCAAGTCGCAGATCGCCTACCACTGGATCAAGGCGAGGATCGACGACGGCACCTTCTCCCCCGGTTACCGCCTCGTGTTCGGGCAGATCGCGCAGGAACTCGGGGTCAGCACCGTGCCCGTGCGCGAGGCTGTCCGGCGGCTGGAGGCCGAGGGCCTGGTGACCTACGAGCACAACGTCGGCGCGCAGGTCGCGATGGCGGACGAGAGCGACTACCAGCACACCATGCAGACGCTCGCGCTGGTCGAGGGCTACGCCGCCGCGCTCGCGGCGCCGTCCTTGCCCGGCGAGGCGCTCGACGAGGCCAAGGCACTCAACGCGGAACTGACCGCCTGCCTGGACAACTTCGAGCCGTCACGATTCACCGCGCTGAACCGCGACTTCCACCGCGTCCTGTTCGGCACCTGCCCCAATCCGCAGGTACTCGATCTGGTGAACCGCGGCTGGAACCGGTTGGCCGGGCTGCGCACGTCGACGTTCAGCTTCGTCCCCGGCCGCGCGCACGAATCCGTGCAGGAGCACCGGAAGATCCTCGACCTGTTCGATCGGAACGCGCCGGCCGGGGAGATCGAACTGGCCGTGCGCGAACACCGGTTGACCACCCTGGAGACGTTCCTGGCCTGGCGGCACCCTTAGCTTGCGTGGGTCGTGAGTGGCGATTCGGGTCAGAACCCGAATCGCCACTCACGACCCACGCCCTAGCGGCTGCGGAAAAGCGTAGAAGCGCACGGAAAGTTCCTTCTCCCCCTCCACCGGACGACGACGGCGTAGGCAGTACCGCGTGATCAGTTCGCGGTACTCCGCGTCCAGCTCACGGAACTCCTCCTCGGTCAGCCTCGTCGAGGTCCGTTGGGCCGTCGCCCAGGGGCCGAACTCCTCACGATGCGCCGCGGCCCAGGACAGCAGGGCGACCTCGTTCGCGTACTTCGCGTCGAGGAAGGCCGCGACCCGTTCCCTATCCGCGCCGTCGTAGTCCTCCGGCTTCGGCTCTCGTAGGTCTTGCGGGATCGCGATCCAGTTCCCTTTCCGGTGACGGCGGACGAAACCGTTGTCCCGCAGAGTGTTCAGGCATTCGGTGACTTCGGCGCGCTCCAGCCCCGTCCGGCGCGCGACCGTCCGCGTGTCGCCGGGAAGCTCACGCGTCACCCGCTGGTATCGCGGGTCCTCCCGCATCGCGATGTCCCGCAAGGTGACCGATCGCCGCGGCAGCGCGTCGCTCAACAGCCGGCGCGCGGTGAAGGCCAGCACCACGGCGACCGGGATCTCGACGAAGACGGCGAGCGCGACACTGGTCCACCGTTCGGCCGACGTCCAGCCGAGCATGACGTCGAACCACGCGTCGCAGCACAACATCGCGGCCGTGGCCGACAGCAGTGGCACGGCCGCCCGGCGGCGGCGCGTCCCCAGCCACGCGCCGGCCGCGAAGCAGAGCAGAAGTGCGACGTCGAATCCGACCCAGGCCGCGCGCCACTGGCCGGTGTCGTACCGGTCGGGCAGGGTTTGCGCGAGGTAGACGGTCCAGGGCACGAGCAAGACCGCCGCGCCGGCGAGCACCGTCAGGAGTATCCGTCGGATCATGATCACGACGCTAGAAGCGGGCGGCGGCCCGGGCATCCGGGATTCTCCCTGGTCCGGGCTCCGGGACCGCCGACCTCGAATCCCGCGGGAACTCGACCGGCAGGGAGCCGCCGGCGGTGCCGCGCGGGCAGGCCGCCCCGATCGACGTTGCTGTGGCTTTCGCGACACGCCGTGTTTGCCTCATCCCCTCGTGAGCCGTCCTGGCCGCCCACGAGGACTTGAGTCTCCACCCACTGGAGCCTTTACCGTCGCTCCCATGACGATCACCGTTCTCGACACCTACCCCGCGATGCGAGCGATCCTGCGCGCGCCGCGGGCGGACCGCGCCGCGATGCTCAAGGCGATGGTCGAGCCCGCCGCCGGGATGTACCGCTACTTCCCCGGCGACGTGGATCTCGTCGCGATGCACGCGATGGGTTCCGGGTTCCCGCTCGACCGCGACGAGGAACGCTGCCTGGAGGCACTCGAAGCACTCCACGAGGCGGACGCCTGGAACCGGATCCAGCGGGCGCTCGACGACGCCGTCACCGCTCAGCTCGCCGCGACGCCCGGACTGACGGTCCCCGACGTCACCGTCCTCACCGTGCTGGGTGATCCCGGCGACGAGCACTTCATGGGCCCGAATCTGGGGATGACGGCGAACGGGAGTGTGCCCGGCTACATCCACCTCAACTTCTGGCCGTATCCGGAGAACCTGGCGCGGCTGGAAGCCACGGCCGTCCACGAGTTGAACCACAACCTGCGCTACAGCCCCGGCGGGGTGATCTGGGACCCGGCGACGGTCACCGTCGGCGAGCAGATCGTGTCCGAGGGCCTGGCCGACGCGTTCGCCCGCCAGCTGTACGGCGACGAACTCGGCTACGCCCGCATCGGTGTGCCGCATCTGCACGACGACGCCGTGTTCGCGAAGGTCGTCTCCGGGCTGGAGATCACCGGCATGCGGAACTTCACGGCGTGGGTGCACGGCGACGAGACCGCCGCCCGTTACGGCGCCACACCCGTCGGCCTGCCGACCGGCGCCGGGTACGCGGCCGGCAACCGGCTCGTCGACGTCTATCTGGCCGCGACGGGCCGGACCGCCGCGGAGGCCCTGCTGGCGGACCGCCGCGACGTCATCGACACCGCCCTCGGCTAGGACTCGCGGCGCCTCGACCGGATCGTGAGTGCCACCAGCGCGCCACCGACGAGCAGCAGGAACAGGCCGGAGACCAGCAGGCCCCGGACCTCGCTGCCGGTCGAGGCCAGCGGGCCGCCGTCGGATGGCCCGCCGCCCGGCGCGGTCCCGCCCGGCTGCCCGGGCGTGGTGGTCACCGTGACGCCGGGGCCCGGGGTCGTGGTCGAAGTGCTGCTGCTGGTGGTGGTGGTCGGCGCGGTGCTGCTCGAGCTCGACGACGGCCTGGAGCTGCTGCTCGTCGGGCTCGACGACGTCGCGCTGCTGGAGGAACTGCTCGATGTCGAGCTGGTGCTCGTCGGGCTCGACGACGTGGTCGTGGTCGAGGTCGGCGTCGTCGAGGTCGGCGTCGTCGAGGTGGGCGCCGTCGACGTGGAAGTCGCCGAAGTCGGGCTGGTCGACGTGGCGCTCGTCGGTGTCGAGCTGGTCGGTGTCGAGCTGGTCGGTGTCGAGCTACTGGTCGTGGTGGTGCTGCTGCTCGTGGTGGTCGAGCTGCTGCTCGCCGGCGAACTGCTCGACGACGAAGAAGAAGACGTGGAGGTGCTGGGCGTCGTGGTCGGCGTGCTGCCGCATTCGGGCAGGTCGCCGTTGAACGGGTAGGCGTGGAACTCCTGCCCGCCACCGCCGGTCGCCTCGGAGGTGTGCACCAGCGAGCCCGTGGTGAAGAAACGGCCGTTCATCCCGGAGGCGGTGACGGTCGCGGTGCTCCCCGGCTCACCGATCAGCACACTCCCCTGGAACTGGGCGCCTCCGGCGATCTTCACTCCGGTGGCGTCCGGGAAGTTCCACAGCAGCCGCTCGCGCAGCTTGTTCAGCGGATCCTGGTCGTTGAGGTCGCCGGTGTAGGTGTTGATCGTCCGGGCGGCTCCCACCATGTTGACCAGAATCGTCGCCCCGGCCGGGATGCCCTCGAACTCGATCCCCTGCATGCCACCGGTGGCGCCGGTCAGGTCGAAGTCCACGGTGAACACCTGCAGCGCGGATTTCCCGTCCCCGGTGAACAGGGTGCGGTATCCCTGGTTGACCGCCGTGCCCGTGGCCGGACGCGGCGTGGTGCCTTCCCGTGCGTAGCACTTGCTCGCCACTCGGAGTTCCTCGCGCAGGCCCAGATAGGGTTTCGCCGCGTCGGGGTCCTTTTCGAGCTTGCCGGTCACCGTCCCGGTGACGGTTCCCGCGTGCCGGACGACGCCGCCGTCGGCGAGCAGCCGCTGGTCCGCCGCGACACTGACGTTCCCGCCGGTGGTCAGGAAGTCGGCGCCGTCCGATGGCGGGACACGCGAACCGACACCGGCGATGCCGACGTTGTAGACGGAGGACGCGCCCGCTCGTTTCGCCATGTCGAAATCACCGAGGACGACGACCCGCCCTTCGGCTTCCGCGGCGGCTTCCCGTACCTGGAATTCGCCGCCGACATAGACATTGATGCCGTCGTCCCGGCCCGCGTAATCCTCGTTGTTCACCGGTGGGTACACATCGGGACAGGCCGGCCCGACGCACGGTCCCAGACCGCCCGGTAAAGGGGCGGCGACCGCGCCGTCGGTGACCACGAGCGCCGCCACGCACACCGCGGCGGCGGCACCGGCAGAAAGAGAGGCGAATCGCCTTGCACGCATGCGACGATTCTTGTGCCCATCGACCGTGCGAACACAATCGGAATGCGGAAATACCCCCGACCGGGCGAGGCGGGTAACCCACCCCATTCGTGGACGTCCAGCGTTGTCCAGACAAGGGAATTCCAGGTGGAACGCGAAATCCCTAGAGTCTTGCCGGACGATGGGAGGTTCGCCACATGACGGACACCGGAGTGGGCAGGCGCGCCGGTTCGGTGGAAGTGCTCGCGGGCCTTCTCGTTCTCGTCCTGCTGGTCCGAGGCCCGCTCGACGATGTCCTCGGCACGCCGATCGTGCAGACCTGGACGACGGTCTTCGTTTCGATCGTGCTCCAGGCTGTTCCTTTCCTCGTCTTCGGGGTGACCCTTTCCGCCGCGATCGCGGTCTTCGTGCCGCGGGAATTCTTCGCGAAAGCCCTTCCGAAACGTCCGGTTCTCGCGGTTCCGGCGGCCGCGGCGACCGGAATGGTGCTGCCGGGTTGCGAATGCGGTTCGGTCCCGGTCGCCGGCGCCTTGGTGCGCAAGGGGGTCACCCCGGCGGCGGCGCTGGCGTTCCTGCTCGCCGCCCCCGCCCTCAATCCGGTCGTGCTGGCCGCCACGGCGATCGCGTTCCCGGATCAGCCGTCGATGGTCTTCGCCAGGGCGGCGGCCGGGCTCGCCGCCTCGGTCGTGATGGGCTGGCTGTGGCTCGGCCTCGGCCGGACGGAGTGGATCAAGCTGCCCGCGCACGCCCACGACGGCCCGCGCTGGCGGGCGTTCGCCGGCGCGGCAGGCCACGACCTGGTGCATGCGGGCGGATTCCTGGTCATCGGTGCCATGGCGGCCGCGACGCTCAACGTCCTGATCCCCGGCCGCTGGCTCCAGACCGTCGCGGACCATCCGGTGCTCGGTGTCCTCGCGCTGTCCCTGCTGGCGGTCCTGTTGTCGATCTGCAGCGAAGCGGACGCCTTCGTCGCCGCCTCGCTGAGCCAGTTCTCCCTCACCGCCCGCCTGGCGTTCCTCGTGGTCGGGCCGATGGTCGACCTGAAGCTGTTCGCCATGCAGGCCGGCACCTTCGGCAGGCGGTTCGCCGCCCGGTTCGCGCCCGCCACGTTCGTGGTCGCGCTCGGTTGCGGGGTCGTGACCGGGACGGTGCTCTGGTGAACCGGACCGCCGCGACCGTCGTGCTGCTCCTGCTGGGCGCGGCCGTGGTCAAGGTCTGCTTGACCGGCCAATACCTGCGTTATGTCAAGGAAGGGCTGTGGCCGTTCCTGCTCGCGTCCGGTCTCCTGGTCCTGGTGCTGGCGGCGACGAACCGCCATCGTCATCCGAAAGTGGCCTGGCTGCTCCCTCTTCCGGTTCTCGCGTTGCTGTTGGTCGCCCCGCAGCCGCTCGGCAGCTACGCGGCGGGCAACGCGGGCACTGCGCTGAGCCGATCCGACGAATATCCGGCACTGCCCGACGGCGACCCGGTGAAGGTGACCGTCCTGGACTACGCCTCCCGCGCGGTGTTCGACGAGGGCCGGTCCCTCGGTGCGAGAAGGGTCGTGCTCACCGGTTTCACCGCCACCGGCCCGGACGGCGCGTCACTGCTCGTCCGGATGATCCTGACGTGCTGCGCAGCGGACGGCCGCCCGGTGAAGGTCGTGCTGGACGGCCAGGTCCCGAGCGCGCCCGACACCTGGATCGAGGTCACCGGCACGTTCCGGCCGGGATCCGTGGTGGACGCCGTCAACGGCGAACGCATCCCGTTCCTGACGGTCGAAAACGTCGTACCGGTGGCCGCGCCCGAACGTCCTTACGAATAGTCAGGCCCAGCTCCATTGGATCCCGTACTGGCCGGGGAGCGGGTCGAGGGTGATGAACTGGAAAGTACTGGTCGCCCTGTCGAATCTCGCCTCGCCGCGCTCCTCGCGTGGCAGCCCGCTGCGAGGCTGGAAGAACGCGGTGCAGCGTTTCGGCAGCCGTCCGGGGTCGAACGCGAGCTGCACGACGATGTCCCGCGCGGGCCGGTAGAGCGCGATCTGCGCGTGCCGGTTGGTCTGTCCCGGCGGAAACCGGACCCCGAACTCCACAGAGGCCAGTTCGCCCGCGGCCAAGGCCCGGTCGAGCGCGAATTCGAAGACGCAGGTGGACGACGGGACGTCCGCGCGGAACCGCGCCGGACGGCAGCCTTCGGTGAACAGCACCACGGGCGGCTGCGTGATACTGGAACACCGGCTCACGAACACGAACCGCGAGGTGCCGTCGTGATCGGCGCGGACGAGCCGCCGGACCCGGATCGATTCCTGGTGCCCGTGCCCGTCGACGCGGTAGCACACGTTCTGCGAAATCCGGTGCGGTGTATCGAGTTCGTCCGGCGTCGCGTCCATTTTGGCCAGTGCGCGCACCACTTCCTCCGGCCGCCGCCACACCTGGTCGTAGGGCAGGGCGTCGCCGGTGCGGCTCGTCCCGCGGCCGCGGGGGCGCCGCGGGCCGAGCAACCCGGTCAGCGTTTCCGGCGGTTGGCCGAGAATGGTCTCCAGCGCGGTCACCGCGGCGAGGGAACTGGCCCGTTCCGGCCGGTTTTCGCCATTCTGCCAATAGCTCAGCGCACTGATGCTGACCGGCGTGTCCTGCGCGCGCAATCGGCGGCTGATCTCGCTGAGGCTCAGCCCGCTGCGTTCGATCGCGGTGCGCAGTGCGGCACCGAATTCCGCCGGAGCGAGACTCGTCATGAAGGCGCAGCGTACCGTCCGGAACGCCCGACTTTCGTCGGGTGAACCGGGCCCGTTCAGAGTTATCCAGCGTCCCGGCGACTTTTCGTTGACCCTCCTCCGGCCGTGATTAGGGTCGGAATCGTCGGAAGAATCCCCGAATCGCCGACGACTCGCACGTCCTCCCGCCGATGATCGAAGAGGATGATTTCCCATGCGCTCAAGCACAAGACGATGGCGCCGCCGTACGCTGGCCGTCGCAACCGCCACGCTGGCGGCCGGGGCCTTCCTGGTCGCCGCGCAACCCCAAGCGGGCGGAGCCGCGCCACCCGCCGCGCCCGAAGTGGCCGATCAGGTTCCACAACTGACCGAGGCCGGGGTCACCGCCGGCGCCGCTTCGGTCTCCGGTGCCGGCGCGTCCACCATGGCCACCCGGTCCGTCTGCGCACCCGGCGCGCAGTGGCTGCGAGTCCGGTTCACGGAACTTTCGCTGCGCGGCGAGGACTCGGTGACGCTCACCGGCAGCCGCGCGGGCGCGTTCACGCTCACCGCGCGGAACTGGCCTGGCAAGGCGTTCCACACCCGCGCGTTCGAAGGCGACTGTGTGCGAGTCGCGGCGGCGCTGTCCGACCCCGCCAGCCGCTTCGCCATCGACGCCTACCAAGCCGGAGACCGGCCTCTCGCCTCGGCGACCACGACCGTCGCGGCGGTCGGCGACGTCTGCGGGTCTTCGTGCAACCAGACCGCCCCGCTGATCAAGAACATGAACCCGCAGGCGCTCATTCTGGCCGGGGACAACGCGTACAACTCGGGCACGCTGTCCGAATACAAGAACACTTATGACCCCTACTACGGACAGTTCAAATCCATCACCTATCCGACGCCGGGCAACCACGAGTACAACACCTCCGGCGCCTCGGGCTACTTCGACTATTTCGGCACGCGCGCCGGTGAAAGAGGCAAGGGCTACTACAGCTTCGACGTCGGCGATTGGCATTTCGTCGCGCTCAACTCCAACATCACCCGGAGCACCGGCTCCGCGCAGGAGACCTGGCTGAAGAACGATCTGGCGGCGAGCACCAAACCGTGCACGGCCGCGTTCTTCCACCATCCGCGGTTCAGCCGCGGCTCCCACGGGGACGACACGTCGGTGAGGCCGTTCTTCCAGGCGCTCTACAACGCGAAGGCGGACCTGATCGTCGTCGGCCACGACCACAACTACCAGCGGTACGCGCCCTCGCGGCCGGACGGTACCCGCGACGACGTGAACGGCGTCCGCGAGTTGCTGATCGGTACCGGCGGCCGAGGTTACTACAACTTCGACCAGTCGTCCGCCGCCGTGCAGGAAGCGGGCAACACCAACACCTTCGGCGTCGGGAAGCTGACGCTGAGCGCGACGGACTACCGCAGCGACTTCGTGCCGGTATCGGGCCGCACCTTCACCGACACCGCGACCGGCAAATGCAAGAAGGGCGTCTCCTCCCCCGCCTTCTCCGTCGGCACCAGCCCGTCGTCGGTGTCGGTGGAACCGGGCGGGACGGCCTCGGTGACGGTGAACGTCGGCAGCACCGGAGGCTTCAGCTCCGCGACCGTGCTTTCGGTTTCGGGCCTGCCCTCGGGAGTGACCGGCACGATCTCGCCGTCGTCGGTCACCCCGCCCGCCAACGGCAGCGCGACGGCGACGCTGACCTTGACCGCGTCGGATACCGCGACCGGCTCGGCGACCGCCACGGTCACCGGGTCGTCGGGCTCCACGACCCAGACCGCGAAGGTCTCGGTGAGCGTCGGTCCGGCAGGCGGTGAGGCGTTCGCGGACGACTTCGAGACCGACAAGGGCTGGCAGCTCAACGCGGCCGGCGCGGACACCGCCACCTCGGGCAAGTGGGAACGGGGCGATCCGGAGCAGACCACGTCGACGTACAGCAACCAGATCAAGCAGCGCGGCGACACGACCAGCGGCGCGAACTGCCTGGTCACCGGGCGGCTGGCCGGATCGGCGTACGGCGCCAACGACCTCGACGGCGGCGGTTCGTCGATGGCCTCGCCGTCGTTCACCGTGCCGGCGGGCGGGAAGCTGACGTTCTCCTACACCTTCGCGCACGGCGACAACGCCACCTCCGCCGACTATCTGCGCATCCGCGTGCTCGACGGCACCACGCCGACGACGGTGTTCGAGAAACTCGGCTCCGCGACCGAAGTCGCGGGCGTGTGGCAGACCGCGACGGCCGACCTGTCGTCCTTCGCCGGGCGCAGTGTGCGCCTGCTGGTCGAGGCGGCCGACGCGAGTACCGCGTCGCTGTGGGAGTCCGCGGTCGACGACGTGCGCGTCACCGCGTAGCCCGGGAAGGCGGACATGTACCTCTCCACGATCCGCTCCGCTGACCCGGCCCGGCCGGGAGGCCGCGCCAAGCACGCGGTGTCGGGCACCGTCATCGGTCTGGGCGTGGTCAGCCTGATCACGGACGTGTCCGCCGAAATGGTCACCGCCGTGCTGCCGCTCTATCTCGTGTACGGGCTCGGCGTCGGTTACCTGCAGCTGGGTGCGATCGACGGGCTCTACACAGGCGCGACGGCGCTCCTGCGGCTTGCGGGCGGCTTCGTCGCCGACCGCCTCGGCCGTCCGAAGGCCGTGGCCCTGGTGGGCTACGGCCTTTCGGCGGCGACCAAACTCGCCTTCCCCGCGGCCGGGTCCTCGCTCGGCGCGATCGGCCTGGTGATCGGGGCCGATCGCGCGGGCAAGGGCATCCGCACCGCGCCGCGGGACGCGATGATCACCCTCGCCTCCCCCGCGGACGGCCTTGGCCGCGCGTTCGGCGTCCATCGGGCGATGGACACGGCGGGCGCGCTGCTCGGGCCGATCGTCGCGTTCGGCCTGCTGACCGTGCTCGTCGGCGACTACCCGGCGGTGTTCGGGGTGAGCTTCTGCCTCGCCGTGATCGCGGTGATCGTGCTGGCCGTGTTCGTCCGTGCCCCCGCCGGGACGGTCGAACGGTCGCGCGTACGGCTGCGAGCGGGTTTCGCCCTGCTGCGGCAGCCAGGGCTCCGCGGCACCTGCCTGGCCGCGGCGCTTCTCGGGGTCTGCACGGTCGGCGACATGTTCCTGTTCGTCGGCGTGCAGCGATCCGCCGGACTGCCACCCGGGGCGCTTCCCTTGCTGCCCTTGGCGACGGCGTTGACCTTCATGACCTTGGCGTCCCCGGTCGGACGGCTCGCGGACCGGCTCGGCCGCTGGAAGGTGTTCCTCGCCGGCCACGTCGTCCTGCTCGCCGCGTACGTCGTCCTGGCCGCTTCGGCGAGCGGATGGCTCGTCGCGGCGGTCGTCCTGGCGGCACACGGCGTGTTCTACGCGTGCACGGACGGCGTCCTGATGGCGCACGCGGCACCGCTGGTACCGGAGCCTTTGCGGGCCACCGGTCTCGCGATCGTCCAAACAGGACAAGCACTGGCCAGGGCGACGGGGGCGGTCCTGTTCGGCGCGCTCGCGGCCGGAACGGCGCTGCGGCCCGCGTTCGCGGTGTTCGCCGTGGTGCTGCTGGTGTCGGTAGTGGCCGGAACGAGGATCAAATGAAGCGGACCTGGGTGGGCGTCGCGGCGGTCGTGCTGATCGTGGTGGCCGGGGCGGTCTTCGTCGGGCTTCGCACCGGCGACGCGGCGGCGGAGCAACAGCTGGACCTCGCGCGCGGCGGCCTGCTGTACGTGGACGAGTCGGGCCGGGTCCGGCAGGACGACCGTGTCGGCCCCTCCTGTCAGCGGGTGGACGTCGCCGCGGGGACCATGGCGTGCCTGCGCGCGACGGCGCTACCGGACCAGGCCGAGCTGGTCGTCACGAAACCCGGAGCCGAACCCCGGCTGATCTCGGAATGGGGACTGCCGTCCCGAGTCCGGGTCTCCCCCTCCGGGCGGCTGGTGGGCTGGACGGTGTTCCGCTCCGGTGACTCCTATCTGGGCGGGGTGGGCACGTTCTCCACCACCGCCGGGATCTTCGACCTGGCGACAGGGAACCACTACGGCTCACTGGAGGACTTCGCGCTCACCGTGGACGGAAAGCCGTACCCGGCCGCGGACCTGAACTACTGGGGTGTGACCTTCGCCAGAGACGATCTGACGTTCTACGCCACCGCCAGGTCCGCGGGTGGCACCTGGCTGGTTCGCGGCGACCTGCGTACCAGGACACTGACTTCCCTGCGGCGCAACGTCGAATGCCCGTCGCTCTCCCCGGACGGCACCCGCGTCGCCTACAAGTTCCGTGACGGCGACCGGTGGCGGCTGCACGTGCTCGGCCTCGCCGACGGCCGCGATGTCCCGCTCGCCGACCCCGCGCATCTGGACGACCAGCCGCAGTGGCTCGACGACCGGACCGTCGCCTACGGCCGGGACAAGGCGATCTACGCGGTACCCGCCGACGGCACCGGAGCGCCCGCGCTCCTCCGCGCGGGTGCTTCCTCCCCCGCGGTGGTGCGGTGATCCCGCGCGACTGCACCCTCACGGGTCTGGCACTCGCCGCGCTGGCGGCCGTCGTCGTGGTGGTCCTGCCCGGGCCCGCTCCCGAGGCCGAGGTTCCCGCCGTCCCCGCGCTCACCGACGTCTGGCCGGACGCCCGGATCACCGCGAACGCCGTCACCGGTGCTCCCTACACCCCGCTGGCGTTCCTCGATTCCGGCATCTCCGCCGGGGTGACGCGGGCGAACGACGTCGTCCGGCTCATGGTGGGAGATCGCGTGCTCCGCGAAGTCCCGCCGTCGGGCTCGCCCCGGTTCGTCCTCGCCGTGTCCCCGGAGGCTCTGGTGTGGCTGGAACTGTCCGACATCACCGGGACGGGGACGCTGTGGCGGGCCGGGCCACACGGTGAGGACCCGGTTCCCGTCACCGCCGACACCGGGCGGGTCGTGCTCCTGGACTCCCAGTACGACCTCGTCGTGCACGACGGCAAGGCCGGCTGGGCGGCCGTGCGGGGCGACGCCACCGAGGTGCGGACGGTGGCGTTGTCCGGCGGCCCGGTGACCCGGGTTCCGCTGCCCGGCGAGTACGCGCTCACCGCATGGCCCTTCGCGACGGCGGCGGCGGTCGAGCAGGCGGGACCGTCGGAACTCGTGGACCTCCGCGACGGCCGCGTCACGAAGGTCGACGGGCAGAGCGTCGAACTGGTCGACTGCACACCGTCCTGGTGCCGGGTCCAGGTACTGCGCCAGAGCGGGACCGCGCGGCTCGACCTCATGAGACCCGACGGGTCCGAGCGAAGACGGGTCGGCGGGAAGGGGATCCGGCCCGCGTTCGGCGACGTCGTCGTGCTCGACCAGTACGCGGTGGTGGTCGACGACGACCGCGGCGTGCTCGCCCTCTACGACACCGCCACCGGCCGGATGGCCGACCTGGCGGCGGAGTTCGGCACGGTCCTGGCGCGAGGGCCGTTCGTCTGGTGGTCGGAGGGCGGGAACGAATCCCTGACCTGGCAGGTACTGGACCTGCGCACGCTCAAGGCATCTGCTTGACTGCTGCCGTGCCGTCCGATCGTGAGACCTCCGTCGAAGCGGAGTTCTCGCGGGTGGTCGGCCGGTTCGCCGGGCCGGCCAGGGGCGCCGGGCTGCTGGTGATCAGTGTTTTCGGGGCACTCGCCACGCCGTCCGGGGCGCTCCCGCTCGCCTTCGGCCTGCTCGCGCTGGCCATGGTCACCGCCGTGGCCGAGCACCTCGTGGGGAAGACGGGCCGGGGCAGGCCGGTGGCGTTCGCGCTGACGCTGGTGCGCGCCGCGGCGATCTGCGGCACCCAGTTCCTGACCGCGCCCGAAGCGGGCGAGCTGAACCAATGGGCGCTCAACGTCCTCACCATCACCGCGATCACCCTCCAGTGGGAGTGGCCGCCGAAGGTCACCGTGCCCGCCATCGCCTGCCTGCTGGCGATCGAAGTGGTGCCTCTCGGCTTCGAGGACGGCCTGTCGGTGGTGGTGCGAGTGCTGATCGAGGCCACCCTCGCCAGGGTCGCCTTCCTCCTGCTGTCGCGGACCACGCGCCGGATCGACGATCTGCGCGAGCGCCAGGCCCGGCTGACCCGGGAGGAATCCCTTGCCGTGCAACGACGGCTGCAGGAACGCGAGTATCTGGCCGTCCTGCACGACACGGCCGCGGCCACCTTTCTCACGGTGGCCCAGCGCGGCGAAACGACGGAGCCGTCCGAGGTCGCCGGATACGCCCGCCGGGATCTCGCGATCCTCACCGGCGAATCCGGGCCCGGCAGCGTCGTCGACCTCGAAACCTCGTTGCGCGGTGTGCTCGCGCAAAGCCCGGTGAAGGTCGAGACGCGCTGGTCTCCGGTCGCGCCGATCCCGGCGTCGGCGGCGCTCGCGCTGGTCCGTGCCGTGCGCGAGGCGCTGGTGAACGTCGAGCGCCACGCCGGTGTCGGCGAGGCCCGCCTCACGGTGGAAGACGGGGTGCGCGTGACCATCCGAGACGAAGGCCGCGGTT
The DNA here is from genome assembly GCF_056435665.1 of Amycolatopsis sp. NPDC043887. Taxonomy (NCBI): domain Bacteria; kingdom Bacillati; phylum Actinomycetota; class Actinomycetes; order Pseudonocardiales; family Pseudonocardiaceae; genus Amycolatopsis; species Amycolatopsis sp. NPDC043887. The sequence goes on from NZ_JBWKEB010000026.1 coordinate 90,228, forward strand.
TCGACCCGGCGAAGACCCCGGCCCAGCGGCGAGGCGTCCGGGGCTCGCTCGTCGAACGCATGGCCACGGCGGGTGGCCGGGCCGAGGTGACCTCCTCGCCCGGGGCCGGGACCACGGTGGAACTGGTGTGGCCGCATGAATGAGACCGCGGACCGGGTGCTCGGCGGCTGCCGGATCGCGGTACTGCTCGCGACGGCGGCGATCCAGCTCGGGCTCAGCCTGCCCCGGCTGGACGACACCCCTGGCCGGGTCGCGTTCGCCGCGCTCGCCGGCGTACTCGTCGTCGCGGCGTGGTGGGTGCTGCGCTGGAAGCCGGTCCCTTTGCCGGTCGCGCTCGCGGGGGCGATCGTGGTCCTCGCCGCCTCAGCGGTCGCCATCTGGACCCTGCCCCCAGACCGGCTCCTCGGTGACGAGGACTGGGCGTCCGGTCTCGCGGGCTGGCATCTGCTGGTGCTGCTGCTGGACCGCCCCGCTGTCGCGATGACCGCGCTCGTCCTCCAGATGGCGCTCACCTTCGTCCGGCAGATCGGCGCCGCGCCCACCGATCGCGGCGAGATCGGCAGCGTCGTGATCGCCGGGCTCAGCGTGCTCGCCTTCCAAGTCGCGACGCTGGCGCTGATCAGGGTCGTCAACCGGCGGGCTGGCGAAGCCGCGGAGGCTTCGGCCGAACGCGACCGGCAGGCCCACCGCAAAGCGCTCGCGGAGGAACGGGAAGCCGACCAGCGGAGCCGGTTCGCCGGGCAGCTCGGCGCCACCCTGCCGCTGCTGGCCGGACTGGCCGACCACACCCTGGACCCGCGTGACGACGCGGTCCGGCGGCGTTGCGCGCTCGCCGCCACGCAACTGCGGCGGCTGTTCGCGGAGAACGACGACGTGCCCGACCCGCTGCTGCACGAGGTCTCGGCCTGCGTCGATCTCGCCGAGCGGCGGGGCTTGACCGTGACGCTGGCGGTCAGCGGCGAAGCGGCGCCTGTCCCGACCTCGATCCGCCGCGATCTGACCGGTCCGCTGATGACCGCGCTGGCCGCCGCCCGGACGCGGGCCAGGGTCAGCGTCCTGCGCACCGACGACGAAATCCGCGTCGCCGCGATCACGGACGGTGAACCCGGCCCGACGGCGAACGGATCGGGCGCCGTCGACGTCGAATGGCACGCACTGGGAGAACGATCGTGGATGGAGGCGAAATGGCGTTCGCGACCGAACTGACCGCGGTGGTCGTCGACGATCATCCGGCCGTGCGAGCCGGGGTCGTGCACTGGCTGTCCTGCGGTACCCCACCGGTCACCGTGGTGGCCGAGGGCGAAGACGTACGGGCCGCGTGGATCGGCGAGGGCGCGAAGGCCGACGTCGTCATCCTCGACCTGCACCTGAACAGCACCACCCCGGCGATGGGCGATCTGCGGCGGCTCACCGAGGCGGGCCGTCGCGTCGTCGTCTACTCGATGCGGGCCGACGACGAGACGGTCTTGCAGTGTCTCGAACTCGGCGCGCTCAGCTATCTCACCAAGTCCGAAGGCGCGGAACACATCGTCGAAGCCGTGCGCGCGGCGGCGGCCGACCGGACGTACACGCCGCCGTCGCTGGCGGGCGCGATGGCCGGCGACCGCTCGGAGCGGCGTCCCGCCCTCTCCGCGCGCGAGACAGAGGTGCTCATCGAGTGGTTCCAGTCCGAGTCGAAGGATTTCGTCGCGCACCGGCTGGGGATCTCGCCGAACACGGTCAACTCGCATCTCGAGCGGATCCGGGTCAAGTACGCCCAGATCGGCAGGGAGGCCCCGACCAAGGCAGCACTCGTCGCGCGGGCGATCCAAGACGGGTTGATCGGCGTAAGCGATTTGTGATCGGGCGTGGCGCGAACGGACCACAGGCACCGCCTCCGGTTGCGGCTACGGTGCGTGACGAGCACGCCGGTACAGGTTCGGCGGGAGTCCGAGGAGAACCATGAAGTCCGCCCGTACCGCCTTGATCGCCACCGGCTGCGCCGCCGCGCTGCTGCTTTCCGCCTGCGGCGAGGAGGGCGGGAAGACCGTCAGGGCTGACGGCACCATGGCGCCCGGCAGCGAGCTCAAGGTCGGCGAACGCGCCGTCGTCCCGTTCAGCGACGCGGGCAAGTCGGGCACGATCGCGATCACCGTCAAGTCGGTCGAGATCGGCCCCAAGGAGGATCTCGCCAAGTTCAAGGACAAGGGCGAGGGATCGCTTCCGGTGTACGTCCGGATGGTGATCGAGAACGTCGGCGGCACGGACCTCGCCGACACTGCGGTGTCGGTGCGCGCGGTGGACCCGAACGGCAAAGGCACCAAGGTGATCATGGCCGGCGGCACCGCGGCCTGCAAAGGCGAGACGGCGCCGGCGACGTTCACCACGCCGGGCGCGATCTACGAGACCTGCGACACCGAAGGCGTCAAGGACGGGGGCGAGGTCGGCGGCGTGTCATTCGTCGACGGCGACGGCTACAAGGACGACCCCGTCACCTGGAAGAAGTGAACACCTCCCCATTGAGCCGAACAGCGTAACCGATTCGTGATCATTCGTGGTGCGAATGGCCCACACCGACTTACTCCCTCATCGACTACGGTGCGTGGCGAGAACGCCGGAGCAGGATTTCGGCGGGGAGTCCGAGGAGATCCATGAAGTTCGACCGCATCGCCCTGTCCGCCGCCGGCTGCGCCGCCGCGCTGCTGCTTTCCGCCTGCGGCGGCAAAGAGGAGGGCGGCAGCCCCGCTCCCGCCCCGTCGCCCGCGCCGACGTCGGCCGCGGCGTCCTCGCCCGCGACCAGCGGCACGGTCCCGGTCTCGAACGCGGACGCCACCGCGCCCGGCAGCGAACTCAAGGTCGGCGAGCGCGCCGTCGTCCCGTTCAAGTACGGCAACGACAAGTCCGGCACCATCGCGATCACCGTCAAGGCGATCGAGCTCGGCCCGAAGGAAGACCTCGCCTCCTACGGTGAGAAGGCCAAGGGCATGACGCCGGTGTACATCCGGATGTCGGTGGAGAACGTCGGCGGCACGGACCTCACCTACAGCACGGTGCGCCTGCGCGCGGTCGGGCCGAACAACAAGAGCACCGGCGTGATCATCACCGGCGAGACCCCGAACTGCCAGTCCGAGTCGGCGAAGAAGGACTTCAAGACCGCCGGCGCGACCTACGAGACCTGTGAGCTCCAGGCCATCAGGGACGGCGGAGAGGTCGGCGGCGCGGAGTTCAACGATGGTGACGGGTACAAGGACGACCCGATCGTCTGGAAGAAGTAAGCCCATCAGCGCGTGAAGGCCCCTTTCCCTCGGGACGGGGGCCTTCACGCGCAACCACGCTGCGGGTCCAGGTTCTCCTGCGTACCGTTGTCGTGATGGTCCACGTGCACCGGACGATCACCGTCCGAACCCCCGCCCAGACCGTCGTCGGCTACCTGCGGGACTTCGCGCACGCCGAGTCGTGGGACCCCGGCACCGTGTCCTGCACCCGTATCGACACCGGCCCGATCGCCGTCGGAGCGCAATGGCACAACGTGTCCGAGTTCCGCGGCAAGAAGACCGAGCTGACCTATCGCCTCGAGCGGCTGGAGCCGGACCGGATCGTGTTCGTCGGCAGCAACAAGACCGCGACGTCCACCGACGATCTGACGATCTCCGAGGAAGACGGCGCGACGACCGTCAGCTACCACGCCACCATCGAGTTCCACGGCCTGGCCAAACTCGCGGACCCGTTCCTCAAGCGGGAGTTCGAAAAGATGGGCGACGAGTTGGTGCCGGCGATGAAGGCGACGCTCGAAGCGCTTCCGGCCTCGTGAGTGCGGTTCGGGTCAGGGCCAAGAGCGTCTTGGGTACCTACTGGATTTGGCTGGGGCTGATCATGTGTCCGTGAAGGCCTCCTTGCCTACCCTGAAGGTAGTGAAGGAGGCCTTCACGGACCTTCAGGGTCGCCGCTCTCGTCCCAGGT
>NZ_JBWKEB010000027.1:0-56818 GCF_056435665.1 Amycolatopsis sp. NPDC043887
CGATCTCGGCCAGGAACTGCCCGACCTCGGCCAAAGCCTGTCGTGCCACCGACAACCGCTCGACCACGCCGTGCGCGAGTTCGCGCGCACCGGCACGCCACAGCTCCTGCGGCGGTTCGAGGATTCGTTGGCTGGACACCCCGCAAGAATACCAGTGTTCGAACAGGTGTGCGAATGTGAAAGGTGCTCCGGAATTTGTTTCGCATTCTGGCGAAGGCGGGGATTTCGACCTGAGTGGGTCATAAGACAAACGAGGCAGGTCGCAAAGTCACCTTCGCAAAGTTAAATCTTGCGAAGGTCTACTTGCCGACGTGCCCCTTGGTGACCACCCGCCGCGTCCGACACATCCGCCTTACCCTCAATGACTTGCGGGAGATCGAAAGACCTCAGACGAGATCCGGTGTGGACAGAGCTCACAGTTCCCGCAACAGATATCGCTGCAGCTTCCCGCTCGCATTGCGCGGCAATGCCTCGATGAACCGCACCCGCCGCGGATACTTGTACGGCGCCGCGGTCGCCTTGGCGTGGTCCTGCAATGCCCGCACCAGATCCACGCCCGGCTCGATACCGGGCCGGGGAACGACGAACGCCGTCACGACCGAGCCGCGATCGGGATCCGGCGTGCCGATCACGGCGCATTCGTCCACGTCCGGATGGGTGAGCAGGACCTCCTCGACCTCGGGGGCGGCGATGTTGTACCCCGACGAGATGATCATGTCGTCGCTGCGCGCGACGAACCGGAAGTAGCCGTCGGTGTCGCGGACGTAGGTGTCGCCGGTGAGGTTCCAGCCGCCGCGGACGTAGTCCTGCTGGCGCGGGTCTTCGAGGTAGCGGCAACCGGTGGGCCCTCGAACCGCCAGGAAACCGGGAGTGCCGTCGGGAACGGGCGAACCATCGGCATCGAGAACGGCCGCTTGGTAGCCGGGCACGACTTTGCCGGTGGCGCCAGGACGCGCGTCGCCGTCGGCGGAGGAGATGAACACGTGCAGCATCTCGGTGCTGCCGAGCCCGTCGATGAGCGGCCGTCCGACGATCTCCCGGTACTGCTCGGCCACGGGATCGGGAAGCGACTCGCCCGCCGAGACGGCCCGGCGTACTCCGGTCAGCAACTGGCCCTCGCCTGCGTTCAGAATCGCCCGGTACGCGGTCGGGGCGGTGAAGAGAACGGTGACGTTCTTCGTGGCGACGATGGCGGCGAGTTCCGCCGGGGTGGCGCGCTCGACGAGCAGTGTCGCCGCGCCCGCGCGCAGAGGGAAGACCAGCAGGCCGCCGAGGCCGAAGGTGAAGGCCAGCGGCGGTGTACCGCAGAAGAGGTCGTCGGACGTCGGGCGTACGACGTGGCGGGAGAAGGTGTCGGCGATCGCGAGCAGGTCGCGATGGAAATGCATCGTCGCCTTCGGGGATCCTGTCGTGCCGGAGGTGAAGGCCAGCAGGGCGACGTCGTCGGCCGCGGTCGGGACATCGGCGAACGTCACAGGATGCCGTTCCGCGCGGGCCGCGAGTTCGGTTCCGTAGGACACGACGGGGAGATCTGGCGGGAGTTCGTCCAGCAGTCGTTCGTCGCAGACCGCGACCGCGGGTTTCGCGCGGCCGGCGATCTTGTCGAGTTCGGTGCGCCGCAGCATCGGCATGGTAGTGACGGCCACCGCGCCCGCCTTGAGCACGGCCAGCCATGCGGTCGCGAGCCACGGAGTGTTGGTGCCCCGCAACAGCACCCGGTCTCCGGGAACGACCCCGAACTCGGTGACCAGGACGTGGGCGACGCGGTTGGCGCGGGCCAGGACTTCGCCGTATGTCCACGTTTCGGCGGGGGAGAGCAGGCATGGCCTGTCGTGGCCGAGGCGCGCGGCGGTGTCGTCGAGCAGCCCGGTCGCGGCGTTCAGTCTGTCCGGGTACCGGAGTTCCGGCAGGTCGAACACGAACTCCGGCCACTGATCGGCGGGCGGCAGCCGGTCACGGCAGAACGGGTCGACGTGCGCGCTGGGAGAAAGCCTCATCGTCGCCGCTCCTCGGTCCGGCCGTGCCCCCTTCCGCGAAGGTAGCACTTGTTACGACCGTCGAGAAGACGCGATGAACGTCAGGGGACGAGCTCGGCCACGGCTCGGTGCAAAGTGGCGCGCACGGTCGCGGCGTCGTCGAGGTTCCCGCCGTGAAGCGCGCCGTCGCGGAGGAGGACGAGGGTGCGGGCGGCGTGCTCGGGGTCGGCATGACCCGCGTCGCGCGCCAAGTCGCGAAGCACGCCGAAGAACCAGTCCCGGTGGTCGTCGATGACCTGGCGCACCTGGTGCGCGGGATCGGGGTACTCGGCCGCGGCGTTGAGGAACTGGCAGCCGCGGAAGTCGTCGTCGAGCGTCCGGTCGCCGACGATGCCCAGTGCGGCGAGCAGTGCTTCGCGAGCGGGCTTCCCTTGCGTGGCCGCGTCGACGCCCGCGCGGATCCGCTCGCTCGTAGTGCTCAGGTAGGCGGCGACGAGGTCGTCCTTGGTGGGGTAGTGGCGGTAGAACGTCGCCCTGGTCACGGCCGCTTCGGAGACCAGGCGCTCCACGCCGACGGCATGGATGCCCTCGGCGTAGAAGAGTCGCGACGCTGTCTCGAGCAGCCGGATCTTCGGGTGGACGTCCCGATCGACAGTCGGCATTCCCCAACCTTAGAGAAAGAACGGTCATTCCACTAGGTCGGCTTCGTCACGTTGCGGAAGACCTCTCCGGCGAGCATTGTTCAGGCAGAAAGACCGATCGTTCTCCCTGAACTGAAGGAGTCATCATGAGCAACCAGAAGCCCACCATCGTCCTGGTCCACGGCGCTTTCGCCGACTCGTCCAGCTGGAACGGCGTCGTCCCGAAGCTGCGTGAGCAGGGCTATCGCGTGCTGGCCGCCTCGAACCCGCTGCGCGGGATCGAGTCCGACGCGGACTACGTGTCCGACGTCGTCAACGGCGTGGACGGTCCCGTGGTGCTGGCCGGGCACTCCTACGGCGGCGTGGTGATCAGCCGTGCGGCCACCACCGCGCCGAACGTCGAGGCGCTCGTCTACATCGCCGCTTTCCAGCCGGAGGCGGGGGAGAGCGTGTTCGAGCTGTCCGGCCGGTTCGAAGGCGGCAAGCTCGGCCCGGACACCACGAACGTCCTGGCCGCGCAGGGTGAGCTGTCGATCAAGCCCGAGAACTTCTCGGACGTGTTCGCGGCCGACGTCCCCGCGGAGACCGCCGACGTCATGGCGGTCACCCAGCGTCCGGTCACCGAGCGCGCGCTCGCCACGCCGTTCGACGGTGAGCCGGCGTGGAAGAACCTGCCTTCGTGGGCGCTGATCGCCGAGCAGGACCACGCGATCCCCGCCGCCGCGCAGGCGTTCATGGCCGAGCGTGCCGGTTCGGAGGTCACCAGGGTCGACGCTTCGCACGCTGTCTCGGTCTCGCGGCCGGACGTCGTCGCGGAGGTCCTCCTCGCCGCGGCGGCCAAGGTCGCTTGACAGGGGAAACCCTCCCCGGAGAGACTGCTAAAACGTTTTGGCAGTCTCTCCGGGGGAGAACCGCATGAAGGTCTTGGTGCTCGATTCGAGCCCGCGTCGTGAAGGCAACTCCTGGGCGCTCGCGCAGGCGCTGGCCAAGGGGGCGGATGAAGCCGGGCACACGGTCGGCTTCATCCGGCTCTCCGATTTCGTCGAGTCGCCGCTGGGGGACTGCCGCGGCTGCCGGTTGAGCGACCGGTCCTGCGGCATCGGCGACGGCTACGAGCGCCTGTTGTTCGATCATGTGCTCCCGGCGGACGCGATCGTCTACGCGACACCGCTGCACTGGTACGGCATGACCGGACGGCTCAAGTCCTTCTTCGACCGGCTTTTCTGTTACACCTCCGGCAGTTCGCCGCATACCGCGGAGGTCGTGCCGGGGTTGATGCACAAACGCGCCGCGGTGCTGATCTCGTGCGAGGAGAGCTACCGCGGCGCGACACTCGGCCTGGAGGCCCAGTTCCAGGAGCTCACCCGATACCTGCGCCAGGACCTCGCCGGGATCGTGGTCGGCGTCGGCAACAGCCGGGGCGAGGTGGAGCGCGATCCCGCGCGGCCGCTGGCGGCGGCGGCGGACCTCGGCCGTAGGCTGGGCGACGCCCATGTCACCGACTATCGGCTGGACACCGACCGGCCGAACCGCGTTTGGGGACCGCCCGTGGAGGCCTGAGTGTCGCCGACCATCCGTGACGTCGCCGCCGCCGCGGGGGTTTCGATCACCACCGTTTCTCATGTGCTCAGCGGGCAAGGCCGGATCTCCGAGGAGACCCGGCAGCGCGTCGCGAGGGCGGCGGCCGAACTCGGTTACCAGGCCAGCGTGCACGCGCAGCAGCTGGTCACCCGGCGCAGCCGCACGTTGGCGATCCAGCTCGCGAACTCGGTCGACGCGAGCAGCGCCTGCGCGCTCGTGCCCAATTCGGACTACTTCCTGGAGGTCCTCAACGGCGCGGCCGAGGCCGCGTCGAAACGTTCGTACGCCCTGCTTCTGACCCCGATGGACGCCGACCTCGACCGGCTGAACGCCTTCGCCGTCGACGGCGCGATCCTGGTGGATCCCCGCGGAGACGAGCCTTTCTTCGCGACCGGCTGGTGCCAGGACAGGCCGCTGGTGACCATCGGACGTCCGATGGCGGCGCCGTGCCCGGTGCCGGTCGTCGTCGACAACGACCTCGTCGCGGCCGCCCGGCTGATGCTGGATCACTTGGCGGACAACGGTTACGAGCGGCCGTCGATGATCGCCACCGACACCGCCCGCTCCTACGCGGCCGATCTTGTCGCGGGGTACACCGGCTGGATGGAAGGCCGGGGGCTGGAGCCGGTGGTGGCCGAGATCGACGAGCCGCCGACCACCGAAGGCACGGCGGAAGCACTGGGCAGACTCCTCGACCGGCGGGTGTGCCCGGACGCCGTTTTCACGACATCGGAGAACCTCGCCCTCGGCGTCCTCCACGAGGCCCGCCGCCGACGGCTCGCGGTGCCCGGCGCGCTCGGGATCTGCAGTGCGGTGGACAGCGGTTCGCTCCGCCTCGTTTCGCCGCAGGTGACCGGGATGTTCGTGCATCCACGCGAGGTGGGCGGCCGTGCGGCCACGGCGTTGATGGACCTCGTCGAGGGGAAGGCGGCCGACGGCGAGCCGCGCCGGATCGAAGTCCCCGTGCGTTTGAACGCGCGGGAATCGACCGCTCGCTAAGAACTCCGGCACACCGCGACCGGTGCGGCTCCGCCGTCGTCCTCGGTGGTCGCGATGAAGCCGAAGGTGGTCGTCCCGCCGACGGGCAGTACCGCGTTCCAGTCCACTTCGGACACTCGTACGCGATCGCCGTCCTGCGTCAGGGAACCGTTCCACAGGTTGGCGATGCGGGTGCCGGGCGGCAGGGTCCAGCTGACCTCCCAGCCGGTGAGGCGGGTGTCCTGGGCGTTCCGGACGGAGACGCGGATCTCCGAACCGCCGGGCCAGCGGTTGGCGACCTCGTATCGCGCTTCGCACACCGGTTTCGCAGCCGAAGGCAACGGCGCCGCCACTGGAGCGGTGGCATCGGGCGGACCGCCGTCGAACAGCAGGATCCCCGCCAGGACACCACCCGCCGCGACCACGCCGCCCGCGATGGCGAACGGCAACCGCGAACGGCGGGTGGGCGCGGGAAGCCGTTTGGTGCCGGACAGGATCGCCGGACGGCCGTCGGCGACGGCGGCGAACATCCGCGCGGCTTCGGCCATGTCCGGCCGTTCCCGCGGATCGCGCCGGAGCAGCCGCAGCACGACGTCCGTGAGCGGGCCGGTGGATCGCGGTGCGATGATCTTGCCGCGGGCGACCCGTTTGAGGAGGGCGATCTGGTTGCCGTCGGTGCCGAACGGCGGCGCGCCTTCCAGCACGGTGTAGAGCGTGGAGCCGAGCGAGAACACGTCCGACGGGTACCCGGGTTCGTCACCGTCGGCGACCTCGGGGGAGAGGTACGCCGGTGTGCCGACGACGAGACCGTCGCCGGTCATCGTCCCTTCGCCCGTGGCGTGGGACAGGCCGAAGTCGGCGATCTTCGCTTGCCCGTCCTCGGTGATCAGGATGTTGTTGGGTGTGACGTCCCGGTGCAGGATGCCGTCCTCGTGGGCGGCGGCCAGCGCGGAGGCGATCTGCGCGCCGAGCTCAGCGACGCGGCCCGCGGGGAGCGGGCCGCCGTCCGCGAGGAGTTCCGTCAGCGGCCGCGATGAGAGGAACTCCATGATCAGGTACGGGGTTCCGTCCTGTTCGACGACGTCGTAGACGGTGACGGCGTGCGGATGCTTGAGCCGCGCGGCGACCCGGGCCTCCCGCATCGCGCGCACGATCGACCGGAACGGCGCGTCGCCCGGGGAGTTGTCCGGCAGCAACTGCTTGACCGCGACCGTGCGGTCGAGCCGCTCGTCCCGCGCCTGCCACACCACGCCCATCGCGCCCCGGCCGACCTTGTGCTCCAGCCGGTAACGACCGGCGATGATGGCGTTCCGGTTCACGGGGCAACTGTATCGGCCAGGCTTGCCGGGCACGGCCTAGGTGAGCCTGGCCTCCTCGACCGGCGCACCGGCCGCCGCGAGCCATGCTTCGGCGAGTAACCGGTGACCCAGCGGGCTGGGGTGGACGCCGTCCGGGGCGAGCGTCGCCGCCCCGTGCTCGGCCGCCGCGCGCGGCATGAACAGGTCCGCGCGCACCAGCCGCGCGCCGAACTCGGTCGCCACGTCGATCGCCGCTTCGACGCGGGGCGCCAGATCACCGAGCCACTCCCGCTGTCCCGGCTCCACCGGCAGCAGGAACGGCGTGATCACGTACAACTCGGCCGGGAGGTGCTCCCGCGCACCGGCCAGCAGCCGGGAGTAGGCGGCACGGAACTTCCCGATCGGGCTCGACAGGCCGCGATCGAAGGTCCGCCAGGTGTCGTTGATGCCGATCTTCACCGTCAGCACCGTGGGGCGCGTCGCGAGGACGTCGGTGGCCCACCGGGCTTCGAGGTCGTAGATCCGGTTTCCGTTGACGCCTCTGTTGATCACCTCCGGTCCGTCACCGAGGAAGTCCGCGATCTGCCGGACATACCCCTTGCCCAGCGACGCGGGATCGGCGCGATCGCGGCTGGAGTCGGTGATGGAGTCGCCGGCGAAGAGCAACCTGTCGGTTTCGGTGAACCTCACGCGCCCGCCTCGATCAGCTTCCGCAGCGAGTCGGCCTCGCCAGGGAGCAGGTCCGGATCGTTGTCCGGGACGAACTCCAGCAGCGCGTCGAGCGGCCGTCCGGTCCTGGCGAGCAGGCCGAACGCCCGCGTCCACAGATCCGCCCGGAAGGTCAGCGGATGCCGCTCGTTGCTGGGCCACCACGAGAAGACGTGCACCGCGCGCACGTGGTCGAGCACCAGTTCCAGGCCGGCCAGCGCCTGGTCGTCCGGCAGGTCCTGCGGCGGTTGCCAGTAGGTGCCGAGATTGTCGCGGCCGACCTCTTCGAGCAGCCGGACGGTCGATTCCGCGGTGTCGGTCAGCGTCCCGCCGTGGAACTCCAGCGCGACCTCCAGACCGTGTTCGTTCGCTACGTCGGCGGCCTCGCGGAGACCGGCGGCGACCTGCTCGCGTTCGTCGGGGTCGACGTCCTCGGAGCCCGCTTTGCCCGCCCACACCCGGATCCGCGAGGCGCCGAGCCGGACCGCGGTGGCGGCGATTTCACCGAACTTCCCGGCCTCCACCGGGGTGGCGCGGAAGTAGGAACCGTAGGAGTCGCAGGTCAGCCCGTGCCGTGCCATGGCCTCGAACGCGCGCTCGGCCGCCCAGTCGTCACCGGGGCGCACATGGACGTCCGCGCCCCACTCGATCACTTGCAGGCCCGCCTTTTCGGCGCGGCTGGCGACTTCGTCGGCGTCCAGCCGCCGCAGCGTCACCGAACACAGTCCCGGGCGGATCATTTTCCCTCCAACGGTTGAGTGCTTTCGCGCAGCACGACCTCACCGGTGATCGGCTTGACCCGGGGAGTGGCCGTGCGGGCGTCGAGGATGAAGTCGAGTGCCTGTTCGCCCATGCGCTCGATCGGCACGCGCACGGTGGACAGCGAAGGCCTTATGTCGCGCAAGGTGATGATGTCGTCGAAGCCCGCGATCGCGATCTGTGCGGGGACCAGCAGCCCGCGGTCGCGGCAGGCGGCCATCGCACCGACGGCCATCACGTCGTTGACCGCGAAAACGCAGCCGCGGAAGCCGTTCTCGATCGCGCGCACCATCGCCGCGTAGCCGCCGTCGCGGGTGAATTCCGCCCGCAGCACGTGGTTCTCGGGCAGCGGGATACCGTGCCGGGCGAGCCCGTCACGGAAACCGAGAACACGATCCCGCGACGTCAGCAGGCCGGGCGGCCCGGCGAGCACGAGGAAGTCCCGATGCCCGAGCACGGCGAGGTTCTCCGCCAGATCCGCCGCTCCGGCCCGGTTCTCCAGCATGACGGTGTCGAACGGCAGCTTCCGCTGGCCGATGACCACGACCTGACCGTCGGCGGCCTCGAACGCCTTGAGTTCCTTGGTCAGGCTCCGTTGCAGGGCACTGTCTTCGTTACGCGACCCGGCGAGGATGACCGCTCGCGCCCGTTGCCCCCGCAAGGTCGTGACGTACTCGAGCTCCTTCTCCGGATGGTTCTCGGTGCTCGCGATGGTGACCGTCAGCCCGTGTCGCGCCGCCACGCGCATCACACCCGACGCGATCGAGGAGAAGTACGGGTCGACGATGTCGTGCACCAGCAGCCCGACGACATTGCCGCGGCCGCGGGCCATCGCCTGCGCGGGCACGTTCGCCGTGTACTGCAGCCGTTCCGCGGCCCGCAGCACCGATTCGCGCAGCGTCACGCTGACCTGTCTGGTCCCGCCGTTGAGCGCCCTCGACGCCGTCGCGAGCGACACTCCGGCCTCGCGGGCGACGTCGGCCAGGGTGGCCGAACCCGCGGCGCGCTGCGCCATGGTTCCTCCTCGGAGTCTGGCGGTGAACCCGCGACCGCGATCGACGTCGGCAGGCCGCCGGCTGGTCTGCCACGTCGCGGTGGACGTGCAGGGCGCCCTGCCACCGCGATGGCGGGGCCTTCGGCCGAGGCGGGTTCACGCGTTTGGTCGCTTCTCGGGTACTTATTCGGCTCCGCCAACGGGCACGCGGTGGTGCGGTGGGCTCACGCCGGTGTGGGCTGACACCGGCGTGAGCCCGGCTCTGATGCCGACCGCCCGGCTACGGAGCGCCGGGGCCGACGTCCGCGGTGGTGAGCGGCCGGTTGGCGATGGCGGCCGTCGAGTACTCGTCGGCGCCGACGTCACGCAGGCTGCCGCGGGCCTGACCGTCGATGTCCAGCGTGACCGGCGCGGTCGACAGGGTCGCCGCGTCGATCGCGGGGCTGCCCGCGGCGAGCCGCGAGACCCCATCGGTGCCCTGCACGAGCTTCGGGTCGATCCGGCGGAAGGTTCCCGCAGGGATGTTGCCGTTCCCGCCCGAACCCCACAGGATGTTGCCGGACCAGGTGAAGTTGCCCGTGGTGCTCATCGCGACCAGGTCTTCGTTGTCGCCGACGAAGATGTTGTCCGAGATCGTGCAGTCGCGCGGTTCGACCGTCCGGTTGGTCTCGCCGGAGAGCGTGCTGCCGTTGTTCAGCAACGTGTTGTGCGCGATGAGCACCCGGTCCGCCGCGTCGTTCTTGCGCCGTGATTCCTTTGATTCACCGGGGAAGTGGTCCCGAACGGTGCCGCTGCCGATGACCAGTGCCCTGCTGGACACGCCGGCGATGTAGTTGTTGAGGATCTTGTGGTCGTTGCCGTAGATCCGGATGCCTTCCTTGCCGCCGAGGATGAAGTTGGATTCGACGACGGACTTGTTCCCGTGGCGCAGAACGATGCCGCCCAGGCTGTTCCGGATGGTGTTGTTGCGGATGAAGTTGCCCGACGACTTGACCGAGATCGCCTCCGGGTCGCCGTTCGCGCGTTCGAACAGGTTGTACTCCACCGTGGCGCCGGCGGTGCTCAGCGCGCGCGGGCTGACGCCGAGCCGGATCGGCTCGCCGCCGTTTTCGCCGGCGAAGGTGTGGTCGGAGAAGTAGTTCCGCACGACGTGGACGCCTGTCGCCATCTTGTCGTCGTCCGCGCCCTCGATGCAGAGCATGACGCCGAGCGTCGTCTTGTGGTGGAAGTGGTTGCGGTCGATCTTGCTGTAGTCGGCGCGGACCATCACCCAGTGCAGGTCCGGGAGGTCGGCCAGCTGGAAGTCGTTGCGGGTCAGGCGGATCCGCGAACAGTTCGCCGGGATCTCCAGGGTGGTGCTCTGCCGGAAATTGAATCCGCTGAGCGTGACGCCGGTGGAGTCGTCGAAGACGAAGCTCTGCTCACCGTTGAGCGTCACGCCGCCGCGGGACTGCGCGACGATGGTGATCGGCTGGTCCTTCGTGCCACGCCTGCCCTTGATGCTGATCGGCTTGCCCGACGGCACGGTGTACGTGCCGTTGTTCACGGTGATGACGTCACCGGGGCCCGCCTGGTTGATCGCGTTCTGCAGTTCGGTCAGCGAACTGACGTTCAGGGCGCACAGCCCCTTCGGTTTGGCCGACGCCGTGCCCGCGGTGACCCAGGGGACGGTGATCAGCGCGGCGCCGAGGGTGGCGCCGCTGAGGAACCTTCTGCGATCCATGATGCCTCCGTGCTCAATCGGTGGGGAGGGTTTCGGCGGCGGGGCTTTCTTTGCTCAGGAACAGTTCGATCACCGGGACCGGGGTGTCCGGTTTCCGGATGGGGAGTTTCAGGGTGAGCGTGCCTTCCGGCTGCCCGCCCATCTGGGTGTTCTGCGCGGTCTGCCCGGGATCCGTGTGCACCTGCCGGATCTCCGAGGCGTCGTCGAGCAACTGGGCGTAGCGCACCCGTCCGGCGAGCCCGGGCAGGTGGACGTGGTTCATCGGCCAGCTGAACAGGTGCAGATACAGCCGGTCACCGCGCTGGGTGTAGCGGCCGTCGGCGGGTGCGGTGAACTCGCTGGGACCGCAGCCGCGGATGGAACGTTCGTGCCGGTCCATCCAGCGGCCGATCTCGGCGAGGACTTCGTGCGCACGGGGGTCGATCTCACCCCGGCCGTTCGGACCGACGTTGAGCAGCAGGTTGCCGTCCTTGGACACGCCGTCGACCAGCATTCGGATGAGCAGTTCCGGGCTCTTGTAGTCGAGGTTGTCGCGGTCGTAACCCCAGCTGCCGTTCAGCGTCTGGCACGCCTCCCACACCACCGGGACGCCGTCGCGGGTCATCGGACCGGACGGCTGGTACTGCTCCGGGGTGATGAAGTCCCCCGGGATCCCGGCGCGGTCGTTGACCAGGATGCCGGGCTGGAGTTCGCGGACGAGCGCGAGCAGGCCGGGGGAGTCCCAGTCGTCCGGCCCCTTGCCGCCCCACCATTCCTTGCGGCCCTTGTAGGAGAAGTCGAAGAACAGGTAGTCGATCGTGCCGAAGCGGGTGAGCAGTTCGCGCACCTGACCGTGCAGATAGAGCTGGTACTCGGCGATGTCGGCGTACTGGTGCGCCGCGATGTACTCGGCGTCGTCACGGCGGGGATGGGTGCCGTCGACGGGGAACGCGGGGTGATGCCAGTCGATCAACGAGTGGTAGAAGCCGACCTTCAAGCCCTCTTCGCGGCAGGCGTCGACGAACGGGCCGAGCAGATCCTTGCCGTACGGCGTGTTCGTCACCTTGAAGTCGGTGAGGTCGCTGTCCCACAGGCAGAAACCGTCGTGGTGCTTGGTGGTCAGAACGACGTAGGTCATGCCCGCGGCCTTCGCGGCGCGCGCCCAGGAACGCGGGTCGTACTTGTCCGGTTCGAAATGGTCGAAGTACACCCGGTACTGCTCGTCGGTCAGCTTTTCGCGGTTCTGCACCCATTCGTGCCGGGCGGCGAGGGAATACAGTCCCCAGTGGACGAACATCCCGAACCGGTCGTGGGTGAACCAGGCGGTGGAACTCACTGCAGGATCGCTCCTTGATTGTCTTTGGTGACTCAGCCCTTGAGCGCGCCCGAGGCGAGGCCGCGGACGAACGAACGCTGGAAGAACAGGAACGCGGCGACCGACGGCAGCAGCGCCAGCAGCGACGCGGCCATGATCACGCCGGGCGTGACGTTCGTGTCGATCCGCAGGGTCCGCAGGGCCAGCGGCAGGGTGTACGTCGAAGCATCGGTCGACACCAGCAACGGCAGCAGGTACTGGTCCCAGATCATCGTGAAGCCGAAGACGCCGATCACGCCGAGCGCGGGCTTGCACATCGGGAGGATGATCTGGGCGAAGATCCGCAGGTCGCCGGCCCCGTCGATCCGCGCGGCCTCTTCGAGCTCGCGAGGGACGTCCTTCATGAACTCGGTCATCACCAGGATCGAGAAGGCCCACGCGCCCAGCGGCACGATCATCCCGGCGAGGCTGCCGATCAGGTTCAGATGCACCACCGGCAGATCCGACAGGATCAGCGACAGCGGGATCGCGAGGATCTCCTCCGGGAGCATCAGCGTCGCCAGGATCGCGACCAGCACGAAGGTCATGAACCGGAACTTCTTGCGCGCCAGCGCGTATCCGGCCAGCACCGAGATCACGACCTGCAGCAGCAGGCCGAAGCCCACCACCAGGAACGAGTTGAGGAGGTACATCCCCACGCCAAGGTCGAAGGCGATGCCGAAGTTGTCCAGCGTCGGGCTGGACGGGACGACGCTCAGCGCCGTCGGATCCGAGACGTCGTTGAACGCGCTGACCAGCAGTGCCAGCAGCGGTCCGGCGAACACGAGGAGCAACAGGGCGTACAGGACGAACTTGAGGATCCGCCCGGCCGGTGACTTGACGGCGTCGAGGCCGAGTGCGGAATCGTTGGCCGCGGTCATGCGTCTCGCCTCCGTCGGAGCACCTGGACGAACAGGGTCAGCACGAGCGTCGCGAGGAACAGCAGGACCGCGCCCGCCGCGCCCACGCCCAGCCGGTTCTGTTCCAGGCCGAGTTTGTAGATCAGGGTCATCGCCACTTCGGTCGAGCCGTTCGGCCCGCCGTTGGTCAGCAGGAACACCTCGGTGAACACCCGCAGGCCGCGGATCGCCGCGAGTACGAACAGGATCGAGAACACCGATCGCAGGCCCGGCAGCGTCACGTGGAGGATCTTGCGCCAGCGGGAGGCACCGTCCACAGTGGCCGCTTCGTAGAGTCCCCTGTCGATTCCGGCGAGGCCCGCGAGGAAGATCATCATGTCGTACGGGGCACCGCGCCAGATCCCGGTGATGATGACCGAGATCATCGAGCTGTCGGGATCGTTGATGAAGCCCGACGGGCCCATCCCGACCAGGCCGAGGATGGAGTTCAGCATCCCGTCCTCGGTCGGGTGGTACATGATGCGCCACAGTTCGGCGACCACCGCGATCGGCACGACCACCGGCAGGAACGCCGCCGACCGCAGGAACTTCAGCCGCTTGCTCTGGCCCTCCATCAGCAGGGCGAGCGCGAGGCCGATGATCATCGACCCCGCGGTCTGCCCGACCGCGATCACGATGGTGTGCCAGATCGCGGAGTGGAACGCCTCGTCACCGAGGACGGTGCTGTAGTTCTGCCCGCCGACCCACTGGTTGCCCAGGTACGGCTGGACGTCCTGGAAGGACATCGTCACCGCGGTGAACATCGGGATGAACTTGAAGTACACGAACAGGATCAGGGCGGGGGCCAGGAACAGCCACGGCGTCCACCACTTCCCGTCGCGGTCGCTGCGCCTGCGGGCCTTCGGCGCGGGTGCCCGCTTGACGGCGGGACGGTCCGCGCCGACGGCCGCCGGCTTGGCGTGATCTACGGTCATGAGGCGCTGATCCCCTGTTGCTGCAAGGTCGCCGTGAGCTTGGTGTCGAGTTTGGACAGTTCCGCCTTGAGATCGAGCTTGCAGTCGGCGACGAGCGCGCTGATCGTGTCGGCGGTGTCCTGGCGGACCGGCGTCCAGTTCGGGATGGACGGCGCGTAGTGGCCGGACTTGGTGTAGATCTCGGCGTAGGTCTTCCAGCGCGGGTCGGAGCGGACCTGGGTGATGTCGACGTTCTTGTTCACCGGAAGCTGCACGATGAAGGCCGATTCGCCCTCCATGCCGATCTTCTGGCCGTCGACCGAGATCGCGAAGTCACCGAAGGCGTCCTGCCCGGCCTGGTTCGGCGAACCGGCCATCATGTAGATCGACAGGCCCTCGGCGAGGACGTCGGCGTTCTTGGCGCCCTTCGGCATCGGGACGACCTCGTACTTGTCCTTGCCGAGCGACTTGTCGAACCGCGGCAGCAGGTACGGGCCGACGACGTACATCCCGGCCTTGCCCGCTTCGAAGGTCTCGTTCGTCGCCGGGGTCGGCATGGTGACCGAACCGGGCTGGATGACGTTGTCCTTGCAGCCGAGGTCGCGGAACCACTGCACCGCGGCCACGGATTCGGGTGTGCTCATCGCCGGCTTGTACTTGCCACCACCGGTCTCGGAGATGAAGTCGCCGCCGGCGGCCCAGAGGAAGTTCGAGAAGTACCAGGAGGCGTAGCCCCGCTTGGTCGACAGCGTCGCGTTCAGGCCCGCGGTGTCGGCCTTGCCGTTGCCGTCGGGGTCGCCGGTGGTGAAGGCCTTGGCGAGGTCCGCCAGCTCGGCCCAGCTCTGCGGGACGCTCTTGCCGAGCTTCTCCCGCCAGTCCTTGCGGATGAGCAGCGCCGAGGCCTGCGCGCTGTAGGGCAGGCCGTACAGCTTGCCGTCCGCTGTCTGGTTCGACTTCAGGGCCTGCTCGGTGAGTTCCGAGGTGTGCTTGATCTTGCCCGGCTCGACCTCGCGGACGAGACCCTGGCTCTTCAGCGTGCCCAGCTGCGTGACGTCGTTCATCACGATGTCCGGCAGGTCGCGCTGGGCGGCCCGCTGGGCGAGCTTCGTCTCGAAGTCGTCGAAGATCGCGGTGACCTGCACCTTGAATCCCGTGGCCTTCTCGAAGGCTTCCGCGAGCCGCTTGGTGGCCTGTTCACCGGGGCCGCCGGGGGTCGTCCGGGTCCACAGTTCCAACGGCGCCTTGGTGTCCTGCGCGACGTTCGTTCCGGCGGGGCCTGCCGAGCAGCCCGAAAGGACCAGCGCTGAGACAGTGAGTCCCACGCCGATCCACCGCGATTTCCGCATCGCATCTCCTGTTCACTGTGGACCACGCTGTCTACCTCGGAGGGGACGGTAAGCGCTTTCCCGGTCTCCGGTCAATGGTCCGATCATTACGAATTCCAATCGCCCCTGGTCGCCTCTGCGTGGGACTCGCCGCGCGTGGACCGGGTCAAGCATCCGATGTATGGTCGCCGCGGAGGTAGGAATGACCGAGCTGCGACACCGGCCGACGGCACTTCTCGTGATGGAGGAACGCCGCCGCGACGACGTTTATCCCGAGGCGGTGCTGAAGGAGATCGAAACGCTGGTGGACCTGCGTGAGCCGCTCACCCGTGAGCGGCTGGCGGAGAACCCGGCGGCACTGGAAGGCGTCGAAATCCTGCTGTCCGGCTGGGGTGCCCCGGTGCTGGACTCCGTCCTCTTGGGACACGCGCGGGACCTGCGGGCCGTGCTCGTCGCCGCCGGCTCGGTCCGGCCGCTGACGACGCCCGAGTTCTGGGCGCGTGAGCTGCCGATCGTGTCGGCCGCGGCCGCGAACGCCGTCCCGGTCGCCGAGTTCACCCTTGCCCAGGTCCTCTTAGGACTCAAGCAGGTGCACCGGATCTCCCGGGAGATCCGGGAGCGGCGGGCCTATCCGCCGGACCCGAGGGTCGCGGGCGCCTACCGGTCCCGGGTCGGGCTGCTCGGCCTCGGCGAGATCGGCGCTCTCGTCGCGTCGCATTTGCGCGGTTTCGACGTGGACGTCCTCGCGAGCGACCCCGTGGTCGACCCGGCGACGGCCGACGGTCTCGGCGTGCGGCTGGTGGGTCTGGACGAACTGTTCACCACGTGTCCCGTGGTCAGCCTGCACGCGCCGCTGCTGCCGGAGACCGAAGGACTGGTCGACGGTGAGCTGGTGGCCAGGATGGGCATCGGTGCGACCTTGATCAACACCGCCCGTGGCGCCGTCGTCGACGAGCCGTCGGTCGTCCCCGTGCTGCGCGAGCGCCCCGATCTCACGGCGATCCTCGACGTCACCTGGCCCGAACCGCCCGAGCCGGACTCGCCGCTGTACACGTTGCCGAACGTGGTGCTCACCCCGCATCTGGCGGGCGCGCTGGGTGCCGAACGCGCTCGGATGGGCGAGCTCGTCGTGCGAGAGCTGCGGCGGTTCGTGCTCGGGCAGCCGCTGGAGCACGCCGTCGCGCCGGACCGGGCACACTTGCGGGCGTGATGCTCGCCGTTCGAGAGAGGGGTCCGCGGGCTGGCGTGCCCGTCGTCCTGTTGCACGCCTTGGGCAGCGGATCGGGCACTTGGGCCGATTTCGGCGCCCGGCTGGCCGGCCGTCGTGTGCTGGCCGTCGATCTGCCGGGGCACGGCGACAGCCCCCCTGCGGAGAAGTACTCGCTCGCGGCGATGGCCGACGAAGCGGCCGATCTGCTGGGGGAGCGGTCGGATCTGGTCGGCCATTCACTGGGCGGCCGGGTCGCCGTGCTGCTCGCCCAGCGCCTGCCGGGACGCGTCCGGCGGCTGGTCGTCGAGGACACTCCGCCGCCTCCTCTCGAGCCCTTGGAGCCGTTGGCTCCCGCGCAGGAGCCGCCCGAGCGGTTGCCGTTCGACTGGCGGCTGATCGACCCGATCATGGCCGAACTGCGCACGCCCGACCCCGTCTGGTGGGACCGGCTCGCCGCGATCACCGCGCCCACCCTGCTGGTCAGCGGCGGGCCGGCCAGCCACGTCACCCGGGAGTCGCTGGAGCGGATGTGCGGGCTGATCCCGGACTGCCGCCTGGTGACCATCGACGACGCGGGGCATCGGGTGCACGGCACCAAGCCGGCGGAGTTCGCGGCGGTGGCGGGGGAGTTCCTCGGTCCGGCGTAATCAGGGTGACCTGCCTGGGGGCACTGCCGAAGCATCCGCGCGACCTCATGTCGATCTCGCGGATAGGAGCCGTATAACGGCCTATACCGCGTGTCTCTGGCAGGCATGGCGAGCGTGGGTCGTTGCCGCGAATCGGCGACGCTCCGGGTGACCCACGGCCCGTCGCCGCGAAACGGCGACAGACCGTGGGCACGCCGATGGTCAGCTCACCAGTTCCGCACCGCGGGCGCGTACCCCGCCGGCTTGTCCCCGACCTTCACCCCGGGGCTGATCACCCAGTTCTGATACGCGGGCGTGAACATCCGGTACACCGACTCCGGCGGGACGGCACTGGCCTCGTCGAGGAGCGCCCGCAGGTCCGGCGGAAGCGTGAAGTCCAGTGCGGCCATGCTCTTGCCCAGCTGATCGGCGCTGCTCGCCCCGACGATCGCGGCCGCGACGCCCGGCTGGGTCGCGACCCAGTTGATCGCGACCTGGGCCATCGTGACGCCGAGTTCGTCAGCGACCTTCTCCAGCGGTTTCAGCAGTGCCCAGTCGCGGTCCGTCCACGACTTCCCGGCGTTCCCCGGATCGCTCAGCCTGCCGTCACCGCTCGTGGTCTCGCCGGTCTGGCGGTACTTGCCGGTGAGGAACCCGCCGGCCAGCGGGCTCCACGCGGTGATGCCGAGCCCGAGATGCTGTCCCATCGGCACGTGCTCGGTCTCGATCGTCCGTTCCACGAGCGAGTAGGGCAGCTGGAGATTGACGGCCGGGGTGAGCGCGTTCGCCTCGGCGAAGCTCTGCGCCCGGGCGGCGTACCAGGCGGGTACGTCGGAGAGCCCGGCGTAGCGGATCTTTCCCGCGCGCACCAGGTCGTCGAACGTGCGCATCACCTCTTCCGCCGGAGTGACGCGGTCCCAGGTGTGCAGCAGGAAGAGATCTACGTGGTCGGTGCCCAGCCGCCGCAACGACGCTTCCAGCGCCCTGATCAGGTGCTTGCGCCCGTTGCCGCCCGCGTTCGGGTCGCCGGGGTCGACGCTGTTGGTGTACTTGGTGGTGAGCACGACCCTGTCGCGCACCTTCGCCTCGGCGATGAGGCGGCCGAGGATGGTCTCGCTCTCACCCGCGGTGTAGAAGTCCGCGGTGTCGATGAAGTTCCCGCCCGCCTCCAGGTACTTGCGGAAGATCGGACGGACGTCGTCCTCGGATTTCCCGTACGCGGCGTGGAAACCGCCGGTACCGAAGTTCATCGTTCCGAGCGCGATCCGGCTGACACGCAGTCCGGAGCGGCCGAGCAGGTAGTACTGATCCAGTGTCATGAAAGCGTCTCCTCAGTGGTGTCCGGTGTGGGCGGGAACGACGAAGTCCACGGTCTTCTGGTCGAGGATCTTGTGCGTCGGGTCGGCGAGACCGATCCACACCTTGTGCGGTCCCGCGGGCAGCGACTGGATGATCAGCGGTTCGCCGCTGCCGTCGGCCCAGTGCCACGCCGCGTCGTCGACGGTCACGTGGATATGGCCGATCCGGGGTGAGACGTCCAGTGCGGCGGGGCCGTACACCGGGACGATCCGGAGGTTCTCCGCCCGGTACCGCAGCACGACCAGGCCCATCGCGAGCTGCTCTGGCAACGGCGCGTCCACGACCAGCGACGGCGGCGGCTGGGAAGGCAACGGCACCACGGGAGCCGGCGACCAGCCGGCGGCCGCGGCGGGGGGAGCGGTCACCGGCGGAGCGGGCGAGGGGGCACCGCACGCGGCGGTGAGCAGGACGGCGGCGGCGAGGACGGTCTTTCCCAGTACGGGCATGAATTCACGCTAAGACGGCCGAAGGGGCCGCGGCGCCCGTCGGACGACGTCATCGGTGTACGTCACCGTGACACGTTCCGGTGATCACCACGTGAACCGACTGGATCCGGGGAACCCGGGGGCATCGACGGAAGGGAGAACACGATGAAGACTCGAATCGCCGCGCTGGCGGCCGCGGTCACGTTCTTGGGCGCCGTCACCGCCTCGCCCGCCATGGCGGACCCGGTGCCCGGCAGCCCGAAGCAGTTCTACGCGTCGTGCGCGGTCGATCTGCTGGGCGTGCCGGTGGGCTGCCTCGAGACCGACGAAGCGCACGCGACGCATATCTGTCAGTACGTGCTCACGGCCTTCGGCCTCGGTCTCGACTGCATCCAGCGCTGAATCCGGTCAGGTGCCGAGCCAGCCGGGGTTGGCGGCCGCCCACTCGGGAAGCCGATGCCGGATCGCGGCGGGCTCGGTGATCGCGTCCACCAGTCCGCTTCGGACAGTGGGCACGTCGATGGACGAGCCGTCCCGCCACAGCAGGAGATGCCGCGTCCTCAGCGGCACACCCCGCAGCGCCACCACCGGGCCCGGGATCGTGGAACCGGAATCGAGGGAGCGGGCGGGCGCCACCGCGCGAGGTTCGTGCCGGACGCTCTGCCGCAACGCCATCGGATCCAGCTTCCGCACGGTGATCTCGCCGAGACCGGCGCGGGCGCACTGGTCGGTCAGGTGAGCGTGGAACTCGTCGTCCTCGTCCGACGGCATCAGCCAGACCGAGCCGTCGAGCTCGGCCAGGGACACCTCGCCGAGTCCGGCGGCGGGATGGTCCGGGGACACGACCACGAAGACCGGCTCCGTGCCGACAGGAAGCATGTGGACGCCGTCGGGCGGAAC
The DNA here is from genome assembly GCF_056435665.1 of Amycolatopsis sp. NPDC043887. Taxonomy (NCBI): domain Bacteria; kingdom Bacillati; phylum Actinomycetota; class Actinomycetes; order Pseudonocardiales; family Pseudonocardiaceae; genus Amycolatopsis; species Amycolatopsis sp. NPDC043887. The sequence continues at coordinate 19,650 of NZ_JBWKEB010000027.1, forward strand.
GATCTCCTGCCCGGGGTGATCCTTGTACAGCGCCAATTCGACCGTGCCGTCGGCCAGCGCCGAGAACAACGCCGTCCGGCTGGTCACGGCCAGCAGTTCGACGGGACGGCCACGAGCCGCCGCGGCGACCACACCGCTCAGCGTCTCGGCGAAGACGGTCGGAAGCGCGCCGATCCGGAGCAGTCCCTCGGAAGGCGCGCTGTGGAACCGGCGGATCGCCAGTTCGAGGTCGTCCGCCGCGGCCAGTACCCGGCGCGCGTGGTTCAGGAGCACCTCGCCCAGCGCGGTGGGCCGCACGCCGTGCCGGTCGCGTTCGAACACCGTCCGTTCCAATGCCCGTTCGACTCGGTGGAGCTGCGTGCTCAACGCGGGCTGGGAGAGCCCGAGTGCGGTCGCGGCCTTCGCGATGCTGCCCGCCGACGCGATGGCGTCGAGGAGGCGCAGATGCCGGACATCGATCTCCGCCGGCCAGGTGTGGCCGTCCCCGGGACCGATCAGGGGGCTGATCACAGGTCGTCCTCGCTGATGATCGTGCGGAGTTTGTGCAGGGCGCGATGCTGGGCGACCCGGACCAGGCCGGGGCTCACCCGCAGGACCGCGCCCGCCTCGGGCGCCGTCATGCCGACCGTGATCCGCAGCCGGAGGATCTCCTGCTGGATACCGGGCAGGGTGCTCATCAGCCGCGTCAACCGGTCGTGGCCGTCGGCGGCCAGCGCCTGCCACTCGGGTTCGTTGGGTTCGGGCGTCGCGCGTTCGGGCGGATCGGGCGTGGGTTCCGACTTGTCCCGGGCTCGCCGCCGGAATGCGGCGGCGACCTTCCTTGCCGCGATTCCCAGGACGGCGGTGAGGAAAGACCCGCCGGTGGTCCGCGCGGTGGGCAGGCCGCTGAGCACGGCGAGACAGGTCTCCTGCGCGACGTCGTCCGCGGCGATCTCCCGCGCGTTGGTTCCGTCCATCCGGCTCCGGCAGTAGTCCGCGACCACCGGCTGGACGATGTTCATCAGCTCGTTCGTCGCCGCGGGGTCGCCGCGGCGGGCGCGGGGGACGAGGGATTCGAGATCCGCCGTCAGCGCGCCGTCGTCAGGGGGAGGAGCCGCCCCCGGCGAGGTGAGGTCGCCGGGGGCGGTCCAGGTCAGGCGAGTTCCCAAAGCGCGGGCACGTTCGGCGGTTCCCAGCCGGGCATGGAGGTGTGCGGCTGGATGACCCGGTAGTTGCTGCCGCCGTAGCTGGCGGTCGCGCCGGAGCCGTAGTACGTGTACGGCGCCCAGGTGCCGCCCGGCGGGTTCGACGTCGTCGGGCTGGTCGGGGTGGTGGGCGTGGTCGGCGTCGTGGTGGTGCTGGACGGCGGGTTGCCGCTGACAGTCAGACGCAGGTTGTAGACGCTCAGGATCTCCGAAATCGGCTGGAAGTAGATGGTGCCGCCGGAGGTGCAGTTGCCGGAGCCACCGGAGGTGACGCCCTGCGCCTGGTCGCCGGTGATCCACGAACCGCCGGAGTCACCGGGCTCGGCGCAGGCGTTGGTCCGGGTCAGGCCGGTGATGGTGCCCTCGGGGTAGGTGACCGAGGTGTTCTTCTGCAGGATGGTGCCGCAGCGCCAGCCGGTGGTGGAGCCGGAGCGGCACACCGACGAGTTGACCGGGGCCTCGGTCGAACCGGCGACCGGCACGGTGCCGGGGTAGCGGTTCACCAGCGGGCGCGGGGTGTTGCCCGCGTCGGCGCGGACCCAGGCGTAGTCGTTGCCGGGGAAGCTGGAGCCGGCGACGGTTCCGCTGGGGTTCGAGGTGCGGGTGCCGGTGGTGCCGCAGTGCCCGGCGGTCACGAAGCCGCCGTCGACCGCGAAACCGATGGAGCAGCGGCCCGAGCCGAAGGTGTAGGCGTTGCCGCCGATGATGTCGATCAGCGCACGCGGCTGTTCGGTGCTGGCCTCGACCCGGACCAGGTCGGACGGCACACCGGCCTCGGCAGCCCACGACTTCGCGGCGGATTCGCCACCGGCGTTGGCGAGGACGACGATCGAGTTGGTGGTGACGTCGGTGAACCAGCCCGGCACGGTCTTCGGTGCCTTGGCGGACTTGGCGTCGAGCCGCAGCTTCGCCGCGTCGAGATCGGCGGCACTGCGGGCGACCGTCTTCGGGGTGGCGCCCGCGGCACGGACGAGGTCGCCCACGGCGGCGTCGGTGACCGCCACGGTCAGCGTGGTCCCGGAGCCGTCGAGCCACGATCCGGCGTATGACGTGCCGAGCTGCTTCTTCAGCGTGTTGTCGGCGACCGCGGCGCGCTGTTCGCTCGCGAGCCGGAGCTTGGCCTGTTCCGGGCTGATCTTGAGGTCGCGGGCCATCGCGGCCAGCATTTCGGACTGGGACTGGTCACCGGAGGCGGCCTGCTGACCGGCGCTCGCGTTGGGGGTGAGGGCGATGGCGGTGACCAGGCCTGCCCCGGCTATGGCCGCGGCTGTGGCGGCTAAGATCTTTCTGTTCATTTCAACGCTTTCCTCGAAACGGGCGGGGGAGGGATTCGTCCCCGACCGTACGAGGCGGATCACGCAACTGGTACATACCATTTGGGTCATATCGCCCGGCTGGAACGCGGGGTGATATGGCGGTGATCCGTGCTGATCCGCGTGGCGATTCCGTTGCGGTGCAACGGTTCAGCCGCTGCCGGCGGAAAGGCGGCACCGACGTTTGAGGCGCTTCGCCGCAATGTCCACTGTCGTCCATACCGTACTTTTGAGGGGTAGGGCAAAGGGGACGGCGGAACTTCTCACAGTGTGGGGAAGTGCCCGTCGTGCCGGAGGGGGCGACGGCACGACGGGCACTGGTGTGCGGGGCCTCAGTGGCGGGTGCAGCGGTAGCTCGTGGCCACCGCGGGATCACCGTGGCCGCGGTATCGCGAGACCTGCGGATACGGGCAGAGATCACGGGTGACGGTCTTGTCGCCGTTCGCCGCGGGCAGGGTCGACGGCACCTTGCCGTGTTCGACCCAGTCGACGAGCGCGCCCAGCGCGTTCGTCGGCGCGGCACCCGCGCCACCGGAGCAGTGCGCGACACCCGGCGCGAGGAACAGCCGGTAGAAGTCGTTGACCCGCTTCGGGCCGCCCATCTCACGCTCGACCTCGCGGCGGTACTGCAGCGTGCCGCCCGGCGGGATCAGCTGGTCGTCGGTGCCGACGAAGGTGATCAGCTTGCCGCCCGCCCGGCGGAACGCCGACAGATCGGGGTCCGAGGTCCCGATGATGTCGTCGTACTCCCGCACCGACTGGCGGAACAGGTCGGCGAACTGGCGATAGGTGAGCGTCTCCGTGTCGAATCCGGGCTGCTTCTTCAGGAACGTCCGCACCCAGCCCGTGGCCACCGGGAAGCCGGGAGCGGTCGTCACCGGGCCGAAGTCGGCGCCTTTGGGAAGGCCGGCCCAGAGCCGTCGTCCGTGCTCGTCGGACGGCCCGGCCCAGATCTTCCGGACGACTTCGGCGTCCGCCGCGGTGACGGTGACCTCCCTGTCGCCGCAGAGCACCTCCGTGCCGACGAGCGATCGAGGGTCGTAGCCGCATTCGTCCGGCCGGTCCACGATGCCGTCGGTGACTCCGTCCCGGCCGTCGCAGGCCTTGATCGCCGCCTGCTGGAAGGCGGTGAAGACACAGGTCGCCGGGAAGGTCTTCTCCTGGTTCATCACGACTCGCGGCCAGAGGGTCGCGACCGCGAACTCCGCCCAGTGCACGGCGGGAGCGTTCGCCAGGACGCCGTCGAAGTCTCCCGGGTACCGCTGCGCTTCGGAGTAACCCTGACGGCCTCCTGTCGAGCATCCGTTCCAGTACGAGTAGCCGACTTCCCGCTGGTAGAACTTCTGCGTCACGTCCTTGCCGATGAGGGCCGCTTCGTGCACGGAACGGGTCGCGAAGTTCGTCACCAGGGGCTTGTCGATCTCGCCCTGGGGAGTGAGTGCCCATGAGGTGTCGAGGAACGTCAGTGGAACGCCGGCGTCGGTCGTCACGCCGCTGTAGCCGTCCTTGACGGCCTGGATCAGCGGGGCACCGAAGTCACCGGCGGTGTAGGCGCTGCCGCCGACCGCCTGGAGCCTGCCCGTCCACCCGGTCCGCGGCAGTGCGACGGCGACCTTGACATGGTCACCCGCCTTGCCGTGGGTCAGGGTGACGGTGATTTCGCAGTACGCGGGCACGTCCGCGATCGCGGACGGAGCCGAGAACGGGGTGGGCGGGAACGTGACGGTCCCGCCAGGCTTCTGCTCAGCCTGGACCGACTCGATTCGCGTGTCCTCGGGCGCCGAGACGGGGACCGCCGAGCACGACGTCGCCGCCGCTTCGGCGGGCGCCGTCTGCGTGACCGAGGTCAGCACGAGCGGCAGCAGGGCGGCCAGCGGCGCCACCGCCAGGAACAACTTCTTGCGTCTCATCACCTTCCCGAAGCTAGGCCGATCGTGTCGACACGCCGTCTACATCCTGTGGACGCCGCCGGGGAGTCCTAACCGGACCGTTTATGTATCGTCGGACGGGCGGCCGCCCACGGCCGAGGGGAGGAATGCCGCACCATGCCGCTTTTCGGACGGGAAGCCGAGCTGAAGGACCTGGCCGAGCTCGTCGACGGGCCCGCCGCGGGTTGCGGTGGTGTCCTCGTCCAGGGCGAACCGGGCATCGGCAAGTCCGCCGTCGTGGCGGAGGCGGTGGCCGCCGCGACGGTCGGGGGCCTGCGGGTGTTGCGCACGACCGGCGTCGAGGCCGAACGGAACTACGCGTACGCCGCCCTGCACCAGCTGCTCCATCCGGTCCGGGCCGGTGCCGACACCCTGCCCGCGCCGCAGCGTTCCGCGCTCTGGGCGGCGCTGGGGCTCGCCGAAGCGGGCGAGCCCAACGCGTACCTGGTCGGGCTCGCCGCGTTGACGCTGCTTTCGGACGAAGCGGCGGCCAAGCCGTTGCTGATCGTCGCCGAGGACGTCCACTGGATGGACCGCGAGAGCGCCGACGCGCTCGCGTTCGTCGCCAGGCGGATCGAGACGGAGCCGATCGTGCTGATCGCGACCGTCCGGGACGGGGAGCCGTCGCCGCTGCGCGACGCGGGACTGTCCTCAATGGACCTGGAGCGCCTTCCCGGCGACGTGGCGGCCGAGTTGCTCGACTCCGTCGCTCCCGGACTCTCCTCGCCGGTCCGGTCCAGGGTGCTCGCCGAAGCCGCCGGGAATCCGCTGGCCCTGACCGAGTTGCCGTCGGCCGTGACCGAGGCGCCCGGGCCCGTGCTGCCGCTGACCGAACGGCTCGAGCGGACGTTCGGGGACCGGTTCACCGCGCTGCCGGAACCGGCCCGGACGACTTCGCTGGTCGCCGCGCTCAACGAGACCGGCTCGCTCGCCGAGACACTCGCGGCGGCAGGCGCGTTGCTGGGTGAGGACGTCGAGCCGTCGGCACTGGCACCGGCCGCCGATGCCCGGTTGATCGACCTCGAAGCGCGGGCGGTCTCGTTCCGGCATCCGCTGATGCGCTCGGCGATCCCGGCTTCGGTGCCGTTCGAGGAACTGCGCCGCGCGCACCTGAGCCTCGCCGACGTCTTCCGCGGGCGGCCGGATCGCAGCGCTTGGCATCGGGCGGCCGCCGCGACCGGCGCCGACGAGGACGTGGCCCGGGAGCTGGAGCACGCCGCCGATCGCGCCCGGCACCGCGGCGGAGCGACGGCCGCCGTCGCGGCGCTGGAGCAAGCGGCGCTGGTGAGCGGCGATCCGGAACGGCGGGCGGACAGGTTGCTGCGCGCTGCCGAGCTGGCCGTCGACTCCGGCGGTCGCGAGACGGCGGAACGGCTCGTCCGGGACGTCCGCGCGGGAGAACTCACGCCACGGCAACGAGCGACGGCGAGCTGGTTGCTCAGCGGGTTCGAGGACGGTGTCCGCGAGGACCTGTCGCGGATCGCGGAACTGGCGCGGCTGGCCGAATCGGTCGCGGAGGACGGACAGCCGGATCCGGCGATGCGTGTCCTGTGGGGTGCCGCGATGCGCTGTTTCTGGGCCGAACCCGGTGAAGACACGCGGCGAACGCTGCTGGCCGTCGCGGACCGCCTCCCGGTCGAGAACTCGGACCCGCGCCTGGTCGCCGTCGCCGCCTACGTGGCGCCGTTCGACCGGGCCGGATCGGTGCTCGCCGAGCTGCGCGAACTCGCCGCCGTCACCGGTGCCGATCCCGAGGTCGACCGTTTTCTCGGCAGCGCGTCGCTACAGGTCGGCGCGGTCGATCTGGCGGCCCGGTTCTCGGCGGCCGCGGCGCCGGGGCTGCGGGCACAGGGCAGGCTAGGCCTGCTGCCGCGAGCGCTGGCGGTCCAGGCGTGGAGCCGGGTCCGGCTCGGCGACCTCGCCGCGGCCGTGCCGGCCGCGGCGGAAGCGGCCAAATTCGCCAAGGAGACAGGGCAACCGTTCATGTACGGCCTCGCCACCGCCGTACAGGCCGAGATCGCCGCGCTGCGGGGTGAACACAAACAGGCCAAGGCCCTTGCCGACGAGGCCGAGCGGACCGCGCTCGCCGCCGGTGCCCGTCCGGTGCTGGCGACCGTGCAGCTCGCCAGAGGGATCACCGCGTCGAGCGAGGGCCGCTTCGACGACGCTTTCGCCGATCTGCGGCGCCTGTTCGACCCCGCCGATCCCGCCTTCCAACTGGCGCTGCGCGTCTACTTCGTCGCGGAACTCACCGAGGTCGCGATCCGGGCGGGTCAGGTCGAGGCCCTGCGCGAGATCGTCGCGGAGATGGAACAGCTCGCACTGGTCACCCCGGCGCCCGCGTTGCACGTCGGCTTGCGCTTCGCCCGCGCCGTGCTCGAACCGAGCGACGAACTGTTCGGGACCGCACTGCGGGCGGAGCTGGACGGCTGGCCCGCCGAACGCGGTCGGCTGCACCTGGCCTACGGCGAATGGCTACGGCGGCAGCGGCGCGCCGTGGACTCACGGGCGCACCTGCGCACAGCGCGGGAGACGTTCGACGCGCTCGGCATGACCGCGTGGGCCGAACGCGCGCGTCGTGAACTCCGGAGCGCCGGGGAGTCCAGCCCCAACCGTGGTCCCGACGCGCGGGAGAAACTGACCCCGCACGAGCTGAGCATCGTGCAGCTGGCCGCGGAGGGCCTGACGAACCGGGAGATCGGGCAGCGCCTCTACCTGTCGCACCGGACGGTCGGCACGCACCTGCACCGGATCTTCCCCAAACTTGGGGTGAAGTCCCGGGCGGAGCTCAAGGGTGCGTTGGGGCTCGTGAGTGGCAAGGACGGTTAGAGCCAAGGGTGTCTTAGGTACCTACCGGATGTGGTGGCAGTTGGTCGCAGGTCCGTGAAGGCCTCCTTGCCTACTCTGAAGGTAGGGAAGGAGGCCTTCACACCTTTCCCAGTACGGGAAGGACCCCTTCATGTACTGCAGGGGCGAGCAAGGGCGGCGGTGACAGGAAGGGGCACGTCTCGTGAGTGGCAAGGACGGTTAGAGCCAACGGTGTCTTGCGTACCTGCCGGAGGTGACTGCCGGTCGATCGCGGGTCCGTGAAGGCCTCCTTCCCTACACTCAAGGTAGGGAAGGAGGCCTTCACGGACACCAGAACGCCGGCAACGGCACGTTCAGGCTGGCCCAGGTCCCCTCGTGAGTGGTAAGGACGGTTAGAACCGTCCTTGCCACTCACGAGCCAGAGGGCTCACGCGACCGTCGCGTCCAACGTCACTTCCACGTTCCCCCGCGTCGCCTTGGAGTAAGGGCACACCTGGTGCGCGCCCTGGACCAGCTCGTCGGCGGTGGCCTGGTCGATGCCGGTGGCCTCCAGGTGCAGCGCGGCGCTCAGGTGGAACTCACCCGCTTCGGTGTCGTGATGCAGCGTCACTTCGGCGACGACGGCGAGGTCCTCCAGCTTGACCTTCTTGACGCCCGCGACGCGGCGGACGGCGCCCACGAAGCACGACGCCCAGCCCGCGGCGAACAGCTGCTCGGGGTTCGTGCCGTCGCCGGAGCCGCCGAAGGCCTTGGGGACGGCGAGGCCGACGTCGAGCACGCCGTCGGCGGAGGTCGCCCGGCCGCCGTTGCGGCCTTCCGCGGTCGAAGTGGCGACGGCGGTGTACGTGGTTTCAGACATGCCGAAACCGTAGGAAGCCCGACCTGACGGCGGCGCCCGTCGGATGACGTCATTGCTGTACGTCATGGGTGGACGACGTACGCCGATGACGTCGTCCGACGCTCGCGGCCGTCGCGCGCGCTCGCCTACTTTCCGCTCATGTCCAGCCTGCCGCAGGAAGTCCGGTACCGCTTCACCGTGCTCGGCCCGCCCGGCTTCACCAGCGGTGGCACCCGGCTCGACCTCGGCTCGCCGCAGCAGCAGGCGGTCTTGATGCTGTTGCTGGCCAACGCGGGCAGTTTCGTCCGGACCGGTGAGCTGATCGACGGGCTCTGGGGCGAGCGGGCGCCTGCCACCGGCGAGGCCGTCATCCGCACCTACATCTCCCGACTCCGGCGGCTGCTCTCCTTGCAGGGCTTGGGCTCGGCGATCGTCTCGCGGTCCGGAGGTTACCGGCTGGACCCGGATCGTTTCGAGGTGGACGCCGTCGAATTCGCCGGGCTGATCGAGAGTGCGCGACAGGCGCGCAACGTGGACACGGCGGCGAAGCTGCTGGAACGCGCGCTCGGTCTCTGGACCGGAACGGCGCTGGCCGGCGTCCCCGGCGAAGCGGCCGAACAGGAACGTGCGCGCCTGGAGCGACTGAAACTGACCGCGACCCAGGAACTGCTCCGGCTGCGCCTCGAACTCGGGGGACACGACGAGGTGATGGCCGAGGTACCCGTGCTGATCGAGCGGAACCGCCTCGAGGAACCGCTGTACGAGATCTATCTTCTCGCCCTTCATCGCGGCGGGCGCCGGGCCGAGGCGCTCGAACTCTACCGCTCGATCCACGAGCTGTTCGACGAAGAACTCGGGGTTCGGCCGGGGCCGAAACTGCGGGCGTTGCACGAGAAGGTGCTTCGGGCCGAGGACGATCCGGTGTCCACGCGTCGTGACCCGGCACCGCTGTTCGTCGGACGCGAGCGCGAACGCGCGGAATTCCGGCGGCTGCTCGCGAGGGACCCGGCCGACGGTGCCGAGGTTCTGTTCCTCACCGGACCGCCCGGCATCGGGAAATCGACCTTGCTGCGGACGTTCGCCGATGACGCGGCGGCCATGGGCAAGCCCGTGCGGCTGTTCGACGGGCTCGACGATCCGGCGGGCGTCCTGCGCCGCCTGCCCGACGGCGCCACGGTCGTGATCGCGGGCAGGGCCGGGCCGGACGCCAGGCTGCTGGTCGATCCGGCGTGGGCGGGAAGGCTCCGGATCCGGAAACTCGAAGCGTTGAGCGAGGCCGAGTCCGTGGCGCTACTCGAAGCACGCGGTGTCGCGCCCGCACTCCGGAAGTCCATTGTGGACTTCGCGGCGGGCAACCCGTTCGCGCTTTCGCTGGCCGCCGAGATCAGCAGGTCACCGCGGCCCGACGCGGAGCGCTTCGTGGTGGACACGGTTTACGCGCAGCTGGCCGGTGATCTGCCGACGGAGGCACATCGGTGGGCGTTGTACGTGTGCGCGCAAGCGGACCACACCACCGAAGACCTACTCCGGTCCGTGCTGCCGGGAGGACGGTCGTCGGAGCTGTTCGACTGGCTCCGCGACCACCCCTGCGTCGAGACCACCACCCACGGCCTCGTCCTCGGCGGTGTGCTCCGCGAGGTGCTCGACAGGCACCTCCGATGGCGTGACCCGGCGGGCCGCGCACGGATGCGCGGCCGGATCAGCCGGGTCACGACCGGTCGTTGATCAGGTGAGCAGCCACACCGCCGTGTCCGTCGGGAGTTCACCCTCGACGGGGCCACTGGCCATGAGCACTTCGCGGTGCGGCGGCAACGCCACGGGCCTGTCCGAGAAGTTCAGCACGAACGTGAAGCCCGGCTCCCGGGTGAACGCGAGCACGCCGTCGCCCAGCGCCAGCCACTCCAGATTGCCGGGGCCCAGCGCGGGAAGTTCGTTCCGCAAGCGCAAACCGGCGCGGTAGAGCCGGAGCATCGACCCGGGTTCGGCCGCCTGCGCCTCCGCCGTACTGGAGCGCCATTCCCCGGGCTGGGGCAGCCACGTCCCACCGGTGCCGAAACCGAACGGCGGCGCGTCACCGGACCAGGGGAGCGGGACACGGCAGCCGTCACGGCCCGGATCGGCGCCGTCAGTGCGGGCCCACACCGGATCCTGACGCAGTGCGTCCGGGATGTCCTCGATCTCCCATAGCCCGAGCTCCTCTCCTTGGTAGACGTACAGACCACCGGGCAGCGCCATGGTCAGCAACGCGGCCGCCCGCGCCCGCCTGGTCCCGAGTTCTCGGTCCACCGGGGTGCCGTGCAGCCGGTCGGCGAACGCGAAGCCGGTGTCACCTTGGCGGCCGTACCGGGTGACGTGCCGGGTGACGTCGTGGTTCGACAGCACCCAGGCCGCGGGCGCGCCGACCTCCTCGTGTGCCGCCAGCGTCCGCTCGATGACGTCCCGGAAACGCGCGGAATCCCACGGGCACACCAGGAAATCGAAGTTGAACGCCGCGTGCAGCTCGTCGCGGCGGAGGTACCGCGCGGCCCGCGACATGTCCGGCAGCCACATCTCACCGACCATCACCCGGTCGCCGGGGTAGCTGTCGGCGATCTTGCGCCACGACCGGTAGATCTCGTGCAGCCCCTCCTGATCGGAGAACGGCGTCTCGTCGCCGGGATCGACGTCGGGCAGCCGCGGGTCCTTCACCAGCCCGTCGGCGACGTCGATGCGGAAACCGTCGACGCCGCGGTCGAACCAGAACCGCAGCACGTCCTCGAAATCGGCGCGGATGTCCTGGTTGTCCCAGTTGAAGTCCGGCTGGCGTGAGCTGTACAGGTGCAGGTACCACTCGCCGTCCGGGACCCGTGTCCACGCGGAGCCGCCGAAGCGCGACTTCCAGTTGTTCGGCGGCTCGGAGCCGTCCGGCCCACGACCCGGCCGGAACCAGAACCGTTGCCGCTCCGGTGATCCCGGCTCCGCCGCGAGTGCCTCCTTGAACCAGCGGTGCTCGTCGGAGCAGTGGTTCGGCACGATGTCGATGATCACGCGGATCCCCTTGGCGTGGGCCGCGGCGATCAGGCCCTCCGCTTCGGCGAGCGTGCCGAAGAGCGGGTCGATCTCCCGGAAGTCGGCGACGTCGTAGCCGCCGTCGTCCATCGGCGACGGATACCACGGGGTGAACCAGATCGCGTCGATCCCCAGCTCGGCCAGGTAGTCCAGCCGCGCGCGGACGCCGGCGAGATCGCCGACGCCGTCGCCGTTCCCGTCGGCGAAACTGCGGATGTAGACCTGGTAGATCGCCGCGCTTCGCCACCATCCGGCGGACTGCCCCAATGCGGTCACGGAAATGCCCTCCTCAGTCGTACGTGGATACCCCGAATGCGGCGAAGAATTCAGCCCTTGAGGCTGCCGGCGGTGAGCCCGGCGAGAATATGCCGCTGGAACGCCAGGAACAGCGCCACCATCGGCAGACTGGCCAGCACCATGCCCGCGACGAGCACGTTCAGCGGCATGTCGATGGCCACCCGCTGCAGCATCACCGACAGCGTCTGCTTTTCGGTGTCCGGGAACACCAGCAGCGGCCAGATGAAGTCCTTCCACGCGGCCACCACCGCGAGGATCGAGACCACGGCCAGGATCGGCCGGGAGATCGGCAGGATGATGCGCCACAGCGTGCGCACCGGTCCCGCGCCGTCGAGGCGCGCGGCCTCGATCAGCTCGTCCGGGATCTGGTCGAAGAACCGTTTCAGCAGGTAGATGTTGAACGCGTTGGCGGCGGCGGGAAGCCAGACCGCCGCCGGCGAGTTGATCAGGTTGACGTTCAGCAGCGGCAGGTCGGTGATCGTCACGTAGGTGGGCACCAGCAGCGCCGCCGCCGGCAGCATCAACGTCACGAGCATCAGCCCGAGCACGACGTTGCCGAACTTCGGCCGCAGCTTCGACAACGCGAACGCCGCGGGGACGTCGATCGCCAGCTGGGCCAGCCAGGCGCCGCCCGCGACGATGACGGTGTTGAGGAAGTACTTGCCGAGACTCAGCTGGTCCCATGCGTCGGCGAAGGCCTCCGGATGCCACTCGTCCGGGATGAACGTCGCCGGCGTCTGCGCCAGTTCTTGCGGTGACTTCATCGCGCCGGTCACCGCCCAGTACAGCGGGAACAGGAACGCGATGACGAACAGGAGCAGGGTGCAGCCGAAGATCACGGCGTACCCGATCTTGCCGCCGGGACTGCGGAGCGTGCTGGGGGAGACGAGCGTCCTCATGACTGATCCGCCTTCCGGGTCAGGCGCACGTACAACGCGGAGAACACCCCGAGCGCGACGAACAGGAGCAGGCTCAAGGCGCTCGCCGAGCCGAAGTCGTTGTAGACGAAGGCGTAGCGGTACAGCAGCAGGAGCACGGTGACGGTCGAGTCGTCCGGTCCGCCGCCGGTCATCACGTACGGCTCGGTGAACACCTGCATGGTCGCGACGACCTGCAGCAACAGGAGCACCAGCAACACGAACCGGGTCTGCGGCAGCGTGACATGGATCAGGCGTTTCCACAGCCCGGCGCCGTCCAGTTCCGCGGCTTCGTAGAGCTCACCGGGGATGGTGCCGAGCGCGGCGAGGTAGATCAGCGTGGTGCTGCCCATGTTCGCCCACGTCGACACGAACACCAGCGACAACATCGACGTGTCGCTCGAGTCGAGCCACTGGCCGCCGGGCAGGCCCACGGCGCCGAGCGCGGAGTTGAACAGGCCGGCGCCCGGGTCGTAGAACCACTTCCACATCAGGGCGGTGACCACCGGCGGCAGCATCACCGGCAGGTAGACCGCGAGCCGGAAGAACGCCTTGGCGTGCCGCAGTTCGTTGAGCAGCACCGCGGTCACGAACGGCACCACGAACCCGAAGACCAGGGCGAGCACGGTGAACAACAGCGTGTTACGCCAGGCGATGCCGAACAGCGGGTCTTCGAACAGGCGGGTGAAGTTGTCGAAGCCGACCCACGTCGGCGGGTTGACGAAGTCGACCTGCTGGAAGCTCAGCAGGACCCCGCGCACGATCGGGTACCAGGAGAACAGGGCGAACACCACGAGCGCGGCGCACAACAGGCCGTACGCGGTGAGATTCTCCTTGAGCTTGCGGCGCGACCGGTTCCGGCGGCGTTCGGCGGCCGAAGCCACCGGGCGACCGGCCCGCGACGACGCTGTCGCGGGCCAGTCGAGAACGCTACTTGACCTGGGCGAGGACACTGTTGACCTTCGACACGGCCGACGACAGCTGCTGATCGATGTTCGCGTTCCGATCGGTGAGCACCGCCTGCATCACGCTGTCGAGAATGGCGTAGACCTGCTGCGCGTTCGGCGGTTCGATACTGCCCTTGATCCGCGAACCGGCGTCCACATAGGACTGATAGTTCTCGGCGGGAACGTTGGCGTGCTTGGCTTTAATCGCGAGCTGCTGGTCGCGGACCGTGCCCTGCCAGACGTCCGGGGTCGGCTCGGCGGGCAGCCCCACCGGCTGTTTGCCGTCGACGTACTGCTGGACGTGCTTCTCGAAGCGCTCCGGGTTGAGGTACTTCCAGCGGACCCATTCCAGACCTGCCTTGATCTTCTCCGGCGAGGCCTTGGGGTTGATCATGTAGCCCTCGCCGCCGAGCAGCGTGCCCTGCCCGCCCGGCATCCCGGCGACGCCGTAGTCCTCGTACTTGCCGTTGAACTGCTTGACCAGCACCGGGATGTTGTCCGGGGCGGCCATGTACATGCCGAGCTGGCCCGCGCCCATCATGCGCTGGACGTCCTGTGCTTCGAGGAGCTGCTTGCTGCCCATGGTGTCGTCGTCCCACCGCATGGCGCGCAGCTGGTTCAGGGCGGCCTTGGCCTTGTCGTTGTCGAACGCGGCGACCCATTTGTCGCCGTCCTTGCGGGCGACCTCGCTGCCCATCGAGTAGAGCCAGGAGGTCAGATGCCAGCCGCCCTGGTTGTTCTTGCTGTAGTCGGCGTACCCGACCGTGCCGTTGCCCAGCGCGGCGATCTTCTTCGCGGCTTCGCGGACCTCGTCCCAGGTCTGGGGCGGTTTGTTCGGGTCCAGCCCGGCCTTCTGGAACAGCGGGCGGCTGTAGACCAGGCCCATGCTGTAGTTCATCGTCGGCAGGCCGTAGAGCTTGCCGTCGGCGTCCCGGAAGTTGTCCAGTAATTCCGGTTTGATGTCGCCGAAGTTCTTCAGGCCCTTGGCCGCTTCGGTGATGTCGGCGGCCTGGCGGCGCGCGATGATCTGCGCCGGGTCGGTGAAGTAGACGTAGTAGACGTCTTCGAGTTGCCCGCCGGCGAGCTTGGCGGAGAACGTCTTCGGATCCATGAACCCTTCGTGGGGCTCGATGTCGATGTCCGGGTGGGTCTCTTCGAACTCCTTGACGTCGGCGTCGAACACGCCGCGCTCGAACGGCTGGCTGGTCGGGGGCTGGCCGGTCACGGTGATCTTGACCTTGCCCCCGGTGCCTTCGCCGGAACCGGAACCGCAGGCGGCCACCCCGAGGGTGAGTCCACCCGCGAGGAGCAGGCAGAACATCCGGCGGCGCACGGTGGGGGACCAAGTGCTGCTCATCTTCAAGCCTCATCTCGGGATCGCGACGGCTGTCACGTGATTGCGGTCACTCTAAAGTGAAGCCCTGGATCTACGCAATAACTGGATGAGAACTTGCAACTTTTCGACAGCCCTTGTCGCCGAGTGCCCCAAGCGCGTGAAGGCCCCCTTCCCCTCGACTGAGTCGAGGGGAAGGGGGCCTTCATGTACTTCACCGAACACGCGTGCTTGGAGCCGGAACTCGCGTGCCTGAAGGCGGAACTCTCACATCCGCCCTCAAGCACGCGTGATCCGGCTCCAGGCACACGTGTTCCGGGAGAGAGGCTAGATACGGCGGGCGGTGGAGCCCCGGACGACGAGTTCGGGGGCGAACAGCAGTTCCTCGGCCGCCACCTCGCCGCCGTTTATGCGCTTGACCAGTAGTTCCACCACGGCGCGGCCCATCGCCTCGATCGGCTGGCGGGTCGTGGTCAGCGGCGGATCGGTGCAGTTCATCAGGGCCGAATCGTCGTAGCCGACCACCGAGACGTCTTCGGGAACCGACAGGCCCTGCCGCCGGGCCGCGCGGATCGCGCCCAGTGCCAGGAGATCGCTCGCGCACAGGACGGCCGTCGCGCCGCGCGGGTACAGCCTGGCCGCGGCGGCGTGCCCGCCTTCGATGGAGAACATGCCGTGTTCGACGAGTTCGTCCAGGACCGGGAGCCCGAGTTTCGCCGCGTAGGCGCGGAACGCCTCGAGTTTGCGCCGCGACGGCACGTGGTCGTTCGGGCCGAGGACGAGACCGATCTTCTCGTGCCCGAGTGAGCTCAGGTGGCCGACGACCTGCTCGACGGCGACCGCGTCGTCGCACGAGATCTGCGGCAGTCCGAGGTGGTCGACGGCGGCGTTGATCAGCACCGTCGGCAGGCGGCGCTCGGCGAGATGGTGGTAGTGGGAGTGCACCGCGTCGGCCTGGGCGTAGAGCCCGCCGGCGAACACGACACCGGAAACCTGCTGTTGCAGCAGCAGTTCGACGTACTCGGCTTCGGAGACGCCGCCCGCGGTGCGGGTGCACAGCACGGGGGTGAAGCCCTGCTGGGCGAGTGCGTTGCCCATGATCTCGGCCAGCGCGGGGAAGATGGGGTTCTGGAGTTCGGGAAGGACGAGTCCGACCAGTCGGGCACGATCTCCGCGCAGCTGGGTCGGTCGTTCGTAGCCCATCACGTCCAGCGCGGTGAGGACGGCGGCCCGGGTGCTGGCGGAGACCCCGGACCGGCCGTTGAGCACCCGGCTGACCGTGGCTTCACTGACCCCGACCTTGCGGGCGACTTCGGCAAGACGACGCGTCATGGTTGCAACGTTACCGCAAGCGAGCGCAAAAACTAGACACTCTTGATCGGTGTGGTTGCCCGAAAGTCACGCGAGGAAGGCACGAGGGCGGCGGCCGCGGGCGCGGCGAAGCAGACGACCGCACACGCCGCCAGCACCGGCTCCGCCCCGAACCGGTCGATCGCGGGGGCGATGAGCGCGAGCCCGGCGGGCGCCAGTCCATAGGAGAACAGGAAGTCCAAAGAGGACACGCGCGCGAGCTTCCCCGGCTCGACCTCCCGCTGGGTCGCGGTGAACCACGGGACGTTGAACAGTTCGATGCCCAGCCCGGCGACCGCGTAGGCGGCGATGACGAAGGCCGGGTGCACCGGGAACAGCAGGCTCAGTGGCGCGAAGCCGTAGCAGCCGAGCCCGAGCAGCGCCGCCCGGCCCTGCCGTTTCGGTCGCCAGCGCGCGATGACGACGGCGCCCGCGAGGGCGCCGACGGTGTACGCGGTGAGCCCGGCGGCCAAGACGGCTTCGGTGTCGTAGCGGTCGCGGCTGACCAACGGCAGTACGACGCCGGTGGCGGAATAGCCGGTCGCGATCACGGCGGTCAGCGCGCCGAGCCCGGCCAGGAACCACGGATGACGGCGAGCTTCGCGGAGACCGTCGGCGAACTCGCCGAAGAAGCGGATCCTCGTCGTGGCCGGGGCGGGCGCGAAAGTGCCTCGCGGCGGGATCATCGCCGCGCCCAGCCACAGCACTCCGGTCCCGATCACCAGGGCCGGCGTAGAGGCGAACTGCGAGAGCAAGGCGGTGAGCCCGGGGGCGACCAGGGTCGTGACCCGGACGGCGAGCGTCATCGCGGCGTTGGCCTGCTGGCGCCGGTCTTCGGCGATCACTTCGGCGGTCAGCGCCTGGAACGCCGGGCGGCACGCGCCCTGCCCGATGCCGACGACGGCGGCCGCGACGGCCATCACCACGACCGATCGGCCCATACCGACCGCGATCAGGGGAGTGGCGGCACCCGCGACGAAACCGGCCCAGAGCACGACCCCGCGCCGTGAGTACCGGTCGGCCAGTACGCCCGCCACCGGTACGGCCACGAGGAATCCCGCGGTCCGCGCGGCGAGCACGATGCCGAGGTCCACAGCCGAAAGCGACCGTTCCAGCACCGCGAGTCCGAGGATGAACGGCAGGGCCCAGGTCGCCAGCCCGGAGGCGGTGTTCCCGGTCCAGAGCCGGAGGAACGACAGGCTGCGGAACACCGGGGTGACGATAGCAAGGAGAGACAGCAGGCCCTTTCGCGCTCTACTCTGCCTCCCGTGCGCACGCCGACCTCGGCCCGAGGCCCGGCCAGGCGCCTCCGCGGCGGGGCCGTGGGGGTCCTGACCGGCACTTTGGCGACCGGTGCGCACGCCGGGACCAGCGGACGCGTCCCCGACCTCGGCGTGGTCGTGCTGCTCGTCGTCCTGCTGAGCTGGGTGGCGTACGCGTTCGCGGGACGCCGTCGCGGTCCGCTCGCCATCCTCGGCCTGGTGGCGGGCGGGCAACTGGCGATGCACGCCTGCCTGACCTTCCTGACCTGGCAGTCGCACGCCCACCACGCCGAGGCCCCCGGCAACGGCCTGGCCATGGCGGCCGGGCACGCCGCGGCGACCCTTGTGGTGGCGATGGTGCTCGCGGGCGCCGAGCGCGTCCTGTTCGCGCTCACGGCGTTGATCGCTTCGGTCCTTCCGCGCCGTCTGACACCGCGGCCTGCGACGGCGCCGCTGCGGATCCACGTCCCGCTCGTGGTGAAGTTCCCCGCGACCGAGGCGCTCCTGCGAGACTTGCTTTCCCGGCGCGGCCCACCAGTGACGTTCGCCTGATCCCCGAAACCCTGCCGAGACCCCTGTCGCGGCAGGGCTCAGCACGCGTGCCGTGACCACACCGGCGCGCGGCGCAGGCGCACGCCTCCCCACCGACGCCTCAGGAGTCCCCCATGGCAACGCGAATCGAATCGACCACGAGCCCGCCGCGCGCGTCCGGCTGGCGCGGACTGTTCCTCCGTCTCCACTTCTACGCCGGCGTTCTCGTCGGCCCGTTCGTCCTCATCGCCGCGCTCACCGGCGTTCTGTACGCGGCGACTCCGCAGATGGAGTCCTGGATCTACGCCGATCAGCTCCGGGCACCCGTCGGGCTGAACCAGGTCTCACTCTCCGACCAGGTCAAAGCGGCACAAGCCGCGAACCCCGGCGGTGACCTGGTCGCCATCCGGCCCGCTCCCGAACCGGGCGACACCACCCGCGTGCTCTTCGCCGAGGACGGGCTCGGCGAGTCCGAACGACGCGCGATCTTCGTCGACCCCGCCACCGCGCAGGTGCGCGGGGATCTCGTCGCGTACGGCTCGAGCGGCGCCTTGCCGTTCCGGACCACGCTCGACCAGTTGCACCGCAACCTGCTTCTCGGTGAGCCAGGACGGCTCTACAGCGAACTGGCCGCGTCCTGGCTGTGGGTGGTCGCGCTGGGCGGTCTCGTGCTGTGGGTGAGCCGCCGCCGCGCCCGCCGGAACGAGAAGAGCGAATCCGCGCGCGGGAAGTCGGTGCGCCGTCACGGATCTGTCGGCCTGTGGGTGCTGCTCGGCGCGCTGTTCCTTTCCGCGACAGGGCTGACGTGGTCGGCGTACGCGGGCGAGAACGTCTCGGCGCTGCGTGAATCCCTCGGCTGGGCCACCCCGGCGTTGAAGGTGGCCGGCGCCGGCGAGCACGCCGGCCACGCCGGGCACTCGGGTCACGGTGAAGCGCCCGCCGCGAAACCCGAGAGCGTGGACGCGATGCTCGCGTCGGCCCGTGCCGCCGGGATCGACGCGCCGTCGGTGGAGATCGGGCTGCCCGCGGAACCCGGCGCTCCGTGGCAGGTGGCGGAAGTCGGGCGCGGCTGGCCGACGCAGGTCGACGCCGTCGCGGTCGACGGGACCACCGGGCAGATCCTGGGCGAGGTGCGGTTCGCCGACTACCCGCTGATGGCCAAGCTCGCCCGCTGGGGGATCGACGCGCATATGGGCGTGCTGTTCGGCTGGCCCAACCAGCTCGTGCTGCTCCTGCTCGGCGCCGGTCTGGTCACGCTGGTCGTGCTCGGCTACCGCATGTGGTGGCGGCGTCGGCCGACCCGCGCCACCGGGCTGACCTTCGGGCGGCCCATCCCGCGCGGTCAGTGGCGCAAGGCGCCGCTCGCCTTGGTGGTGGGTCTTCTCGTCCTCGCGGCCGCGATCGGCTGGTTCGTGCCGCTGTTCGGGATCAGCCTGCTGGCGTTCCTGGTGATCGACCTGCTGCTGGGCCTGCGGTCCCGTGGCCGGTCCACACCGGACTCGACCGACGTCACCGGGTGAGTTCCGCGCTCGCCGCCCACAACCGGGCGGCGAGCGCGGTGTCGGCGAGTTTCCCGCGGACCGGTTCCCGGCGGGGTTCGCCGCGCAGGCCGAACAGACGGGGGCCGAACATCTCGCCGCCGCGCACGGCGGGATCGAGGACGGCGCGCACAGCGGGCCAGGCTCCGGCTTCCTTGCCCTGCAACAGAAGCCCGGCCGGGAACTTCCGCCCGGCCGGTGCCGCGTGCACCGGCCGCGTCGGGGTCAGGGAATCGAGCGCGCCACCGGGATGGTCGACGACACTCAGTACCGGGCTGCCTGCCGCGCGCAGCCGCCTGTCGAGTTCGAAGGCGAACAGCATCTGGGCCAGCTTCGAGCGCGCATAAGTGCGTTTGGGCTGGTAGTCGCGTTTGCTCTGAAGATCGTCCAGGTCGAGTTCCGCCGACTTGCCCACGAAACTGCCCGTGGTGACGATGCGACCGGACTCCGCCGCTTCGAGCAGGGGCATCAGCCGGTGCACCAGCACGAAATGCCCGAGATGGTTGGTGGCGAAGGTCAGTTCGAGGCCATCGGCGGTCTCCTGCCTCGGCTGGTCCTCCAGGAGCACACCCGCGTTGCAGACGACGGCGTCCAGCCGTTCGGTCCCCAGAGTGTCCACAGAGGACTCGATGGACGAGAGGTCGGAAAGGTCGAGCCGCAGGTGCCCGAGTCTCGCGTCCGGAACCCGCGTGCGGATCGAGGTCATCGCGGCATCGGCCTTGGCGGCGTTCCGGCTGCCGAGGAACACGGTCGCGCCGGATCCGGCGAGCTGTTCGGCGACGAAGTAGCCGATCCCCGCGTTGCCGCCGGTGACCAGGAAGGTCTTGCCGTCGGCGCGCGGCAAATGGTGGACGTCCCAGTGACCCATGACAGGCTCCTCAAAGTCGAATTCACTCCGAAGATACACTCATTACGATTTCGGAGTGACTTCGATATAAGGTGGTCGCGTGGAACGGACCGAGCCGGGCAGGCGTGAACGCAAGAAGGCGGCGACACGCCAAGCCCTGTCGAGGGCGGCCCGAGAGCTGTTCCTGGAACGGGGCTTCGACAACGTCACCGTCGCCGAGATCGCGGACGCGGCGGACACGGCGGTGTCGACGCTCTTCGCGCACTTCCCTGGTGGCAAGGAGACGCTGATCCTCGGAGACGGCCATGAACGCGAAGCGGCCTTGGCCGCCGCGGTGCGTGATCGGGCCGAGGGCACCTCGATCCTCGAGGCGTTGCGGGACTTCCTCGCGACCCGCGGCCCGTTCCATCCGGATCCGGACCCGCTGTCGCGCCGTGTCGCGGACCTGGTGATCGCCACCCCGGCGCTGCGTGCCTACGCCAGGGCGCTGTGGACGGGTTGCGAGAACGCGCTGACGAAGGTCATCGCCGAGGAATCGGGTCAGGACGACTTCTCAGTGCGGTTGCTGGCGCGTTATGTCCTGGAGGTGCCGGACCTGGCCGGAGTCGAGGCTGATCCGGCCGCGGCGCTGGACGCCGCTTTCGTCTTCCTGCGGCGAGGCTGGCCTGACCTGGAGCGATGAAGGGTCTGCTCTTGCGGCTGTCCGAGGTGGACGCCGACGGTCCGGGCCATCGCCTATTTCGATGAGCTCGTGGCCAGGCAAAGCCCGCCTTGCCGACTTGGTGCGCGCCACCGCGGCGCTCGCGGGCTGCGCCGGGACGGCGTCCAGGCGCCACTGCGGTTCGCCCGGACGGCGACCCGGCGCTTCGTGCTGCTTCGGGACGGCGCGATGGCCACCGGCTGCCTGTCCGATCCCGAACCGATCTGTGAAACCTTCCGCGAGGGAGTCGAGGACCTTGCTGAGGCTTCACGTCGCCTCGCGCTAGCTCGGCGGCTGCTGAGCAGGCGGGTTCGGCGGTGTCTGGTCCGGCTGACCTGGCTGGGCGTAACCGGGCTGTGCGGCCGGGTATCCCGGTTGGGCGGCCATCGGGTAATGGACCGGCGGGACGAAGCCCGGCTGCTGCCGGGACGACCGGCCGCTCTTGACGACCGCGACCGCGACCAGCAGCCAGGACAGCAGTGAGGCGGAGTCGAACAGCAGGCCGATGACCAG
This sequence comes from Amycolatopsis sp. NPDC043887, assembly GCF_056435665.1. NCBI lineage: Bacteria > Bacillati > Actinomycetota > Actinomycetes > Pseudonocardiales > Pseudonocardiaceae > Amycolatopsis > Amycolatopsis sp. NPDC043887. Next base: position 41,004 of record NZ_JBWKEB010000027.1, read on the forward strand.
GTAGATCGAGCGGATGCCATCGACGGACAGATTGCCGGACTCGCTCCAGTCCGGCACGTTCAGCGCCACGAACTGCCACACGATGCTCATCACCGTCGTGACGAGCATGACCGCGAAGGCGGCCACCATCAGGCCGGAGACTCCCCGGGCGCGTCCTTTGACCGAGACGATCAGACCGAGCAGGCCCACCGCGAGTTGCAACACCAGTGGGATGGTCTCGATGCTCGCGAACGCAAAGGGTGACATGTCTGCCTTCCTCAGGTCTCCGCCGGAGATCGGGGGCCGGCGACGCCGCGGAGATCCTATGCGGTGAGCCACCGTCCGCGTGGCGGGTTTCGGGAAATCACAACGCCTTGCCGGCGGTCCCCGATGGGACCGCCGGTGCGTCAGGTACGCGCCGACGACCGTCAGCAGCCACCGATCTTCAGAACCCGATGGGCAGCCCCGCGTAGTTCTCAGCCAGGCCCGCCCGGCCCGCCTCGCTCCGCGCCAGCCACTGCAACTGCGAAAGCTGCAACTGCCGATCGAACGGGTCGCCAGACTGGTGCAGCATCGTCGTCATCCACCACGAGAAGTGCGTACACCGCCAGACCCGGCGCAGCGCGGTGTCGGAGTACGCGTCGGCGAGAGCGGAGTCCTTGTCCCGTACCAAAGCGGCCAGCGCGGGGGCGAGGAGGGCGACGTCGGCGACGGCGAGGTTGAGGCCCTTCGCGCCGGTGGGCGGCACGATATGGGCGGCGTCACCGGCGAGGAACAGGCGGCCGTGCCGCATGGGTTGCTGCACGAAACTGCGCATGGGCAGCACGCTCTTGTCCGTGATCGGCCCCGGCGTGAGCGTCCAGCCGTTCTGGCCGTGGCCGAGCCTGGTCGCGAGCGCTTCCCAGATCCGGTCGTCGGACCAGGCGCCGATGTCGGTGCCGTTGGGCACCTGCAGGTAGAGCCTGCTGACGCTGGCCGAGCGCATCGAATGCATGGCGAAACCGTCGGGATGCCACGCGTAGATGAGCTCGTCGGTCGAAGGGGCGACGTCGGCGAGCACGCCGAGCCACGAGTACGGGTAGGTGCGTTCCCAAGTCTGCTTCGCGGCGTCGGGGATCGCGGTGCGGCAGGGGCCGAAGGAGCCGTCGCAGCCGACGACGACGTCGGCGTCCAGCCGCTGCTGTGTGCCGTCCGCGTCGGTGAAAGTGACGTAGGGCCGCTCGGTCTCGATGTCGTGCACGGCGGTGCCGGTGACTTCGTAGTGGATCTGCTGCCCGGCAGTCGCACGCGCCTTGCCGAGGTCCTTCGTCACCTCGGTCTGGCCGTACACGGTGACGCTTCGGCCCACCAGGTCCACGAAGTCGAGGTGATGCCGTTCCTCGGGCCATTGCAGATGGATACCGCGGTGCTCGTCGCCTTCGCGATCGAGCCGGTCGCCGAGTCCTGTCTCACGAAGGAGGTCCACTGTGGACTGTTCGAGGATGCCCGCCCGGATCCGCGCTTCGACGTACTCGCGCGAGCGGGTCTCCACGATCACCGACTCGACCCCTGCGAGATCGAGCAGATGCGACAGGAGCAGTCCGGCCGGGCCGGCGCCGACGATGGCGACTGGGGTACGCATGACCGGAGTCTGATCGCGCGGCCGCGGAACCGCTAGCGGTCGCTTCCACTCAGTGAAACCCGCAGGCTCCGGCCGATTCCGGCGGCCGCGACCTGGAGTGCGGAGATCAGCCGGGCCCGGCCGCGGCTCAGATCCGGGACGACCAGGCCGAGCGCCGCGACGACGTCGCCACCCGACGGCCGGATCGGGACGGCGACCGAGCACGCGCCCCGGCTCATCTCCTCGGCGGTCTGCGCGTAGCCCTCTCGCCGGACCCGCCGCAACTGCTCGCGCAGGCGGCCGGGCTGCGTGACGGTGTACGGCGTGACGCGGGTCAGCGAAGCGAGCACTTGCCGTTGAACCTCCTCCGGTGCCCAGGCCAGCAGGACCTTCCCGATCCCGGTGGCGTGCAGCGGCAGCCGTCCGCCGATCCGGCTGACCACCGGCACGGACGCGTTCCCGGAGAGCCGGTCGAGGTAGAGCACCTGGTCGCCGTCACGTTCGCCGAGGTGGACGGTGGCGCCGGTCGCGCCGTAGAGATCCTGGAGGAAGGGGGCGGCGACCTGCCGCAGTTCGAACTGGACGGGCGCGAGCAGCCCGAGGTCCCACAGCCGTCTCCCGACCGCGTACCGGTCCTCGCGCCGCTCCAGCGCACCCAGCCCGACGAGTTCGCGGGCGAGCCGGTGGGCGGTGGGCAGCGGCAGCCGGCCCGCTGCGAGAGTTCGGTCAGCGACAGCTCACGATGGTCGACGTCGAAGGCGCCGAGCAGCGCGAACGCCCGCGACGTGACGCTGGCGCCGGGGGTCGACAGGTTCCCGGGCATGCGCCCATCCTCTCACTGAGTGGAAGTCAAGACGAGCCCGAGCCACAGCCCGCCGACGGCGAGCACGATGGACACCGGGACCGTGAGCAGCCCGAGCCTGGTGAACTCGCCCAGCTCGGCGCGGGTGTCGTGCCGGTGCAGGATCCGCCGCCACAACAGCGTCGCCAGCGAACCGACGTAGGTCAGGTTCGGCCCGAGGTTGACCCCGATCAGCACGGCCAGCACCACCGGTGTCCCGCCGGCGGTGGCGAGCGGCAGCAGCACGAGCACGGCGGGCAGGTTGTTGATCAGGTTGGCGAAGACGGCCGCCACCGCGGCGGCGCCGAGCAGGGCGGGGAACGAGGTGGAAGACGGCACCAGGTGGCTGAGCGCCTCATCCAGTCCGTTGTCGACGACGGCGCGGACCACGATCGCCAGCGCGAGCACGAAAGCGACGAAGGGGATGCTCGCCGATCGCACGATCGCGGCGGGCGACGTCCTTCGCTGCGCGAGGGCACGGCAGGCCAGGACGGCGGCACCGGCGAACGCGGCCCACGCGGGGCTGACGTCCAGCAGGGACGCGACCACGAACCCGGCCAGCGTCAGGACGAGCACGACGAGGACGAACGCCGGGACTTTCCCGGCCGGGACCGCTTTTCCCCCTCGTGGCCGGGCCGCCAGGTCGGCGGCGAAGAACCGGCGGAACACCACGTATTCGGTGAGCACGGCCGCGAGCCAGGGCAAGGTCATCAGCGCGGTGAACCGCAGGAACGAGATCCCGGTCGCGGCGACGGCGAGCAGGTTGGTCAGATTGGACACCGGCAGCAGCAACGAGGCCGAGTTCGCCAGATGCGTACAGGCGTAGGCGTGCGGTTTGGCCCGCGCGCCCATCCGCGCGGCGGTGGCGAACACGACCGGGGTCAGCAGGACGACGGTGGCGTCCAGGCTGAGCACCACGGTGACCGCCGCGGCGACGACGAACACCGCCGGCAGCAGCCGTTGTGGCCGTCCCCGGCTGAACCGCGCCATGAGTGTCCCGGCCGCCTGGAACAGTCCTTCGTCGTCGCACAATTTGGCCAGGACGAGCACCGCGGCGAGGAAGGCGACGACCGGGGCGAGCCTGGTCACTTCGTCGAGGGCGTCGGGGAACGAGATCGCCCCGGCCGCCAGGACGATCCCGGCGGCGGGGACGGCCGCGACCGCCTCCGGGAGTCCGCGTGGCCGGATCACCGCGAAGGCCAGGACGACCAGCAAGAGCGCGATGGACACCATCTCGCCGGGAAAGCCTGTCAGTGCGAACCTCCTCCGGGTGAAGCCGACTCCGGCAATCTAGGCTGGGCCTGGTGCGAGAGACGAACTGGGCGGGAAATCAGAGCTTCACCGCGGAACGGATCTTCCGCCCGCGCACCGTCGATCAGATCCAGGACGTCGTGGCCGGAGCGGCCGCGGTCAGGGCTCTCGGCAGCGGGCACTGTTTCAACGACATCGCGGACTGTCCGGGTGGCGTCCTGCTCGATCTGTCCGCGCTCGACGGCGACGCCGTCCTCGACGCGGACTCGGCGACGGTCACGGTGCCCGCGGCGGCCCGCTACGGCGACATCGCCGTCCAGGTCCACGCTGCCGGGTTCGCGCTGGCCAACCTCGCTTCGCTGCCGCACTGTACGGTGGCGGGCACCGTCGCGACGGCTACCCACGGCTCCGGGCGGCGGAACCAGAGCCTGGCGTCGGCGGTGTCCGGTTTGGAGCTGGTGACCGCCGACGGTGGGCTGAAGACCTTCTCCCGGCACGACGGCGTGGTCGTCGGCCTCGGCGCGCTGGGTGTGGTGACCCGGCTGACCCTCGAGCTGGTTCCGTCGTTCGATCTCCGGCAGGACGTCTTCGACGGCCTTCCCTGGGAATCGGTGTACGAGCACTTCGACGAGATCCAGGACGCCGGTTACAGCGTCAGCCTGTTCACGAACTGGGCCCGCGACGAGGTCGACCAGGTCTGGGTCAAAGGATCGGGGCGACCGGGCGCGGACTTCTTCGGCGCGACGGCGGCGGACGGGCCACGGCATCCGGCCCACGCGGCGGGCATCCCGGCGGACAACTGCACACGTCAGCTCGGCGTCACCGGGCCGTGGCACGAACGGATCCCGCATTTCCGCCTGGACTTCACGCCCAGCGTCGGGAACGAACTCCAGACCGAGTACTTCGTGCCCGTCCGGCACGCCGTCGCGGCAATGGAGGCGATGCGCGGACTCGGGCACCGGCTGGCGCCCGTCCTGCTCACCTCAGAGATCCGCACGGTCGCGGGGGACGACCTGTGGCTCAGCCCGTTCCACGGTGGAGACCGGCTGGCGCTGCACTTCACGTGGCTGCCGGACGAGAAGGCGGTCCGCGAGCTGCTGCCCGTGATGGAGGAGCGGCTGGCACCGTTCGACGTCCGGCCGCACTGGGGAAAACTCTTCCACCGCGCGGCGGATTACCCGAAGCTGGCCGATTTCCGGGCGCTCGCCGGCGAACTGGACCCGGACGGCAAGTTCCGGAACCCGTTCGTCCGGCGGCACGTGTTCGGGGATGGCTAGTCCGATTGCGACCAAGCCGCGACGGGCAGTGAGAGGTACACGCCGACGTCGTCGATCCCGGTCGCGGATTCGATGCTCGTGCGCAGCAGGTCCACCCGCTCCTGGCGGTTGTCCGCCCGGCTCGGGAACCACTTCGACCTGACCTCCACCAGGAGGTCGAGTCCGAAGCGGTCGAACGGTCCCGGTGCGCGGAAACGCAGTTCGACGTCGCCGGGCTGGAGGTCGCCGTCGTAGGGCTCCTCGGGGCATTCCACCGCGACGGACACGAGATGCGGCAGAACCGAGCCGAGCTCACGCAGCTTGGCTTCGGGAAGATGGGGCGCGTAGGTGATTTCCACGAGAGGCACGAGCACAAGCTTAGGGCAGGCGAAACTGCTATCGTGGCGGCAGTTGCTTGCTCGCGCGGGAAGATCCCCGGCTGCTGCACTGGAGCCGCTCGTTTCTCCCGAGGAGCCTGCATGTCTCTTCCCCTCGCCCGTCGTATGGACGGCGTCACCAGTTCTCCCGTGCGCGACCTGCTCGCGCTCACCGCCCGCCCGGGCGTGATCTCGTTCGCCGGTGGGATGCCCGCACCGGAACTGTTCGATGTGGACGGCCTCCACGCCGCCTTCGACCGGGCACTCGCCGACAGGTCCGCGTTGCAGTATTCGCCCACCGAAGGGAATCCGCGGCTGCGCGAGCTGCTCGCGCAGCGGCTGTCCGGTCGTGGGGTCACGACCACTGTGGACGATCTGCTGATCACCACGGGTTCACAGCAGGGCCTGCAACTGCTGAGCACCGCGTTGCTCGACCCCGGCGCCACCGTGCTGGTGGAAGAACCGGTGTACCTGTCGGCGCTGCAATGCTTCCAGCTCGCCGAGGCACGTGTCGTGCCCGTTCCCGGCGACGCGGACGGGATCGATCCGGCCGCGCTGGACGAGATCGCGGCCAGGGAACGGCCGGCGCTGCTGTACCTCGTCCCGACGTTCTCGAATCCCTCCGGGCGCACGATCGGTCCGGAGCGACGCCGCGCGCTCGCGGAAGTGATCGCGCGTCACGGGTTCTGGCTCGTCGAGGACGATCCGTACCACGAGCTGCGCTATCGCGGCGAACGCGAGCAACCGCTGTCGGCCCGCCCCGAGCTCGCCGGGCGCACGATCTATCTCGGCACGTTCTCGAAGGTGATCGCGCCCGGGATGCGGCTGGGCTGGTTCCGGGCGCCGAGAGAACTGCTGCGCCGCGTCACGATCCTCAAGCAGGCGACGGATCTGCACAGCTCGACCGTCGACCAAGCGGCCGCGGCCGAGTATCTGGCCGTCGCGGATCTCGACGCGCACGTGCGGAAGCTGTGCGCGACGTACCGCGTGCGCCGTGACGCGATGCTGGCCGAACTGCCCGCGATCACCCCGCCCGGGACGACGTGGACCGACCCGGACGGCGGGATGTTCGTCTGGGTCACCCTTCCCGGCGGCGCGGACACGGACCGGCTGCTTCCCGAGGCGCTGCGGCAGGACGTCGCTTTCGTGCCCGGCTCGGCGTTCCAGGTGGGGGAGCCGGACCGCTCGGCGTTGCGGCTGTCGTTCGCCACCCACGCGCCGGAGACGATCGCCGAGGGATTGCGGCGGCTGGGCAAAGCCCTGTCGTAGTGAGGTCTCGAGCCGCTGCCGCGCTCCTCGGGGTAGTGAAGGCCTCCTTGCCTACTCTGAAGGTAGGGAAGGGGCCCTTCAGGACGCCGCCGGTGGTTCTTGGTGCCACACGGTCGCTTGGGTCTAGGGGGTCGTGAGTGGCGTTTCGGGTTCTATTTGAGAGGTAAGGCAAATGTGGCGTGACCGAGCCTCTGCGGTGAAGGACCCTTCACTAGCTCAAGGCAGAGGCGGCCTTCGCGGCCGTGGTTCTGGACTGGCCGACGGGAGCCGACTGTGCCCTGAGTGTCCACAAGGGACGCTTTTCGGCGACGGAATGCCTGTTTCGCGACTGGATGTCCGGTCTGGCGACTGTCGTGAGTGGCAATGGTCGTTCCAGCCCAATGCCACGTAGCTTAAGTTGATCTTGGATGGTGGTCTTGATCGCAAGCGGTGAGGATTGCCGCAGGTCACGCGCTCGGTTGCCCTGGCCGACAGGAGCCGACCGCGCCCCGAGTGTCCGCAAAGGACATTTTTCGCTGACTTAATGTCCGATTGATGCCCGGATGAGCGATTTCACGAGGGGTCGTGAGTGGCGTTTCGGGCTAGAACCCGAAACGCCACTCACGACCCACTGGATCAACGCGCCACGGTCGCTTCGCCGCTAAGAAGTTGCCGAGCCCATTCGGTGATCACGGCGGCCGTTTTCGCCGGCTGGTCCTCGGCCGTGTACGCGTGACTGTCCGGAATGGTCTTCAACGGCGCGTCCAGCCGTTCGGCGAACCGCCGCGCGTGGGCGAGCGGGAACACGCGATCCTCCGCGGCCCAGGCCGGCAGGATCGGTTTGCCGAACCGGGTCGTGAGGCGGGCGGCCGCCTCACGGCTGTACCGCGCCGACACGCTGCCGATGGCCTTGCGGCCGTCGTGGCGGATCGCCGGATCGGTCATGACGGGGCCGATGAAACTCTCCATGGCCCGTGCGTCGACGGGATACTCGACGAGCCAGCCGTAGGTGTTGCGCCAGTGTCACGTGCGGCGGATCGGCGGCTACGCGGCGGGCCGCGAATTGGCGGAACGGCTCGCCCGGTCGGTCGCCGAGCAGAACGCGCGGCTCGTGGGCGCCCTGCGTGAAGGGGTGGAGGCCGGCGAACTGCGGGACGTCGACGCGGAAGAGGCCGCCACCGTGCTGTGGGCGGCGTGGAACGGGATCATCAGCCTCGGCTGGCGGCCGGATGCCTTGCGCCGCGACGAAAGCAGCTGCGTGCCTTGCTCGCGGCGGCGACCGAGATCGCCGCGAACGGCTTGGTGAAACGCTAGTCGGCCTGCGGGTCCCAGGTCAGCAACCGGACCTTGCTGACGGTCTGGACATGCCGCCGCATCGCGTTCGCGGCCGCCTTCGGGTCGCCGTTCCGGATGGCCTCGGCGATGTTGTGATGCTGGCTCAGTGAGCGCCACGGCCTGCCGGGTTGCCGCAAAGACTCGTTGCGGCTTTCCGCGATCTGCGTGTCGATCGAACGCATGAACTCGGCGAGGAGGGCGTTGTTCGCGGCGGCGGTGATCGCTTCGTGGAACCGGCGATCGCCTTCGGCGCCGTGCCCGCCGTCCTCGATCTCGGTCTTCATGTACTCCAGTGCCGCGTCGATGGCGGCGAGGTCCGCGTCGGATCGTCGCGACGCGGCCAGTTCCGCGAGCTTGGTCTCCATCGCCTCGCGGGCTTCGAGTACTTCCGGAAGCCGCTTGCGGCGGGCGACGAGTTCGTCGACCGGTTCGACGTCGAGGTGATCGTTCCGCAGGTAGGTGCCCCCGCCGTGCCGGGATTCGAGCAGGCCCTGCACCTCGAGCACGACGATCGCCTGCTTGATCGACGCGCGGCTGACCCCGAGCCGCTCGGCGAGGTCGCGTTCGCTGGGGAGTTTGTCGCCCGCGCGCAGGCCGGACTCCTCGACGTGCGCCTTGATCCGCTCGACGACCTGCTCGTAGAGCTTCGCCCGGTTCAACCGGCTCAACGCCTCCGGCACTCGGTGCCCTCCCTTGGCTGGACAAGTGGCTCAGCCAATTTACCACTCGTGGGTTGACAGGTGGTCGCCGTCACAGAGAAAGTGGCTCAGCCACTAGTCCACTCGGCCACGCGCCAAGGGGCTCCCGCCGTCAAGGAGGACGGTCATGTCCGCCCAGCTGATCTCGATCCTTGTTCTCGTGGTGATCTTCGCCCTCGCCACGACCCGCTCGATCAACATGGGGGCGCTCGCCTTCGCCGGCGCTTTCCTCGTCGGCACCCTCGCCGGTGGCCTGGACACCGACGGCATCTTCGCCGGCTTCCCCGGCGACATCTTCGTGGTCCTGGTGGGGGTCACCTATCTGTTCGCCATCGCCAGGGCCAACGGCACCACCGACTGGCTGGTCGCCGCGGCCGTCCGCCTGGTCGGCGGCCGGATCGCGCTGATCCCGTGGGTGATGTTCGTGGTCACCGGAGCGCTGACCGCGATCGGCGCGGTGAGCCCGGCTGCCTGCGCGATCGTCGCGCCGATCGCGCTCGGTTTCGCCGCCCGCTACAAGATCAGCCCACTGCTCATGGGCGCGATGGTCGTGCACGGCGCGCAGGGCGGCGGGTTCTCGCCGATCAGCGTCTACGGCTCGATCGTCAACGGGATCGTCGAGCGCAACCACATCGCGGGCAGCCCCGTGGTGCTGTTCTTCGCGAGCCTCGGCATGAACCTCGCCATCGCGGGCGTCCTTTTCGTCGTACTCGGCGGGACCAAACTGCGGCGCCGCCAGCTCGTGACGGCGGGCGCCGGGGGAGTGGAGGCCGACGAAGAACCGCTGCCGCACGAACGGCGCATTCCCTTGGACGGGCCGAAGATCGTGACGCTGACCGGCCTGGTCGCGCTCGTGGTCGGCACCCTCGTGTTCGACCTCGACCCGGGCTTGACCGCCATCACCGTCGCCGTCCTGCTGAGCGTCGCGTGGCCCAAGGCCAGCCGTTCCGCCGTCTCCGAGATCACCTGGCCGACCGTGCTGCTGATCTGCGGTGTGCTGACCTACGTGGCGGTGCTGAAGGAGATCGGCACCATCGACTACGTCGGCAACGCGGTCACCACCGTCGGGATCCCGCTGCTCGCGGCGCTGCTGCTCTGCTACATCGGAGGTATCGTCTCCGCCTTCGCGTCGTCGGTCGGGCTGATGGGCGCGCTCATCCCGCTCGCCGTGCCCTTCCTGGCGCAGGGGACGATCGGGCCGGTCGGCATGATCGCCGCCCTCGCGGTCTCGGCGACGATGGTGGACGTCAGTCCCTTCTCCACCAACGGCGCGCTCGTCCTCGCCAACGCGAAGGACGTCGACCGCGACAAGTTCTTCAAACAACTGCTGGTCTACGGGGCGCTCGTGGTGGCCGTCGTGCCGCTGATCGCCTGGCTCGTGTTCGTCGTGCCCAACTGGGGCTGAGGAGGAGATCCATGCTGGTTGCCGGGAAGAGTGACCGCGTCGCCCTGCGGTTCGGCGACGAATCCCTGACCTACGGCCAACTCGCGTGCGTCGCGGGCCCGCTCGCCGCCGGGCTGGCCGGGCGCCCGCGGGTCGCGGTGTGGGCGACACCGACGCTGCGAACCTGCGTCGCGATCGTCGCCTCGCTGACCGCCGGCGTCCCGGTGGTGCCGATCAATCCGAAGGCCGGATCACGCGAACTGGCGCATATCGTCGCCGACAGCGCGCCGGACCTCGTGCTTGCCGCGCCGGACGCCGAGCTGCCACCGGAACTCGATGTGCTGCCGCGGGTTCCGGTCGAGCTGGACACCTCGGGCACGCCGTGGCGAGGCGAGGAACCCGACCCGGAGTCTCCGGCGTTCGTCATCTACACGTCGGGCACCACCGGACCGCCGAAGGGCGTCATCCTCCCGCGCCGCGCGGTGGCGTCGAATCTCGACGCGCTCGCGGAGATCTGGGACTGGACCGACGCCGACGTCCTCGTGCACGCCCTTCCGCTGTTCCATGTGCACGGCCTTATCCTGGGCGTCGTCGGCCCGCTGCGACGGGGCGGTGCGCTGCACCACCTCGGCCGGTTCTCGACCGAAGCCGCCGCGAAGGAACTCGCCGGTGAGGGCACGATGCTCTTCGGTGTCCCGACGATGTACCACCGGCTCGCGGCCGATTGCGAGGCCGATCCCGCGCTGGCCGCCGGAGTGGGCGCGGCGCGGCTGCTGGTTTCGGGTTCGGCGGCCCTGCCCGCGACCGACCACGAGCGGATCACCGCCGCGACCGGACAGCGGGTCGTCGAACGCTATGGCATGACCGAAACTCTGATGAACTGCGGTGTCCGCGCGACGGGGGACCGGCGGCCAGGTGCGGTCGGCCCGCCGGTGCCCGGCGTCGAACTGCGGCTGGTCGACGACGCGGGAGAACCGCTCACCGGCGAGTCCGTCGGCGAGATCGAGGTCCGCGGCCCGAACCTGTTCCTCGGCTACCTGAACCGGCCGGACGCCACGGAAGCCACGATGCGCGACGGCTGGTTCAAGACCGGCGACATGGCGGTGCGCGATCCGGACGGCTACGTGCGGATCGTGGGCCGCCGCGCCACCGACCTGATCAAGAGCGGCGGCTACAAGATCGGCGCCGGCGAGATCGAGAACGCGCTCCTGGAACATCCGGGGGTCGCGGAGGCGGCCGTCACCGGGGAGCCGGACGACGACCTCGGCGAGCGCATCGTGGCCTGGATCGTCCCGGCCGGGGCCAAGCCGACGGCGGGCGAACTGGCCGACCACGTCGCCGGACTGCTGTCCCCGCACAAGCGGCCGCGTGTGGTGCGGTACCTGGAAGCGTTGCCGCGCAACGAGATGGGCAAGGTCCTCAAGCGGGCTCTCCATGACTGACCCGCTGGGCTGGGACGGTTACGCCGCTTCCCTGGCACGCGCCAGGGAATGCACGGGCACGGACGAGTCGGTGGTCTGGGAACGCGCGAAGATCGGCGGCCACGAGGTCGTCGTGATCCGCTTCGAGTTCGGCTTCCTCGGCGGTTCGGTCGGGACGAGGACCGGCGCGCTCATCGAACGGGCGCTCGACGAGGCGCGCTCGCACCGGCTTCCCGTCGTTTCGCTGCTGTCCACGGGCGGCACCCGGATGCAGGAGGGTGTTCCCGCGCTGCGGCAACTGCAGCGGATCGCGCGCGGTCTGGCGCTGCTGCGCGAAGAGCGGTTGCCGCACATCAGCGTCGCGCGGCACCCCACCACCGGCGGGGTGTGGGCGTCGCTCGGCGCCGACGCCGACGTCGTGCTCGCCGTCCCCGGCGCTCAAGTGGGTTTCGCCGGACGCCGGGTGCGGCCGGAGCGGTACGCCGACGATCCGGCGTACACGGCGGAAAACCAGTACGCGGCCGGATATGTCGACGAACTCGTGGCCGAAGACGCGATCACCGACCGGCTGAAGGTGTGGCTCGGTCTCGTGACCGGTGTTTCCCGGAACCGCCCGGCGGAGCTGCCCCGCGCACTCGGCGCCCTCGATCCCGCTCCGGACGGCTGGCAGGCCGTTCGACGCGCCCGGTCGGCGGACCGGCCCCGGGCGGGCGCCTACCTCGACGACTACTTCGACACTTGCGTCACCCTCCGGGGCGGTGCCGATGACGGCGTCCTTTGCGGGCTCGGAAGCAGGGGAGGCCGGTCGATCGCCTTCGCGGCGCAGACCGGGACCGCGACCACGCCCGGCGGTTTCCGGACGGCGACCCGGCTGCTCCGGCTCGCCGACCGGCTGGGCCTGCCGGTGCTGACCCTCGTCGACACCCCGGGGGCGGCCGCCGATCCGGCCGCGGAGACGGCCGGGGCCGGGAACGCCATCGCCGAGCTGTTCGGCGCGATCGCGGCGGCGGAGGTGCCGATCACGACCCTGGTGATCGGGGAAGGCGGTTCTGGCGGCGCGCTCGCGTTCTGCTCGGCGGACCGGCTCTGGCTCACCCCGGACGCCTGTTTCTCCGTCATCGCCCCGGAACTGGCGGCCGGGATCCTCAAACGGGACCCTGAAGAGACCCCCGCCCTCGCCGATGCGCTGAAGCCACGTCCCGAAGATCTGCTCGCCCTCGGTGCCATCGACGGCATCGCGGGACCGGAACCGGTCACCTTCCTGAGATAAGGGGTTCGCCATGGTCAAGCGGATAGCCGTCGCGGTGCTCGCCGCGGTCACGATCGGTCTCCTGGCCACGCCGCCCGGCCAAGCCGCCGGGGCCGCCCGCTACGTCGCCATGGGCAGTTCCTTCGCGGCTGGACCGGGAATCCCGCCGCAGCAGCCCGGAACCCCGGCGGCGTGCGGACGTTCGACGAAGAACTACGCGAGTCTCGTGGCCGGGGAACGCGGATTCGCCCTCACCGACGTCACCTGCAGCGGAGCGACCACGGCGAACATCCTCACCACCGGACAGGCCGGGCAGCCGCCGCAGATCGAGGCCGTCACCAGGGACACCCGGCTCGTGACGGTCACCATCGGCGGCAACGACGTCGGCTACGTCGGGAGCCTGTTCACCTACGGCTGCCAGAACACCGGCGGCACGAACTGCGGCCAGGTCGACCAGGACGCCGTCCGCGCCGCGCTGACCACTGTGCACGAGAAGATCGGCGCCGTCATCGCGGCGGTCCATCGGCGCGCGCCGCGGGCGCGGGTGCTGGTCGTCGACTACCTGACGATCGTCCCGCGCACCACGCCCGCCTGCGAAGGCGTTCCGCTCACCCTGGAGCAGCTGGCCTTCGAACGCGAGGTCGCGGACCGGCTCGCGGCGGCGACCCGCCGGGCGGCCCGCACCGAACGGGCCACCCTGATCCCGGCGGCCGCGGTCAGCGCGGATCACGACGCCTGTGCCGCCGTTCCGTGGATGGAGCGGTACGTGGCCGCGCCGGGACGCGTGCCGTACCACCCGAACGAGGCCGGGATGGCGGCCGTCGCGGACCTGATCACGGCACACCTGCGTTGACCGCGCGGAACGTGCGGCGATAGCTGTCCGGCGGCACTCCGACCGTGCGGTTGAAGTGCCGCCGCAGCGTGGCGGCGGTGCCCATCCCGGTGGCCTCGGCGATCAGGTCGACGCTGTCGTCGGTCCGTTCCAGGAGTTCCTGAGCACGGCGGATGCGCTGGGTCAGCAGCCAGCGCAGCGGGGTCGTCCCGGTCGCCGACCGGAAGTGCCTGGCCAGATTGCGGGAACTCATGTTCGCGTGCCGGGCGAGGTCCTCGACGGTCAGCGGCCGGTCGAGCCGTTCGGTGACCCAGGGGAGCAGACGGCCGAGCGGATGGTCGTCCTGGTCGGGAACCGGGGCGGTGACGAACTGGGCCTGCCCGCCCGCGCGGTGCGGCGGGACGACCAGGCGGCGGGCGATGGTGTTCGCGACGGCCGAACCGTGGTCGGAACGGACCAGATGCAGGCAAAGGTCCATCGCTGCGGCTTTGCCCGCCGAGGTGAGCACGCTGCCGTTGTCGACGTAGAGGACGTCCGGATCGACCTCCACCAAGGGAAACCGGGCGGCGAGGACGTCGGTGTGCGCCCAGTGCGTCGTCGCCCGGCGGCCGTCGAGCAGACCGGCGGCCGCCAGCACGAACGCGCCCGTGCACAGGGACGCCACCCGCGCGCCCGCTTCGTGGGCGACGCGCACGGCCTCGACCAGATCGGACGGCGGATCGACGTCGATGTCCGCCCAGCCGGGAACGATGACGGTGCCGGCGCGCTTCAGACCGTCGAGGCCGTGATCCGGTTCGAGCAGGAACCGGCCGACCTTCACCGGCTTCGAGCCGTAGACGCCGAATTCGTACAGGCCTGTGTCGAAGACCTCGTGGGCGATGGACAGCTCGAACTGCAGCATCCCGTCCGTGGCGGCGAGGGCGACCGTGCTCATGTCCGAAAGTGTACGCATGATGGCATTCCGGACACTGTCGATCGGCGGGATCCGCCGACAGGATGGTCCACAGTGGATCGTCCGAGGACAGGAGAAATCATGGGGAATTACGACGTCGCGGTATTCGGGGCTTACGGGCACACCGGGCGGTTCGTGGTGGCGGAGTTGCGCGAACGCGGATTCTGCGTGCTGGCCGTGGGACGCGACGAGGCGAAACTGCGCGGCCTGCCTTGGCCCGATCTCGACGTGCGGCAGGCGTCGGTGGACGACCCGGCTTCGCTCGACCGCGCGTTCGCGGGCGCGGACGCGGTGATCAACGCCGCCGGGCCTTTCGCCGACACCGCCGCTCCGGTGATCGAAGCGGCGCTGCGGGCGGGGATCCCGTACCTCGACGTGGCCGCGGAGCTCGAAGCGAACATCGACACCTTCGCTCAGTTCGGCGAGGGTGCGGCGGGAGCGACGGTGATCCCGGCGATGGCGTTCTTCGGTGGCCTCGGCGACCTGATGGTCACCGCCGCGATGGGCGACTGGACGTCCGCCGACGAAGCCCACGTCGCCTACGGGCTGAGCAGCTGGCATCCGACGGAGGGGACCCGCGCGGCGGGCAGGGTCTCGCGGGAGCGGCGTGACGGCAAGCGGATCCGCTTCTCCGGCGGCCGGATCGAACACCGCGACGACGCGCTGCCGGAGCTGGATTGGGACTTCCCCGCACCGCTCGGGACCCGCGCCGTGCTCGGCGAGTTCACGATGGCCGACGTCGTCACCGTCCCCAGTCACCTCGACATCCCCGAGGTGACCACGTACATGACGGTGAACGCGGCTCGCGAGGTCGTGACGCCCGAGACGCCCGCGCCTCCCGCCGGCGGCCCTTCCTCGCAGGAGTTCGTGGTCGACGTCGTCGTGCGGTCCGGCGGCGAAGAACGGCGGATCGTCGCACGGGGGCAGGACATCTACGCGATCACGGCACCGCTGGTGGTGGAGGCCGTCCAGCGCGTGCTCGACGGCCGGACGAGGGCGACCGGGGTCGTCTCGGCGGGCGAGGTCTTCGACGCGGCCGACTTCCTGGCGGCGTTGGCACCGCGGATCACGGTGGAGGGGTGACCCAGCGACACGCAACTCCGCACCGACGCCGCATCCGGCAGGGTTGCGAAGGCCACTTTCGCGACCAGCAGTCGGCGCAGGTGGGAACGCAATGCCACGTAGCTTGAGTTGATCTTGGATGGGGTCTTGATCGTAAGCGGTGAGGGTTGCCGCAGGTCACGCGCTCGGTTGCCCTCTGGCAGACAGGAGCCGACCGCGCCCACGAGGGGGTCGTGGGGGGGGGTTTTTGGTGGGAACCAAAAAACCCCCCCCCCCCCCCCCCGCCCCCAAAACCGGAAGAAGGGGACCTATATCAAACTAGGGAGAAAG
>NZ_JBWKEB010000027.1:56828-82357 GCF_056435665.1 Amycolatopsis sp. NPDC043887
TTTTTTCTTTTTGGCGAGACTGGCCCTTCCCCTCCCCTGGGGGGGGTGGGGGGGGTTTTTGGGGGGAAAACCAAAACCCCCCCCCCACGACCCCCTCGACCCACGACCTGGCCGAAGGTGCCCCTTCGTCGCATCAGACGCAGCGAAGGGAGCCTTCACCCCACCCGTCAACCTCGCCCAAGATCAACTTAAGCTACGTGACATTGGGTGGGAACGGTCCCGCGCTAGTCACGGGCGCGTGAGTGGGTCGTCCGCCAGCCGGGATGCGGCAGCCGCGCGGGCGGAGCCTCGCCGGGCCGGTACTCGAAATGCCACCATTCGTTGTCGTAGATCCGGTAAAGCGCGAAGCGGGCGCCGTGGACCTCCAGCCACTGCGCGCCTTCGCGCGGCCGGACGTCCAGCGCGGTACCGCTGACGTGCGCGGAATCCTGCGGCGGCAGGACACGCTTGCCGCTCCGTCCGGCCTCGGCGAGGTACAGCCGATGCTGCTCGGCGGCGTCCCGGTGCCCCGAGGTGACGCCGAGGAGCGTGCGGTGCCGCCAGAACGCCTCGGTCCTGGCGGCGGTGAACGCGGCGAGCGTTCCGGCGGTCAGCCCGGCGAGATTTTCGGCGGGGAACCGCAGTGACAGCGCCCAACCGCAGGCGAGCCGCCGAGCCTGGCCGGGGGACCGCAGCCACGCCGGGATCAGCAGCAGTACCGCGAGGACGCGGGTGATCGCCGCGAGCAGGAGTTCTTTCATGACGTCGACACTCGCCGACGCCTGTGCGAACCCGATCGCGGCGGCGTGCGCGGACGCCGACGAAAATGTCACCGTTCCGCACGGAGCACGCCGTGACAGAACGAAGACATTCCGTGGACGTTCCGCGGAAACAGGATGGGCACCATGGCGTGTCATGGACGAGCGGATTCCGTCCGGCGCTGCGATAGTCGTCGGCATGCCCAGGGTGCTGCTCATCGAGGACGATCAAGCCGTGCGTGACGGGATCAGCATGGCGCTGGGCGGCCGTGGCCACGCGGTCGACGCGGTGGCCACCGGCGAGGAAGGCCTCGCCCGGCTCGCGTCCCGGCCGCCGGATATCGTCGTACTGGACCTGATGTTGCCCGGACTGGACGGTTTCGAGGTCTGCCGCCGGATCCGGGCGGCGGGGGATCTGCCGATCATCATGCTCACCGCGCGCAACGAGGATATCGACGTGGTGGCCGGACTCGCCGCCGGCGCGGACGACTACGTGGTCAAACCCGCCAGGGCGCAGGTGCTGGAGGCGCGGATCCGCGCGGTGCTGCGCCGCAGCGGGCAACCCGCGGCGGCGGCGCCCACGCCGGCCGAGATCGAGCGGCACGGCGACCTCGGCATCGACCGTGCCGCGCTGACGGTGACCAAGGGGGACAAGCCCGTCGCCCTCGCCCCGACCGAACTGCGGCTCCTGCTCGAACTCACCCAGGTGCCTGGCCGGGTGCTCAGCCGCCAGTACCTGTTGGAAAGCGTGTGGGAGCACGGGTACTTCGGCGACTCGCGCGTCGTCGACGCTTGTGTACAGCGGCTGCGCGCGAAGATCGAGGACGATTCGTCCGCGCCGGTATACGTGCAGACGGTCCGGGGGTTCGGCTACCGGTTCGGACCACTGTGAAGTTCGGTGGGCTGCGCACCCGCCTGCTCCTGGCCTTCAGCCTGCTGGTCGTGATCACCGCGGCGACGGTCGCCGGCGGCGCCTACGTCCAGTCCCGCACCGTGATCCTCCAGCAGGCGCAGGACGCCACCGCCCGCGTCCTGGTCGACAAGGCCACCGCGCTGTTCCCGCTCGGCCCGCTGCCGCCGGCCGACGGAACGCTGAGCCGGATCAGCGGCGAGCTGTCCGACCGTGACCTGAGCTCACTGGTCCTGTACGAGGACGAGTCGAGCGGGAACGAGCAGATGCGGGCGCTGATCTCACCCGAGCTTCGCGAGCGAGTCCGGTCAGGAAATGTCGCCTGGCAACGAGTCGACTCCCGCGGCACGCCGATGCTGGTGGTGGGCACCAGGTTCACGGTTCTGCTTCCCGGTGGGCAGCAACGGGATTCGGGCATCGAGGCCTACATCGCGCGCAGCATGGCGCCGGAGGCGAAGAGTATCGACGAACTCGCCACCCGGGCCTGGCTGATCGGCGGAGTGGCGCTCGTCTTCGCGATCGGGCTGGCGTTGCTGGCCGCCCGCGGAGTCCTGCGGCCGGTGCGGGAACTGGGCGACGCGGCGCGGCGGCTGGGGAAGGGCGACCTGCGCGCGCGGATCAGCGTCCGCGGCTCGGACGAACTGGCCGGGGTGGCGCGCACGTTCAACGAGACGGCCGAAGCGCTGGAGCGGCACGTCGGCGAGCTGGAACGGATGGAAGCCGACGCGAGGCGGTTCGTCGCCGACGTCTCCCACGAACTGCGCACCCCGCTCGCCGCGATGACCGCGGTCGCGGACGTACTGGAGCAGGAGGCGTCGAAGCTGCCGGGGGACGCCGGTCGCGCGGCGAAGATGAGCATCGAGGAGACGCACAACCTGACGCGGCTGGTGAACGACCTCATCGAGGTCTCCCGCTTCGACGCCGGTGCGGCCGCGCTGGCACCGGAAGAAGTCGACGTCGCCGAGGTCATCACGGCGAGCTTGCGTATCCGGGGCTGGACGAGCGAGGTGGAGGGAGACCTGCCCTCCGGGATCTTCGCCGAGTGGGATCCCAGGCGGGTGGACGTCATCGTGGCGAACTTGGTCGGGAACGCGTTGCGGCACGGGGAAAAGCCGGTCTCACTCCGGCTTTCCGAAGCGGGGGAGTGGATCACGCTGGAGGTCTCGGATCGCGGTCCCGGGCTGGCGCCCGAGGTGCTCCCGCACGTGTTCGACCGGTTCTACAAGGCGGATTCGGCCAGGGCGAGGTCCGGCGGCAGCGGGCTCGGACTGGCGATCGCCTGGGAGAACGCCCGGCTGCACGGCGGCAGCCTGAGCGCGGCCAACGGCGTCGACGGCGGTGCGGTGTTCACGCTGCGCCTGCCCCGGCTGGGAGTGGCGGCATGAGGAAGAACTGGCTTTCGGCGCTGCTGATCGTCTCGGTGGTCGCGGGCTGCGGCGTCCGGCCCAGTGCCGTGATCTCCGGTGCGCCCGCGCCGGCGGGCCCCGCGAACGGCGCGGTGCTCTACTTCCTGTCCGGCGGGCAGCCGGTGCGCGTGTTACGCCCACTGGCCCAGGAACTTCCTCCGGCGAGTCCTGTCGATCTGCTCGCCACCGGGCCGGACGAGAGCGAGCGGGAACGGGACTACACCACGGAAGTCCCACCCGGCACTGTCGTTCTGGACCAGACGCCCGCGCCGAACGGGGTCACGGTGACCTTGTCGGTCGGCGTCGCCGGGTTGTCGGCGAGGGCGGTCGACCAGATCGTGTGCACCGCCAGGGATTCTCTCGGCGGGAGCGCGCAGATCACCTTGCGGGGCGAAGGATCCGTCCGCGGTCCGCTGTCGTGTCCCTTGCCCGGTTAGCGGCGGCCACGGTCCGTGAAGGCCTCCTTCACTACCTTCAG
Organism: Amycolatopsis sp. NPDC043887; assembly: GCF_056435665.1. Taxonomy (NCBI): domain Bacteria; kingdom Bacillati; phylum Actinomycetota; class Actinomycetes; order Pseudonocardiales; family Pseudonocardiaceae; genus Amycolatopsis; species Amycolatopsis sp. NPDC043887. Next base: position 60,360 of record NZ_JBWKEB010000027.1, read on the forward strand.
GGTAGGGAAGGAGGCCTTCACGGACCGAACCAGCCAGGGCCGGCCCGCATACGCGGGCGGCACGCACCACGGCATTTTTACCCGCCCCGTCCAGGCCGGAAGTGTCCCGAATCACCGGTGCCGGTCCCTCGCTTTGCCTCGATCGGACCGCTAGCTTAGGCAAGGCTAAGCAAATGGAACGGGGGTGGTTGTGGCGTGGAAGGGATCGAGGGCAAGGTCGCGCTCGTCACCGGAGGCGCGCGCGGGATCGGGGCGGCCGTCGTGGACGCGCTCGCCGGGGCGGGTGCGGTCGTGGCGGCGGTGGATCTGGCGGAAAGCACTCCCCGGGACGGAGTGACGTCGTTCGTCGCGGACGTCGGGGATCCCGCCGCCGTCGCGCGGGTCGTCGACGAGGTCGAACGCGAACTCGGGCCGATCGGGATCGGCGCGTCCGTCGCGGGTGTACTGAAGCCGGGGTCCGTCTGCGACACGAGCGACGAAGACTGGGCGGCGACCTTCGCGGTCAACTCCACCGGTGTCTTCACCGTGCTCCGCGAGATTTCCCGCCGGATGGTGCCCCGCCGGAGCGGTGTGCTGGTGACCGTCGGGTCGAACGCGGCGGGAGTCCCGCGCAGCGGGATGGCCGCTTATGCCGCGTCGAAGGCGGCCGCGACGATGCTGACCCGCTGTCTCGGGCTCGAACTCGCCGGCTCCGGCATCCGCTGCAACATCGTCTCTCCCGGCTCGACCGACACCGAGATGCAACGTCTGCTGTGGACGGACGAGAACGGCGCGGACCGTGTCATCGCGGGAAATCCGGAGCAATACCGTGTCGGCATACCGCTGGGCCGGATAGCCGAACCGGCCGATATCGCCGACGCAGTCCTGTTTTTGGCCTCCGACCGCGCGCGGCACATCACGATGCAGAACCTCTACGTCGACGGCGGGGCCACGCTCCGCGCGTGATCTCGATGACGCAACGAAGACTTTTCGGGTCCGTATGATTAGGTTAGGCTAACCGAAAAGGCGCGTCCGGGGGTGGCGTTCCGCGTCGCATAGGGCGCCGCAACACCACGGGGTGCCGACCTGGTCAGTAGTATTCGCGAAAGGGAATCCAGTCGTGTCCTCACCTGCACCGGCTCGACCAAGGCCGGTCCACCAGGCGGCCGATCTGCTGGCGGCGTACCTGCCCGGATCGTTCTACTACTCGTCCGCTCGAGGATCTCTTCTCGCCGACGGGGTGTATTCCCCGGTCCACGCGGTGCCGGGTAAACGTGCCCGTGCCGCCGCCGAAGTCCTCGACGCCGCCCTTGTGGCGGGAGTGACCGAACCCGTGGTGGCAGGAGCGATCGGATTCCGGCCCGACGCGCCGAGCAGCCTGGTGGTGCCCGCCGTGGTGCGCCGGGCAGGACCACCGAAGGCGAGTGGTCCGGTCGCCCCGCTCGGCGGCGGGACCTGGTCGGTGTCGCCGCGGCCCGCGCCGGAGGTCTACACCACTGCCGTCGCCAAGGCGCTGGACGAGATCCGCGACGGTGACCTTCGCAAGATCGTGCTGGCCCGCTGCCTCGACCTCACCGGTGGCGATCCCATCGCCGTGCCGCGGCTGCTGGCCCGGCTCGTCCACGCCGATCCGGCGGCCCACGCTTTCGCGGTCGACGTCAGCGCGCCGGGGGATCCCGCGCCGCGCACCCTGGTCGGCGCGAGCCCGGAACTGCTGGTCTCCCGCCGCGGCCGTGTGGTGACGGCCAACCCGCTGGCCGGATCGCGGCCGCGAGTGGCCGACGACGCCGAAAACGCCCGCCGGATCGACGATCTGCTGGCGTCCGGAAAGGACCGTGCCGAACACGCCCACGTCGCCGCCCAGGTGGCCGAAGTGCTGGGCCGGTTCTGCGTCGACCTCGACGTCCCCGCCGAGCCCGAGGTGATCGGCACGCCCACGATGTGGCACCTCTCGACCAGGATCAGCGGACGGCTCGCCGACCCGGGCGACGCCGGGTCGTCCGCGCTCGGGCTGGCGGAAGCACTGCATCCGACACCCGCCGTCTGCGGTGTCCCGACCGCGCTCGCCCGCGACACGATCGCCGCGCTCGAACCCGAGGATCGCGGCTATTACGCGGGTCTCGTCGGCTGGACCGATCAGGACGGTGACGGCGAATGGGTCGTCACCATCCGCTGCGCCGAGGTCCGAGACCGCACCGTGCGGCTGTTCGCCGGCGCGGGAGTGGTGGCGGGTTCCGATCCGGCGGCCGAACTCGCCGAGACCGGCGCGAAGTTCGGCACCATGCTGCGCGCGCTCGGCCTGGAGGGAGTGGAATGACCTCCGACCACGTGCCCTGGCCGCCCGAAACCGCCGCGCGCTACCGGGCTTCGGGATACTGGCGCGGCCAGACCTTCGGCAAACTGCTGACCAGCCTGGCCGAGGCCTATGCCGAGCGTCTCGCCGTGATCGGCGAGAACGCCCGCTGGACCTTCGCCGAGCTCGACGAGCGGGCGCACCGGCTCGCGGCCGGATTCGCCGGGGCCGGAATCCAGCCGGGTGACCGGGTCGTCGTGCAACTGCCGAACGTGCCGGAGTTCGCGTCCGTCGTGTTCGGACTGTGGCGGGTGGGCGCGCTGCCGGTATTCGCGCTGCCTGCCCACCGGGCGAGCGAACTGCGGCATTTCGCCGGACAGAGCGAGGCGGCGGCGATCCTGACCGTCGGCGAACACGAACGGTTCGACCACGCGGCCATGGCGCACGCGGTCGCCGCCGAAATTCCTTCGGTGCGGAACGTCTTCGTCGTCGGCACGGAGGAGTTCGCCGTGCTCGAAGCGGCGACCCCGCGTGCCCTGCCGGATCCGGATCCCGCCGGGGTCGCGTTCCTCCAGCTGTCCGGCGGCAGCACCGGCCTGCCCAAACTGATCCCGCGCACGCACGACGACTACCTCTACAGCGTCCGCGAAAGCGCCCGGATCTGTGGCCTGCGCCCGGAAAGCGTGTACCTGGCCGCGTTGCCGGTCGCGCACAACTTCCCGCTCAGCTCGCCCGGTCTTCTCGGGGCGCTGCACGCGGGCGCGGCCACGGTGTTCGCGCCGCGTCCCGACGCCGACACCGCGTTCCGGCTGATCGAAGCCGAGGGCGTGACGATCACCGGGCTCGTGCCGCCGCTGGCCGCCGCGTGGGCGCAGGCGGCCGCGCGGAACACCCGCGATCTGTCCTCTTTGGACGTCCTGCTGGTCGGCGGCGCGAAGTGCGCGCGTGAACTGGCCGAGAAGATCGGTCCCGCGCTGGGCTGCCGTCTGCAGCAGGTGTTCGGCATGGCCGAGGGACTGGTCTGCTACACCCGGCTCGACGATCCGGACGAGTACGTCCTCGCCACGCAGGGACGGCCGATCTCGCCGGACGACGAGATCCGCGTCGTGAACCCGGACGACCCACTGTCCACTTCGGACGACGTCGTCGCGCCGGGCGAGATCGGCGCCTTGCTGACCCGTGGCCCGTACACGATCCGCGGCTACTACCGTGCCGCCGAGCACAACAAGACCGCGTTCACCGAGGACGGCTTCTACCGCACCGGGGATCTCGTGCGGCGGCACCCGTCGGGACATCTGGAAGTCGTCGGCAGGGCCAAGGAACAGATCAACCGCGGCGGCGAGAAGGTGGCCGCGGAAGAGGTCGAGAACCACTTGATGGCGCACCCCGGCGTGCTCGACGCCGCCGTCGTCGCGGTGCCGGATCCGTACCTGGGCGAGCGCACCTGCGCCTACGTCGTCCCCGCTGCCGGTGCCGAGCCCGCCGCGGCGGAACTGCGCCGGTTCGTGCGCGAACGGGGGGTGGCGGCGTTCAAGGTGCCCGATCTGGTCCAGGTGGTCCCGGAGTTCCCGGTGACCGGCGTCGGCAAGACCAGCAAACGCGAGCTGCGAGCGGCGCTGACCGCTCTGGCGAAGGAGAAGTGAACGTGTCGCTCCCCAAGATTCAGCCGTACGCCCTGCCGACGGAGGCCGAGCTGCCCGCCGGCCGGGTCGGCTGGAAACCCGACCCCGCCCGCGCCGCGTTGCTGGTGCACGACGCGCAGCGGTACTTCCTCGCGCCGTACGAAGGATCTCCGGTTCCGGAGATGGTCGCGAACATCGCCGCGCTCGCCGACGCCGCCCGCGCCGCGGGTGTCCCGGTGTTCTATACCGCGCAGCCCGGTCACCAGGCCGCCGAGGATCGCGGGCTGCTCACCGAATTCTGGGGCGACGGCATCGGCGCGGTCATCGACGAAGACCCCGCCGCCGCCGACGTGGTGGCCGAACTCGCCCCGAAACCGGGGGACAAGGTCCTGACGAAGTGGCGCTACAGCGCGTTCCAGCGCAGCACGTTCACCGAACAGCTCGCCGAGGCAGGCCGGGATCAGCTGCTGATCACCGGCGTCTACGCGCATATCGGCTGCCAGGCCACCGCGGTCGAAGCGTTCATGCGGGACATCCAGCCGTTCCTCGTCGGCGACGCGGTCGCGGACTTCTCCCGCGAGCGCCACGACCAGGCCTGCGAGTACGTCGCCCAGCGTTGCGGCGCACTGACCACCACGGCCGCCGCGCTCGCCGCGCTGGCCCCGATGCACGCCGGAGCGCGGTAATGAGCCTGACCACAGCGAAGATCCACGCCGACGTCGCCGAACTGCTCGGCTGCGACCCGGCCGAGCTGAAGCCGGAGACCGATCTCACCGACCTCGGACTCGACTCGATGCGGATCATGGGCCTCGTCGAGCAGTGGCGCACCGAAGGCGCCGACAACCTGGAGTTCGCCGACCTCGCCGAACAGCCGACCCTCGGTCGCTGGACCCAGGTCCTCACCGGGAGCACCGCGTGAGCCGCGCCGACCATCGCCACCGGCACCTCGAACGCATCGCCGAGGTGCGCGGGGGAGCGCACGCGGAGAAGGTCCCGTACCCGATCCGCGTCCGGCAGGCCGAGGTCGTGCGCACCACGATGATCGGTTCCGGACTGCTCCGCGTCACCCTCGGCGGGCCGGGAACCGCGGGTTTCGAGGCGCATTCGCCCGACGAGCACGTGAAAGTCCTGTTCCCCGAACTGGATCCGGAACCGAAGCTGCCGGTCCAGGAGGGTGACATGCTGCGCTGGCCCAAGCCCTCGCCGACGTCGCGCGAGTACACGGTCCGCCGGTACGACCCGGCTTCCGGGGAACTCGACCTCGACGTCGCGCTGCACGAAGGCGGGCTCGGCTCCGGCTGGGCCGAGAAGGTCGCCCCCGGCACCCCGGTGCACGTCGCCGGTCCGCCCGGTGGGCTGATCGTGCCGCACACTTACGACCGCTACCTGCTCGCCGGTGATCTCACCGCGCTGCCCGCGATCGCACGCTGGCTCGAAGAACTGCCGCGCACCGCCGCGGGCTGGGCGTTCATCGAGGTCGCCGACGCGAGCGAGGAGATCGAGCTGTCCGCGCCCGAAGACGTCGAAGTGCATTGGCTGTACCGAGGCGACGTCGCGCCGGGCGCCACGGACATGCTCGCCCGCGCGGTCATGACGATCGAGGTCCCCGCCGGTGAACGGCTCTACGCCTGGGTCGCCGGTGAAGCCGGGCAGATCAAGCCGCTGCGCCGCTGGCTCAAGAACGACCTCGGGCTCGGCAAGGACGACCACGACGTGACCGGCTACTGGAAACGCGGCGTCGCGGACTTCGACGACGAGCACGACCACTGATCCCACCAAGAAGAACGAGGAAATCCATGCGCACCACCAGAACCCGACGCCTCGCCGGAGCGATCGCGCTCGCGCTGACGGTCGCGACCGCGGTCACCGCCTGCGGTGCCGGCGAAGACGGCAAGGCCGCCGACGGCGGTCAGACCCGGGTGTTCGCCGCCGACAACGGCCAGATCACCATCCCGGTCTCGCCGAAGCGGGTCATCGCCACCGGCTACGCCGTGCCCGCCCTGCTCGAAGCGGGCGCGCCGCTGGTCGGGGTGTCCAGCTGGAAGCGCGGCATCCCGCTGTTCAACGAGCAGGAGCGCAAGAAGTACGACGAGCTGGCGAAGGTCGCGGGCGAGTCGGCGGCGGAGACGAATTACGAGGCGATCGCGCAGGCGGATCCGGACCTCATCGTCATCGGTGTGCCGAAGCCGGTGCTCGCGGACATCGACATCAAGCGGCTCGAAGCGATCGCGCCGGTCGTGGCGATCGGCCCGTCGGTGCCGTCGATGTGGCGTGAGCTGTCCCGCAAGCAGGCCGACGCCGCCGGCGCGGCCGCCGGGTTCGACGCGCTCAAGACCGCGTACGACACCAAGGCCAAGGGGCTGGCCGAGAAGTACAAGGCCGTGCTGCCGCAGCTGAAGCTGGGCCACGTCGGAGCGTACGGCGAGGTCGCCAAGGGCAACTTCCAGCGTGAGTTCAACGGTTCCTGGGGCACCAACGTCGCGCAGGACATCGGCGCCACCTACTTCGGCCAGGTCAAGGTCAAGGGCGGCGGCTCGAAGGACGTCAGCGAGTACCCGTCGATCGAAGAGCTGTCGACGGCGTTCGCGCAGGCCGACGCCATCACCTACTCGGTCAGCGCCGACGGTTCCGTCCCCGCGCCGGTCAAGTACGTCCTCGACTCGCCGCTGTGGAAGGAACTCCCCGCGGTGAAGGCGGGCAAGGTCTATCCGTTCCGCTACACCGAGGCCGCCACCTACCGGGCCGCGACGTCCACTTTGGACGCCGTCGACCAGGCGTTCGCGCCGCTGCTCGAGCAGTGACCACCACCGGGCGGTCCGCGCTGCTCGGCGCCGCACTGCTCGGGCTCGTCGTGGTCGCCGTGCTGAGCGTCGGCATCGGCGCGCACGCCATCGCCCCCGGCGAGGTCGTGCGCGCCCTGCTGGGCGACGGGAATCCGAGTGACCGGGCGATCGTCCTGGACATCCGGATGCCGAGGGCGGTGCTGGCGATCGGCGTCGGCGCGGCCCTCGCCGTCGGCGGTGTGCTCGTGCAGGCCTTGTCGCGCAACGCCTTGGCCGAACCCGGTGTGCTCGGCGTGACCGCCGGGGCCGGGTTCGCCATCGCGGTGGGGTCCTCGTTCGGGCTCGCCGCGTCGGCGCCCGCCGAGCTGGGCCTTGCGGTGCTGGGCGCGCTCGGCGCTTCGGCGCTCGTGTACGCGGTCGGCAGCAAGTCGCCCCTGCGGCTGGTGCTCGCCGGGACCGCGTTGAGCGCCGTGCTGCTGGGGCTCACCCTCGGCCTGCGGTTGCTGTTCCCGGAGACCTTCGACGTCTACCGGTTCTGGTCGGTGGGTTCGCTGGCGGGCCGAGAACAGGCGCCGACCACGGTCCCACTGCTCATCATCGGCCTGTCCCTGCTGGGCGCGTTCGTGGTGAGCCGTCAGCTGAACGCGATCGCGCTCGGCGAGACGGTCGCGCATACCCTCGGCGCGAACGTCGCCAAGGTCCGGACGATCACCTTGCTACTGATCACGCTGATGGCGGGCGCGGCGACCGCGCTGGCCGGGCCGATCCTGTTCGTCGGGCTGATCGTGCCGCATCTGGCCCGGCGGGTGGCCGGGGCGTCGATTCCGTGGCTGATCGCGTTCGCCGCGCTGCTCGGCCCGGTGCTCATGCTGGCGGCGGACATCGGATCCCGGGTCCTGCTGCCGACCGGCGAGGTACCGGTCGCGATCGTGACCGCGTTCCTCGGCGGCCCGGTGCTGATCTGGGCCGTCCGCAAGTACGGGGCGGCGCCACTGTGAACACATTCGTCCTGCGGCGCGGGCGGTTCTCCGCCCGGCTGGAACGCCGCACCCTCTGGTTTCTCGTGGCGATGATCGTGGTCATCGCCGGTTTGATGCTGCTCGGGCTCTGCTACGGCGCGTCGTGGGCGAGTCCCGCCCGCGTGTTCGCCGCGCTCACCGGTTCCGGTGGCGGCCCCGGCGTGGTCATCCGCGAATGGCGCCTGCCGCGGGTACTGGCGGGCCTGGTGTTCGGCGCCGCGCTCGGCCTGGCGGGCGCGATCTTCCAGAACATCACTCGCAACCCGCTGGGCAGCCCGGACGTGATCGGGCTCGACGCCGGTGCCTACACCGGCGCGCTGTTCGCGATCACCGTGCTCTCGGGGACCTCGACGCAGCTGACCGTCGGTTCGGTGCTCGGCGGTGTGATCACGGCGGCGATCGTGTACGCGTTGTCGTCGGGCGGCGGGCTGTCCGGGCTGCGGCTGATCGTCATCGGCATCGCGATCAACGCGATGCTGACCGCGCTCAACTCGTGGATCGTGCTGCGTGCCGAACTCGAGATCGCGATCGCGGCCGTCGGCTGGAACGCCGGTTCCCTCAACGGGATCGGCTGGGACGACGTCGCGATCCCGTTCGGGGTGCTCGCGGTGCTGTTCGTCGTGCTGTTCACCAGGGCGCCGGCGTTGCATCAGGCCGCGCTCGGCGGCGCGCTGGCGGTCACCACCGGCGTCCGCTGGGACCGGCTGCGGCTCATGCTGGTACTGATCGGGGTCGGCTGCACGGCCACGGTCACCGCCGTCGCCGGTCCCATCGCGTTCATCGCGCTGGCCGCCCCGCAGATCGGGCGGCGGCTGGCCCGCACGCCCGGTATTTCCCTGCTGCCCGCCGCCCTCACCGGCGCCGTGCTGCTGACCAGCGCCGACCTGGCCGCCCAGATGCTGCTCGCGCCGGAAGCGCTGCCGGTCGGTGTGGTCAGCACCGTGATCGGCGGCGGCTACCTGATCTGGCTGCTCACCAAGGAGGTGCGGCGCATATGAGTGCCCGCTTGACCGCCCGGGACCTGACCCTGCGCTACGGCGACCGGGTCGTGTCGACCCGGCTGAGCCTCGACGTGCCCGACCGCGCGTTCACCGCCGTCGTCGGACCGAACGCGTGTGGCAAGTCGACGTTGCTTCGCGCGTTCGTCCGGCTGCTGCGTCCGGCCGACGGCGAGGTCCTGCTCGACGGCAGGGACGTCGGTTCCTTCCACGGTAAGGGTTTGGCGCGGGAACTCGGTTTCCTGCCACAGGATCCGGTGGCGCCGGAGGACGTCCGTGTCCGGCAGCTGGTCGCGCGCGGCCGGTTCCCGCACCAGTCGCTGTTCGCGTCGTGGTCCGAAGAGGACGAACGCGCGGTGATCGAGGCGATGACCGCGGCCGGGGTGGCGGGGCTGGCCGACCGGCCGGTGCAGGAGCTTTCGGGTGGGCAGCGTCAGCGCGTGTGGGTGGCGCTGGTGCTGGCACAGAAGACGCCGTACCTGCTGCTCGACGAGCCGACGTCGTTCCTCGACATCGCGCACCAGTACCAGCTGCTGAGCTTGCTGGCGCGCCTGCGCGACGAGGGGCGAACGGTGATCGCCGTCCTGCACGACATCAACCAGGCCTGTCGCTACGCCGATCACCTCGTCGCGTTACGGGATGGCCGGATCGTGGCCGAAGGCGCGCCCGCCGACATCGTCGACGCCGAGCTGATGAAGGAGGTCTTCGATCTCCCCAGCGTCGTCGTGCCCGACCCGGTGACCGGAACCCCGATGGTGGTGCCCTCATGCTGAGTCTCACCAGTCTCACCGGAGCCCAGCTGGGCATCTGGACCGCGCAGCGGCTGGAGCCCGACTCGCCCTACTACGTCGTCGGTGACGTCATCGAAATCGTCGGCGAAAAGCCGATCGACCTCGACGCGCTGACCGAGGCGATTCGCGCGACCGCCGAGGAGGCCGACAGCCTGCGGCTGCGCGTCTTCGAGACGCCGGACGGCCCGCGCCAGCTGGTGTCGGACGACGCGGTGTCGTCGCCCTCGGTGGTGGACCTGCGCGGCGAGGCCGATCCGGTGGCCGCGGCGCACGCGCGCGTGGACGCCGAACGCCGCCGGGTCGCCGAGGCTTGTCGCGGCATGGTGGACCGGCCCCTGTTCGCCCATCTCGTGCTGCGGCTTTCCGACTCGCACGTGTGGTTCACCCAGCTCGGGCACCACCTCGTGTTCGACGGCTACACCGCGGCGATGCTCGCCCGCCGGACAGCCGCTCACTACACCGCTTCGGTCCAGAGCAAGGAGGTGCAGCCCTCGACGTTCGCCCGCTTCGCCGATCTCGTCGAGGCCGATCGCGCTTACCGTGAAAGCGAACGGTTCGAGCAGGATCGCGCGTACTGGCGCGAGCGGTTCACCCCGTTGCCGGATCTCGATGACGGCGGCAACGCGTCAGGCCCGCCCGAGCACACCGTGACCGCCCGGTCGGTCCTGTCCGCGTCGGACGTGGCGAGGTTGCGTGAACTGGGCAAACGTGCCGGGACGACCTGGGGCGACGCGCTGATCGCCTGCTACGCCGCCTTCCTGCACCGCGTCCTCGGCTGGACCGACGTCGTGTTCGCGATGCCGTTGATGTGCCGTGAAGGAGCCGCGCTGCGGACCCCGGCGATGGCGGTCAACGTGCTGCCGCTGCGGGTCACGGTGCTCCCGGAGGACTCGGCGGCCGAGCTGACCACGCGGGTCGCGGGCGCGCTGAAGGAGATGCGCGCGCATCAGCGGTATCGCGGCGAGGATCTGCCCCAGGATCTCGCGGTGCCCGGCGCCGGGGCGCTGCTGCACGGCCGCGGCATCAACCTCAAGGCGTTCGACCTGAAGCTCGACTTCGCGGGCTCGCACGGCACCATGCGCAACGTCGCGGGCGGGCCGCCGGAGGACATGGGGCTGTCGGTGCTCCCGACCTCGGACGGCGGGCTGTTGCTCGGTTTCGAGGTCGACGCGCGGACCTACGACCAGGCCGCCGTCGATGCCAAGCTGACCGCGCTGCGCTGCCTGATCACCGCGCTGACCGAACCGGACGGCCCAGCGGTCGCCAGTGCCGACTTGGTGCCGCCTGGGGAGCGGGACGCCTTGCTGGAGTCGTGGTCCACCCCCGCCCCGGACAGCGAACTCCTTGGCGTACCTGAACTTCTCGCGCGACTCGATCCCGAACAGACCGCCCTGGTCTTCGGTGAAGAACGGCTGAGCGCGGGCGAACTCGTCACGCGGGTGCACCGGCTCGCGCGGGCCTTGCGGGCACGCGGCGCCGGGACCGACGACGTCGTCGCGCTGGCCCTGCCGCGGTCCGCGGATCTCGTCGTCGCCCTGCTGGCGGTGCTCGACGCCGGGGCCGCCTTCCTGCCGCTGGATCTGGCCCATCCCGTCGAGCGGCTGCGGGAGCTCGCAGCCGAAGCCGGCGCGGTGCTCACCGTGGCCCACGACCCGGAAATCGTGCCGGGACCACAACTGCTGCTGGGCGAGACCGATCTGTCCACGCTGGACTCATCGCCGCTGGATGTTCCGCGTCATCCGGAACATCTCGCGTACGTCATCTTCACCTCCGGCTCCACCGGGCGTCCCAAGGGTGTCCTCGGCCGGGTCGGCGGGCTCGCGACGCTGCTGCGCCACCACCGCGCGACCACGGTCGCCGAGACCGAACGCGCCGCGGGCAGGCCGCTGCGTGTCGCGCACACCTACTCGTTCGCCTTCGACTCCGCGCTCGACCAGCTGATGTGGCTGCTGTTCGGGCACGAACTCCACGTCTACCGCACCGACGTCGCCCGGGACGCCGACGAACTGTCGGCCGCGTTCGCCCGCGACCGGATCGACGTCGTCGACACCACGCCGTCGATGGCCGCGCCGCTCATCGACGCCGGACTGCTCGACGGCCCGAACCCGCCCGCGTTGCTCGTCCTCGGCGGCGAGGCGACTCCGCCCGCGCTGTGGCGCCGGGTCGCGGAGTCGGGTGTCCGCGCCCGCAACATGTACGGCCCGACCGAGGCCACTGTGGACGGTGCCGGATCCTGGCTGGACGACGGGGAGCCGACGATCGGGACCGCGGTTCCGGGTACGTCGGTCCGGGTGCTCGACGCCGCGCTGCGTCCGGCGCCCGCGGGAACGCCGGGTGAGCTGTACCTCGCGGGGCCGCATCTGGCGCGCGGCTATCTCGGGCGCCCCGGCGCGACCGCCGAACGGTTCGTCGCCGATCCGTTCGGCGCGCCCGGCGACCGGATGTACCGGACCGGGGACCTCGCCCGCTGGGTGCCCGGTCGCGGTCTGGAGTACCTGGGCCGTCGCGACGGCCAGGTGAAGGTGCGCGGCCACCGCGTCGAACTGGGCGAGGTCGAGGCCGCCTTGGCCGCCGTTCCCGGAGTGCGTGCGGCCGCCGCCGCGGTGCGCGGCCCCCGGCTCATCGGCTACGTCGTCGGCGAGGTCGTCCCGGACGAGGTCCGCGAGGAACTCGCCGGGCGCGTGCCGGAACACCTCGTGCCCGCCGCGGTCGTCGTACTCGACACGCTTCCGCTGACCTCCAACGGGAAGATCGACCGGGCCGCGTTGCCCGCCCCGCGCGCGGCGGCCGGAAGGACCGCCGCCACCGAACGCGAACGGCTGCTGTGCGCCACCATCGCCGAGGTGATCGGCGTCGAGGAAGTCGCCGTCGACGACGACTTCTTCGCGCTGGGCGGCGACAGCATCACCGCGATCAGCGTCAGCAGCAGGCTCCGCGCCCACGGCCTCGACCTGCGGCCGCGTGATCTGCTCGCCCGCCGCAGCTTCGAGGCGCTGGCCGCGGCGAGCGCGGAGATCGGCGGCCCGGCCGCACCGCCGGACGAGCCCGTCGGTGAGGTACCCGCCCCGCCGATCGTCCGCGCCCTGCTCGACCCGCATCCGGACGTCGCGACGATCGCCGGGTACACCCAATGGACCGCGCTCCGGCTCGACGAGGATCTTCCTCCCGCCCTGCTGACCCAAGGCGTGCAAACGCTGCTGGACCACCACGACGTCCTGCGTTTGCATTTAGAGGACGAAATGCGGGTCCGGGAACGCGGCGCGGTGAGGGCGTCCGACGTCGTCATCGAGACGACCGGCGACCCGGCCGAGGTCGCGGCGGCACTCGCGGAGTCCCTTGATCTCCGCGCGGGTGTCCTGAAGGTCGCGTTGCTACCGGATCACCTCGTCATCGTGCTCCACCACCTGGCGGTCGACGGTGTCTCCTGGCGCGTCTTGCTGCCGGATCTGCGCGCCGCGTGCGCCGGTGAAGCGCTCGAACCGGTCGGGACGTCGTGGCGATGGCACGCGCTCTTTCTCGCGGAGCAAGGGACTTCCGGTGCCCGGCGCGGCGAACTCGAGCACTGGCGTGGCGCGCTCGACGGCCCGCGCCTCGGTCACCGGCCGATCGACCGGGCCGCCGACACGGTCGCGACCGCGCGGCGTTCGGTCACCGTCGCCACCCCGGAGCAGACCGACGCGGTGCTCACCGCCTTGCCCGCGGCCTACCGCGCCGGACCCGACGACGTCCTGCTCGCCGCGCTCGTGCTCGCCCTCCGGTCGTGGCGGGGTGCTCCGGTCGAGGCCGAAACCGTGTCCCTCGAAGGACACGGCCGCGATCAAGACGGCCTGGACCTCTCGCGCACCGTCGGCTGGTTCACCGCCGAACATCCGTTGCGGGTGCCCGCCACCGCGGTGGCGGCGACCATGGACTTCGAAAGCGCGCTCACCGGCGGAGACGCGGCGGGAAAGCTGCTGCGGGCCGCCAAGGAGGCCAAACGCGCCGTTCCGGACAACGGCGTCGGCTTCGGCGTCCTGCGGTATCTCGACCCGCTGACCCGGGACGAACTCGCCGCCGTCCCACCGCCGGACGTCGTCCTGAACTACCTCGGCCGATTCGCCGCTCTGCCCGGCACCGGCTGGCGGTTGCCTAAAGAGGATCCGTTCGCGGTCACCGAACCGGCGGACAAGTCGCTGGAACAGGTGCTGTCGCTGAACTGCTTCGTCCGCGAGGACGGCCGTCCCCGGCTCGCTGTCGAATGGACCGCGGCGGGCGAGGTCCTGCCGGAGGAAAGCGTTGCGGTGCTTCAGGAAGCGTGGTCCCGGGCGCTGGACGCCCTGACCGCGCACGCCACCCGGATAGGTCCGGACGGCGGTGGGCTCACGCCGTCGGATCTGCCATTGGTCAGCCTCGACCAGGCCGACATCGACGCGCTCGAACGCCGGGGCCGGCTCGAAGACGTGCTGCCCGCGACCCCGTTGCAGACCGGGCTCTCGTTCCACACCCTGGCGCGCGGCACCGAAGACACCGACGTCTACGTGGTGCAGGCCGTCACCCTGCTCAGCGGCGCGCTCGACGCCGGCCGCATGCGGGAGGCCGCGGCGGAGGTGCTGCGGCGGCATCCCGCGTTGCGCGTCCACCTGCACACCACCGACGCGGGCGAGGTCGTCCAGGTGGTGCCCGCCGAGGTCACGCTGGACTGGCGGTTCGCGAGCGTGTCCCCCGACGAGGTCGAGGCCGAGTGCCGCGCCGAACTCGCCCGTCCCTTCGATCCGGCGACTCCGCCGCTGATCCGGTTCCTGCTGCTGACCCTCGCCCCGGACGAGCACCGCCTGGTGCTCACCAACCACCACGCGCTGCTCGACGGCTGGTCGATGCCGCTGGTCGGCCGCACGCTGCTGGCCACCTACGCCGAACTCGGCGGCGGCCCGGCCGCCCCGGTCGCGCCCTCGCTTTCGGAGTACCACCGCGTGCTCGGCGAACGCGACCCGGACGCGGCATCGGAGGCGTGGCGCGAGGCGCTGGCCGGACTCGAGGAAGGAACACGGCTCGCCCCGGCGAGCGTCGAGTCCACTGTGGAGCGTCCGGAACGCGTCATCGTGGAACTGGGCGGGGAATTCAGCGAGCGGTTGCGCGCCTTCTCCCGTGAACGCGGGATCACCCCGGCGACGGTGTTCCAGACCGCGTGGGGAGTGCTGCTCGCCAGGCTGACCGGCCGCCGCGACGTGGTCTTCGGCTGCCCGGTCTCCGGCCGCCCTGCCGACGTCCCCGGCGTCGAGCGCATGATCGGGCAGCTCGGCAGCACGATCCCGGTACGCGTGCGCTTCGACGCCGCCGAAACCGCGGTCACCGTGCTGGAGCGCGTGCACACCGAAAGCGTCCGGCTCACCGATCACCATCACGCCGGGCTGCCGGACATCCAGCGCGCGGCCGGCGCCGGCGACCTGTTCGACACGATGCTCGTGATGGAGAACTTCCCGCTCTCCAGCCGCGCCCGCACCACGCTGGCGCCCGGCCTCGAACTCGTCGGCGTCGACATCACCGACGCCACGCACTATCCGCTCACGGTGATCGTGCTGCCGGGCGACGAGTTCACCGTCGGCCTCGGCTACCAGCCACAGGCGTTCACCCGCGAGGAGGCCGAGTCCTACGGTCGCTGGCTGCGTGCCGTGCTGCACGAGATCGTGGCCGATCCGGCACGGCCGGTGTCCCGGCTGCGCGCGCTCGGCGCCGAGGAAGAACGCGCGATGCTGCGCCTCGGCGAAGGACCGGAGCCCAAGCGCGAACGCGGCGGCATGCTGGAGGAGTTCGGCCGCTGGGTCCGGGAGACCCCGGACGCGGAAGCCGTCGTGTGCCGGGACCGGAGCCTGACCTACGCCGAACTGGACCGTCGCGCCAACCGGCTCGCGAACACCCTGATCGACGCCGGAGTGAAACCACAGGATCCGGTCGCGGTCCTGCTGCGCCGCGACGTCGACCTCGTGGTCGCGTTGTTCGGCGTGATCAAGGCCGGCGCGGTGCACGTGCCGATGGACCCGGATTATCCGGCCGACCGGCTGGCGTACATGCTCGGGGACATCGGGCCCGCCGCCGTCGTGTCCACTTCGGACGTCGAAGGCCTTCCGGTGATCGACCCGGCCGAACTGTCCACCGAGGACACAGATCCGGGAATCCGGCTCAGTGCGGACGCGATCGCCTACGTCATCTACACCTCCGGCACCACCGGCAAACCGAAGGGCGTCGCGGTGCCGCATCGCGGTGTCCCGAGCCTGATCGCGCTGCAGGAGGACATCGTCGGGATCGGGACCGCCGAGCGGTACCTGCATTTCGCCTCGACGAGTTTCGACGTCGCCTTCTGGCAGTTCATGCTGCCGCTGCTGTCCGGAGGCACGTCGGTGATCGCGCCGGAGGAGGTGCGGGTCTCCGGCGACGATCTGCTGGCCTACGCCGCCGAACACCGCGTCACCGGGCTCAACCTGCTGCCCTCGTTCCTCTCCGCGATGCCCGACGACGCGACCGTCGACCCGGACGTGTTCTTCGTCGTCGGCGCCGAACGGCTCGACCCGGAACTGGCCCGGCGCTGGGGGAACCGGCGCGCGCTGTTCAACGCCTACGGCCCGACCGAGGTCACCATCAACTCGGTCACCTGGCACTACGACCCGGCCGATCCCGGCCCGCTCCCGATCGGCCGTCCGGACCCGGAGGTCCGCGCGTACGTGCTCGACGGCGGACTGCTCCCGGCCGGGACGAACGTGACCGGCGAGCTGTACCTGGCCGGGCCGAAGCTCGCCCAGGGCTATGTCGGCCGGGCGGCGCTGACCGCCGAACGGTTCGTCGCCGACCCGTTCGGGCCGCCGGGGGAGCGCATGTACCGCACCGGCGACCTGGTCCGCTGGCGGCCGGACGGGCAGATCGTCTTCCTCGGCCGCGCCGACCACCAGGTCAAACTGCGCGGGTTCCGGATCGAACTCGGCGAGATCGAGACCGCGCTGACCGCTCACGACGACGTGCGCGCCGCCGCGGTGATCGTCCGGGAGGACCGGTTGGTCGCGTACTTCGTCCCCGTGGACGGTGCCGAACCCGACCCGGCCGCGCTGCGCGCACACCTCGCGGCGGAGCTGCCCGCGTACATGGTGCCGAGCGCGTTCGTCGCGCTGGACCGGCTCCCGCTCGGACCGAGCGGCAAGCTGGACCGCGCCGCGCTGCCCGCGCCGGAAGCCCGCTCCGACGGCGGACGGGAACCCGCCACCCCGGCGGAAGCGGTGCTGCTGCGAGTGGTCCGCGATCTGCTCGGACCCGACGTCGGGCTGGACGACGGCTTCCTGGACGCGGGCGGCGACAGCATCGCCTCGCTGCGGGTCGTCTCCCGTGCCCGCCGCGAAGGGCTGCACCTGACCGCGCGCGACGTCCTCGAAGGCGGCACGGTCGCGGGGATCGCCGCGCGCTGTGGCGAGCCCGAACAGGCCGAGGAAGCCCACGCCGTGGGCGATGCCCCGCTCACGCCGATCATGCGCGATCTGTTGCGGCGCGCGGGAAAGGCGGCCGACGGGTTCTGCCAGTGGGTCGAGATCTGCGTGCCTTCGGCGGACGACGTCCCTCGCTGGACCGCGGTGCTCGACGCCGTTCTCGCCCGCCACGACGTCCTGCGCGCACATCTGGTCGAAGACACGCTTCGTGTCCCGGACGTCGGCGCCGTGACCGGTGCCGACGTGCTCACCGCCATCCGCGTGTCCCGTGATCCGCGTGCGGCGCTGGACGCGCAGGTCGTGCAGATCGTCGCGCGGATGGACCCGCGCACCGGCCCGCTGGTGCGGGCGGTCTTGGTGGACGTCGGCGAGGAGCGACCGGGGCGGTTGCTGCTTGTGGCGCACCACCTGGTCGCCGACGCGGTGACCTGGCGTGTCCTGCTCGACGACGTCGAACAGGCCTTCCACGGCAAGACCCCGCACCGGCGCGGGCAGTCGTTCCTGGGCTGGGCGCGGTCGCTGCGCGCGGCCGCCCCGCATCGAGAGGACGAATTGCCGTACTGGCGAGGGATCGCCGCCGCGCCGGAGACCACGCTCGGCCGCACCCGGCTCGATCCGGCGCGCGACACCGTGGCGACAGCGCGGCACCACCGGCTCGACATCGGCGAGGACACCACCCACGCCGTGCTCACCGCGCTGCCCACGGCGTATCGCACGGGCCCGGACACCGTGCTGCTGACCGCGCTCGCCCGCGCTGTCGCCGCCTGGCGCGAGACCGTCGCCGACCTGGTCGTCGCCGTCGAAAGCCACGGAAGGCCGGGACACACCCCGGACTTCACGGGCACGGTCGATCTGGCGCAGACCGCCGGCTGGTTCACCGCCGTGCATCCGGCGCGGATCGCCCCACCGGACGGACCGTTGCCGGACGCGCTGCGGGCGGTGCGCGACCATCTGCGCGCGGCGGGGGACGGCCTCGGGCACGGAATTCTCGGCGTCGGCGGCCCGCGGCCCGAGATCGCCTGGAACTATCTCGGCCGGTTCCCCGAGGCTCCGGTCGAGGAGACCCTGTGGCAGCGTCCGCCGGACGCCGATCCGCTCGGTTCCGGCGGTGGTGCGGAGATGCCACTGCCGTACGCGCTCACGGTGAACGCGATGGTCCCCGACGGTGGCACGCTCGGGGTCCGCTTCACGTGGCCGTCCGCGCTGTTCACCGAAGACGAGATCGCCGTGCTGGGCGAGCATTTCCGCCGGGAGCTGGACGCGCTCGCAGCCGACGTGCCCGGCCCCGGCGAAGTCATGCCGCTGACCCCGTTGCAGGAGGTGATCCTGCGCGAGTCCCGTGCCGCGGACGAAGATCCGTATCCGGTGCAGGCCGCGTTCACGCTGTCCGGTGAACTCGACGTCGAGGCGCTGCGGGCCGCGGCGAACGCGCTGGTCCGACGGCAGCCGAACCTGGGCGCGGTGTTCCCGACGTCGCACGAGGTCCAGGTGATCCCCGCCGAGCCGCTGGCCGGTTTCCGCGTCCGCGAAGTGTCCGAAGTGGACGCCGTGTTGGACGAGGAGCTGGCGGAACCGTTCGATCTGCCCCATGGTCCGCTGTGGCGGGTCACCGTGCTGCGGCACGGGCCAGGCCGTCAGACGCTCGTGCTGACCAGTCACCATCTGCTGTCCGACGGCTGGTCCGCGCCGCGCGTCCTCGGCGAGTTGTTCGCGCTGTACGCGGGGAAGCCTTTGCCGGAGCCGGTGCCGCCGACTCGGTACACCCGCCTGCTCGCCGCGGCCGATCACTCGTCCGACGTCCGGGCCTGGCGGGCGGAACTCGCCGGCCTGCCCGAAGGCGATCACTTGCCGCGTACCGGCGGGTCCGCCGAACCGGCTCTGTTCACTGTGGACGGTCAGCTGGTCGCAGAGCTGACCCGGCTGGGCGCCGCACGGGGCCTCACCGCCAACACCCTGTTGCAGGGCGCGTGGGCGGCCGTCCTGGCGACCCACGCCGGGCGCCGGGACGTCAGCTTCGGGGTGATGACTTCGAATCGGACGTCCGATGTGGACGGTGTCGAGGACATCATCGGCCTGCTGGCGAACAGCGTCCCGGTCCGCGCCCGGTTCACCGGGACGGTCGCCGAGGCGCTCGCCGATTTGCAGGCGCGGCAGCAGGCGATGGCCGCGCACCATCGGATGGGGCTGCCCGAGCTCGCGTCGCTGGCCGGCCGCGAGCGGCTGTTCGACAGCCTGCTCGTGTTCGAGAACTACCCGGTGGACCCGGCGAAGCTGCGCGAACCGGCGCCCGGCCTGACCGTCACCGGGACGAGGTTCCGTGAACGCACGCACCACCCGGTGAGCGTCACCGTCGTCCCCGGCGAGCACGGCTGGGAAGGTGTTCTGTACGCGAGGGAGACCGACGCCCGGTCGCTCGCCGACGACCTGGTCGGGTTCCTGCGGAAACTGCCGTCCTGGTTCGACGCCGACGCCGCCGGGTTCGCGGGGGAGCGGTGACCGCGCGCCCGATCGACGCCGCCCTGTGGCGCACGGCGGCCGTCCTGGTGCTCGGCACGTTCATGGCGACCTTGGACAGCACGATCGTCTCGGTGGGCGTCGACACCCTCGCCGACGAGTTCGGCGCGCCGGTCACCGGCGTCCAATGGGTGACGACGGCGTACCTGCTGGCCGTGGTCACGGCGGTGCCGGCGTCGGGCTGGCTCGCCGACCGGTTCGGTGGCAGGCGGGTCTGGCTCACCGCCGTCGTCGTGTTCCTGCTGGCGTCCCTGTTGTGCGCGCTGGCGCCGACCCTGCCCGCGCTCATCGCCTTCCGTGTCCTGCAAGGACTCGCGGGCGGCCTGCTGCCACCGACCGGTCAGGCGCTCCTGGCCCGGGCGGCAGGACCGGACCGGATCGGGCGCGTGATCAGCGTCGTCGGTCTCGTACCGCTGTTGTCGCCGGTGCTCGGCCCGATGGCGAGCGGCACGATCCTCGCCGTCGCGGACTGGCCATGGCTGTTCTACGTCAACCTCCCGGTCGGTGTGGTGGCGGTGATCCTGGCCCGGCGCTGGGTTCCGGCGAGTGAACCCGGCGGCAAGGGTGCGCGCTTCGATTTCCGCGGCGCGCTGCTGCTTTCGCCGGGGCTCGCCGTCCTGGTCTTCGGGCTCACCTGGTTCGAGCAGGGGACGCCGGTGGTCGCCGGGATCGCCGTCGTGCTCGGCGTCGTGATGCTCGCGGCGTTCGTGCGGCACGGCCTGAGCGCCGAAGCGCCCTTGCTGGATCCACGCTTGTTCACGCGGCCTCCGTTCGGGGTCGCCGCGCTGGCGCTGGTGCTGCTCGGCGCGTCGGTGTTCGGCACGATGTTCCTGCTTCCGCTCTACCTGCAGCGTGGTCCCGGACTGTCCACTTGGGACACCGGACTGCTGCTGGTGCCCCAGGGCATCGGCGCGGCGGCCGGTTCCGTACTGGTGAACCGCCTGGTCGACCGGATCTCGCCGCGCACCCTGGTGCTGAGCGGGATCGGCCTGGTCGCCCTCGGCACCGCGCCCTTCACCCAGCTCGGTCCCGGTCTTCCGGACTGGGTCATCGTGCTTTCGTTGCTGCTACGCGGTTTCGGCGCGGCGATGATCGGCGCGCCGGTGATGACGATCGTCTACCGCCGGGTCGAACCCGCCCGGCTGCCCCGCGCCGCCGGGGCGCTGAACCTGCTCAACACGCTCGGCGGCTCGATCGGCACCGCGGTACTGGCCGTGGTGCTGCAGGCCCGGCTGGCCGCCCGCGGCTCGGACGTCGCCGCGGCCTTCGCCGACGCCTTCTGGTGTGTTCTCGGCCTCGCCGTCGTGGCGGTGGCCGGTGCGACGCGGCTGCCCCGGGCCGGGGTGGCCGCCCCCGACAAGAAGAGAGGTCATGCGGATGCTTGACCAGGACACACTGCCCAGTCCGGCCGAAGTGGCCACGAGCGGCGTCGTGCCGGACGAGATCGTCCGGCACCGCGAAACCGTCGCGGACGTCCTCGCCCGCCGCGACTCCCGGCTGCTCGTCGTCGTGGGCCCGTGTTCCGTGCACGACACCGACGGCGCGCTCGAGTACGCGCACCGGCTCGCCGAGGCGTCCCGCCGGTTCGCCGACGATCTCGTCGTGGTCCTTCGCGCCTACCTGGAGAAACCGCGGACGATCGCGGGCTGGACCGGTCTGGTGCCCGACCCCACCCTGGACGGCAAGGGCGATCTCGCGTCCGGTGTCCGGCTCGGACGGCGGTTCCTGGACGAGGCCGCCGCGACCGGGCTGCCGCTCGCGTACGAGTTCGTCGACCCGTTCCTCGCGCCGTACTTCGCGGACACCGTCAGCTGGGGCGCGATCGGCGCGCGGACCGTCGCCAGCCAGCCGCACCGGCATCTGGCGTCCTGGCTGCCGATGCCGATCGGCATGAAGAACTGCGTGTCCGGGCGGCTGGACACGGCCGTCGCCGCGGTCCGGGCGGCCGCGCTGCCGCACGTGTTCCCAGGCGCCGCGGCCGACGGGCGCCCGCGGATCCAGCGCAGCGCCGGGAACCCGGACGCGCACCTTGTCCTGCGCGGTGGCCCGAAACCCAACCATCACGCGCACGCGATCGCGGACGCCCTCGATGCGCTGACCGCCGCCGGTCTGCCGCACCGGCTCGTCGTCGACGCCTCGCACGGCAACAGCGGGAAGGACCACAACCGGCAGCCCGTGGTCGTCGCCGACCTGGCGGACCAGATCTCCGCGGGCAACGACGCGCTGGCCGGGGTGATGATCGAGTCGTACCTCTCCGACGGCAGGCAGGACGTCGGTTCCGCGCGGCCCCGGCCGGACCTGAGTATCACGGACGCTTGCCTGGGCTGGGAGCGGACGGTTCCGCTGCTGGAGTCTCTCGCCTGCGCGAACGCGGTGCGGCGCATCGCCTCGTGAGCGGTGAGGTGTCTTGGGCAGGCAGGGGGCCGGGGGTGGTCGTGAGTGGCGAGTCGGGTTCTCACCCCAACCGCCCCCCCCCACCCCCGTGGCCCCCCCCGTGCCCGCACCCCCGTCCCCCCCAAACACCCTCAAGAAAACCCCCCCCCGCCTGGCCCCA
>NZ_JBWKEB010000028.1:0-80998 GCF_056435665.1 Amycolatopsis sp. NPDC043887
TTTTCCTGTGCGTGGGGGGGGGGGGGGGGGGGCTCCGGGAGGGGGGGGCTCTGGGGGAAGGGGTGGGCCGGGGTGGTCGGGGGTGGCGTTTCGGGTTCTAACCCGAAACGCCACTCACGACCACCCCGACCCACGCGGTACCGGCGCCCCCGAACCTTCCGGTGGGGCCAGCGCACTGGGGCATGACAACGCGAACATGCCGACAAGGCATCGCCCTGCCGGCATGTTCGCGTGTGTGGGAGCTATTGCTCCTCGAAGCGCTGGCGGAAGCGCTCTTCCATGCGCTGGGTGAACGAGCTCCGGCGCGGGGACGCCTTGCCGCCACCTCCGCCGGCCCCCGGGCCACCGCTGTCCTTGCCGCCTTCCGTTTCGGCTCCTTGCCGAATCGATGTGACGGCCATCATGACTCCGAAGAACATCACGAGGAACCCGAGCACGCTGATCACGGGGATCTCGGCGACCCGGATGTTGACCACCACGCCGAGCACCAACAGTGCGACGCCCACTACGAACAGGGCGATGCCCTGCAAACGCCGTCGGCGGGCGGGGCGGCGCAACCGGGTGCCTCGCACCGTGGATGCGAACTTGGGGTCCTCGGCATAGAGCTCGCGCTCGATCTGATCGAGCAGCCGCTGCTCATGCTCGGAGAGTGGCATCTTTCCTCCTCCGGCACAGCTGTCGCGGGCGCCGGGCCGCGCAACGTCATGGACCCAACAGACAACCCCAGGCGGGGTGTCTCTGTCCAGGATACGAGCCCCGCGCTCGTCCGACTACCCGATCCCGTATCCAGAAGGGATCGAATTGGCCGAAACCACCCGGCTCGCCCCTCTCGGAGGCGGCGGAGCAGGCGATGTCACTGGTCACGGGGGGTCAGCAGTGACGCGGGCCGCACCGCGGCGGCGCCGAACTTCGACCTCGCGACGTCGGCGGCGACTTCCGCATCCCGCCAACGGGGTTCGGGTGACTCGAAAAGCAGCTGCTCTCCATCACTCTCCGTGTCCAACCCTTCGACTCTTACCCCGATCAGGCGGACTGCGCCCGTCGGCGCGTGCTCGGTGAGGAGTTCGACGGCGGTGCGGTGGATGTCGCGGGCCACATCCACTCCGACGGCGGTTGTCCTGGCCCGGGTGATCGTCTTGAAGTCCGCGAACCGGACCTTGATCGACACCGTCCGCCCGCGCAGCCCCCGGCGGCGCAGGGTGGCGGCGACGCGTTCCGACAGCCGGAGGAGTTCCAGCCCGAGCGCCGCGCGGTCGTGGAGATCCACGTCGAAGGTCACTTCGGCACCGATCGACTTGTCCGGCGACTCCGGGACCACCTCGCGCTCGTCGTGCCCGTTCGCGAGCGCGTACAGATGCTCCCCCAGCGCCCGCCCGAGCGACCGCCTCAGCCTGGACAGCGGAGCGGCTGCGACGTCGGCGATGGTGTCGAGCCCCTGCTGCCGCAGCTGCTCCTCGGTGCGCTTGCCGACGCCCCACAGCGCCGACACGGGCAGCGGGCGCAGGAACGCGAGCGTCTCGGCCGACGGCACGACGACCATGCCGTCCGGTTTCGCCATCCCGGACGCCAGCTTGGCGACGAACTTGACCTTCGCGACGCCGACCGAGCAACTGATGCCGAAGTCGGCGGCCACCCGCTCCCGGATCCAGGCGCCGAGCCGCGCGGGCGAGGAGTCCAGCCGCTTGAGCGCCCCGCTGACGTCCAGGAACGCCTCGTCCAGACTCAACGGCTCCACCAGCGGCGTCAGCTCGCGGAAGACCTCCATGACGCCCTTGGACACCTCGCCGTAGAGCCCCGGCGTCGGCGTGATGCAGATCAGCTGCGGGCAGAGCCGCTTGGCCGTCGAGAACGGCATGGCCGACCGGACGCCGAACTCGCGTGCCGCGTAGCTCGCCGCCGCGACGACGGACCTCGGCCCCCCACCGGACACGACCACCGGCTTGCCCGCCAGCTCCGGGCGCGTGCGCAGCTCGCAGGACACGAAGAAGGCGTCCATGTCGACGTGCAGCAGGCCGCAGCCGGTGTCGTCGGGCCAGGTGGTGGCCCCGGTCGTCACGCGGTAGCGGGCCATCCCGCCGGGCAGTTCAGCGTTTCGTCCCACGGGCAGAAACTAGCCCGGACCACCGACAGTCTCGTGAGGGTCAGGGACGGTGGGCCAGGACGTGCAGCCTGCTGGCGATGTCCCGCAGCGGCGGAACAGACGCCGCCGCCAGCTCGAACTCCGCCAGATCCTCTTCCCGCACCCCACCGGGCACGAAGTCCGCCACGACACCGTCGCCCTGCAACGAGGTCACCTCGAGCCCCACCGCGATCAGCTGCGCGCGAAGGGCCTCCGCGTCGAAGCGCCGCAGCACGGTCTCCCGGCCGCCACCGAGGACGCCGCTGCCGGACGCGAGGAGTTCCCGCGCCTCACCGAGCCGTCCGGCCAGCGCGCGCTGCAGGATCGCGGCGTGCCGGTTCGCCACCAGCACCGAGACCGCCCCGCCGGGTTTGACCGCGGCGGCCAGCGCGGCGAGCACGAGCGCCGGGTCGTCGACGACTTCGAGCAGCCCGTGCGCGAGCACGAGGTCGGCCGAGCCCGCCGCGACGTGGGCGCCGAGCGCGTCGGAGTCGTCGGCGATCACCGTGATGCTGCCGGAGACGCCCTCTTCCTCGGCGCGGCGGCGCAGGGTCGCCAGCGCGTTGGGGTTCGGCTCGACCACGGTCACCAGGCAGCCCGCCGAGGCCAGCGGCACCGCCCAGCCGCCGCTGCCGCCGCCGACGTCGACGACGTGCGGCTGTTGTGCGCCTCGCGCCCGTGCGGCCCGGAGTTCTGCTTCGAGAACCCGGCGAACCGCCCCCGATCCCCGCGTGGCCACGGTGTCCGTCTTCATAAACGCACAGGGTAATGCCCGCCTTCCGGGCGCCGCCGGGTGTAGTCCGATGCGGTGTTCGACACCTTGCCAAGGAGCCACCCCGCCGGCTGCCCGTAGGCTGTATCGAGTGCACACGGTCGCTGTTCTCAGCCTGAAGGGTGGCGTCGGTAAAACGACGGTCGCCCTCGGTGTCGCGTCCGCCGCGCTGCGTAGGGGCGCCCGGACTCTCGTGGCCGACCTCGACCCGCAAGGCAACGCCACCACCTCGCTGGACCCGCCCTTCACCGATCGCACGCTGGCCGATGTCCTGGAGACGCCGGTGCGCTCGGTGCTCGAACGCGCGATCGCGCCCAGCGTGTGGAGCGACCAGATCGACGTTCTCGTCGGCGCCGAAGAGCTGGAGATGCTCAACGAACCGGACGCCGACAGCCGCCGCTTGGAGAACCTCTCCCGCGCGCTCGACGAGCTGCACACGAACCCGCTGCGCGAGGAACCCTACGAGCTGGTGATCCTCGACTGCCCGCCGTCACTCGGCAGGCTGACCCGCTCCGCGCTGGTGGCCGCGGACAGCGCCCTGATCGTCACCGAGCCGACGATGTACGCCGTCTCCGGCGCGCGCCGCGCGCTCGACGCGATCGAGAAGATCCGCGAAGAGCAGAACCCGGGGCTGCGGCCGATCGGCGTCGTGGTCAACAAGCTCCGCGTGCGCTCCTACGAGCACCAGTTCCGCGTGGCCGAGCTGCGGGAGAACTTCGGCCCGCTGGTGATGCCGACGGCCATCCCGGACCGGCTCGCGGTACAGCAGGCGCAGGGCGCGTGCAGCCCGATCCACGAGTGGCACTCCCCCGGCGCGCAGGAGATCGCCCTCACCTTCAACATGGTGCTCGCGAAGGTCCTGCGTTCGAGCCGGGCCGGACGGCATCGCGTCCGCGGCGACGAAGAGCCCGAGACCACCGAAGCCCCCGCCAAGCTGAGCGACACCGGCACGGGCTGACGTCCGATGCCCGAAGGCGACACCGTCTTCCTCGCCGGCAAGGTCCTCGACAAGGCGCTCGCCGGGAAGACCCTGCTGCGAGGCGAGTTCAGGGTCCCCCGGCTGGCCACGACGGATCTCGCCGGACGTGACGTGCTCGGTGTCGGCACGGTCGGCAAGCATCTGCTGACGCGGTTCTCCGGCGACCTCACCCTCCACAGCCACCTGCGCATGGACGGCAAGTGGGACGTCTACCGGGCCGGCGCGCGCTGGCGCAATCCGGCCCATCAGGCGCGGGTCATCCTCGCCACCGAGGATCTGCAGGCGATCGGCTTCCGCGTGCACGACCTCGAACTCGTGCCCACGGACGAAGAAGACCGCCTGGTCGGGCACCTCGGCCCGGATCTGCTCGATCCACGGTGGACGGACGAACTCGCGCAGCGGGCGGCGGCCGCGCTGGGCGCGGACCCGGATCGCGAACTCGGCGACGCCCTGCTGGATCAGCGGATCATGGCGGGGATCGGGAACATGTACAAGGTCGAGATGTGCTTCCTGCTCGGCGTCACACCATGGACACCGGTGTCCGAAGTGGACACCGCGAAGGCCGTCGCGCTCGGACGCAAGCTGCTGAAGACCAACGCCTGGCGCACGTCGCAGACCACCACCGGCGATCTGCGCCGCGGCCGTGAACACTGGGTCTACGAACGGACCAAACAGGGCTGCTTCCGCTGCGGCGGCAGGCTCGAGGTCGCTCCCCAGGGTGCCGGACACCAGGCGAGGCCGACCTGGTTCTGCCCGAAATGCCAGTCCGGACCCGCTCCGAGCGGCTAAACTGGCCTGGTGACGCTGTTCAAGCTCCCGCTCTACGGGGCCGACACCGAACGCGGCGACCTCGCTCCCTGAGCCACCCGCTCCCTCCGCACGTCACCCTTCACTTCTTCATCCCAGGGAGCTTTGTCATGCCCGGAATCCTCACGGGCACGGCGCTGCGCGCGTTCGTGCACGCCCTGCCCAAGGTCGAACTCCACGTCCACCTCGTCGGTTCGGCGAGCCTGCCCACGGTGCTGGAACTGGCCCGCCGCCGCCCGTCCGCGGGTGTGCCGACGGAGCCGTCGGAGCTCGCCGAGTTCTTCACCTTCCGCGATTTCCCGCATTTCCTCCGCAACTACCTGGCGGTGACGTCGCTGGTACGCGACGCCCGCGACATCCACACCCTCGTCACCGGGCTGGCGGCGGATCTGGCCGCGCAGAACGCGCGCTACGCGGAAGTGACCGTGACGCCGTACAACCACGTCCTCGACGGGATGCCGTCGGACGATCTCCTCACCGGTCTCGCGACCGGGCGGGCGGCGGCACGGGCGGACCACGGCGTGGAACTGGCCTGGTGCTTCGACATTCCCGGCGAGAAAGGGATCGTCGCCGGCCGGGAGACGGTGGTGTTCGCGCTCCGCGAACGTCCCGAAGGCCTGGTGTCCTTCGGGCTCGGCGGCCCGGAGGTCGGTGTCGGCCGTGCACAGTTCGCCCCCTTCTTCACCGCGGCCAGGGAGGCTGGGCTGCACAGCGTCCCGCACGCGGGCGAGACCACCGGGCCCGCCACCGTCTGGTCGGCGGTGCACGATCTCGGCGCCGAGCGGATCGGGCACGGCGTCGGCGCGCACACCGATCCGGCGTTACTGGAATACCTTGCCGTGCAACGGATCCCGTTGGAGGTCTGCCCCACGTCGAACGTGCGGACCGGGCAATGCGCGTCGATCGCGGCGCATCCCGTGCGACGGCTGCTCGATCACGGCGTGCTGGTCACGCTCAACACCGACGACCCGCCGATGTTCGGGGCCACCCTCGACGGCGAGTACGTGGCGGTGGCCGAAACCCTGCGGCTGACGGCGGCCGAAATCGCCCTGCTCGCGAAGAATGCCGTGGAAGCGGCTTTTCTGCCGTCGGCGGACAAGACGGCCCTGACGGCGGAGATCGAAGAAATCTTGTTGCAGGACCCCGAACTCCTCGCATAGTTTGGCGGTACACGAGAGAGGAGGTGGTCCAAAGTTGTATTCCAACAGGACTCGTGAGGTGGCTGTCCGCTAGCGGACCGCACGCGTAGGACTTTTGAGCAGCGATACAACGCAAGTTGGAGCCACCTTCGGCTCGTCGTCTCTGCTTCGCGTGGTGCCTGATAGCGAATACCAGGCAGTCACCGGGCCCTCGAGGTTCCCGAGCACCGGTCCGGCTCGGGCCCGGCCGCCGATTCCGGCGTCCGGGAGGCGCCTCGGGGGTACCCCTGCTTCCGGGGTGTGCCGCCCGCCGCTCCGAAGGACCGTCCGCCGCAGTTCCGCCCCCAGGAACCCAGCCGACTGGATAGCCTGACGCCATGCTGAGGCCCGATTTCCCGATCATCACCCAGCGCCTGACCCTCCGCGCCTTCACTCCGGCGGATCTCGACGAACTCAACTCCTTCCAGTCCCGCGCCGACGTCGCCCGCTACCTCTACTGGGGCCCGCGCAGCCGGGCCGAATCCGCCGCCGCGCTCGCCAAACGGGTGCACAGCGGCACCCTGTCGCAGGAAGGCCAGTTCCTCGCGGTGGCCGCGGAACTGACCGAGACCGGACAGCTGATCGGCGACCTGAACCTCGAATACCTCAGCAGCGAGCGCCGCCAGGGCGAGATCGGGTTCGTCTTCCATCCCGATCACCACGGGAAGGGGCTCGCCGCGGAGGCCGCCGTCGAGGTGCTGCGGCTCGGGTTCGAGGATCTCGGCCTGCACCGGATCATCGGCCGCTGTGACGGGCGCAACACCGCGTCCGCCGCGCTGATGGACCGTCTCGGCATGAAGAAGGAAGCGCATCTGCGGGAGAACGAGATCGTGAAGGGCGAGTGGTGTGACGAACTCGTCTTCGCGATGCTCGAAGACGAGTGGAAGGCGAGCCGCTAGAGCTCACCAGGCATGATGGGGCCGTGCTCTTCGACAAGATCGTCCGTCCCGCCCTCTACCGGGTCTCCGGCAGCGACCCCGAAACCGTGCACGAACGCACCATCGGCATGCTCGCCAGGCTGAGCCGGGTCTCCCCCGTGCTCGCCGCGCTCGGCCGCGTCTACCGGACGGACGATCCGGTCACCTTCCTCGGGCTCCGCTTCCCGAACCGGGTCGGCCTCGCCGCCGGGATGGACAAGAACGGCCGGGCCCTGCACGCCTGGCCCGCGCTCGGCTTCGGTTTCGTCGAGGTCGGCACGGTCACCCGGCATCCGCAGCCGGGCAACGACAAACCGCGGCTGTTCACCCTCGCCGAGACCGACGCGGTGATCAACCGGATGGGCTTCAACAACGAGGGAGCGGAGGCGCTCGCCGCTCGCCTCGCCGCGGGCGGGAAACCGCCAGTGCCGCTCGGCGTCAGTATCGGCAAGTCCAAGGTGACCCCGCTCGACGAGGCCGTCGAGGACTACCGGTTCTCGCTGCGGGCGCTGTACCCGTACGCCGACTACTTCGCGATCAACGTCAGTTCCCCGAACACGCCGGGCCTGCGGGCGTTGCAGGACAAGTCCGCGCTGGCCGAGCTGCTCGCCGAGCTGCGGAAGACCTCGGCCGAGCTCGCCGGTGACGCGAAGCCGACTCCGGTGCTGGTGAAGGTCGCCCCCGATCTCACCGACGAAGCGCTCGCGGAACTGCTGGAGGTCTGCCTCGAACACGGTGTCGCCGGGCTGATCGCGACCAACACGACGCTGTCGCGCGAAGGGATCGTCCCGGCGGAGGCCGCCGTCGGCGAGCAGGCGGGCGGGCTGTCCGGCCGCCCGCTCACCGCGCGCTCGGTCGAGGTGGTGCGGTTCGTGCACGACGAGACCGACGGCAAGCTGCCGATCATCGGCGTCGGCGGGATCTTCGACGCCGGCGCCGCCGCCCGGATGCTCGACGCCGGCGCCGGACTGGTCCAGCTCTACACCGGTTTCGCCCTGCACGGTCCCGGTCTGGTCAAGCGGGTCGCCCGAGGTCTCGCGGCCCGGCCGTACTGACGAACCGCAGGTAGGCACGCCAGCACTGGTACCTCGTCAGCTCCGTCGCCGTCGCCGCGGCGGCCTGGTCGCAGAGGACCGCCAGGGGCGTTTCCCCGTTCTCCAGCCGGATCCGGCCCAGGACGAACGGGGCGGGCAGCGTGGCCGCGAAGGCACCGAGCGCGGCGGGCGAGAGCCGCCAGCGTTCACCCGAGAGCATCGTGTGCTCGCCCGTGGCGCTCACCGGCACCACCCCAGGCTGGGGCGGATCGGTGGGCAGCAACAGCATCCGGTAGCCCTCGCCGGTCTGGACCAGTCCGGTGAACCGGGCCCCCGCGGCGACCAGG
Source organism: Amycolatopsis sp. NPDC043887 (assembly GCF_056435665.1). Taxonomy (NCBI): domain Bacteria; kingdom Bacillati; phylum Actinomycetota; class Actinomycetes; order Pseudonocardiales; family Pseudonocardiaceae; genus Amycolatopsis; species Amycolatopsis sp. NPDC043887. The sequence goes on from NZ_JBWKEB010000028.1 coordinate 8,154, forward strand.
CTTCCGTTCAGGGGCTGCCCGCGCAGCTGCGCCCCGAACACCACGAGATCCGCGCCCGGTGCGGGATAAGGGAAATCGGCCTGTTCGTCGGTGAGCACGGCGGCGAGGTCGATGGCGATCTGGTCGTCGAACGGCCGCACCACCACGGAAACCCCGTACGGCCCCAGATCCGACGGCGAAGACGGCACCGTGACCGCGGCGAGGTCGAGCAGGTTGACGAACGCCGTGAACCGCTCCAGCCGTTTCGCGACCCCGCCCGGATCGGACAGTGCCTCGGAGACCGAGGGATGGTCCGCGACCGTCGGGAGGACGAGGGCGTCGTACTCCGACAGCATCCGGAGCGCGAGCATCCCGGCCTCGGCGACGCGCTGCCTGTCGGCGGTGAAGCCGTCGTCGTGGATCAAGCCGCCCACCGTCAGCAGTGCCGAGACCTCCACCGTCTCCACCCGGGCGCCGGACGCCCGCAGCGCCGAAACCGCGCCGAGGAAGGCGGACCGGGATTGCAGCGAAAGGCCGGTGAGCGTGTCGGAGCCCGGGATCGCCACCCGCGGCCGATCGCCCGCGGACAGCCGGACGTCCGGAGGCCAGTCGCGGGCGAGCGGGTCGATCCCGTCGGGACCGGTCATCTGTCCCAGCGCGCGCTGCCCCAAGGTGAGGCTGCGGGCGAACAGGGCGATCCCGCCGCACGGCGCGGCGCCGGTCTTCGGAACGAGGCCCAGCGTCGGCTTCAAGCCGACGATCCCGTTGAGGGACGCGGGAACCCGGCCCGCTCCGGCCGTGTCCGTGCCGACGGCCAGATCCACGAGGCCGAGCGCGACGGCGACGGCCGCGCCGCTGCTCGCGCTCCCGGAGACCCGGTCGGTGTTGAGCGCGGCGCTCACGGCGCCGTACGGGCTGTGGGTGTGCTCGAGGTCGCTGCCGAACCGGTCGCAGTTGGTCTTGCCGATCACGACCGCTCCGGCCGCGGTCAGCCGGGACACGGATGTGGCGCCGACACAGCAGACGTCCTCGCCCGCCGTGGGAAGGCCGGCGACGTCGATGACGTCGGCGACCGCCACCAGTGTCCCCGCGAGCGGCAGGTCCGCGCCCGCGCGAAGCCGTTCGTCCACGGCCTTCGCGTCAACGAGCGCGTCTTCCACCGCGCGGAGGGTGATCCAGACGTCGGGCCGGTCGACCTCGGCGATCCGGTCGTAAGCGGCTATGACGCGCTGATAGGAGCTGGGAAGAGGAGTGGGAGTCGGTTCTGGTTCCGGGGGGAGCGTCGTCACTGGGCGTCCTTTCCTCGGCGGGGACGAGAAAGACCACTGCGCGAGATCCACTGTGTCCGGTCCGCCACCCTGGAACGCCCGCTCACGCGGGCTGGGTTCAGGCCCGAGCTGGGAAGAGCACTGCGTGCATGTAAGAAACGTTAGGCATCGCGGGGCGCCGTCACCAGCGGATTCGGGTTACGCGAGCGTTTTGCTACCACACAGTGAGCGAGTCGTTACGCAATGGAGTATTAGTGACGACGAATGAGACGATGGTCCAGGAAAGCGCCTGCTCAGGCGCTACCCGATTGCGTAACTCGCGTGCTTGGAGGCGGAACTCGCGTGCTTGAAGGGCGATCTCCTGAGATCCGCCTCCAAGCACGCGAGTTCCGCCTCCGAGCACGCGAGTTACGGCTTCAGGAAAGTTCGCGCAGCGCCATGGCCAGTCCGGCGAGCTTGTCGGTCGCGTCGGACAGCTGCTCCTTGGACGACGTCATGCCGTCCGAGCTCGCGGCGACGGTGTGCCCGGCGGCCGCGACGAGACCGCCGTAGCCGTCGAGACCGTCGTCGAGCTGCTCGCGTAGTTGCTTGACGGCGGCGTCGAGGGCGCCGCGTTCCCGCTCGGGCGCGGCGTCACGTCCGCGTTCGATGGCCTGGATCCGGCCAGCCAGGCCGCGCAGCGCCTGCGCCGCCTCGGCCGCGGTCGTCCGGGCGTCGGCCACGGCGATCTCGGAGACCGGCATGGTGCCGAGCGACGTCGGCTGCGAAAGCTGGCGAAGCAGCTCCGCCAGCGAAGCCTCGCTCTCGGCGAGGCGCTCCATCGGCTCACGCGCGACGGACCGTGCCGGGGGCAGCGGCGGCGGGGTGGCGGGAGCGGCGGGCAGCACGGTGCGGTTCAGCATCCGCAGCCGCAGCCCCGACTTGACCCCGAAGGTGCCGAAGATGACGGCGAACGCGCCGCCCGCGATGGCCTGGAGGACGTCGGCTTGGCCGTCCTTCAACAGGCCGGTGCCCGCGACGACGGCGAACAGTCCACAAAGGAAGGTGAGGAGGATCCAGAACGTCAGCGCCCGCGAAGTCCGGCGCTTGCGGCGCTCCAGTTTGGCGGCGGGTTCGTTCCAGCGCGCCCATTTGGCCTTCGCGTCGGCGACGACCGGGATCTGGCCCGCGGCCATCGACGTCAGCTGCTGCGAGATCTTCGGCATGGCGGGCACCTGCGGGCGGGGCCGCGGTGGCGCCGGCTGAGCGGGCCGCGAAGAAGCCTGCTCGGAGGGCGGGATGTAGCGCTGCAGCTTCTCCTGCGCGCGCTGGGCGTAGTCGGGCAGCTTTTCGATGTGCTTCTCAAGCTTGGCGGTGAACTCCCCGAAGTCCTTGCGCCTGCCCTGGCCCATTGCCCTCTCCCCTGTCTTCAGGTGAGACCGGTCCCGCACCCGCGTGGGTGCGGGACCGGCTCTAGGTGGTGTGTCAGGCGGGGTTCTTGCCCTGTTCGGCCTGAACCCGTGCCTGGATCTCACGCTGGATGTCCGCGGAGCTCGACGCCTTCGGCGCGGCGGCGGTCTTGCCGTCGGTCACCTGAGCGACGGAGTCACCCTTCATGGACGCGCGGATCTGCTCCAGCCGCGAGTGCCCCGCGAGCTGCGTCGTGGAGGCCTGGACCTCCATCATCCGGCCCTGGACGGAGTTCTGTGCGAGTTCGGCCGAGCCCAGCGCGGTGGTGTAGCGCTTCTCGATCTTGTCGCGAACGTCTTCCAGCGACGGGGTGTTGCCCGGCGCGGCCAGCTGGCTCATCTGGTTCAGGGAAGCGGAGACCTGCTCCTGCATCTTCGCCTGCTCCAGCTGCGAGAGCAGCTTGGTGCGCTCGGCCAGCTTCTGCTGCAGCATGGTCGCGTTGCGCTCGACGGCCTTCTTCGCCTGCTCCGCAGCCTGAAGCGACTGGTCGTGCAGGGTCTTGAGGTCCTCGATGCTCTGCTCGGCGGTGACGAGCTGCGCGGCGAAGCTCTCCGCCGCGTTCTCGAACTCGGTCGCCTTCTGCTCGTCGCCCTTGGCGCGCGCCTCGTCGGCGAGCACCAGCGCCTGGCGGGTCGAAGCCTGCAGCTTCTCCACGTCGCCGAGCTGGCGGTTCAGCTTCATCTCCAGCTGACGCTGGTTACCGATCACCGAGGCGGCCTGCTGGGTCAGCGCCTGGTGGTTGCGCTGCGCCTCCTCGATGGCCTGCTGGATCTGTACCTTCGGGTCGGCGTGCTCGTCGATCTTCGACGAGAACGCCGCCATCATGTACTTCCAGAACTTCACGAACGGGTTGGCCATCTCCTCCGCCTGCCTTCTCGCATCCCACGGGCTGTTACCTCGAGGTGGGGCGTCCCCTCTGTGATGTTGCAACGTCCCGACCCCGGCGTTGAGTTCCATCGTGTCAGGTCGGCGTCCCGCGTTCCAGGCGACCCCGACGGAATTCAGGGATCCCCCTGACTGTGATGTCCACGACCTTTCGGGTTCACCGTCCGGTGACGGTGGGTGAAGACGACCCGCGTCAGCGGCGCAGCGCGGTCTCCTGGTCCATCCGTGACAACTTCTCGGGGTTCCGCACCGCGTAGAGGCCGGTGATGAGGCCGTGCTCGACACGCAGCGCGACGACGGTGTCGACCTCGTCACCGAGCCGCAGGATCAGCGCGGGATGCCCGTTGACCTGCGCGGTCCGCATCGTCGCCGCGTCGTCGCGGACCGGGCGGCTACCGGCCAGCAGCGGCGCGACCAGGGCTGCCCCGACCACGGGCTCCAGCACGGCTTGCACCACTCCGCCGCCGTCACCGAGGAAGACGACTTCCGGCGAAAGGACGTCGAGCAGTCCTTGCAGGTCACCCGTCCGGACGGCGCGGTGGAACGCGTCGACCACGTCCTTGGTCTCGCCGGGCGACGCGGCACCACGCGGTCTCCGCGCGGCGACGTGCGCCCGCGCCCGGTGGGCGATTTGGTGGACCGCGGCCGGGGTCTTGCCGACGGCTTCGGCGATCTCGCCGTAGGGCACGTCGAACACCTCGCGCAGCACGAACACCGCTCGTTCGGTCGGGGTGAGGGTCTCCAGGACCAGCAGCATGGCCATCGAGACGCTGTCGGCCAGTTCGACGTCGTCGGCCACGTCGGGGCTGGTGAGCAGGGGTTCGGGCAGCCACGGACCGACGTAGGACTCCTTGCGCCGGCCGAGCGTGCGCAGCCTGCCCAGCGCCTGTCTGGTGGTGATGCGGACCAGGTACGCCCGCGGGTTCTCCACGGTGCCGAGGTCGACTCCGGACCAGCGCAGCCACGTCTCCTGGAGGACGTCTTCGGCGTCGGCGGCCGAGCCGAGCATCTCGTAGGCGACGGTGAACAGCAGGTTCCGGTGGGCGACGAACGCCTCCGTGGCGGTGTCGGACATGGACGGCTCCTGTGCTCGGCGACGGTGTCCCCACCAGACGCCACGTCCCCTCGATTTCTGACACGTCGATGCCGTGGCGCAGGTCACGCTCCGATGCTGTCAGCGGGGCCGGGCCGCCGGCATCCGGTGGTCGTCCGGTTCAGCACACGACCACGAAAGAGGACGAGACCATGGATTCCCGTTTCGATCTGAACAGCAACGAGCTCGGCGCGAAGCTCGGCAAGCGCTTCGCGAACGTCAGTGTGGCCATCAAGGGGTCGACCCTGCCGACGGTGACTCAGGAGCTGATGTCGCTGCGAGCCAGCCAGCTCAACGGCTGCGGCTTCTGCGTCGACGCGCACGCCAAGGACCTGGCGGCCGCCGGCGAACCCGCGGTCCGCGTCAACCTGGTCGCCGCCTGGCGCGAGTCGACGGTGTTCACCGAGGCAGAGCAGGCCGCGCTGGCCCTCGCCGAGGAAGGCAGCCGGATCGCCGACGCGCACCAGGGTGTTTCCGACGAGACCTGGGACCGGGTGCGGAAGCACTACGACGACGACCAGATCGCCGCGCTGGTCTACCTGGTCGCGATGATCAACGCCGCCAACCGGCTGCTCGTCATCACGCAGACCAAGGGCGGCTCCTACCAGCCGGGCACGTTCGACAACGCCGCGAACTGACAGGAAAGGCCCCAGGCGGACTGCCTGGGGCCTTTCCCGTTCACAGCCTTGCTAGGCGGCGACCATCTTCGGTGCGGAGATCGTCGTCCGCAGTGCGGGACTCATCCGCGGCGGCGGCGAGATCCGCAGGTCGGCCAGGTCGTTGCCGATCAGCTCGGACACCAGACGGCCGCCTTCGAGGCCCGCTTCGGCGCCTTCCCGCTCCGGAGCGCGCCGCTTGCCCGCTTCGACCTTCTCGTCCACCGGGGCGACCTCGACGTTGTCCATCGCCGAGACGTCCGCCGCGACCTTGTGCAGGAGTTCGCCCAGCGGAAGGTCCAGGGCCTCGCAAATGGACGCCAGCAGCTCGCTGGACGCCTCCTTCTGCCCGCGCTCGACCTCGGAAAGGTAGCCGAGGCTCACCCTGGCGGCGCGGGAGATGTCCCGCAGCGTTCGACGCTGGTTCGTGCGGGCGTGTCGGAGCCGGTCGCCGATCGCCTCGCGCAACAGCACGGTCATCACGCGCCTCCCTTCCAGGACTGACTACCCCCTACGTTACCCAGAGCGGTGCCCCGGGCGCAGGTGTTGACACGGCAATACGCCAAGGGCGAACGCGGCGATCATGCGAGATGTTCCCCCAGCAGGGCGAACGCGCCCGAGACCGCACCCGCCCTGACCGAGGCTCGATCACCGCTCAAGTCCAGTGTGCGGACGGTGAGCACCCCCGGGCCCGCGAGACCGACGTGGACGGTGCCCGGCGCGACGCCGTCCTGCCCGTCCGGACCCGCGACGCCGGTCAGGCCGAGTCCCCACGTGGCGCCGCACCGGTCTCTCGCGCCGACGGCCAACTGCGCCGCGACCTCGGGATGAACGGCGCCATGCGCGGTGAGGAGGCCTTCGTCGACCCCGGCCAGCGTCGCCTTGAGGTCGGTGGCGTAGACCACCAGTCCACCCCGGACGACGGCGCTCGAACCGGGGACCTCGGTCAGCGTCGCGCAGACGAGTCCGGCGGTCAGCGACTCGGCCGTCGCCACCGTCTCCCCCCGCTCGATCAGGTGAGTGATCAAGGTCTCAGCTTTCATGCGCCCGCGGCACGCCTCCCGGCGGCGCGCAGCCGCACCGCGCGCACGACGTAGTCGAGCCCGGTCACGACGGTCAGCACGAGCGCGAGCCCCATCAGCACCCAGCGCACCGGCTCGGCGGACGCGGGCAGGGGCAGCAGGTACGCGGTGATGGCCGCGATCTGGGCGAGCGTCTTGGCCTTGCCGCCCCGGCTGGCCGGGATGACGCCGTGCCGGATCACCCAGAACCGCAGCAGCGTCACGCCGATCTCGCGGATCGCGATGACGATGGTGACCCACCAGCCCAGTTCGCCGAGCACGCTCAGCCCGATCAGCGCGGCGCCGATCAGCGCCTTGTCCGCGATCGGGTCGGCGATCTTGCCGAAATCGGTGATCAGCCCGTACTTGCGCGCGACCCAGCCGTCGACCTGGTCGGTGAACGACGCGATCGCGAACAGCGCGGTGGCGATCGCGCGCCAGAACGTGTCCTCCCCGTCACCGGCGAACAGCGCCAGTACGAACAGCGGCACCAGCACCAGCCGCGACATCGTCAGCAGGTTCGCCAGGTTCAGTGTCGGGACCGGGGTGGCCTCGGGAACCCGGGCGTGCTCACCGCCCGTCCCCTCACCGGCCCCGGCGTCGCTCGGGGCGGCATTCACCGGTCGGCCTCGAGCGGCGCGGGCCGCACGATCAGGTCGACACCCTCGGAGTCGACGACCTCGCAGCGCACGAAGTCACCCACCGCCAGCGGCGGCAGGTCTTCGGTCTCGATCAGGACACATTCGCCGTCGACCTCGGGGGCCTGGTGCGCGGCGCGGCCGATCGGGTCCTCACCGTCCTCGGCCTGCTCGATCAGGACGTCGACGAAGTCGCCGATCCGGTCCTCGGCCCGCTGCGAGGTCAGCTCCTCGACCAGCGCGGAGATGCGCGCGACCCGCTCGGCCACCACGGACTCGTCGAGTTTGCCGTCGAAGGTCTCGGCCTCGGTGCCGTCTTCGTCCGAGTACCCGAAGACACCCACCGCGTCCAGCCGCGCGCCGGTCAGGAAGCGCTCCAGCTCGGCGAGGTCCTCTTCGGTCTCGCCGGGGAAGCCGACGATGACGTTGGTGCGGATGCCGGCGTCGGGCGAGTGCTCCCGGATCTGGTCGCACAGCGCGAGGAAGGAGTCCGTGGAGCCGAAGCGGCGCATGCGGCGCAGCACGGTCTCGCTTGAGTGCTGGAAGGACAGGTCGAAGTAGTCGGCGACGCCGGGCGTGGTCGCGATGGCCTTGACCAGGCCGGGCCGGGTCTCGGCGGGCTGCAGGTACGAGACGCGGACGCGCTCGATCCCGGGCACCGCGGCCAGGCGCGGCACCAGCAGCTCCAGCGCGCGGGCGCCGTCACGGCCGAAGTCCTTGCCGTAGGAGGTGGAGTTCTCCGAGACGAGGAAGACCTCCTTGACGCCGTTCTCCGCGAGCCACATCGCCTCGGCGACGATCTCGTCCGGCTGCCGGGACACGAAGGACCCGCGGAACGACGGGATCGCGCAGAACGAGCAACGCCGGTCACAGCCGGACGCGATCTTCAGCGCGGCCACCGGGGAGGTGTCGAGCCTGGTCCGCAGCACCCGCGGGCCCCAGCCGTGCTGCGCGTGCCCCGGCACCTCGACCGACTCGGCGGCCGTCGGGCGCTGGACCGGGCTGATCGGCAGGAGCTTGCGGCGGTCGGACGGGGTGTGGGACTCGACCTTGCGGCCGGCCACGACGTCGTCGAGACGCTCCGCGAGGTCGGCGTAGTGGTCGAAACCCAGGACCGCGTCGGCCTCGGGCAGGCTCTCGGCCAGCTCGTTGCCGTAGCGCTCGGCCATGCAGCCGACGGCGACGACCTTCTTGCCCGTGTCGGACGCCGCGAGCAGCGTGTCGACCGAGTCCTTCTTGGCGGACTCGACGAAGCCGCAGGTGTTGACGACCACGACGTCGGAGTCCTCGGGCTCGGCGGCGAGCTCCCAGCCGCCCGCCGCCAGCCGTCCGGCGAGTTCCTCGGAATCGACCTCGTTGCGGGCGCAACCGAGGGTCAACAAGGAAACGCGACGGGTGGCGACAGGATCAGTGGTGGGAGAAGGCACGTGCCTTAGGGTAGCTGGCCTGCTCGCGGGGTCGGCGATCGCTCGCTCGGGCGAGCCCTCGACCGGCCCGAACGCCGGGGATGGCTTAATGGTGGGCGTGCCCTCAGACCCCCTCCTCCACCGCCGCCCCACCGTTCGCCGGGCGCGGATCGCGGACGTCCGCAAGATCAAGGCGCTGGTCGATTCCGACGCCGGGACGGTGCTGCTGGAGAAGGAACTCGTCACCCTCTACGAGAGCGTCCAGGAGTTCTGGGTGGTCGAAGACGGTGACGACGTGCTCGGCTGCGGCGCGCTGCACGTGCTGTGGGAGGACATCGCCGAACTGCGCACCATCGCGGTCGACAAGGACTCCCGGGGTCGCGGCATCGGGCACGCGCTCGTGGCACAGCTGATCGACTTCGCCCGCGAGATCGGGCTGAAGCGGCTGTTCGTGCTGACCTTCGAAACCCACTTCTTCGCCGGTCACGGGTTCGTCGAGATCGACGGCACCCCGGTGACCCAGGAGGTCTACGAGGAGATGCGGCGCTCGGCAGACCCGGGCGTCGCGGAGTTCCTCGACCTGCCGTACGTCAAGCCCAACACCTTGGGCAACAGCCGGATGCTGCTGGAGCTTTAGCTTCTGGGTGCCCCAGCCACCGCCCCCAATGTGGCGTTGGAGACGCTCAGCGACCCTGATGCCACATTGGGGACACCGAACACGCGGCGAGCGACGCCTTTAGCTTTTCTTCGCGTGCCGGGCCACCCGGACCCGGTTGCCGCACAGCGACGGCGTGCACCAGACCCGCCTGCTGTTGGCCGCCACGAACAGCATCGAGCAATCGTGCGCGCCGCATCGCCGCAGCTGAGCGGCACGCGGCCCGGACACGAGGTCGATCGCCGCGACCGCGACCGCGGCGAGCGCGATCTCGCCGCCGTCCTCGCCGTGCCAGGACCTCTTTGCTCCCTCGGCGGTCAGCCGCGGGCTGGTGGGCACGGCGGCCGCGGCGGCGTTGACCCGCTCGACCGCCCACGCTTCGGGCTCCCGCGCGGCGACGACCGCCTCGAGTACCTCACGCACCGCTGAACGCAGCCGCCTCGTCCGCTCGGCGGACGGCGGCCGGGCGCCTTCGGGCAGCAGTGGCGCCTGTGTCGCCCAGAACTTCGCGTGACCGTCGTCGAGCAGGTCGACCGACGGTGAGACGGCCAGCATCACGGTGTCGGCGAGGTTCACCGCGAGATCGTCACCGGGCAGCGAGTCGAGATCGAGCATGCCTTGACACTATCAGGTACTAATGGTTCAAGACAGTTTCAACCATTAGGGAGTGTTCATGGCGACCATCCGGCACCGTTCCGTCGAACTCGGCGACGTCGAGGTCTTCTATCGCGAAGCAGGCGACCCCGAAGCTCCCGTGTTGCTCCTGCTGCACGGCTTCCCGACGTCTTCGCACCAGTTCGTGCGGCTGATGCGGCGTCTCGCCGGCCGGTGGCGGCTCATCGCGCCGGACCTGCCCGGATTCGGGCAGACCGTCACGCCCGAGGGCTTCACGTTCACCTTCGACCGGCTCGCGGAAGTGGTCGGCGAGTTCGTGGACGCGCTGGAACTGCGCCGCTACGCGCTCTACGTCTTCGATTTCGGTGCCCCGACGGGCCTGCGGCTGGCCGTCTCGCGCCCGTCCCAGGTGACGGCGCTCATCACGCAGAACGGCAACGCCTACGTCGAAGGGCTCGGCCCGGCGATGCCGGACTTCCCTTCCCTGACTGACGAAACCGAGGCACGGCGCGGGTTCGAAGAGATCCTCGAACCGGCGCAGATCCGGTACCAGTACACCGGCGCCCGCGATCCGGAGACCATCGATCCCGCGAACCACCTGCTGGACCAGTACTTCCTCGGCCTTCCCGGCCGGGCGGAGGCGATGCTGGACCTGTTCTGGGACTACCGGAACAACCCGCCCGCGTACCCGCGGTTCCAGGCGTGGCTGCGCGAAGCCCAGCCGCCAGTCCTCGCCGTGTGGGGGCGCAACGACCCGTTCTTCGTCCCTGCGGGCGCCGAAGCGTTCCGGAATGATGTTCCCTCGGCGGAAGTTCACCTCTTCGACACCGGGCACTTCGCGCTGGAGGAGGACCTCGAACCGATCAGCGAGCTGATCGACCGCTTCCTCGCGGAACATCTCTGAAAGGCGGCTCATGGACACCTCGGTCACCGACCACCTCCTCAGCACGACGCGAGCGGTCCGCCGCAAGCTCGACCTGGACAGGCCGGTGGAACCCGAGGTGCTCGAAGAGTGCTTGCGGCTCGCGTTGCAGGCGCCCACGCCGGGCAACCAGCAGGCGTGGCGATGGCTCGTGGTGCGGGATCAGGGAGTGAAGGACCGGCTGTCCGAGCTGTTCCGGCGAGTCGGAAAGGCGTACCTGGAAGCGAACGCGGCCGCCCTGGGCGAAGCGATCACCGAGCCCTCGGTGGCGCGGGCGTTCGCGTCGGGGCAGCATCTGATCGACGTGATCGACCGGGTGCCCGTGTTCGTCATCCCGTGCCTGACCGGCAGGCCCAGCGGTGACAACGCGGCCGACGCCGCGTTCTACGGCGGGATCTTCCCGGCGGTGTGGAACTTCCAGCTGGCGCTGCGGTCGCGCGGCCTCGGCTCGACGCTCACGACGTACCACCTGACCCACGAGGCGGAGGCGGCCGAAATCCTCGGCATCCCCGCCGACGTCACGCAGGTCGGGCTGCTGCCGGTCGCCTACACGACGGTGCCGGACTTCAAACCCGCTTCGCGAGTACCGCTGTCGGAAGTCGCGTACCTCGACGGCTGGGGCAACGCCCTTCAGTGAGGCGGTACCGACTTCCCCTAAGCCTTGGACACCCGCAGGGTGACCTGGTCGCCCCCCGAACTCACGGCGACCAGGTCCACCCGGCAGGCGGCGAACTCGACGGACTGCCCGCCACCACGTCCGGTGGAGGCGACTTCCGCCGTCGTCCGCTCTCCGCGTCCCGGTTCGGCCAGGGTCAGTTCGATCACGGCCTCCCCTTCCCAGACGCAGACCATTCCCGCGGCGCAGCGGGAGTCGGACACCAGGCGAGCGAAGCGGATGCTGACGTCCTTCGACGCGACCTCGGCCGTTTCACCGGCCTTGAGATCGACGGTCTCCCCCAGCTCGACCGCGCCCTGAGCAGGCTGGGGCCGCTGTACCGGCGCGGGCTGGACCACCGTGGGCCTGCTCGCGGCGGGTTGTTCGCGCGCCGCGGAGCTACCGGCTCCGCACGCGAGGCCGATCAGGGCGCAGAGGACGACGAGCAGCTTCTTGGGGTCCACGTGTTCTGGACGTAGCGGAGGCTCCGGTCCGTTGCATCGGTCCTTCAATCGCCTCGTGAGTGGTAGAGACGGTTCTAACCGTCCTTACCACTCACGAGACCCGGCCGGCAGCGGCGATGTCACGTGACCGACCGGACGACACGCGTGATCCGGCGGACGACACGAGCGTGCAGTCCCAGAGGTAGTGAAGGCCTCCTTGCCTACCCTCAAGGTAGGCAAGGAGGCCTTCACGGACCGGCCCGCGACCGAGGCTCATTCAGGAGCGGGTAGGTACCTGAGACACGGTTGGTTCTCACCGTCCTTACCACTCACGAGGGCTCAGTCAGTCGTCGGAGACGTCGCCGCCTCCTCCGTCCCCGCCACCGCGGATCATGAACAGCACCGACTCCAGCTCTTCCGGCTTGATCAGCACGTCCCGCGCCTTCGAGCCCTCCGAAGGGCCGACGACGCCGCGGCTTTCCAGCAGGTCCATCAGCCGCCCGGCCTTGGCGAAGCCGACCCGCAGCTTCCGCTGCAGCATCGACGTCGAGCCGAACTGCGAGGTGACGATCAACTCGGCGGCCTGCAGCAGCACGTCGAGGTCGTCTCCGATGTCGGAGTCGATTTCCTTCTTCTCGCCGGCCTTCGCCGCGGTGACGCCGTCCTGGTAGTCCGGCTGCGCCTGCTCCTTGGCGAAGTTCACCACCGCGGAGATCTCTTCGTCGCCGACGAAGGCGCCCTGGATGCGGACCGGTTTCCCGGCCCCCATCGGCAGGTACAGCGCGTCACCCATACCGATGAGCTTCTCCGCGCCCGGCTGGTCGAGGATGACCCGCGAGTCGGTGAGCGACGAGGTCGCGAACGCCAGCCGCGACGGCACGTTCGTCTTGATCAGGCCGGTCACGACGTCGACCGACGGGCGCTGGGTCGCCAGCACCAGGTGGATACCGGCGGCACGCGCCTTCTGGGTGATCCGGACGATCGCGTCCTCGACGTCGCGCGGGGCGGTCATCATCAGGTCGGCGAGCTCGTCGACGATCGCCATGATGTACGGGTACGGCTGGTAGACGCGCTCGCTGCCGGGCGGCGCGGTGATCTCGCCCGAGCGCACCTTCTTGTTGTAGTCGTCGATGTGCCGGACCTTGTTGACCTGCATGTCCTGATAGCGCTGCTCCATCTCCTCCACCAGCCAGGCCAGCGCCGCGGCGGCCTTCTTCGGCTGGGTGATGATGGGCGTGATCAGGTGCGGGATGCCCTCGTACGGGGTCAGCTCGACCATCTTCGGGTCGATCAGGATCATCCGGCATTCGTCCGGCGTCGACCGCGCGAGCAGCGACACCAGCATCGAGTTCACGAAGCTCGACTTACCGGAACCGGTGGACCCCGCCACCAGCAGGTGCGGCATCTTCGTCAGGTTCGCGGTGACGAAATGGCCCTCGATGTCCTTGCCGAGCCCGATGACCATCGGGTGGTTGTCCTTGACCGTCGACGGCGCGCGCAGCACGTCGCCGAGGCGCACCATCTCTCGGTCGGAGTTCGGCACCTCGATGCCGACCGCGGACTTGCCGGGGATCGGCGCCAGCAGCCGGACGTTGTCGGTCGCCACCGCATAGGCGATGTTCTTGGTCAGCGCGGTGATCTTCTCGACCTTCACGCCGGGGCCGAGTTCGACCTCGTACCGGGTGACCGTCGGGCCCCGCGTGAAGCCGGTGACCTGCGCGTCGACGTTGAACTGCTCCAGCACGCCGGTGATCGCCTCGATCATGGCGTCGTTGGCCTTGCTGCGGGACTTCGGCGCGTCGCCGAGCTTCAGCAGGTCCGGCGGCGGGAGCTTGTAGTCGCCCTCGACGGTCCTGGTGACCGCAAGCGGCGCCTCGGCCTTCTTCGGCTTCTTCTCTTCGACAGGCTTGGGCGCGGGCTTCGGCGGGCGCAGCGGCGTCGGCGCTTCGGCCAGCGCGGCCTCGATGTCGAGTTGCTCGCCCTCGTGGTCGCCCGAAGCCTGGCGGCGGCGCGACGGCTTCCGCAGGCGGACCGACTTCGGATCGGCTTCCGTGACGGCGTTGCGTTCCTCGTGGATGGCCTGGCGCTCAGCCTCGGCCTCTTCGATCTCTTCGGGGTCGAGACCCCAGTTCCGCAGGCGGTGCGGGATCTCCCGGACCGGGGTCCCGGTGAACACGAGCGTGCCGAACAGCAGTGCCAGCACCAGCAGCGGCACCGCGACCCATGTGGTGACGCCCATGGTCAGCAGGCCGCCGGAGAACGCGCCGATCACGCCACCGGCGTACATCCGGCCGTCGTTGGTCTCGGGCAGCGCGGTGAAGATGTGCAGCAGGCCGAGCACGGACAGGATCACCAGCAGGGTGCCGATGACCATCCGCGGCCGGGCCTCCGGCATCGGTTCCGAACGCATCAGCGCGACGGCGACCACGGTCAGCACCAGCGGGAGCGTCACGGCACCGGCGCCCAGCAGAGAGCGCGTGCCGACCTCCACCCAGCCGCCGATCGGGCCCGCGGCCCGCCACCAGACGCCGAAAGCGATCACCAGTGCCAGCGCGATGAGACCCAGCGCGAGACCGTCGCGACGGTGCTCGGGTTCGAGTTCGCGGCCGCGGCCGACCGTCCGCGCGAGGGTGCCGAGGCCCTTCGCGAGCAGATTCCAGGTGCCGCGCACACCCTTGGCGAACGTGCCGGACGACTTCTTCCGCGGTGCCGGACGCCGTGGAGCGGGTTTCCTCGCAGCCGTTGACCTGGGCTTCGCCGGGGTACGCGGCTTTCGCGCCGGCCCCTTGCTGCCGCCGCTTCGCGCCGTACTCCGTTTCCTGGTCGTCGACCCGCTAGCCATGTCTCCACGGTAGCCGCCTCGACCCTCCAGCCCCGGCTGCCACTCGGAGCACATCCGGAACATTCGTCTCAGGTCACAGCTTGAGCGGCCATCCGGGTGAAAAGCGGGTCATGACATGCTCTGCCCCATGTTCGCGCTGCATCAGGATGAGAATTCGGCTCGCCGCGCCCCGGCCATCTGGCGCACGATGCTGAACATCGACCGGGGGCTGGTCAACTTCGTCGGCAAACTCACCGTGACCGGCGGTGTCCCGGCGGAACTGCGCCGTAAGCCTTTGCTCATGACGGCCAACCACATCGGCGTCTTCGACGCGTTCGTGCTGATGGCGGCCTGCAAGCGGATCGGCATCAACCCGCGGTTCATGCTGGCGGGCGGCATCCTCGACGCGCCGGTCATCGGCCCCGCACTGCGGCTCAGCGGTCACCTGCGGGTCGACCGCAAACAGGCTTCGACGGCCATCGGCCAGTTCGCCGAAGCCACCGAGGCCCTGCGGACCACCCGTGACCCGCTGATCGTCTACCCCGAGGGCCGGATCAGCCACGACCCCGGCCTGTGGCCGGAGCGGGGCAAGACCGGCGCGGCGCGGCTAGCGCTGGCCGCCGGGGTGCCGGTGATCCCGATCAGCCAATGGGGCGCGCACGAAGCCGTGTACTGGGGCACGGAGACCGTCAACGGTCCCGCCGACCTGGTGCCGCTCGCGAAGTCCGGGCTGAGCGCGCCCATGCGCCGGCCGCGGTTCAAGGTGCACTTCGGCGAGCCGGTGGACCTGTCGGAGGTCGAGCCGGAGCGGCCGGGCGCCGGGGTCCGCGCGCACGCCAAGATCATGCAGGCGATCACCGACGGGCTGGTCCCACTGCGCCGCGACGAACTGGACAAGCCGCGCTTCCACGACCCGACGCGGCCGACGGACACCGTCAGCCCCTGGAAGAAGTACTGAGTCCGGATCCTGAGACGGGTGCTCGCGCTCGCCTAAGGCCGGCGGACGTGAGCACCCGCATCCTCGTCGTCCACCACAGCGCGACCGGCAACACCGCGAAACTGGCGTCGGCGCTGGCCGACGGCGCCCGCGAGGCCGAAGCCGGCGTCCGCGTCCGCACCGTTCCCGAAACCGCTCCGCCCGCCGCGGTGGCGAGCAATCCGCGCTGGCAGGCGTGGGTGGACGCGGGACCGAACCACGAGACGGCGACGATGGAAGACCTGGAGTGGGCCGACGGGTTCGCGGCGGGGAGCCCGACCCGGTTCGGCGGTCCCGCCGCGCAGCTGAAGTCCTTTTTGGACAGTACCGGCGGCCTGTGGGCCAAGGGAAAGCTGGTGAACAAGGTCGCGACGTCGTTCACCACCGCCTCCACCGCGCACGGCGGGCTCGAAGCGACCGTGCTGGCGACGAACAACATCTTCTATCACTGGGGCGCCATCGTCCTGCCGCTCGGCTACACCGATCCGCGGCTGCTCGAATCGGGCAATCCGTATGGCGGCTCGTCCGTCTCACGCGAGTCCGCCGAACCCGACGAACTGGCCCTGGACGCCCTCCGACGGTCTTTTCAAGGACAGATGATGGGAACCGCGCGTCCGTCTCCCGCGTCTTAGTGTGGTCACACAGCGTCACGCTACGGGGAGGAAGCGGGATGACCGGCGGGTACGAGGTGGCCTTGGAGGCGATCGGCGCGGCGTCAAGCGCGGCGAAACGGGCTTCGGACGACGTCGGGAAGGTGAACCTCGCGGCCACGCTCGCCGAAGTCGCGGCGGGTTTGCCGGGTGGCGTATCCGGTGAAGCGGCCCGCCTGCTCGCGGACGCCTGGGGCCGGGCGGTGCCAGGCTGGGCCGAGAACACCGCGGACTACTCCGCACGGCTCGACGCGGCGGCCGTCCGCTACCGCTCGAACGAGCTGGCGGCATCACGGGAACTCCCCGTCTGATGCTCACCTGGGGAGACGTGCGCCGGTGGGATCCGGCCGCGATCGGCCGCGTCGCCGACGCGCTCAACGACGGCTGCGCCAAGATCATCGCCGCGAACGACGACGTCGAAGCCATGGCCCGCTTCACGGGCTGGACCGGTGACGCGGCCACCGCCGCCGCGACGCGGGGTGCGTCGCTGACCTCCACTCTGGAGCGGCTCGTCGCCGAGGCGTCCGCGGTCCGGCGAGGCGCTCACGAGGTGCAGATCGCGCTGGACCGGATCGTCGCGTTCGTGCGGGAGACCGACGAACTGGCCCACCGGAACGGCCTGGCCATCGGCGCCGGAGGCGAGATCTCCGTCGGCGTTCCGCGGCCTGACCAGGCTCGCGTCAGGGCGGAGCTGGCCGACAGGGTCGAACAGGGCCTGCGCCGGGCGGCCGACGTCGACGCTGATTTCGCCGACATTCTGCGACGGGCCCTTCGTGGCGAAATCACCGAACAGGGTGGCAGCACGCTCGCCCAGGCGGCGGCCGCCGGAGCCGCGCAGAGCGGCCTGTCGATCATCGGCCCACCGGAGAACGGCACCCCCGGCGACAACAAGGCTTGGTGGGCGAGCCTGTCGGACACGGCGAAAGTCGCTTTGCTGCGAGGAAACCCGGGACTCGTCGGCAATCTCGACGGTATCCCGGCGGCCGACCGCGACGCCGCCAACCGTGCCGTCCTCGCCAGTGAGATCGCGCGGCTCCAGGGCGACCCCGAACTCAAGGGCCTGGAAGCCATCCAACAGCGGCTGGACCGGTCGGAGCCGCAGGCGTTCCTGCTGGGACTGGACACCAGCGGCGACGGGAAGGCGATCGTTTCCGCGGGGAATCCCGACACCGCGGCGAACGTGGCGACCTACGTGCCGGGGACGGGCTCGGAACTGGCGAAGATCGGCGGGGACCTCAACCGGTCCGACAAGATGTGGGCCGCGGCGACCACTTCGGGCTCCCCCTCCACCGCCGTGATCACCTGGCTCGGCTATGACGCGCCGAACGAGATCACCGACGCCGCGAGCGACAAGTACGCCGACGGTGGCAAGGCCGCCCTCGCGCAATTCCAAGACGGGCTGCGGGAAACACACCAAGGATCGCCCTCGCACAACACGGTGCTGGGGCACAGCTACGGCACCACCGTCGTCGGGCACGCGGCCGGTGACGGTGGCCTCGCCGCGGACGAACTCGTCTTCGTCGCGAGCCCGGGCGTCGGCGCGCACGACGTGAGCGAACTGCATCTCGACGGGGTGAATCAGGACGAGATCGGCGAACACGTGCACGCGACGGTGGCCGAACACGACATGATCAACCTGGCGAATGTCGAAATCGCCGGATACGACCCGATCCTCGGCCAGGATCCGACCGACGCGGACTTCGGCGGGCAAGTGTTCACCTCGGCGCCGGGCACGGACGGGTGGAGCGGGTACAGCACGGAGGCACACAGCGAATACTGGGAAGACAACAACCCGTCGCTCCGGAACATCGGCCTGATCATCGCGGGAAAGCCCGCCTCGTGAGACTCCCGCTCCTGACCGCTCTTCTCGTGCTCTTGTCCGCTTGTTCTTCCGGAGGTGGAGACGCCATGAAACCGACCATCACCGAACACGAGGCGAAAGACAGGGTCGAGCGGTACATCGAGGGCGCGCTCTCCGCGCTGCCCGGCTCGGCGGAACGGAAACCGTTCACCCAGCACAGGTCCGAATGCACCGACCCCACCGACAATGGTCCCCAAGGCCGCTTTGAGATCTCCGCGACCTATGAGGTGACCGGCCTCGAACCGGCCCGGTTCGAGGAGTACTTTGACGCGGTCGTCCGGTGGTGGTCGGCTCACGACTTCACGGTCCTGACGGATTCGCGGCCGAAGGACCGATATGTGTTCGCCAGGAACAACGCGGACGCTTTCGACATGTCCGTGCAGGCGAACGACCTCGGCAAGTTCTACGTCGGGGCGACCTCACCGTGCGTCTGGCCGAACGGCACACCCGAACCCCAGGCCCTCGAAGGCACCCGACCCGAGGAGCCGGTCGCCGCTCCCCCGGAACCGGAGCCGGTGCGCAAACCGCGTCGCGCTCCGGTCGACGACGAGGACTTCGCCCAGACGAACTGGACCGACGGCGGCACCTCCTTCTGACCGCCATGAGCGATTCCATCGGGGACCGGACGCCTGGGTAGTGAAGGCCTCCTTCACTACTCTCAGGGTAGGCAAGGAGGCCTTCACGGACAGACCTCACTCACGACCACCCCGCGCCCGGCCCACCCGCTGGGAAAACGGGTCGCCCCGCGGTCACCCGGGCTCTACCCTCCGGCCGTGACCGCCGAACTCGCCGCCGCCCCCACCCAGCACGTCGCGCGTCGCGGGCGGGGCATCACCCTGATCCTGCTCGCCGCGCTCTTCTTCGGGACCTCGGGTGTGCTGGGCAAACCGGCGATGCAGGCCGGGCTGTCCCCGGAGCAGGTCGCGGCGATCCGCATCGGACTGTCGGCGATCGTGCTGCTCGCGCTGGTCGCCCTCTTCCGGCCGAGGCTCCTCAAAGTCACGAAGAACGAGTGGCCGCTGCTGCTCGCGTACGGCTCGCTCGGTGTCGCGGGCGTCCAGCTCATGTACTTCCTGGCGGCGGGCCGGATCCCGGTCGGGATCGCGATCCTGCTCGAGTTCACCTCTCCGGTGCTGATCGCGCTGTGGGTGCGGTTCGTGCGGCGGGTGCGGTTGCCGAAGGTGATGTGGGCGGGGATCGCGCTGGCGATGACCGGGCTCATGCTGGTCGCGCAGGTCTGGGAGGGACTCAGCCTGGACGTCCTCGGGTTGCTCGCCGGGCTGGGCGCGGCCGTCTGCTCGGCGGGTTACTTCCTCCTGGGCGAACGCGGCGTCGCGGACCGCGATCCGCTCGGCATGGTCACCTGGGGGATGACGATCGGCGCGGTCCTGGTGTGCGCGGTCGCCCCGCCGTGGACGATCCCGTGGGGAGTCCTCGACACCCCGGCGACGTTCGGTCCGTGGGAGCCGCCGGTGTGGTCGTTGCTGATCGCGCTCGTGCTGATCGCGACCGTCCTCGCCTACGCGACGGGCATGGCGGCGCTGCGGCATCTCCCGGCGTCGGTGGCGAGCGTCGTCGGGCTGGTGGAGCCGCTGATCGCCGCCACCGCGGCCTGGCTGCTGCTGGGTGAGGCCCTCAGCTGGATCCAAGCCGCCGGCGCGGTGGTGCTGTTGACCGGCGCGTACATCGTCCAGCTGAATTCGAACGTGGTCCAGACGGACTCAACCCTGCTGGAAGCCCCGTAGATCGCTGATCTCCTGCTGCTGCGAACGCGAAGTCGTCGCGGCGAGATCGCGGGCGTCGGGGTTGCGGCCGTGCTGGGTTTCGGCGTCGGCGATGCGGACGCCCGCTTCGCGCTGGCGCAGCAACCGCGCGGCGAACTGGCGGTCGAAGTCCTTTCCGGACAATCCGGCCAGTGCCGCCATGTCGCCGGGGCTGATGTACCCGTCGCGCTGGATGTGTTCGAGGTTCGGGTCGTCCGGCGCGGGCTGACCCCACGCCTCGATGAGCCCGGACAGCCGCGCGATCTCCGGTTCGTGCGTGTCGATGACCCGCTTCGCGAGTGCCTTCAGCTGCTCGTTCGCCGCGCGGGTTTCCGCCAGGGAAGCCAGATCCACGCCCTGCTGGTGGTGCGCGAGGGCTTGCCGCGCGAACGCGACATCGGCGTCGTTGAACGGAACGGCTGCCTGCTGCGCCACCGGTGAAGACCCGGGAGGCGCCGTCTGCGACTGGGGTGCCTCGTCCGAGCAGCCCGCGAGCGCTACGGCGGCCAGGGCGACGGCGGGCAGGAACCGGAGGACGGCGTGCGGCATCGAAGAGCTCCTCGGAACGCGCGGTGGAGGTGCCTAGGTTGGCAGAGTCCACATCGGCCTGTTCACCGGGGGTTGCGCAAACACTTTTCCTCCCGGGTTCACGGTGCGACAATCCCGCGATCCGCCGTCACTCCGACAGGAGGTCACCGCGAATGGGCGCAGAGACCACGACCGAACGGGCGGGTCTGCGCCCGGACCTGCGGCAGCGCCACGTCCGGATGATCGCGCTCGGCGGCATCATCGGCGCGAGCCTGTTCATCGGCAGCGGCGCGGTGATCCACACCGTCGGCCCGGCGGCCGTCCTCTCCTACGCCATCGGCGGCCTGATCGTCGTGCTGGTGATGCGGATGCTGGGCGAGATGGCGACGGCCGCGCCGTCACAGGGTTCCTTCATGGAATACGCGCGGACCTCGCTCGGCGGCTGGGCGGGTTTCACCGTCGGCTGGCTGTACTGGTACTTCTGGGTCGGCGTGGTCGCGTTCGAGGCCGTCGCCGGGGCGAAGATCCTGCAGACGTGGATTCCCGTTGTGCCGCAATGGATCTTCTCGCTCGTGCTGATGCTGCTGCTGACCGCGACCAACCTCGCCTCCGCCCGCTCGTTCGGGGAGACGGAGTTCTGGCTCGCGTCGGTCAAGATCGCCACGATCGTGGTGTTCCTCGTGGTGGGCATCCTGTTCGTGCTCGGGGCGTGGCCCGGCGGCTCGTTCTCGGTCGGCAACATCGCGCAGGACGGTTTCCTGGCCAACGGCCCGTTCTCGGTGGTGCACGGAGTGGTGATCGTGATCTTCTCCTACTTCGGCGCGGAGATCGTCACCATCGCCGCCGCCGAATCGCGGGAGCCCGAAACGGCCGTGCGCAAGGCGACCTCGTCGATCGTCTGGCGGGTCATCGTGTTCTACGTCGGCTCCGTGACACTGCTGGTGATGATCACCGGCTGGCGCGACATCCCGACCACGACGAGCCCGTTCGCCGCCGCGTTCGGCCGGTTCGGCATCCCCGCCGCCGAGACGGTGGTCAGCGCGGTGGTGCTGACCGCCGTGCTGTCGGTGCTGAATTCGGGGCTGTACACCGCTTCCCGCATGCTGTTCGCGTTGCGCGGCAACGGCTGGGCGCCGAAATGGGTCGCGGACACGAACCGGCGCGGCGTGCCGTGGAAGGCGATCCTGGTGTCCACCTCGGTCGGCTACGTGGCCGTGGTGATGAACATCGTGTCCCCGGACAAGATCTTCTACTTCATCATCAACTCCGCCGGGGCGGTCGCGCTGTTCGTCTACGCGATCATCGCCGGCTCACAGCTCCGGATGCGGCGCCGCCTGGAAGCCGAAGCGCCGGAACGGCTGAAGCTGCGCATGTGGGGCTACCCGTGGCTGAGCCGGCTCACGCTCGCCGGGACGCTGGCCGTGGTCGCGTCGATGCTGTTCGTGGACGCGGACACGCGGGCTCAGCTGTACCTGAGCCTGGTCAGCCTGGCGGTGATCGTCGGCGTCTACTTCATCCAGCGCCGGCGATCCGGCCGAGAGCGCCGTAAAACACCTCTCCGATCTTCGCGGGATCACGGCTGAGGAACACCTGGCCGCCGGCGGGCGCGACGAGCTGACGGAGCTCGGTCTCGTCGGCCTCCGGCCCGATCCCGATGGCGATCAACGGCACCGGGTGGTCCCGGTCGCTCAGCTTTCCCAGCTCCGCCACCAGGTTCTCGCGGCTGATGCCACCGGGATCGGTGTTGCGGCCGTCGGTCATCACGATGACGAGGTTCAGCTTCCCCCGCTCCCATTCCTCGTGCGCGAGCCGGTAGAGGTCGAGGACGCTGTCGTAGAGCCCGGTCTGCCCGTCCGGCACGGCGCGGACGGCGCGCAACCGGTCGACGGCGGCCAACTGCTGCCGGACCGGCGCCATCGGCAGGATCTCCCGGTAGTCCCGCTCACCGTCCACTTTGGTCGCGAAGGCCAGAAAACGGACCTGTGACGTGGATCTGAACAGATGCAAAGCGTTCTCCGCCGCCTCCAGCGTGATCCGCAGGCGGGACTTGCCGGTTCCCGGGACCGGCGCGCTCATCGAGCCGGACACGTCGATCAACACCTGCACCCGGGCGCTCGCGTTCACCCCGGCCCACTGACTGAGCGCTTTGGCGACCTCCTCGGCGGCCGGGATCTCGGCGCTGCGCTGGCCTTGAGTCTCGACGCGTCGATCGGTTTCGGTGAGCCGCAACGCTTGCCCGCCAGGGGCACGCAGCTCGGACTGCGGGCCCGTCGCGCCACCGTAGAGCAGGGTGCGTTTCAGTTCCGCGACGGCTTCGCCCTGCTGCGGGGTCGCCCCCGCGACCTCGACGAACGGGTAGTCGAGCGCTGGAACGGCGGGCGAGTACACGGCCACCAGCGCAGTCTCGCCTTCGGAAAGCCCGGAGTTGTGCCGTAGCACCGCGTTCTCCGCCGCGGGGAACGCCGTCGCGCCGGACGTGGTGGCGGAAAACTTCCGCAGCAAAGCGACGTACGCGGCGGCCGGATCCGAGGCGTCCTTCGTGACCTCGCGGAGTGCCACCAGTGCGGAAACCCCGGCGGGATCGCGTACCGGATCCGGCATTCCCACGACGATTCCGGCGTGGCCGAGTACTTCCGGCCAGGTCGGCGACTTGCGCGGCCAGCCGAGCGCCCGCGCGACCGGCTCCGCGACCGCGAGCACCACCGGCGAACTGGCGATCGACGGGCCTGAGGCGGGAACACCGTCGGCTCGCCTGAGGAAGAGCGTCGAGGACGGGATCCAGGCTTGGGGCTTGGGCGCGGTTCCGGACAGCTCTTCCGCCACTTGGACGGATTCCCGGGACTGCACGTCGAAGGCTACGCAGGCGAGATCGAGGACCCGGGCGGCTTCGGTGACCGCGGGGGCGAGGTCGGGCGACGCGGCGACGACCACCCGCACGGGCTCGCAGGCGGGTTCGGACCTCGCCATGGCCACCGCCACCCACGTGGCCGCGCCGAGCACGGCCGCCAGCAACGGGATCAGTATCCGTCTTCGGTTCCGGGTGGTGGCGTGGCGTCCCATCGACTCTCCCGGCGTGGGGCTCGAGGAGCGTCCGACGGTACGCCGCGAGCACCCCTAGGGGAAGGCTGCGACTTTCGGCGTAGAAAAACCCCACCGAGGCGGGAGGTGCCCCGACGCGGGTCGCGGAACACTTGCCCGGTAAGGAAAGCACTCGAAATCGGGGGAATTCGTGATGAACCGGCCCACCCGTGCGGAACAGCGCAAAGCCCGCAACGCCCTGTTCGGTCAAGCGATCACGGTCGCCTTCGCCCTGCTGCTCGCTTCGCGCCTCGTGAGTGGTAAGGACGGTTAGAACCGTCCTTACCACTCACGAGCTTTTAGACGGGGATGACCGTCGGCACGATCATCGGACGGCGCCGGTAGGTGTCGGCGACCCAGCGGCCGACGACGCGGCGCACGGCCTGCGCGATGCGGTGCGTGTCGGTGATGCCCTCGGCCTCGGTCCTGGCGAGTTCCATCTCCACCATCGGGAGCACGGCGTCGAGCGCCTTCGGGTCGTCGGAGAACCCGCGTCCGGACACCGTCGGGCGGGTCACCGCGCGGCCGGTGCTGGTGTCGACGGCGACGGTGATGGCGATGAAGCCGCCTTCTCCCAGCACGAGCCGGTCGGACAAGGTCGACTCGCCGACGTCGCCGACCGAGAGGCCGTCGACGTACACGTGCCCGACCTCGACCCGTCCGGTCCGCGTGGCCTTGCCATCGACGAGGTCGACCACGACGCCGTCCTCGGCGATGACCACGTTCTCCGGCGCGACACCGGTGCGCACGGCCAGTTCGCCGTTGGCACGCAGGTGCTTCCATTCGCCGTGCACCGGCATGACGTTGCTGGGGCGCACCGCGTTGTACAGGTACAGCAGTTCGCCCGCCGACGCGTGCCCGGACACGTGCACCTTGGCGTTGCCCTGGTGCACGACGTTCGCGCCGAGCCGCGTGAGGCCGTTGACGACGCCGAAGACCGCGGTCTCGTTGCCCGGGATCATCGAGCTGGCCAGCACGACGGTGTCGCCGGCGCGGATCGAGATCTGCCGGTGCTCGCCGCGCGCCATCCGCGACAGCGCCGACAGCGGCTCGCCCTGCGAACCGGTCGACACGAACAGCACCTTGCTCTCGGGCAGGTCGCCCGCCTGGTCGAGGTTGACCAGCAGGCCGTCGGGAACGTTCAGCAACCCGAGGTCGGCGGCGATGCCCATGTTCCGGACCATCGACCGGCCGACGAACGCGACCCGGCGGCCATGCCGGACGGCGGCGTCGAGCACCTGCTGGACGCGATGCACGT
Organism: Amycolatopsis sp. NPDC043887; assembly: GCF_056435665.1. Taxonomy (NCBI): domain Bacteria; kingdom Bacillati; phylum Actinomycetota; class Actinomycetes; order Pseudonocardiales; family Pseudonocardiaceae; genus Amycolatopsis; species Amycolatopsis sp. NPDC043887. The sequence goes on from NZ_JBWKEB010000028.1 coordinate 32,814, forward strand.
GGCTCGCGAAGCAGGCGACGATGACGCGCTGGCCGACCTTGCGGACGACGTCGTCGAGCACCGGGCCGATGTCGCGTTCCGGCATGACGAACCCGGGCACCTCGGCGTTGGTCGAGTCGACGCAGAACAGGTCCACACCCTCGTCGCCGAGCCGGGAGAACCCGGCGAGGTCGGTCAGCCTGCCGTCGAGCGGGAGCTGGTCGAGCTTGATGTCACCGGTGTGCAGTACGACACCCGCCGGCGTGCGGATGGCCACCGCGAGCGCGTCCGGGATCGAGTGGTTGACCGCGAAGAACTCGAGGTCGAACTCGCCGACCTTGCGTCGCTCGCCCTCGCGGACCTCGATCAGGTTCGGCCGCTGCCGGTGCTCCTTGGCCTTCGCCGCGAGCAGCGCGTTCGTGAACCGGGAGCCGTAGATCTTCAGGTCCGGGACCAGCCGCAGCAGGAACGGGACGGCGCCGATGTGGTCCTCGTGCCCGTGGGTGAGGACGAGGCCGTCGATGTCCTCGAGGCGGTCTTCGATCGCGCGGAAGTCGGGCAGGATCAGGTCGACGCCGGGCTGGTCGTCTTCGGGGAAGAGCACCCCGCAGTCGACGATCAGCAGACGGCCGCCGAACTCGAAGACGGTCATGTTGCGGCCGACTTCGCCGATCCCGCCGAGCGCGACCACGCGCAAGGCGCCTTCGGGCAACGCGGGCGGCGGGGTGGTCGGTCCGGGTCCGGTTGGCAATGAACTCACCGAGGCATGGTCCCTACGCTGGTATGTGAGGTCGGCGCCGTATAGGCCGCCGCTGAATCTGCTTGTGCCACTCGTGCACCATGCCAGTCACTGGCGGCGCTTTCCCCGAGCGGCACGCCCCCCTGGGCGAGATCCGCGGAAATCGCCTGGAGCTGCTCGTCGTTCGCGGCCACGATGGGCAGCCGCGGGTCGCCGATGTCGAAGCCGCGCAGCCGCAGGGCCGCCTTCGAGAACGCGACGCCGCCGACGCGGGACATCGCCCGCAGGACCGGCAGCATGCCGCGGTGGTTGGTGCGCGCGGTGGAGGTGTCGCCGGACTCGTAGGCGTCCATCATGCCGCGGATGCGGCCCGCCACGACGTGCCCGATCACGCTGACCACACCGGTGCCGCCGACGGACACCCACGGGAGGTTGAGGCCGTCGTCACCGGAGTAGTAGGCGAGCTGGGTGTTCGCGATGACCTCGGAGCCGGCGATCAGGTCGCCCTTGGCGTCCTTGACCGCGAGGATGCGGGGGTGCTCGGCCAGCCGCAGCAGCGTGTCGACCTCGATGGGGACGATCGAGCGCGGCGGGATGTCGTAGAGCATCACCGGCAGCCCGGTGGCGTCGGCGACCGTGGTGAAGTGCGCGTAGAGCCCGGCCTGGCTGGGCCGCGAGTAGTACGGCGTGACGACGAGGATGCCGTGGGCGCCCGCCGCTTCGGCCTGCTTCGCCTGCTCGATGCTGTGCGCGGTGTTGTTCGTGCCCGCCCCGGCGACGATCGTCGCGCGGTCACCGACGGCCTCGACGACGGCGCGGACCAGCTCGGCCTTCTCTGCGTCGGTCGTGGTGGGGCTCTCCCCGGTCGTGCCGTTCACGACGAGACCGTCGTTGCCCAGTTCCACGAGGTGTTCGGCCAGCTCCTGCGCCCGCTTCAGGTCCAGCGCGCCGTCGGCGTCGAAGGGGGTGGCCATCGCGGTGAGCACGCGCCCGAACGGTCTTCCCGGCGCTGCGGTAGGTGGAGTGGACATGCTGTGAAGGTACCTCCTGCGAGCGCCGAACCCCTTGCCGACGTGGTCGTTCCCGAGAATCACGGTAAATTTTCCGCGACGAAGGCGAGCTCGGCGCAAACTCTCTGTGAGCTATTTGACCTTGGTCGTGATCTGAGCGGGGATCTGGCTGCCGTCGGTCTTGGCGAGCAGGCAGAGGAAGCCGCGCGAATAGTTCCGGTCCTCCTCGTTGGGCGGCCGGTTCCATTCGGCTTCGGTCGGCACGACGGCCCGCCAGGTCAGCGAGGCCCGCTGTGCCCCGGGCACGACGTTCGAATTGAAGGTCGCCGAGCAGAGCGACTCGGCGATCCGGTTGACCGCGTCCGCGCCGGGATACACCGCGACCTGGGCGTCGTCGTCCGAAGAGGACTGGACGTCGAGCAGGCTGCCCTTGGCGAAGACCTCCAGCAGGTGGTCCTTGTCGCAGCTGATGCCGTCGTTCAGGTTGACGCCCTCGATGAGGGGAACGTTGTAGCAGTCTCCGGAGGAACCGAGTTTGACCTGCCCGTTGATGCCGTAGGTCAGGGTGGGCTGGGCCTGGTTGTTCCCCTCCGGCGCGGCCATCCACCGGCCGAGGAAGATCCCGCCGACCAGCGCGCCGATCACGGCGACCGCGGCCAGGCTCAGCCACAGCGGACGCAGGTTGCGCTTCGCCGGGGCCGGGGCGAGCCGGGTCATCGGCTGGCCGGGCTGCAGCATCGCCGTGCCGCCCGAGGGCGGCGTCGGCTGGGCCTGCACGCCCTGCGCGGCCGCGAGCAGGCTGCGCACCTGGTCGTACGACATGCGCGCCTCGGGCTTGGTGACCAGCAGGCCGAGGATCGCGGCGGCCAGCGGGCCCTGGACCCGGGTCAGGTACGGGGCCTCGGTCATGATGGCGTGCAGGGTCGCCGCGGTGGTCGACCGTTCGAACGCGACGATGCCTTCCGCGGCGAAGAACAGCGTCGTGCCCAGCGACCAGAGGTCGGATTCGGGCATCGCGTCACGGCCCTCGACCCGTTCCGGCGCCATGAACGCGGGCGAGCCGACGATCATGCCGCTGGTGGTCAGGCGCGGGTCGTCGGCGGCGTGCGCGATGCCGAAGTCCGTGAGTTTCACCCGGCCGTCCGGCGCGACCATGATGTTCGCGGGTTTGACGTCGCGGTGCACGATCCCGGCGGCGTGCGCGGCCCGCAGCGCGGACAACACCCGCTCCCCCACCAGCGCGATCTGCTGGGCGGGCAGCGGGCCGCGGTCGCGCACCAGGTCGGCCAGCGTCGGCGCCTCGACCAGTTCCATCACGATGTAGGTCGCACCGTTCTCGGTGACGACGTCGTACACGGTGACCACGGCCGGGTCGTTGAGGCGCCCGGCGGAGCGGACCTCGCGCAGCATCCGCTCCGTCAGCACCGAGGCGTCCTCGGGAGCGTTCGGGAACTTCAGCTCCTTGATCGCCACCTGACGGCCGATCACCTGATCCTGCGCGCGCCAGACGATGCCCATCCCGCCGCGGCCGAGCTCGCCCAGCAGGGCGTATCGGCCGGCGACGATCCGCGCGCCGGCGGCCTGATGCGTCTGCTGGGGCGGCCCGTACGGACGGGTCTGTTCGTCGGTCAAGGTTCGGTGCTCCTTCGGTTCGCGCAGGATGCTAACTCGGACCCGTTCGCGCTCCGAAAGGTTCCTTCGCCCGGCTGGTGAATCAGACCGTGACCTCGTGCCCGGCTTCCCGGAGCGCCTTCACCGCGCGCTCCAGCTCCGAGGCCCGGACCAGCACGTGGTCGGTGTCGAAGGTGGACATCGAGAACAGCGCCACCCCGGCGGCGGCCAGTTCGCTCGACAGCGCCGCGATGATGCCGGTCAGCGTGAAGGCCAGCGGCCCGCGGACCGACAGCAGCCGCCAGCCGTCCTCGACGGTGGCGCCGGCCGGCGCGAGACCGGCCGGGCAGATCACCGACAACTCCTCCGGCGTCCGTGTGAGAGAGACGAGCACGGGCTCGCCGGGGTCGAGCAGGTTCGCCGGAACCGGCGCGTCCGGGGCGAGGCGGGCGACCGCGTACTCGCCGGGCCGGACGTCGATCGCGAGGCGTCGCATCAGCCCTCGAGAACCTTCGGGCTGGACGCGACCTCGGTGCCGTCGGGCAGCGCGGAGATGGTGAAGTCCGCGAACACGTTGCTCGAAGCCTTCTGCAGCTCACGCAGGCATTCGATGGCCAGGGCGCGGATCTCGACGTCGGCGTGCTCGGTGGCCCGCATCGCGATGAAGTGCCGCCAGGCGCGGTAGTTGCCGGTGACCACGATGCGGGTCTCGGTCGCGTTCGGCAGCACGGCGCGGGCGGCCTGGCGGGCCTGCTTGCGGCGCAGCGTCGCGCTCGGGACGTCGGCGAACTTCTCCTCCAGCCCGGCGAGCAGCTCGGTGTAGGCGTCGACGGCGGCCTGCGAGGCGGCAAGGAACTTCGCGTGCAGCTCCGGGTCCTGCGCGATGACGTCGGGCTCGACGAACGCGGCGTCGCGCTCGGGCACGTAACGCTGCGAAAGCTGCGAGTAGGAGAAGTGCCGGTGACGGATCAGCTCGTGCGTCAGCGAGCGCGAGATCCCGGTGATGTAGAAGCTGACGGATCCGTGCTCCAGCACCGAAAGGTGGCCGACGTCGATGATGTGCTCGAGGTAGCCGGCGTTGGTGGCCGTCTTCGGGTTCGGCTTCTTCCAGGACTGGTAGCAGGCACGGCCCGCGAATTCGGCCAGCGCCTCACCACCGTCGGCATCGGTCGACCACGGTACGTCCGACGGCGGGAAGAACTCCGTCTTCGCGATCAGTTGAACCTTGGGTGACACGGTCTCGGCCACGTTCGCACTCCTTTACGACCCCTGCTCCACGACTCCGGGCAGCGTAACCGCAACCCTCTTTGACGCCGGGGCGACATCACGGTGACGTCATGCCCTCCTTGACTGACATCAGAAATGACGTCATAGTGGTGTCATGGATCTGACGCCGTACATCACAAGCCTTCGCGAGGACCTCGCGAACACGGCTTCGGCCGGCGACGAGCAGACGCGGCGCGCTGCCGCGCTGCTGTCGTCGGCGCTGGAGCCCGCCGCCCGCCTGACCATCATGAACGCCCTCGCCGACCTGGCCGCCGAAGTGACCTCCGCGCTGCCGGGGCACGTCGTCGACGTCCGGCTCGACGGCCGCGACGTGCGCGTCGTCGTCACCGGCTCGGCCGAGAGCGCCGAGCAGTCCCCGCCCCGGCAGGAGGCACCGCGGGAGGCCCCGCGTGCGCCCAAGGTGGACACGGGCGACATCACCCGCATCACGCTGCGCCTGTTCGAGCAGGTCAAGGGCCAGGCCGAGGCGGCGGCCGCCGCTCAGGGTGTCTCGCTGAACACGTTCGTCTCGCAGGCCGTTCAGGGAGCGCTGGGCAAGAGCGGAAGCGAGCACTGGCACTACAAGCAGAAGCCGGGCGGCGGTGCCGGTTCGCACCTGCACGGCTGGGTCCAGGGCTGAGGGGACGGAAATGACCGAGGAAAGCATTCCCGCCGGTGAAGAGACCGTGCGCGTCGAGGACTTCGAGGCCGAGGGCCCGATCGAGATCGACGTGAGCGTGGCCATCGGCCGGGTGACCATCGAACTGACCGGCGAGAACGGCGTCCACGCCGAGGTCCGCCGGGACGGTGGCGAACAGCAGCCGTGGGTGGACGGGATGACGAGCCTGCTCAGCTGGGTCGGGGAACGCTTCGGCGACCAGCTCGGCGGTTCGCCGGCCGGGTCGGCGGGCGACGCCGTGGCGCAGACTCGGATCGAGAAGGTCGGCAACCGGCTGGTCGTCCAGGCGCCGAAGGCCTGGCAGCTGAAGAACGTCCCGCTCGCCATGACCGTCCGGGCGCCCGCCGGTTCGCACCTGGAGGTGCGGGCCGGGGCGGCCGACGTCACGGTCACCGGCTCCGCCGGGCGGGCCGACCTCATGACCGGCGCCGGCAAGATCGGCCTCGAACGGGCCGACGGTTCGGCGATCGTCCGCACCGGCACCGGCGACATCAAACTCGGGCCGACCCTCTCGGGTCTCCAGCTGCGCACCGGTAGCGGCTCCGTCGAGGCCGCCTCGGTGAGCGGTTCGGCCACGCTCGCGACCGGCACGGGTGACGTCTGGCTCGGCGAGGTCGCGGGCGAGGTCCTGGCGCGCACTGGCAGCGGCTCCCTCTCGGTGGCGGACGCCGCCTCCGGGACGCTGGAGCTGACCACCGGATCGGGTGAGGTCCGCGTCGGGATCCGCGGCGGCGTTCAGGCCGAGATCGACCTTTCGTCGACGACCGGTTCGGTGTCGAGCGAACTGGAAGTCGCGGAGACCGCGCCTTCGGAGGTCTCGCTGAAGGTGCGGGCGCGCACCGGCACCGGCGACGCGGTGGTGACCAGCGCGGCCAGCTGAGCCGCGGGCCGCAGGGGGATCGAGGGACCTTTGCTCTCACTTTTCCACGGGGGTGGGAGCGAAGGTCCCTCGCTCATTTCAAGTGCGTTCGAAGGGCCGCCAGATGGACATCGGTGATACCCGTGCGCGGATCGACCCGCACCAGGTGCGTGACCATCCCGTCCCGCCGGGAAAGGAACGCGTCCCTGGCGGTGGGATACAGGTCGAAATCGTCATCGAGCCAGATGAGAGGGCGCGGCCCGGCGTAACGGGCGACGGCGTCGAACTTCCAGCCGCTGTCGACGTTCGCGCAGTCCACGGCGGGAAGCGTGGGCAGGCCGATGGCCGGACCCACCATGGTGTTCGCCTGGTGCCCCCAGGTGGTCGCCCAGACCAGCTCCGCGTCCCCGGCCGCGTCGAGCAGCGCCGTCCCGTGGCCTGGGTTGAGCCACATCCGCAGTGGATGCCGTCGGCTCCAGCCCCGGATCCGGAACTTGTGCTCGACGAATCCCGGCGGTTTGGGCTTGGCGGCGAACGGGTTCAGCGGGCCGTCGACGTCGAGGAAAAGGACCGGCCGCATCGGGCCATGATGCCTGAGGGCGCCGTGACCTTCACTCACGAATCGGCCGTCGATGAAGGATTTGGGACGTTGAGTGTCTCGAATCCTTCATCAACGAGCTCGGTCACTTCAGCGCACGAGGCGCGAAAGCACCGGAGCGAGATCGCCCCGCTCCCCCACCGCGACCCCGTCCAGCCCCTGCCATTCCGCCATCAGCCGCAGCTCGCCGGCCAGCTCACTGGCGACCCGCGCGACATCCACCCCAGGCTCGGCGAAGGCGCCCTGGACGCGAAGCACCCCGGCGGCACGGTCGGCCTTGAGGTCGACCCGGCCGACGAGTTCGCCGTCGAGCAGGAACGGGAACACGTAGTACCCGTAGATCCGCTTCGGCTCGGGCACGTAGATCTCGATGCGGTAGAAGAAGTCGAAGATGCGCTCGGTGCGGGCGCGTTCCCAGATCAGCGGGTCGAACGGCGACAGCAGGGCCCGGCCGGTGACCGACCGCGGCGCCTTCGCCGCGAAGTGCCGGTACGCCGGGGCGGGCCAGCCGTCCACGGTCACCGGTTCCAGCACACCCTCCTCGACCAGTTCCGCCACCGCCCGCTTACTGACGTCGGGGCCCAGCCGGTAGTAGTCCCGCAGATCCGGTTCGGTGCCGATGCCCAGCGCGACGGCCGCGCGTGTGATCAGTTCGCGGGCGCCTTCCTCCGGGCTCACGGTCCGCGACAGGATCTCCGGGGGGACGACGCGTTCGGTCAGGTCGTACAGCCGCTCGAACGACCGGCGCGTGCCGGTGGTCAGCTGCCCCATGCCGAAGAGCCACTCGCAGGCCTTCTTGACTTCCGACCGCTCCCACCACGAACCGGGTTTGCCGCGACCCGAGTCGCTCTCCAGCGCACGCTCGATACCGCCCGCGCCGATCGGTCCGTGTTCCTTGACGACGGTGAGGATGTCGTCAACCAGTTGGGGCGTCTGCTCCAGTACCCGGGCGTAGTTCGTCCACCAGCCCATGCGTTTCGCCCCTGACCGCAGGAGCGGCCAGTCCGCCACCGGCAGCAGGCTCGCCTCGTGCGCCCAGGATTCGACCAGCAGCCGGGGTTTGCGCGCGGAATGGGACCAGGCCGCGTCGTCCACCAGCGCGGAGTCGTACGCGCCGAGCCGGGAGAACAGCGGCATGTAGTGCGCGCGGACCGCGACGTTCACCGAATCCAGTTGCAGCAACTGGATTCGGGACAGCACGCGCTGCAGATGTCGCCTTGTCACCGCTCCGCCCGGACGTGCCTCGGCGAACCCCTGTGCGGCCAGCGCGATCCGGCGCGCGACCGGCCCGCTGATGGTCGTAGTGCTCATCGTTCGCATGCTGCCATCCACCACCGACAGTTTTCGGCCGCACCGCTAATCTGCGCAGCATGGCCGCCGCCGAAGTCCGCCCAGCAGTCGTGTCCGACGCCCCCGAAATCGCGCGCATCCAACGCGACACCTGGCGAAGCGCCTACACGGAGTTGCTCGGCGAAGCGGCTGTCGCCGGGCTCGACATCGAGGAGCTCGAGAAGACCTGGGCCGAAACGATCGAGTACCCGGGCACGCGCGTCTTCCTCGCCACCGAAGGCGAGTTCACTGTCGGCTTCTGCGTCGCCGGCCGCGCTCCGGAGAGCGAGGTGGCCACCGCCGACGGTTCGCTGCCAGACGACGCTTCGACGACGGCGCTCATCGCCTCGCTGCTGGTCGAGCCGCGGTGGGGACGGCGCGGGCACGCGGGACGGCTGCTGGCGAACGCGTCCGCCTGGCTGCGCGAGGACGGCGCCACGCGCGGGATCAGCTGGGTCGCCCAGACCGATCACGCGTCACTGGGCTTCTTCCGCCGCGCGGGCTGGTCGCCCGACGGAACCGTCCGCATCCTCGACACCGGAAGCACGAACGTGCGCGAAGTCCGGCTCACCGGAGGCCTCGAGCTCGAGCTCACTCCCTGACTTCGCGAACACGACCCAGCGCATCACCGAGTACATGAAGACGCCTTCGCACGCCCCGGCGATGAGCCGGGAGAGGCGGTAGTCGACGCCCAGCGCGGCCAGCCCGGCCCCGACGCCGAGCAGGAACGCCACGTAGTTGATGACGATCGCGATGACGTACAGCACCGCCTGCCTGCCGACGGGCGCGTGCGAGCGGAAGTTCATGCTGCGGTTCAGCACGAAACTCAGCCCGAACGCCGTCGCGTACGCGAGCGTGATCGCCAGCCACACCGGCAGGCCGAGCCAGCCGCGAAGCAGGGTCAGCAGGATCAGGTCGACCCCGAAGGTGAACCCGTTGATGAGCGCGAAACCGAGGAAACTCGGCGCCACCAGCCGGGAAAGCCCGAAGGGGAGGCGCCGCACCACGGCCGCGCAGAAGTCGGCGAAGCGATCCGCGAAACCCTTTCCGCGGACCGCGTCGTGCACGTCGGCCACGGCTCCAGCATGGCAGCGGCAGGTGGCCGAGAGCCGACGAACAGGTGATCTTCTGGTGCGGCCCGGAAGCCGGGAACGGGGGCTGGCCCCAGTGCGTCCTGGTTTTCAGCTGATAGCTTGGAGAGAACGAAGATAACGGGGAGGCAACGATGGTGGGCTGGTTGCTCCTGTCGTTCGGCGTCGCCTTCGGTTCCGCGATCCTCCCCGTCGTCAGCATCGAGATGTTCCTCATCGGCCTGTGCGCGAGCCAGCCGACGATGCCGTGGCTGCTGCTCGGCGCCATCGTCGCGGCCGGTCAAGTGGGCGGGAAGACGCTCTACTACCTCGCCGCGAAGGGCACGATCAAACTCCCGAAACCGCTGCACGACCGCCTGCACCGGGAGCGGCCGCCCACCCCGCGCCGGGAAAGATGGCGGGCGCGCACCAAGAAGATGCGCGCCCGGCTCGACGCACTGCGCGAACGGTGCCATCGGCATCCGCATTGGATGGCGGGCACGTACGGGGTGAGCTCGGTCGTCGGCCTGCCGCCGTACATGGCCACGAGTGTCCTCGCGGGGCTGGTGCGGATGCCGCTGGCGACGTTTCTGGCCACCGGTTTCCTCGGCCGCTGGCTGCGGTTCAGCCTGCTGGCCGCCTCCCCCGCCCTGTTCGCGGGCTGGTTCCACTACTGAGCACCGATATTGTGATGCGCGCCATGGCGGCCGCCCCCTAGTGTCTTCGCCCGTGCCGACTTCGTCCGCGTATCCACCTGGAGCGGTTGATTCCGACGGTCCGCAAGGGCGTGGTCACCGAACCCCGTGGCCGTTCGACGATCCGGCCTCGCTCTACGAAGACAAGCCCGGAGCGCGAATGGCGCCGGCTACGCGGCATCTGGCTGGGCCGGGGCCGGGTGAGCGAGAGCCAGTGGCGGCTGTACTTCGTCGTGGTCGTCGACGGGGAGCCGGTGGGCATGCAGGATCTGATCGGCACCGACTTCGCCACGTTCGGCACGGTCACCACGTTCTCCTGGCTCAGTCCGGACCTGCGTGGCCGCGGCCTGGGCAAGGAGATGCGGCAGGCAGTGCTGCATCTTGCCTTCGAGGGGATCGGAGCCCGCGAGTCGACCAGCGACGCCTTCTTCGACAACCACGCCTCGAACGGCGTCACCGACATCGAACTGGTCGCCGTTCGCGAATGCCTGCCCGTCCTCGGAATCGAGCCTGCGCATTCAGAGGACTAATTGCGCGTAGCTGCGGTTGATCCCGGGTCAGGTCCGTGAAGGCCTCCTTGCCTACTCAGCCGAAGAAACTCGACCTTCACGCCTTGCAAGAGAGACGCTGCGGCGGCACGACGGTCCAGGTGGTCGCGAGTGGCAAGACGGGTTGAAGCGGACACACCCATGTCTACCCATTGCTGACCTGCGCGAAGGTGAGGAGCCCGCTGGCACAGGGTTGTCTGTGAAGGATTTGGGACACTCAACGTCCCAAATCCTTCATGGACACGGGACAGCCCAGGCCACCGGCCCCCGCAATCAGGTGACTAGTTGCGGGAAGCGGCTTCGAGTTCGACGGCGCGCCGCATCGTGGCGCGGGCGCGCTTCCGGTCGCCGGCGATCTCGTACGCGTACGCCAGCCGGTACCAGACGCGCCAGTTCTCCTGGTCGGCCTCGACTTCGGCGCGGCGTTCGTCGAACCAGGCATCGGCGGCGTCGCGATCCACCCGGCCCGAAGGCCGCCGGGGCAGATCGGAGACGTCGGGCAGGCCGCCTTCCTCGTCCAGCCGCCGCGAAAGCCGCTGGATCTGGACGCCGGAACGCCAGGTGGTCACGATGATCCAGATCCCGAGCAGCGGCAGCAGCAGGACCCCGACGCCGAAGAGCACCGGCACCGTCTCCCCGGTGCGCACCAGCGCGATGCCCCGGCCCGCCAGCAGGACGACGTAAACGGCGAGCGCCGCCGTCATCACCAGCGCGAAGTTGCGGGCCCTCACAGGTCGAGGATGTTCTCGAGACCGACCGTGAGGCCGGGCCGCGTGAGCACCGAACGCACGCCGAGCAGCACACCCGGCATGAACGACGTGCGGTGCAGGGAATCGTGCCGGATGGTCAGGGTCTCCCCCTCGCCGCCGAACAGGATCTCCTCGTGCGCCACCAGTCCGGGCAGCCGGACCGAGTGCACGCGGACGTCGTCGACGAGTGCGCCGCGGGCACCGTCCACTTCGGACGTCGTCGCGTCTTCGCCCGGCGTGAGACCGGCTTCCGCGCGGGCTTCGCCGATCAGCCGCGCGGTGTGCGCGGCGGTGCCGGAAGGCGCGTCGGCCTTGCGGTTGTGGTGCAGCTCGATGACCTCGGCCGAGTTGTAGAACCGCGCCGCCTGCTGGGCGAACCGCATGGCCAGCACCGCGCCGAGCGCGAAGTTCGGCGCGATCAGCACGCCGAGCGACGGGTCGGCCGCGAGCCACGAGCGCAGCTTTTCCAGCCGCCCTTCGCTGAACCCGGTGGTGCCGACCACGGCGTGGATCCCATTGCCGGTCAGGAACTCGAGGTTGTCCATCACCGCTTCGGGGTGGGTGAAGTCGACGACGACCTGAGCCTGCTTGAGCGCCGAGAAGTCGTCACCGGCGTCGAGCGCGGCGACGAGTTCCATGTCGTCGGCGCCGTTGACGGCGTTGACCACTTCCTGGCCCATCCGGCCGCGTGCGCCCAGCACGCCGACGCGAATTCCAGCGGTCATGATGCGATCACCTCGTGCAGATCGTCCGGAAGGTCGTCGGCGTGAGCGTACGGCCCGACCACCGCCGCCGCCGAGACGCCACCAGGACGGGCGAGCAGAGTGCGAGCGAGCGCACAGACCTCGTCGGTGGTGACGGCGTCGATCCGCGCCACCGTGTCGTCGACGCCGAGGTAGCGGCCGTAGTTCAGTTCGTTCTTGCCGATGCGCGACATCCGCGACGAGGTGTCCTCGAGGCCGAGCACGAGCCCGCCCCGCAACTGGCCCTTCGCCCGCGCGACCTCGGCTTCGCTCAGCCCGTCCTTGCCGACGAGTTCGAGCACCTCGCGGATCACCCCGGCGACCTCGCCGAGCTTCTCGGGCTGGCAGCCCGCGTAGACGGCCATGTGCCCTGTGTCGGCGTAGCTCGCGACGGACGAGTACACCTGGTACGCCAGCCCCCGCTTCTCCCGGACCTCCTGGAACAGGCGCGAGCTCATCCCGCCGCCGAGCGCGGCGTTGAGCACCGACTGCGCGAACCGGCGGTCGTCGTGCCGCGACAGCGAACGCAGGCCGAGCATCACATGCGCCTGCTCGGTGTCGTCGGTGTGCAGCGCGAGTTTCGGCGCCATCGCGATCCGTGCCCGCCCGCCGCGCGGCGGCACGGGCGTCGCCGTCCCGATCAGCCTGGTCCGCAAAGCCTTGCGCACCAAGCGAAGCACCTGGGTGTGCTCGATGTTCCCGGCGACCGCGAGCACCATCCGCGGCAGGGTGTAGCGGCGCCGGTAGAACCCGCGCAACGCCGAAGCGGACATCTCGACGATGGACTTCTCGCTGCCGAGCACGGGGCGGCCCAGCGCGTGGTTGCCCAGGATCGCGCCGACGAACGTCTCGTGCAGCAGGTCTTCGGGGTCGTCGTCACGCATCGAGATCTCTTCGAGCACGACACTGCGCTCGGTCTCGACGTCCTTGTCCGTGCACAGGGCCTCGAACACGACGTCGGTGACGAGGTCCATCGCGAGCGGCAGATCCTCGTCGAGCACCTGCGCGTAGTAGCAGGTGTGCTCCTTCGCGGTGAACGCGTTGAACTCCCCGCCGACCGCGTCGATCTCCTCGGCGATCTGGGTGGCGTCCCGGTTCGTGGTGCCCTTGAACAGCAGGTGTTCGAGGTAGTGCGCCGCGCCCTCGACCGACGACGGCTCGTCACGCGATCCGACCCCGACCCACAGCCCGACCGTCGCCGAACGGGAGGCGGGGACGTGCTCGGTGATGACCCGGAGGCCACCGGCCAGCACACTGCGCTTGACCACCGCACCGTCCGAAGTGGACTCCAGCGTGCGGGTGCTGCCGACGGGCTGTTCGTGCCCGGGAACCTGACGAGCCAACGGATTCCTTACTCACATGTCAGGAAAGGGTCGTTCAGGACGAAAACTGTCCTGAACGACCCTTTCCTGACGTTTCACATCGGTCTAGCCAGGATTACTGGGCGTCGGCCTTCGGAGCCTCGGCCTTGTCGCCGTCGGCGGCCTTGGCGTCCGCCGAGTCTTCTTCCTGGACCACGATCAGGCTGATCTTGCCGCGGTTGTCGATGTCGGCGATCTCGACGCGGAGCTTGTCGCCCACGTTGACCACGTCCTCGACCTTGGCGATCCGCTTGCCGTTGCCCAGCTTCGAGATGTGCACCAGGCCGTCCTTGCCCGGCAGCAGCGAGACGAACGCGCCGAACGCGGCCGTCTTCACCACGGTGCCGAGGAAGCGCTCACCGACCTTGGGCAGCTGCGGGTTGGCGATGGCGTTGATCTTGTCGATCGCCGCCTCCGCCGACGGGCCGTCGGCCGCGCCCACGTAGATCGTGCCGTCGTCCTCGATGGAGATGTCGGCGCCGGTCTCCTCGGTGATCGAGTTGATCATCTTGCCCTTCGGGCCGATGACCTCGCCGATCTTGTCCACCGGGATCTTCACGCTGGTGACGCGCGGGGCGAACGGGCTCATCTCGTCCGGGCCGTCGATCGCCTCGGCGATGACCTCCAGGATGGTGAGGCGGGCGTCCTTCGCCTGCTTCAGCGCGGCCGCGAGGACCTCCGACGGGATGCCGTCGAGCTTCGTGTCCAGCTGCAGCGCGGTGATGATGTCCTTGGTGCCGGCGACCTTGAAGTCCATGTCGCCCATGGCGTCCTCGGCACCGAGGATGTCGGTCAGCGCGACGTAGCGGGTCTCGCCGTCGACCTCGTCGGAGATGAGGCCCATGGCGATGCCGGCGACCGGCGCCTTCAGCGGGACACCCGCGTTCAGCAGACCCATGGTCGAGGCGCAGACCGAGCCCATCGAGGTGGAGCCGTTGGAGCCCAGCGCCTCGGAGACCTGGCGGATCGCGTACGGGAACTCGTCCCGCTTCGGCAGGACCGGCACGAGGGCGCGCTCGGCGAGCATGCCGTGGCCGATCTCGCGCCGCTTCGGCGAACCGACGCGGCCGGTCTCGCCGGTGGAGAACGGCGGGAAGTTGTAGTGGTGCAGGTACCGCTTCGTGGTCTCCGGGGAGAGCGAGTCGATCTGCTGCTCCATGCGGAGCATGTTCAGCGTGGTGACGCCCAGGATCTGGGTCTCACCGCGCTCGAACAGCGCGGAACCGTGCGCCCGCGGGATCACGGCGACCTCGGCGGCGAGCGAGCGGATGTCGGTCAGGCCGCGGCCGTCCATGCGGATCTTGTCCGTGAGGACGCGCTTGCGCATGATCTTCTTCGACAGGGCCTTGAACGCCGCGCCGATCTCCTTCTCACGGCCCTGGAAGGCTTCGCCCTCGCCGAGGCCGACCTTCTCCAGCACCGCGGCCTTGACCTGGTCGGTCGCGTTGTCGCGGTCCTGCTTGCCCGCGATGGTCAGGGCGTTCGCGAGGTCGTCGGTCGCGATGGCGGCGACGGCGTCGAACGCGTCCTGCTCGTAGGCGAGGTAGACCGGGAACTCGCCGGTCGGCTTCGCGGCGACTTCGGCGAGCTGTTGCTGCGCCTCGCACAGCACCTTGATGAACGGCTTCGAGGCTTCGAGGCCCTCGGCGACCGAGACCTCGTCCGGCGCCTTGCCGCCGGCGGCGATCAGGTCGAGGGTCTGCTCGGTGCCCTCGGCCTCGACCATCATGATGGCGACGTCGTCACCGACGATGCGGCCGGCGACCACCATGTTGAAGGTGGCCTGCTCCAGCTGCTTCCAGGTCGGGAACGCGACCCACTGGTCCTCGATCAGCGCGACGCGGACGCCGCCGATCGGACCGGAGAACGGCAGACCGGCGATCTGGGTCGACGCCGAAGCGGCGTTGATCGCGAGCACGTCGTACGGGTCGTCCGGGTTGAGGCTCTGGACGGTGATGACGACCTGGATCTCGTTGCGCAGGCCGTCGGTGAACGACGGGCGCAGCGGGCGGTCGATCAGGCGGGCGGTGAGGATCGCGTCGGTCGACGGGCGGCCCTCACGACGGAAGAACGCGCCGGGGATGCGGCCCGCGGCGTACATGCGCTCCTCGACGTCCACGGTCAGCGGGAAGAAGTCGAAGTGCTCCTTCGGGTGCTTCGACGCGGTGGTCGCCGAGAGCAGCATGGTCTCTTCGTCCAGGTACGCGACGACGGAACCGGCGGCCTGACGGGCCAGACGGCCGGTCTCGAAGCGGACGGTGCGAGTGCCGAAACGGCCGTTGTCGATCACGGCTTCGGTTTCGTGCACGGTGACTCCGGTGGAGTCGGTCATAGGGTGTATCTCCTCTTTTGATCCTCTGTAACGGCGCGAGTCTCCCACCCTGGGACCTGTTTCGCCTGCGGACGCTCGAGGAGTGAGGCCGGTCTTCGATCGAAGCCCCCGGGCCGTTGCCCGGGAACCACTACCGAGGACCGGCGGACGGTACCTCGTGCGCGCTCGCGCCTGTGTTCTTAGACCGAGGGGGAGCGACCGATGTGGTCACTCCCCCTCGGGTTCAAGCTATCGGCGGAGGCCGAGACGCTGGATCAGCGCACGGTAACGCTCGATGTCCACCTTCATCACGTAGTTCAGCAGCCGGCGGCGGCGGCCGACCAGCAGCAGAAGCCCGCGACGGGAGTGGTGGTCGTGCTTGTGAGCCTTGAGGTGCTCGGTGAGGCCGACGATGCGCTTGGTCAGCAGTGCGACCTGGGCCTCGGGGGATCCGGTGTCCGAGTCGTGCACGCCGTACTCGGCAAGGATCGACTTCTTCTCTTCGGTGGACAAAGCCACAGTGGTGCTCCTAGATATCTGTGCCGTGCGGCCCGGACGATGTCTTCACGCCGGGTGAGACGGTCACGGCCGCCACGGACTGCAGCCGGACCCGATCGTCAAGGCTACCAGCCTCGTGATCAGCGGCTTCAGGCGCGGGCGTGGTCCAACGCGTACGACCGGATCACCCGGTAGCGCGAAACGCCCTGTTCACGGTCACTGCTCATCAGAACGGCCTCGGTCGCCGTCCAGGTCTCACTGGTGAACCCGGCCAGCCGCTCCTCCCACGCGCTCGCGGCTCGCGGCCGGTCGCGGGGGAAGCGGGCCAGTGTCAGGTGGGCCACGTACGGCCTGCCTTCACTCTCCGCGCCGGCCTTCACGGCCAGCTCGTGGAGCCCGGTTCCGTACACACTCAACCACAGCACCCCGGGGAATGTCGCGGCCTTTTCCAGCCGGAGGTCGATCGGCCCCGCGCCGGCCAGCCGCCCGGCGAGCCAGTCGCCTCGTTCGGCCGGATCGTCCTGGCCGTGGAAACCGAGGGTGATATGCCAGTCCTCTCGCACCGACCAGCGGAAATCGCCGTCTTCGGGCGTGCCGAGCGCGGCGGCTACCTGGTCGAGGACCTCGTCGGGCGGGATCAACGCGCTGAAGATCGTCATAGGCACGTGACTCGCGTGCTCAAACCCGTGACTCGCGTGCTTGGAGGCGGAACTCGTGAGTTCCGCCTCCAAGCACGCGAGTCACGTCGCGAAGCACGCGAGTCACGTCAGGAACCGTTCCGCGCGGCGCGGCGCAGCAGGTCCGCCAGCGACGGGAAGTCTTCGTCGAGCAGCTTCGCGGCTTCGGTGAGGTCTTCGTCCTCACCGATGTCCCGCAGCGCAACGAGCACACCCTGGTCGTCGGCGACGGCACCGACCGGGATGCTGTCCCTGCCCACCGTCGGCCGCGAATCGCGGACGTCCTCAAGGGCCTCCTGCATGGCCTTGCGGTCCCCCGCGGCGACCGCCGGGACCAGCACCTTGCGCTCCAGCATGATCATCTTGGCGAGGACGACCGGATTCCCGATCTTCGCGCGGCGCCCGCTCATCACCTGGCTGAGCATGGGCGCGCTGATGCCGAGGACCTCGGCGAGGAAGGCCTGGGAGATGTCGAAGGCGACGACCAGTCTCCGCACGCGATCGCCGAGCGGCTCCCCGTACCACTCCTTCTGCAGCGCGATGTTCCGCTGGACGATCTTGTGGTCCTCCACCTGGTCCGCTCCCCTTAACCCCATCGAACGCCATGCGCGGTCCGTGACATCTTGCCACCGGAACGCACGTGAGCGGGTGTGTTTGTCGATTGTCATCCGGCCAAGGCCGGAACCGGTCAGTCCTGCCCGCCGAGCAGTTCCCTGGTACGGGCGACGTCCTCGTCGATCTGCGCCACCAGCCCCTCCGACGTCGGGAACCGGACCTGATCCCGCAGCTTGGTGACGAAATCAAGCGCGACGTGCTGCCCGTAGAAATCCTCGTCGATGTCGAGGACGAAGGCCTCGACGGTGCGTTCCCGCCCCGAGAAGGTCGGGTTGGTGCCGACCGACACGGCGGCACGCAGCCGTCGGCCGGGATCCGACGAACGGGTGAACCAGGCGCTGTAGACCCCGTCGGCGGGCACCGCCGCGAACCGCGGCGTCGAAAGGTTCGCCGTCGGGTACCCGAGATCGTGCCCCCGGCCGTCGCCCCGGACGACGATGCCCTCCAGCCGGTGCGGCCTGCCGAGCGCTTCGGACGCGGCGACGACGTCTCCGGCGTCGATGCACGAGCGGACGTAGGTCGAGGAGAAGGTGATGTCGTTGTCCGCCTGCTCCTGGGCGAGCAGCCCTTGCAGTTCCGCGCCCTGCGCCACGAAACCGAACCGCTTCCCCAGCGTGCGGAGGAGTTCGACGTCACCGGCCGCCTTCGCGCCGAAGGTGAAGTTCTCCCCCACGATCACCGCGGCCGCGTGCAGCTTGTCCACCAGCACCTCGTGCACGAACTCGTGCGCCGTCAGCCGCGACAGTTCCAGCGTGAACGGCAGCACGCAGAAGACGTCCACCCCCAGGCCCTCGACCAGTTCCGCCTTGCGGCGCAACGTGGTCAGCTGCGCCGGATGACTGCCCGGCCGGATCACCTCCGACGGATGGGGATCGAAGGTCAGCACCACGCTCGGCACGCCGCGTTCGGCGGCGGCGCGGACCGTCCTCGAAATCAGCTCCTGATGACCGCGGTGCACGCCGTCGAAGACGCCGATCGTCACCACACACCGTCCCCAGCTCCCGGGGAGGTCACCCAAACCACGCCAACGCTGCACTTCTAGCCCCGTCTCCTCAGGCCCGCTCCGTGCACCACCCTAGGCCGTGCCCTGTGCGGCACGCTCGCGGGCTTCGCGCCCAAGCGGCCCCTGACTCGTGAGTGGTAAAGACGGTTAGAACCGTCTTTACCACTCACGAGTTCTCCTACCTAGGCGGGCAGCAACACGACCACCGACCGGGCCAGTTCGCCTTCGTCCGCGGCGAGCGCGAGCACCCGGCCGTCCGGTCCGAACATCCCGTACGTGCCCTCGATCCCGGCCGCGGGCACCCTCTGTCCATATCGGACCGCCTGTGCCATGCGGACGTCCAGATCGCGGCGCGGGAACGCGGCGGCGACGGCGGCGTCGAGGTCCAGTGTCAGTTCCGGCTTGTCCTCGAGCTGGTCGAGGGTACGGGCCTTGGCGAGGGTGAACGGCCCCACCGTGGTGCGGCGCAACGCGAGCAGATGCCCGCCGACACCGAGCCCGGCGCCGAGATCGCGGGCCAACGCGCGGACGTAGGTCCCCGACGAACATTCGACGACGGCGTCGAGTTCGATCCGGCTCGCCTCGCGGCGCGTGGCGAGCAGGTCGAAGCGGTGCACGGTGACCGGCCGCGGCGGGATGACGACCTCTTCGCCGGCGCGAACGCGGGCGTACGCGCGTTTGCCGTCGATCTTGACCGCGCTGACCGCGCTCGGCACCTGCTGGATGTCGCCGGTCAGCGCGGCGATCCCGGCCGCGATCGCTTCGTCGGTGATCTTCTCGACGACGTCCGGCGCGGCTTCGGCGATCGGCTCGCCCTCGGCGTCATCGGTCGTGGTGGACAGTCCCAAGGAGAGGGTCGCGAGGTAGGTCTTGCGGTCCAGCGCCAGGTGGCCGAGGAGTTTCGTCGCGCGTTCGATGCCGAGCACGAGGACGCCGGTGGCCATCGGGTCGAGGGTGCCGGCGTGCCCGACCTTGCGGGTGCCCATGAAGCGCCGCGCCCTGGCGACGACGTCGTGGGAGGTCATCCCGGACGGTTTGTCGACGATGACGAGACCGGGCGGCGGAGCGGGACGTTTCTTGGCTTGAGCCTGATTGGGGCGCGACACGGGCCGAACCCTATCTTTCGGGCCTTCGCCTAGGACGAGACGGGCATCGGCACTTCGGCGTCCCAACGGCGGCGCCGGATCTGCACCGGGATCGCCTCGCCTCGCGCCTCGGCCTCGAACAGCACGGCGCGGGTGCGCCGCCACCACACGAGCATCCGGAAGGTGCCGAACGCGAGCACCGCGATCACCGACAGCAGCGCCAGGCGGAACGTGCCGCCCGTCCACTCCAGCAGCACGCCGACCGCGAGCGCCGAGATCGTCGTGGCCACGAATCCGCCGACGTTCACCACACCGGTCGCGGTGCCGACGCGCGAGAGTGGGTTGTAGTCCCGCGCCAGCGCGAAACCGATCATCGACGCCGGGCCGCCGAGGGACAGGAAGGCGAACACGGGGACCAGGACCGCGACCGGGATCGTGCCGCCCCAGCCGAGCAGGACCGCCCACATCACCGCGGCGCCGCCGATGTACCCGCCGACGAGCGGCATCCGCAGCGACGGGCGCCGTCCGATCAGCCCGCCGATCACCGGTCCGCCGATCATCGAGCCGAACACGAACACGATCAGCAGCGAACTCGCGGTGGCCTTCGGATATCCCTGGCCCTGCACCAGGAACGGGACACCCCACAGCATGGTCAGCACGTTGGGGGCGAACATCGTGCTGAAGTGGACCCAGAAGCCCAGCCGGGTCCCCGGGGTGCGCCACGCGTCGGCGACCTGGCGGCCCAGCACCTTCGGATGGACCTTTTCGCGCACGGGCTCCGGCACGCCGCGCGGGGTGTCTTCGACGCGGAGGGCGACGACGGCGGTGTACAGCGCCGTCACCAGGCCGACGGTGAGGAACGTCGAGGTCCAGCCGGGGCCGTCGAGCAGCAGGCCCAGCGGGAGGGTCGCGGCGAGATTGCCGACGTAACCGATCGCCCCGGTCAGCGCGGCGAGCAGGGCGTACTGGCGGCCGGGGAAATGCGCGGCGATCAGCCGCAGGATGCTCACGAAGGTCAGCGCGTCACCGAAGCCGACGACGGCGCGGGCGAGCAGGCCGAGCGGGTAGGAATCGGCGACCGCGAGCAGGATCTGGCCGAGTCCGAGGAAGAACACGGCGCCGGTGAGCACCCGTCGTGGGCCGTAGCGGTCGACGAGGACGCCGGTGGGGATCTGCATCGCGGCGTAGACGCCGACCTGCAGGACGGTGAACGTGCCGAGCGCGGCCGCGCCGACACCGAAGCGGTCGGCGGCCTGGAGCCCGGCGACGCCGAACGAGGTGCGATGGAAGACGGCGAGGAGATAGACGGTGACGGCGGCGAACCAGATGAACCAGGACCGGCGGGTGGCTCGGCCTGTCACAGTATTTCCTCCTTGAGCACGGTTCGGGCGAAGAGACGCCCGCACTGCCGCCTCATATAGTTGTAGCGCGTAAGCAATGACGAAACATAGCCGTTACCCGGGTGCTTTTCGCCACAACGCCGCAGTTCACCCGGCTGCCGGTGTCAAGGGGCGCTCCACCCCCGCGTTTAGTCCTCTGAATGCGGTAGTTGCACACGCAAGTACCGCATTCAGAGGACTAAACGCGGGGGAAGGTCAGGCCGCGCGGACGGCGCCCTCGACGGCCCACTGCCCCGACCGCCACCGCACCAGCAGGGTCGCCAGCCGCAGCAGCATGAACAGCGAGAGCCCGGTCCAGATCCCGGCCAGCCCCCAGCCGAACGCGAGCGACAGCCAGATCAGCGGCAGGAACCCCAGCGCCGCGCTCAGCAGGGTCGCGTTGCGCAGGAAGGCGGCATCCCCGGCGCCGAGCAGGACACCGTCCAGCGCGAACACCACCCCGGCGATCGGTTGCAGCGCGACGAAGAACCACCACGCGTGCGGGATCTGGCCGAGCACGGCCGCGTCCGAAGTGAACACCTGCGGCAGAACTCCGGCCACCGACGCGAACACGACGCCGAGGAAGCAGCCGAACACCAGGCCGTAGCCGGTGATCTGCCGCGACAGCCCGCGGGCCCGTTCACTCGCCCCGGCGCCGAGGGCGGCACCCACGAGCGACTGCGCGGCGATCGCGAGTGAATCCAGCACCAGCGCGAGGAAGGTCCACAGCTGCAGCACGACCTGGTGCGCGCCGACGGCCTCGGTGGACGTCCGCGCGGCGACCGCGGCGGCGGAGACGAAACACGCCTGGAAGGCGAGGCTTCGGAGCACCAGGTCCCGGCCGAGGCCGAGCTGGGCACGCATCACCTTCGGTTCCGGGCGCAGCGGGACCCGTTCCCGCACCAGGGCCGCGATGAACAGCGACGCCGAGATCACCTGCGCGACGACGTTCGCGATCGCCGACCCTTCCAGCCCCCAGTCCGCGCCGTACACCAGCACCGGGCACAGCACGGCGGAGATCCCGTTGCCCGCCAGCACATAGCGCAACGGCTTCGCGGAATCCTGGACGCCGCGCATCCAGCCGTTGCCCGCCATCGTGATCAGGATGAACGGCGTCCCGAACAGCGCGATCCGCAGCCAGGAGACGGCGGCGTCGGTGATCGCGGCGTCGCCGGAAAGCACCCGGGCGATCGGCGCGGCCAGCAGCTGCCCGGCGACGATCACGACCAGCCCGACGATCACCGCCAGCCAGGTCGCCTGGACACCTTCGCGGACAGCGTCGCCACGGCGGCCCGCGCCGTGCAGCCGCGCGGTCCGCGACGTGGTGCCGTACGACAGGAACGTCAGCTGGCTCGAAACCTGCGACAGCACGACACCGCCGACGGCGAGCCCGGCCAGCGGCAGCGCACCGAGGTGGCCGACGACGGCCGTGTCCACCAGGACGTACAGCGGTTCGGCGGCGAGGACGCCGAGCGCGGGCACCGCGAGGCCGAGCACGCGTTTCGGCGGGACGCGCTCGTCGAGTTCGGAGGCTTCAGGCACCACCGCAGACTAAAGGTCGGAGGTGCGACGCCGGCGAGCCCGTGGCGGCCAAGAGACGCCCCACGCCAAGCCGGAGGCCGGTCGACCACACGCGGCTGCCTTGTCGCCATGACCGGCCCCACGGCTGGTTTCAGAGGAGTGCGGCGATCGCGGGGCCGAAGGCGGCCCCCAGCAGGTAGGCGAGGTTGAACAGGCCCATTCCCGCCGCCCGGTGCGCTCCGGCGGCGGCTCCGGCGCGCACGGCGAAGACACCCTGGCCCGAGGCCGCCGCGAGCGAAGCGAGTGCCTGTGCGATCAGCAACGCGACGGGGGAAACGCTCACCCCCGCCAGCACCAGCGCGAGGGCGGCGAGTGCCGGGAACAGCACCGCCACCGTCCGGAACGACGTTTTCGCCGTCGCCGCGATGACCACATAGGACACCAGCCCGCCGAACAACAGCGGCCACAGGATGGCGAGTCCGACTTCGCCGCTGGTCCAGCCGGATTCCCCGGTCAGCCGCGGCGGCAGCACGTACATCAACCCGAAGTTGGCCACCGCGAGCGCGAACGCGAGCCCTGCCGCGACGAGGAACACCGGGGTGCGCAGGAGCGCGGCGGGCACGAACCCGTCCGGCCGCGCCCTCAGGTGCCCGGCCAGCAGAACCGCTACGACGACGACCGCGCCGCCCGCGGGAAGCCACACGTGCGGTACGAACACCAACGCGGTGACCAGCGCGGTCACCAGGATCGCGCCGATCGGGTCGAAGCGTGACGGCGCGACCGGCGTCGCGGGCGCCGTTCGCAGTACCGCGGGCACGGCGAGGAGGCCGAGCGCGGGAAGCGCCAGCGCGAGTTGCCAGCCGAACGCGCCGCCGATCAGATCACCGATCAACGGCGACGTCGAGCCGACGACCGCCAGCGAAGAGGTGACCAGGCCCATCGCTCGCGCCGACCCGGCCAGGGTCATGGCCATCGTGGTGAATCCGGCGGTGCCGAGCCCCTGCGAGGCACTGCCGGCGACCAGCACCGGCAACCACGGAACGGTCGCCACCGCGACGGCACCCGCCAGCACCAGCGCGGCGCAGGTGAGCACCGCCGTCCGGACCCCGCGATGGTTCTGCAGCCCGCCGAGCAGCGGCGTGCCGACGGCGATCCCCCAGCCGAACGCCGTCACGATCCACGTCACCACCGGAATTCCGGTGCCCAGCGCCGCGGCCGCGTCGGGCAGGATCAACGACGGCCCGGCGATGCCGAACGACAACGGACCGGCCAGCAAAGCCAGCCACGGCCCCGGAATCCCGGCGCGTACCGGCACGCTCATCGCGCGGCCATGGTCGGGTAGTCGGTGTATCCGCGGTGGTCGCCGCCGTAGAAGGTCGCGGGATCGGCGTCGGCGAACGGACCGCCGGCGGCGATCCGGGCGGGCAGGTCCGGATTGGCGAGCCACAGCCTGCCGAGGCTGATCACGTCGGCGACCCCTTCTCGCAACGCGTCCACGCCGTCCGCCACGGTCGCCGGTTCCGGGCCTGCCGGGTGCGGGTTGAGGATGAGGGTGCCCGGCCATTCGGCGCGGATGAGCTTGGTGATGTCCCGCGTGCCGAACTCCGAGACGTGCACGTAAGCCAGCCCTGCCGGACCGAGCGCGCGGACGAGGGCGGGGTAGAGGTCTTCGGTGTCGCTCTCCCGGGTGCCGTTGAGAGTGGAGCCGGGTGACAGCCGGATGCCGGTGCGCTCCGGGCCGATCGCGTCGGCGACCGCCCGCGCCACCTCCACCGCGAACCGGATGCGGTTCTCGATCGGGCCGCCATAGGCGTCGGTGCGCCGGTTGGTGTTGTCGGCGAGGAATTGGTGGATCAGGTAGCCGCTGGCTCCGTGCAGTTCGACGCCGTCGAATCCGGCCTCCATCGCGAGCCGCGCGGCGGCGGTGAACTCGTCCACGGAACGCGCGATGTCCGCCAACGTCATTTCCCGCGGTCGCGGGTGGTCGAGCAGGCCGTCCGGGGTGTACAGCTTTTCGCCCGACGGGATCGCCGTCGGGGCCAGTGGCAGGCTGCCGTCCGGGTAGAGCGAGGGGTGCCCGATCCGGCCGGAGTGCATCAGCTGGACGAAGATCCGGCCCCCGCGCTCGTGCACGGCCTCGGTGACCGCGCGCCACGCGGCGGCATGCTCCGGGGTGTGCAGGCCGGGCGTGTCGATGTAGCCCTGGCCGATGACGCAGGGTTGTGTGCCTTCGGTGATGATCAGCCCGGCGGCGGCGCGCTGCGCGTAGTACTCGGCGGTCAGCCCGGTGACGTGGCCGCCCTTCGCGCGGCTGCGGGTCATCGGCGCCATCGCCAGGCGGTTCGGGAGGGACAGGGTGCCCGCGGAGACCGGGGCCAGCAACTCGTTCATACCCGGAAGCTTGATCCGGGCGGGCTGTTCCCGAATCGGTAAGGTTTCGGTACCGGGGTACTGGGATTCGGCGTCCGTACCTCACTCACGGTTACGGAGGCCGGTGTGTTGTACGGCAGGGCCGGCGAGCAGGCGGCGATCGAAACGCTGCTTTCCGCGGCTCGCGCCGGCCGCAGCGGCGCGCTGGTACTGCGCGGCGAGGCGGGTATCGGGAAATCCGCGTTACTGGGCTGGGCGGCCGAAGCCGCCTCCGGGCTGCGCGTGCTGTGGGTCAAGGGAATCGAAGCCGAAGCCGATCTGGCGTTCGGCGGCCTGGTCCAGTTGCTGTGGCCGGTACAGGACCGGATCTCCGCACTGCCCGGCCCTCAGGCCGA
Organism: Amycolatopsis sp. NPDC043887; assembly: GCF_056435665.1. NCBI lineage: Bacteria > Bacillati > Actinomycetota > Actinomycetes > Pseudonocardiales > Pseudonocardiaceae > Amycolatopsis > Amycolatopsis sp. NPDC043887. The sequence continues at coordinate 57,904 of NZ_JBWKEB010000028.1, forward strand.
AGCGTTGCATGCGGTGCTGGACTCGGGCCGCACCAGCGGCCAGGACCGGTTCTTGACCGGGCTCGCCGTACTCACCCTGCTCGCCGACGTCGCCGACGACGGTCCGGTGCTGTGCCTTGTCGACGACGCGCAGTGGCTGGATCGCGCGACAGCGGACGCCTTGTTGTTCGCCGCCCGGCGGCTGGCCGCGGATCGCGTCGCGATGGTGTTCGGGGCGAGGGAGACCGGTTTCGCCGCGGCGGATCTGCCGGAACTGCGCCCGGCCCGGCTCGACCCGGACGACGCCGCGCGGCTCCTGGCCGAACGAGGGCTGGCACCGCCGTCACCGGCGAGGGTGCTCGCGGAATCGGCGGGCAATCCGCTGGCACTGCTCGAATTCGCGGCCTCGCAACGGGAACCCGACGCGGCAGCCGGACCGCTGCCGGTGGCCGACCGCGTGCTGGCGGGCTTCCGCGCGCAGATCAGCGCGTTGCCGTCGCGGACCCGGCTGATGATGCTCATCGCCGCGGCCGAGGGACGCGGGCACCTTCCGACGCTGCTCGGGGCAGCCGAAACGCTGGGAGTCGGCCTCGCCGACCTGGAACAGGCCGAGACCGCGCGGCTACTGGAGGTCACCGGGGGTACGGTCACCTTCCGGCATCCGCTGATCGGCACGGCCGCCTACCAGGGTGCCGTCCTCGCCCGCCGGATCGCGGTGCACCAGGCGCTCGCCGAGTCCACTTCGGACGCCGACTGCCGGGTCCGGCATCTCGCCGCCGCCACCACCGCACCCGACGAGCGGGTCGCCGCGGAGATCGTGCGCTCGGCCGAACGCGCGCGGGCGCGCACGGCGTTCACCGCGGCCGCCGGGTTGTACCGGCAGGCCGCGCGACTCACCGCCGAGGCCGGGATGCGAGCGGCGCGGCTGGGAGAGGCCGCGTCCCTGGCACTCGCCGCCGGGCACGGGAAGCAGGCCGCCGAGCTGGTCCGGCAGGCGGCACCGCTGACCGAGGACACCAAGGCACGCGCCTTGCTGGCGCAGGTGGAGGCGGCCACGGAGTTCGAACTGGGAGACGGCCGCGCGGCCGCCCGCCTTCTCGTCGAGCACGCACGGTCCGCCGAGTCGTCCGATGCGGTGGCGATGGCGCGCACCGGCGCCCGGTACGCGTGGTCCTCCGGCGACCGGGAGACCGTGCGCGCCGCGAACGACGCGCTGGACGGCGGCGACCCGGTGGTCAAGGGCATGGCCGTGCTGGTGGACGACGACTTCGCGGCCGGGTTGCCGCTGCTGGCCGAGTACGTCGCGCACGCGCCGGGCACCGATCCCGGCAGGACCTACTGCGCGATGATCCTCGGCGATGACACTGTGACGAGGGAACTCGCGCTCTCCGAAGTGGCTCGCTGCCGTCGCGAAGGACTGATCGGTCTGCTCCCTCAGGTGCTGCAAGACCTCGCGGGGGCGCAGGTTTCGGCTGGACTGCACCGGGACGCGGCCGCGTCGGTCGCCGAAGCGGTACGGATCTCCCGGGACACCGGATCGCACCGGCGGCTCCCCCGGCTGAACGCCGTGGTGGCGCGGGTGGCGGCGATCGAAGGGGACGAACGGCGCTGCCGGGAGCTGGCGGAGGTGCCGCCGGACGCGGGTGGCGCGGCGAGCCTGGTGGCACTCGCGTTGCTCGACCTCGGGCTCGGCCGCTACGAGTCCACTTTGGACCGATTGGAGACCTTGCAGCGCGGTCCGCTCGGATATACGACGGTGGCGATCGCGGCGGCCCCCGACCAGTTGGAGGCGGCGGTACGCCTTGGCGATCCGAGCAGGGCGGAGCCCGCCTTTCGCCGGTTCGAGGCGTGGGCGGAGGCGGGCGATCAGGCGTGGGCCAAGGCGGTGGCGGCACGCTGCCGCGCCATGCTGGACGACGACGAGCCGCATTACCTGCGAGCGCTGGAATCGCACTCGTTCGACGAACGGCCTTTCGAACGGGCGCGCACCGAACTGCGCTACGGCGAATGGCTGCGCCGAGCCAAACGCCGTAGCGACGCCCGCGTTCCGCTGCGCTCGGCACTGGATGTCTTCTCCCGGCTGCACGCGAAACCGTGGGCCGACCGGGCCAGGATCGAACTCGGGGCCACCGGCGACTCCGGCCCGATGGCCGAACCCGCCGCGGAGAACCCGCTGGATCGTCTTACGTCGCAGGAACTCCAGGTGGTCCGGCTGGCCGCGGACGGCAGCACGAGCCGGGAGATCGCCGCACAGCTGTTCCTCAGCCCGCGTACTGTCGAGCATCACCTGTACCGGGCGTACCCGAAACTCGGCGTACGGTCCCGGCGGGAGCTGGCCCGGCTGGACCTCGGCCTGGGTTGAGCGGCGAGGCTCACACCGGGAAAGCGGCCGGGCCGAAGCGGGCGTGCTTCACGCCGGTGACGTACGCCCAGTACCGGTCGCCGTAGGACCAGTGCCACCATTCGCTCGGGTAGTTCACGAATCCGGTCGCGGTCATCGCGTCGATGAGCGTTTCCCGGTTGGCGCGCGCCTCGGGGCCGATCAGCGCGGATCCGGTGAAGCATTCCGTCCCGTACTCCGGCGGCGTCGCGTTCACGTCGGTCCCCATCGGCAGCTCGACGCCGTCGACGGTGCACAGCGTGAGATCCACCGCTCCCCCGGCGACATGCGGCGCGACTTCGGGCGGTGACACATAGGTGGCGGCTTCGGCTGCCACCTGCTCGGACGGCCGGCCGGGGTTGGCTCGCGCGATCCGGGCCTTGCTGTCCGCGAAGTAGCGCTCCTGCACCTCTCGCGGCCGGAACCCCTCGACGACGAGCAGACGCAGCCCGCGCGGGAGCTGGCATTGCGCCGCGACGAGCCGGTCCGCGACGCTGAGCCGCACGTGCGCGTAGGCGCCCCGTTCGTCGGCGAGCCTGGGGTCTGTCCGGATCGCGCCGGTTTCCCGCAGGTCCACCAACGGTTCGCCGCATTCCCGGACGGACATGGCTGCGATACGAGGATCCGACAAGGACACGAACGAAGACATGCGCACCACTGTCCACCGGCGTCCTTCAGGAACGCTGTAACCCCGTTACAGCGGAGAGTTCCTCGTACTCGCGGGCGCCGTAGGTCCGGAAGGTCTCCAGGGCTTCCGCCGTCATCCGCTCCCCCGCCGGCGCGTCGCCGAGCGCGTCGTGCACCTCGGCGAGGGTGCGCAACGTCCGTGCCCGGAACAGTTCGGCGCGCAGCTCGGTCCACCGCTGTAGCGAGTCATCCAGGCAGTCTTTCGCTTGGTACAACCGGCCTTCGGCGAGATGCACCTCCCCGACGACGCGGAGGGTGCACGCATGACCGAAGGCGTCGCCGAGCTCGCGGCAGACCTCCAGCGCGTGGTCCGCCAGCCGCCGCGCGGCGACCGAGTCCCCGCGCCGCAGCAAGGCCTTGGCCAGGGCGCGTTCGGAATAGGCGACGAGCATGCGGTCTTCGGATCCCTCGAAGACCGCGAGCGCCTCACGCGCGAACTGTTCGGCTTCGGCCCACTCGCCGCGGGCCCGGTGGTACAGCGACAGGCTGCGCAGTGTCAGTCCCTCGCCGCGCCGCGAGCCCGCCGCCGCGAACGACGCTCGTGCCTCGGTCAGCGCGGTCAGCGTCCTCGGGTAGTCCCCCATTTCCAGCCGGACCGTGCCCGCCAGCCGGTGGACGTGGCCCATCGCCCCCGGATCGTCCAAACCGGACCACATCCGCCCGGCACGATCCAGGAAGTGCACCGCCTCGGGCAGATAGCCCTGCTCGCGGCACGCGGCGCCGAGCGCGGCGAGGGTGGCCGCCTCGCCCCGGACGTCACCGGCGGCGCGGAACATCGACAACGCCTGGCTCAGATGCGCGCGGGAGCGGGGGAAGTCGTCGTGCTCGTAGTACAGCTGCCCCAGCCCCGCCAGCAGAGTCGCCTCGCCCAGTGCGTTTTCGGTGCGGCGGGCCGCGGTGAGCGCCGCGTCGTGGGTGCGCCGCCAGGACCCGAGCGAGTCGTCGAGGACCCGGTTGTGCCCGCCGAAAGCGGTGCCGCACAAGGCCGACGCGAGTTCGACCGCGATGTCCACCAGGTCCAGTGAAGCCGCCAGATCGACGGCGGTGGTCATCGCCTCCTCTTCGGCGCGGAACCACTCGTACGGCCGGGCCTCGACGCGTCGCGCGATCTCCTCGTCGACGGGACGGCCCAGCCGGGACGTGCCCTGGATCGACGGCACGACCGGCGGCAGGGTCTCGTTGACCCGCTCGACCAGCCAGATCCAGGCACCGAGCACCCGCTCGACGGTGGCGGCCCGGTCCGCGGCCGATTCCTCCTCGACAGCGCGTTCCAGCGCGAACAGGCGGACGAGGTCGTGCAGCCGGTACCGCATGAGCCCCAAGGAATCCACGCCGTCGACTTCGAGCAGGGAGACGTCGACGAGGTCTTCGAGCACCTGCTCCGCGTCGTCGAGCTCGGCCTCCATCGCCGACGCGGCGACCCAGGCGGGAAAATGCGCCAGACCGAGCAGCCCCAGTCTTCGCAGCGCGGTCCGCACCGCCTTGGGCAACAGCGTGTAGCTCAGGTTGATGCTGGCCCGCACCTCCTGATCGCCGACCACCAGTTCGTCGAGACGCCGCTGTTCGTGCGCCAACCGGCTCGCCAGCCGGGACAGCGTCCACTGCCGACGTGAGACCAGCCGCGCGCCGGCGACGCGGATCGCGAGCGGCAACTGCCCGCACAGCTCGGTGATCTCGGCGGCCGACGCGGGTTCGGTGCTCGCGCGATCCGCTCCGACGATGCGGGTGAACAGATCGAGCGCGGCGTCGGCGGGCAGCACGCCGAGTTCGAGGAAGGTCGCACCCGCCAGCGCCGGCAGCCGGTTGCGCGAGGTCACGATCACCGCGCACCCCGGGCTCCCGGGCAGCAATGGCCGGACCTGCGCCTCGTTCGCGGCGTCGTCGAGCACGACGAGGGTCCTGGTGCCCGCGAGCAGCGTCCGGTACCGGGCGACCCGCTCTTCGAGTGAGCCGGGCGGCGTCGTCGCGGGGTCGAAATCACGCAGGACGCGGCCGAGTACCTCCTCGGCGGTCGACGGCGTGCCGGTGGAACCGTGGAGTTCCAGATGGACCTGGCCGTCGGGGAACCGCTCGGCGATCTCGTGCGCGGCCCGGTGCGCCAAAGTGGACTTGCCCACGCCGCCCGCACCGGCGACGACGGCGACCGGCATCGTGCCGGGCCGCACCAAGGTCGTGCGCAGTGCCGCGAGTTCCGGCGCGCGGCCGGTGAAATCGGGTGGCGGCGACGGCAACTGCCGCGGTGTACGGGAGGTGACCGCCGGGAGCAGGGCCGCGTCGCAGCGCAAGATCGACTCGTGCACGCGCCGCAGCTCCGGCCCGGGATCGAGGCCCAGTTCGTCGCTCAGCGCCTTCCGGCCGCGTTCGTACACCTCAAGCGCTTCGGCCTGCCGCCCGGACCGGTACAACGCGACCATGAGGCCGCCGCGCAGCCGTTCCCGGGTGGGGTGCAGGGCGACCAGCTCGGTGAGCTCCGCGAGCAGCCGCGGCCCCTGTCCCGCCGCGAGATCCGCGTCGACCCGCTCCTCGGTGACGGTCAACCGCAACTCGTCGAGCCGGGTCGCCTCGGCGCGCAGGAACGACTCCCCGATCCCGCCGAGCGCGGGCCCACGCCACAGGGCGAGGCCGGTGCGGAAGAGGTCCGCGCCTTCGGTGTGATCGCCGCTCTGCGCGGCCTGCCGTCCCCGTTCCACCAGCTGTTCGAACATCCGTACGTCGAGGGCGTCCTCGGCGACGTCGGCGCGGTAACCGTTCCGGTCGGACACGATGACCTGCGGCAACCCGGCCGCGTCGAATGCCCGGCGCAACGTCGCGACATACGTCTGCACCACCGCGCGGGCGGTCGTGGGTGGCTCTTCTCCCCACACCACGCCGATCAGCCGTTCGGCGGGCACCGTCCGGCCGTATCCCAGCAGCAGCGCGGCGAGCAGTGTGCGCGGCTTCGTCCCCGGGAGCGCGATCGGCCCCGACGGGCCGGTCACCTCCATCGGCCCGAGCAGAGAAAACCTCATCCGTCCCTCCCCCAGAGCGGATCCCTCACAGCGCGCCGCCTCGCTGTAGCCCGCGCTGAAGCGTGGCTACAGCGGCCTCCCGGAGCCTCTGTGTCGTCCACGAACATCATGCTCAGGAAAGGTCGTCATGAACAGCTCCGGTTCTCCAACGGCGGTCCGGTTCGCCGCCGCGATCACGGCCCTCGTGACACTGGTCGCAGGCTTGCTCACGTTCGGCACGCGGAACGAGGCCAGCGCGGCTTCCACGGTGGGGGGATCGATCACCCGCGCGGAGATCATCGCCAGGGCCAAGTACTGGTACGACCGGGGCGACACCTGGTACAGCCAGAACCAGTCGGACGCGATCTCGGACGGCACCGGCGGCAAGTACCGGCCGGACTGCTCCGGCCTGGTCGCGATGGCCTGGCACCTGCCCAAGAAGTCCGACGGCTGGGATCTCAACACCGACGACTTCGAGTCCTATTCGCACAAGTCCTGGGTGCCGAGCCTGCACGACCTGCTGCCCGGTGACGCGCTGCTCAAGAACGGTCACATCGAGCTGTTCGAGAAGTGGGTCGACACCGGTGACCACAGCGCCGGCGCCTGGGTCTACTCGGAGAACACCTACGGCCAGAAGACCAACCACAACATCAACAGCTGGTCGGAGATGACCACCTACCGCGGCATCCGCTACGACAAGGTCATCGAAAAGTCCCTCGACGGTGGTGACTTCGACGGCAACGGCGCCGGCGACATCTACGCCACCGGCACCGGCACCCTGACCATCTGGAACGGCAAGGGCAACAACAACTTCGGCACCGCCGACCCCATCGGCGGCGGCTGGGACGGCTTCACCCGCCCCGCCGCCGGCGACTTCAACAAGGACGGCAAAACCGACCTCGCCGCCGTCAAGAACGGCACCCTCTACGTCTGGAACGGCAAAGGCGGCAACAAATTCGGCGCCGCCGACGCCGTCGGCAGCGGCTGGGCGCCCTTCTCCGCGCCCGTCGCCGGAGACTTCAACAACGACGGCATCAGCGACCTCTCCGCAGTGAAGGACGGGACGCTCTACATCTGGAACGGTAAGGGCAACGGCAGGTTCACCCCCGCCGACACCGTCGGCGGCGGCTGGGAACCCTTCACCGCGCCCGTCGCCGGAGACTTCAACAACGACGGCAAGACCGACCTCGCCGCCATCCGCGACGGCAACACGCTTTACATCTGGAACGGCAAGGGCGGCAACAAATTCGGCGCCGCCGACTCGATCGGCAGCGGCTGGGCCAACTACCACCGCACCCTGATGTCGCTGGGCGACGTCAACAAGGACGGTCACTCCGACATCGGCGCCATCGACCAGACCACCGGCACCTTCTATCTCTGGAACGGCAAAGGCGCCAACAAGTTCGGTGCCGCCGACGCCCTCGGCGGCGGCTGGCTCCCGCACTTCTGACCGGTTCCGTCCCCACCCCACGACCTTGGAGGGTCGACCAGTGTCGAAGAACTTCGCCCGCCGTGCGACCACGGCAGCCCTGACCGTCTTCGCGATCACCGCCCTGTCCCCCGTCGCGCACGCCGAAGAAGAACCGGCCGGCTTGGTGACCGCCGCCTACGCGACGGCCCCGTGCGACCGCTCGGGCACGACCAGCCAGGACGCCGCCCTGGCCACGCAACTCAACGGCACCCTGACCGCGAAGATGCGGGGATACCTGACCGCGTACCGCGTTTCCTGTGCCCGAGTGGTGGTGGAAGCCGTCCGCGCCCGCGGGCTGAGTCAGAGAGCCGCGGCCATCGCCATCGCCACGGTGATCGTGGAGACGAGTCTCCAGAACATCAGCGAGGAGGTCGACCACGACAGCCTCGGCCTGTTCCAGCAACGCGCGTCCTGGGGCAGCGCCGCGAACCGGCTCAACCCCGTCTGGGCCACCAACGCCTTCCTCGACAAGATGGTGCGGGTGTACCCGAACGGCTCATGGAGCTCGGCGCCGATCGGTGAGGTGTGCCAGGCGGTGCAGGTCTCGGCCTACCCGGACCGCTATCAGACCGAGGCCGGTGACGCGCAGAAGATCGTCAGCGCGCTGTGGCAGCGCTCCGCCGCGGACGGCGGGGACTTCGACGGCAACGGCGCCGGCGACATCTACGCCACCGGCACCGGCACCCTGACCATCTGGAACGGCAAGGGCAACAACAACTTCGGCACCGCCGACCCCATCGGCGGCGGCTGGGACGGCTTCACCCGCCCCGCCGCCGGCGACTTCAACAAGGACGGCAAAACCGACCTCGCCGCCGTCAAGAACGGCACCCTCTACGTCTGGAACGGCAAAGGCGGCAACAAATTCGGCGCCGCCGACGCCGTCGGCAGCGGCTGGGCGCCCTTCTCCGCGCCCGTCGCCGGAGACTTCAACAACGACGGCATCAGCGACCTCTCCGCAGTGAAGGACGGGACGCTCTACATCTGGAACGGTAAGGGCAACGGCAGGTTCACCCCCGCCGACACCGTCGGCGGCGGCTGGGAACCCTTCACCGCGCCCGTCGCCGGAGACTTCAACAACGACGGCAAGACCGACCTCGCCGCCATCCGCGACGGCAACACGCTTTACATCTGGAACGGCAAAGGCGGCAACAAGTTCGGTGCGGCCGATGCCGTCGGAGGCGGCTGGGGCGACTACCACGCCACGTTGATGTCGCTCGGAGACGTCAACAAGGACGGCCACAGCGACATCGGCGCCATCCACCAGACCACCGGCACCCTCTACCTCTGGAACGGCAAGGGCGCCAACAAGTTCGGCGCCGCCGACGCCCTCGGCGGCGGCTGGCTCCCGCACTTCTGAGGCGGCCACGGTCCGCGCCCCACCCCGGGCGCGGACCGTTCGCTCAGCGGAGGAACGGTTCGTGGCGTCGTTGCCGGCGCAGCGACTCGATCTGCCGCGTGGTATCGAGCGAAACACTGACGAGGAAGACGAGGACCACCTGCAGGGTCACCCCGGCGACGAGCAGCGTCGGGCTCGCGTCCAGCAGTGCCAGACCGGCGGCCGGGATCAGCGCGACCACTCCCGAGCAGAGCGCTCCGAAGGCGAGGATCCGGCGGTTCACGTGATCGAGGTACTCGGCGGTCCAGTTCCCCGGCCGGATCCCGGGGACGAAACCGCCCACCCGCACCAGTTCGCCCGCCACCTTGTCCATGTCCTGCGCCACAGCCGCCCTCGCGAAGGCGAAGAGGCAGACGAGGACGAAGTAGACCGCGATCCACCCGGGATCTCCCAGGCCGAAGTAATGCACCGGCACCGACAGCAGGACCGCGGCGACGACGGCCGGACTGTTCGCTTGGTGGAAGCGAAGGGGAATGTACGTCGAGGCCCCGCCGAAGGCGCGTCTGCCGATCATCCGCTTGGCGTACTGCACCGGGACGCGGCGCTGTCCCTGCGCGATGACGATCGTGAGCACCGTGATCGACAGCGTCACCACGGTCATCACCGCGATCGCGGCCCAGCCCGCCCTTGCGTACAGACGCAGGAACTCCGCGGGCAGCACCGCCAAAACCTGCGCGAGCAGCAGGATCCGGACGCCGTCGCCGAATCCCCGGTCGGTGATCACCTCGGTCAGCCGCAGGACCAGGGCGGTTCCCGCGGTCAGGCACACGACGACGATGGCCCCTGGTCCATCGAGGACGTTCTGGCCGCGGAACGCGAGCACCCCGACGGCGCCCAGCAGGCCGAGCGCGACGGTGAGCCGCCGCTGGTACCGCTTCAGCACCCGTGCGCCGGCTTCACCTTCGGCCCGGAGCGCGGCCAGCCGCGGGATCAGGACGATCAGTCCTGACAGGAGTCGCGGGGCGGCCAGGCAGGGCAGGACGCCGAACGCGAACACCGGCAGGGTGGCCAGGCCGCCGCCGGTGAGGAGGTCGAGGATCCAGCGCAGCGGGTGATCGGCTTCCGGCGCGCGGACGGTCACATGAGGGGTGGGCAGGCTCTGGCCCAGCCGGAACAACACGATCACGCCCAGTGTGACCAGGATCCGGCGGCGGAGGGAGGCTCGCTCGTTCATCGTGGGGATCACGTTAGGAACGACCGATGAAATTACGATGACACCGTCACAGCAGCGGCGCCCTCGACAAGGCCTCCCGCAGCTTGCCGAGCACCTCGTCCGCAGTCCCCTCCGCGGTGCACCCGGCGGCCTGGCGATGTCCGCCGCCACCCAGCTCCCCCGCGACCGCCGAGACGTCGACGCCGCCCGCCGACCGAAGCGAGACCGTCCATCGCTGCCGCGGTCCGATCGGTTCGGTTTCCTTGAGCACCACGGCGACCCCGGCCTCGCGAGTGGACCGGACGACGTCGATGACCGCTTCGACCTCCTCGGCGCGCACGGATCGCGCGGCGTCGAGGGTCACCACGGCGTGCGCGAGGCCGAAGCCGCGTGCCTCTTCCGGCTCGAGCCGGGCACCCGCGAGGACGTCCGAAAGCATCGGCAACCACGCGAACGGGTGATCGTCGACGATCTCGCGGACCACCTTGTCCGGATCGACACCGGCTTCGAGCAGCTTCGCGGCCATCAGATGGGTCGACGGCCGTGCCCGGCGGAACCCGCTCGTGTCCGTGACGAGCCCCGCGTACAGGCAGCGAGCGATCGGCTCGTCGATCTCGGTGCCGAGCTCGGCCAGCAACGCGAAAACGAGGACGGCGGTGGCCTCGGCGGTGTCGTCGACGACGTGGTGCGTGCCGTAGAAGACGTTGGACGCGTGGTGGTCGATCACCAGGACATCGCCGCCCGCCGCGCGGACGGCGTCCACCCGCGACGCGAGCTTCCCGAGCCTGCCCGGGGTAGGTGTGTCGAGCGCGACCAGCAGCTGTTCACTCTCCGGCAGCTCGCTCGCGGGGACGAAGAGCCCGCCGACGTCCAGGCTCCGCAGGGTTTCGGGCATCTCCTCGGGCTCGCCGACCGAGACGCGGACCTTGACGCCGCCACGCAGCTGGAGTGCCCGGCCCAGCGCCAGCGCGCTGCCGAGCGCGTCGGCGTCCGGGCGGACATGGCCGAGCAGGGTCACGTCGTTCGCGCGCGCCAGCAGGGCGGCGGCTTCCTTCAGGTTCGGCACTGGAGTGGCTGTCACAATCAGTCAAGCTACGCTCTACCGGATGTCCGAGTACGCGATCCTGGTCTACCCGTCCGCCAACCGGGTCTACACCGACTCCACTCCGGCCCTGCTGCGCGCGGAGCTGGCGGTGTTCGGTCTGTCCGCCTTGGAGACCGAAGTCTCCGAGATCGGCGAGACGGAACTCGGCGGCGTCGGCTACCTCACCTTCACCACGCCCGCCCCGCTGAGCGGACGCGATCTCGCGCTCCTTTCGAACCTTTCCGCGCTGTACGCGCTGTTCGAACTCGGCGACGGCGTCCTGAAGCCGGTGACGATCAGCCCGCTCGCGAACTTCGACTCGGATCTGCTGACCATCCAGAAGTACCCGGGCAAGACGAACGAGCTGTTCACCAAACTGCTCGTCAACGTCACCCTCATGTCGACGGCGAACCCGGCGGCGATGCTGGACAAGCCGCTGCATCTGCTCGATCCGCTCTGCGGCCGCGGCACCACGCTGAACCAGGCGATGATGTACGGCTTCGACGCGACCGGCCTCGACGTCGACGGCAAGGATTTCGACTCTTACGAACTGTTCGTCAAGACCTGGCTGAAGCAGAAGCGGATCAAGCACAGCGCCGAATCCGGTCAGGTCCGTCGCAACAAGGTCCGGCTCGGCAGGCGGCTCGACATCGGTTTCGGGATCACCAAGGAGCAGTACAAGGCGGGTGACGTCCGCAAGCTGAGCTACCTCAACTGCGACACGCTCACCACCGACGAACTGCTGCGGCCGAACTCGGTGGACCTCATCGTCACCGACGCCCCGTACGGCGTGCAGCACGGCAGCCACCGCACCCAGGACGCGTCGCTCGCGCGCAGCCCGCGAGACCTGCTCGCGGCCGCGGTCCCGGTGTGGACGAGGGTGCTGCGGCCCGGCGGCGCGCTCGGCATCTCCTGGAACACCAACGTCGCGCCCCGCGAGGAACTCGCCGCGATCCTGGACAAGGCCGGGCTGGAAGTCCGCGAGGGCGGCCCGTTCGCGGAGTTCGCGCACCGGGTGGACCAGGCGATCGTGCGGGACCTGATCGTCGCGGCCAAACCGGCCTGACCCCCCGCGTTTCGTCCTCTGAATGCGGTAGTTGGCATCGCGCACTACCGCATTCAGAGGACGAAATGCGGCGTCAGGCGATGCGTTCCCCCACGAACTTCAGCACGTCCGGCATGATCTCGCGCCAGTAGTCGTCATTGTGCCCACCCGGCGTCATCTTCGCGACGACGGGGTCCAGTGCCTGGATGAGCTTGCGGTCGGCGCGGGCGAAGGGATCCGAGTTCCCGCACCACACCCCGGTCGATTCGGCGGAAAGATCGGCGGTGTGCAGCAACGGCTCGTGCGATTCCCATTGCGCGCGATCCGCGAAGACCTTGCGGGACTTGGCATCGGGCCAGCTCACGAACAACGCCGCGCTGGCGACGGCGACGGCTTTCAGGTCCTTGTGGTCGCGGGCGTAGCGCAGGGCGCCGAATCCGCCCATCGAGATCCCGAACATCGCCGACGGCGGCCGCAGCTGGCGCTGGGCGAGCCAGCCGGGTAGTTCGTCGGACAGCATCCGCTGCGGGTCGTCGGCCTTGCCGACGTCCACCCAGTAGTTGTCCCCGTCGACGGCGGCCACCGCGAACCCGGGCCGTCCGGCCGCGACGGCCTGGTTCAGCGCGTCCTGCACGCCGAGGTTCAGGAACGTCCGCGCGTCGGCGCCGCGCCCGTGCAGGGCGACGCAGACCGGCATCCCGACCCGTGACACCCCGTCCGGCGCGATGATGACGAGGTTGACGTCGCGGTTCCGCGCCGCGGACCGCATCTTCTGCACCGTGACCGCTTCGGTGAGCGGCGTCGGAGTGCTCGGTGGGGCCACCGGGGGCGGCCCCACCAGGGGCGGTTTCTCGGCGCCGCAAGCGGAAACCAGCGCCGAGCCGCCGAGAGCCGCGGCTCCCAGCAGCAGGCCACGCCGGCTCACGGCGTGGTCCACCCGATCAGCGACGGGTCTCCTCGTCGGCGAACTCATCGTCTTCGGCCTCTTCCCGCGGCGGCTTGTACGGGTCGGCTTCACCGGCGTGCTGCGCCCCAGTCGCCCGCCGGGCGACCTCCGCGTCGGCTTCCCTGGCCTTCGCGAGGAGGTCTTCGATGCGCTTGGCGTCCTCAGGAATGCTGTCGGCCACGAAGGCCAGCGTCGGAGTGTAGCGGACACCCGTGCCCTGACCGACCTTCGTGCGCAGGACACCGCGGGCGGATTCGAGCGCCGCCGCGGCGCCGGCGTGGTCGGGCGTTGACTCCAGGTTCTCGCCGAGCACCGTGTAGTAGACCGTGGCGTCGTGCAGATCCGCCGTGATCTTCGTGTCGGTGATCGTCACGTGGTTGAGCCGCGGATCCTTGATGTCGTGCTCGATCGCGTGCGCGACGATCTGTGAGATCCGCTTGGCGAGCTTACGAGCCCGAGCGGGGTCGGCCATGGGATTTCGTCTCCTCGAAAGATCTTCATTCAGTGTCTGTCGGTGAACCCGCGACCGCGATCGACGTCGGCAGGACGCTGCCTGGTCATCCACGTCACGACACGCGACCATGGCGTCCTGCCACCGCGATAGCGGGGCCTTCGGCCGGGCGGGTTCGCGCGCACGGTCATCTCTCCGATTACATCTCAACTCCGCCGACAGGTTCAGTCATCCGGGCCGAGCAGCCGGCGGTGGGCGGAGAGCAGGTCGAACTCCGGCCTTCCGGCCACGAGGCGCTCACACGAGTCGAGCACGTCACGAACCTGCTCGCCACTCGCCGCGACCACGGCCACACCGATCAGCGCGCGCCGGTGCAGGTCTTGATGGCCCGCTTCGGCGACGGAGACGTCGAAACGCCTGCGCACCTCGGCCAGCACCGGCTTGATCACGGATCGCTTCTGCTTGAGCGAGTGGACGTCGCCCAGCAGGATGTCGAGCTCAAGAGCTCCTACGAACATGTGGGGTTCTGGGTTGTTTCGAAGGTGAAGCGGCGCTCCCCCGCCCAGATGCGGAGGAGCGCCGCTTTGTCACTTACGCACGCGGCTTTTCGCGCTGCTCGTAGGTCTCGATGATGTCGCCGACCTTGAGGTCGCTGTACGACCCCAGAGTCAGACCACACTCGTACCCGTCGCGGACCTCGACCACGTCGTCCTTGAACCGCCGCAGCGAGCTGATCGGCAGGTTCTCGGCGATGACGGTCGCGTCGCGGAGCAGGCGGGCCCGCGCGTTGCGGCGGATCTCGCCCGAGACGACGAGACAACCGGCGATGGTGCCGATCTTCGACGACTTGAAGACGTCGCGGATCTCCGCCTTGCCGAGCTCGACCTCTTCGTACTCCGGCTTGAGCATGCCCTTCAGAGCCTGCTCGATCTCCTCGATCGCCTGGTAGATGACCGTGTAGTACCGGACGTCGACGCCTTCGCGGGTGGCCCGCTCGGTCGCCTTGCCCTGCGCACGGACGTTGAAGCCCAGGACGATCGCGTCGGACGCGGTCGCCAGGTCGATGTCGGACTCGGTGACGCCACCGACACCGCGGTGCACGACGTTGAGTTCGACGTCGTCGCCGACCTCGAGCTGCACCAGCGAAGCTTCGAGGGCCTCGACGGTACCGGAGTTGTCACCCTTGATGATCAGGTTGAGGCTGTTCGTCTCCTTCAAGGCGGAGTCGAGGTCCTCAAGGCTGACCCGCTTGCGGCGCGACGCGTTGAGGGCGTTGCGCGTCCGGGCGGAGCGGCGCTCGGCGATCTGCCGGGCGACGCGGTCCTCGTCGACCACCAGGAAGGTGTCGCCCGCACCCGGCACCGAGGTGAACCCGATGACCTGGACGGGACGCGACGGGTACGCCTCCGTGACGTCGACGTTGTGCTCGTCGACCATCCGGCGGACGCGGCCGTAGGCGTCACCCGCCACGACCGAGTCACCGACGCGCAGCGTGCCTCGCTGGACCAGCACCGTGGCCACCGGACCACGGCCGCGGTCGAGGTGGGCCTCGATCGCGACACCCTGGGCCTCCATGTCCGGGTTGGCCCGGAGGTCCAGCGCGGCGTCGGCGGTCAGCAGGATCGCCTCGAGCAGGCCGTCGATGTTGATGTTCTGCCGCGCGGAGATCTCGACGAACATCGTGTCGCCGCCGTACTCCTCGGCGACCAGGCCGTACTCGGTCAGCTGCTGCCGGATCTTGTCCGGGTTCGCGCCTTCCTTGTCGATCTTGTTGATCGCGACCACGATCGGCGCCTTGGCGGCCTGCGCGTGGTTGATCGCCTCGACCGTCTGCGGCATCACACCGTCGTCGGCCGCCACCACGATCACCGCGATGTCGGTCGAGTTGGCACCGCGGGCACGCATGGCGGTGAACGCCTCGTGACCCGGGGTGTCGATGAAGGTGATCAGACGCGGGTTGCCTTCGAGCTCGGTCTCGATCTGGTAGGCGCCGATGTGCTGGGTGATGCCACCGGCTTCACCTTCGCGCACCTTCGTCTTGCGGATCGTGTCGAGCAGTCGGGTCTTACCGTGGTCGACGTGACCCATGATGGTCACGACCGGCGGACGGACCTGCAGATCCTCTTCCTCACCCGCGTCTTCGCCGTAGGTGATGTCGAAGGTCTCGAGCAGCTCCCGGTCCTCTTCCTCGGGACTGACGACCTGAACGTTGTAGTTCATTTCGCCGCCGAGCAGTTCCAGGATGTCGTCGGACACCGACTGCGTCGCGGTGACCATCTCACCGAGGTGGAAGAGCACCTGCACCAGCGAAGCCGGGTTGGCGTCGATCTTCTCGGCGAAGTCGGTCAGCGAGGCACCACGCGGCAGGCGGATCGTCTCGCCCTGCCCCTTGGGCAGACGGACACCACCGACGCTGGGCGCCTGCATGTTGTCCATGTACTCCTGGCGCTTCTGCCGCTTCGACTTGCGGCCCTTGCGCGAGGGGCCACCGGGACGCCCGAAGGCACCCGCGGTACCGCCACGGCCACCGGGGCCGCCACGACCGCCGCCGCCACGGAAACCGCCGCCACCGGCCGGGGCACCGCCACCGCCACCGGGGCCACCGCCACCGGGACGGAAACCGCCGCCACCGCCGCCGGGACGGAAACCGCCACCGCCGCCACCGGGACCGCCGCGGAAACCTCCGCCGCCGCCACCGGGACCGCCACGAGCGCCGCCGCCGGGGCCACCACGGGCTCCGCCACCGGGACCACCGCGGCCGCCACCGGGACCACCGGCCGGACGGGCCGGGCGGCCCGGCATCATGCCGGGGTTCGGGCGCGGGGGCATGTTGCCCGGGCTGGGCCGGTTACCGCCGGGAGCGCCGCCACCGGGACGCGGGGCCGGACGGTCGCCGCCCTGCCCGCCACCGGGACGCGGCGGACGGTTGTCGCCGCCCTGCTGGTTGCCGCCGCCGGGACGCGGGGCGGACGGGCGCGGGGCCGGGGAACCGGAACCCACGCCGAACGGGTTGTTGCCGACACGCGGGGTGCGCGGGCCGGGCTTCGGACCGCCGGGCTTGGGGCCCTGCGGCTTCGGCGGCACGACCGAACCCTGCGACGGCGTCTGGGACGCGGGCGGGGTGGCGGGTGCCGGAGGGGTCTCCTTCTTCGGCTCGGCCGGAGCGGCCTTCGCCGCCGGAGCGACCTCTTCCTTGGGCGCCGGCGGCCGGGGGCCGGGGCGCGGACCCGGGCGGGCGCCCGGAGCGGGCCGGGACGGCTGCTGGGCCGGGGCCGACGTTTCAGACGCCGCCGGAGCGGACGCCGCGGGGGCGGCCGGGGCCTCGGACTTCGCCGCGGGCTGAGCGGGCTTCGCGGCCGGAGCCGGGGCAGCGGGCTTCGCGGGCGGCGCGGGTGAAGGGCGCGGGCCGGGGGTCGGAACCGGCTTCTTCTTGCCGTCCTTGGACGGATACGCGTCACGGAGACGACGGGCGACCGGCGCCTCGACGGTGGACGACGCGGACTTCACGAACTCGCCCTGTTCCTTCAACTTGGCGAGAACTTCCTTGCTGGTGATGCCGAGCTCTTTCGCGAGCTCATGTACTCGGGCCTTGCCTGGCACAGCTCTCCTCATCTGGGGAGGCCGGCGGCAGACCCGCAGACCTCGTCCTATTGTCGCGCGTTCATTGATTCAGCTTCACGGCTGACTCATGACGGGTCGACCTGCTTCCTGATTCCATCCGGCACCGGGGATGTCCCGGCGCCCCTCATTCCTCGGCGAGCCGCTCCAGGCGTTCGTGGACACCCTGGGCGTCGAGCGACCCTGGAACACGAAGTGCCCGGGGGAACGCTCTGCGCCGCTCGGCCTTGGCCAGACAGTCCGGCTCGGGGTGCAACCAGGCACCCCGGCCCGGCAACCGCCGACGTTCGTCGACGATCAGCCGACCGTCCGCCGCGACCACTCGCAGCAACTCGCCGATCAAGGCCCGCTTACGGCAACCCACACAGGTGCGAACCGGAGTTTCCCGGTCATGCTGGAGGTCGGTTCCCGGCCGCGGGCTCTGAACCACTCGTAAGTCTAGCGCTTCGACCTTCACTCAGCCGAACCGGTTGCCGCGGCGGGCCGCGCCTGCCCGGCGTGTGCTTCGTCACCCTGCTCAGGGGCGGCGTCACTGCGGATGTCGATACGCCAGCCGGTGAGCCGGGCGGCGAGGCGGGCGTTCTGCCCTTCCTTGCCGATCGCGAGCGAAAGCTGGTAGTCCGGGACGACGACCCGAGCGGTCTTGGCCCGCTCGTCGACGACCTGTACGGAGACAACCTTCGCGGGCGACAGCGCATTCCCGACGAACTTCGCCGGGTCTTCGGAGAAGTCGATGATGTCGATCTTCTCGCCCGCCAGCTCGCTCATCACGTTGCGCACGCGCGCGCCGACCGGGCCGATGCAGGCGCCCTTGGCGTTGACGCCGGGCACCGTCGAGCGGACCGCGATCTTGGTCCGGTGTCCCGGCTCCCGCGCGACGGCGGCGATCTCGACCGTGCCGTCGGCGATTTCGGGGACCTCGAGGGCGAACAGCTTGTGCACCAGCTTCGGATGCGAACGGGACAGCGTGATCTGCGGGCCCCGGTTGCCGCGCGAGACGGTCACGACGTAGGCCTTGATCCGGTCGCCGTGCTCGTAGGTCTCGCCGGGCACCTGCTCGATCGCGGGCAGCACGCCTTCGATGTCGCCGACCTGGATGACGACCATGCCGCGGGCGTTGGCGCGGGCGTCACGCTGCACCACGCCGGCGACGATCTCGTTCTCCTTGGCGGAGAACTCGCCGAAGGTCTTCTCGTGCTCGGCGTCGCGCAGCCGCTGCAGGATGACCTGCCGCGCGGTGGTCGCCGCGATCCGGCCGAAGCCCTCGGGGGTGTCGTCCCACTCCTCGTCGGTCTGGCCGTCCGGGGTGAGGGTGTGCGCGAGGACACGGACCAGCCCGCTCTTGCGATCGATGTCGATCCTGGCGTGCGGCTGGTGGCCCTCGGTGTGCTTGTACGCGGTGAGGAGCGCGGTTTCGATCGCTTCGATCACCGTCTCGAAGGGGATGTCCTTGTCCCGTTCGATCGCGCGCAGCGCGGCGATGTCGACGTTCACTTCGGCTCCTCCTTCGGCTCCGTGGTGGCGGCGTTCAGGGCCGACGCATCGTTTTCCAACAGTTTCAGGTCCTCGGCAGGTGGTTGCTTGAACTCGATCTCGATGACCGCCTTGGTCACCGAGGCGTAGGGGACGTCCCGAATCTCGCCGTCCACGAGCACTCGCGCGGATTTCTCCCCCGCGTGCCCGACGCGGCCGATGAACGCCGCGCCTTCGGCCGGCGTGACCTTGACGAGGCGGAACTTCGCGCGCCGCCAGTGCCGCTGCAAGGTCAAGGGCCGGTCGAGACCCGGCGAGGTGACTTCGAGCGTGTACGCGCTGGCGATCACGTGCTCGTTCTCGTCGAGCGCGGCGGAGACGGCACGGCTGACGCTCGCCACCTCGTCCAGCCCGACGCCGTCGTCCCCGTCGACGACGACCTTGACCAGCTGGCGGCGGCCTGCCTGCTGGACCTCGAAGGAATCGAGGTCGAAACCCGCGGCCTTGACGGCTTCGGCCACGATGGGCTCCAGCCTGCTGGCGAGGTCGTTGGGCACGGTGGAGCGCTCCTGTTCGGCTGTGGGCGACCCGGCGGCGTGGATCCGGGTTCGGTAGTGGTCCAGCTTATCCGGTCACCCCAGCGTGACGCGCGAGCGGCGGCCCCGCGCGGGCTACTGGCAGGATGGGGCGGCGTGACCGGAAGATCGACAGAGCCGAGCCGTCGCACTTTCCTGCGGATGGGAGCGCTGGCCGCGCTGGCCGTGCCGCTGGCGTCCGCCTGCTCCCCCGGCTTCGACGAAAGCCCCGACCCGCTGGGTCCCCTGCTGCGCGCGGCGGAGACCGACGCGGCCGGCGCGAAGGCGCTGGGCGCCGAAGGCGAAGCGGTCGCCACCGCGCGGGCCGCGCACGCGGCCGCGCTCAAGACCGAGGTCGACCGGCTCAACCGGCCGAAGCCGGAGCAGTCCGGTCCCGCGGAGACCCCGCCGTCGTCGGTGGACGGGCTCAAGGAACGGCTCGCCCAGGCCCGCAAGCAGGCCGAGGGCCTCGTGCCTTCGCTGCCCCGCTACCGCGCCGGGATGGTCGCCTCGATCGCGGCGGGCTGCGCGGCGCTGCAGCAGAGTTCGGAGAAGCTCGGCCGCGGCGACGACGCCGGCGCGGTCGAAGTGCCCGCCGGGGTCCGGCTCGGCGGGGAGAGCGCGGAGGCCGTCCAGCAGGCGCTGGCGGCCGAACACGCGGCGATCTGGGTGTACGGGTTGGTCAGCGCGTATCTGCCCGCCGCCTTCACCGGCGCGGTGGCCAGGGGCACGGCCGAGCACGTCAAACGGCGGGACGTCTGCGAACGGATGCTTTCCGCGGCGGGTCAGACGCCCACCGGTCCGGAGGCCGCGTACGTGCCGCCGAGGCCGGTGACCGAGGCGAACTCGGCGATGGAACTGGTGGCGACGGCCGAGGCGGACGCGACCTCGGCCTGGCTCGGCGTGATCGACCGGACGGACGACGCGGCTTTGCGGACGACGGCGCTGAACGCGCTGATCGGGTCGGCGCGGCGGGGGACGGCGTGGCGGGCCGAGTTCGGCGCGAAGCCGGTGGCGATCGCCATGCCGGGCCAGTCGGTCTGAGGTCTTTCGCGCGGCTTCGGTCCCGTCGCGTGTGCAATGAAAGGTCCCTTCCTTGCAAATTTTGCAAGGAAGGGACCCTTCATAGCGCTTGAGGGTCCGGTCAGCGGCGCAGGTCACCCGAAAGCCGCAGGGCGTCGGTCGCGATCCGCTCCAGCAGCTGCTTGTCGGTCTGCTTGTTGTAGAAACCGGCCAGCACGATGGCCACTTCCGGCCCGCTGACGTGGGAGTCGTAGGCCGCGTCCTGCCCGGAGATCTTCGGAGCGCCCTGCGCCTTGAAGGTCCCGTCGCGCACCAGGTCGGACACGTTGCCCGTGCCGTCCTTGTCGGTGAGCGCCTTGAGCTGGGTCGCGGTGACCTCGCCGGGCATGGTGACCAGGACGACCGACACCAGTGCCTTCTTCCCACCGGTCTCGGTCGTGTACAGCGCCCGTGAAAGGCGCGTGCACGGCGTCTCGGTGAAGAACTTCTTGGTGTCGCCGTAGGCCTTGCTCGCGCAGTCGGTGGTCACCTGCGGCCCCTCGACCAGCGTGTACTGGAACTGGCCGCTCTTCGACGGCGGGTCCGCGACCGGGGTGGGTTCCGGCTCGTGCCGGATCAGCCACCAGAGCAGGGCGGACACGACCGCGATGGCGACCAGTCCGGCGCCCTTGAGCGCCAGGCCCTTGGTGTCCCTCGGCGGATTCGGCGCGGGCGGCGGCCCGCCCGGCCCTGCCGGTCGCACCGGCTGAAGCCGGGCCGTTTCCGTCGGTCCCGGGGTAAATTGCGCACCAACCACGGGAACATACGGTAGTTCACGCCGCTCCGGCGGTTCACCTGAACGTGCTTATCACCCGTTCGACGTCGTCAGCCGTGTTGTAGAGATGGAAGCCGAATCGCTGCCTTCCGGCCCGGGTACCGGCCACGATGCCCGCTTCCTGCACCCGGCGGGCGTCGGCGTCGAGCGAGACGATCGCGCTCCCCTGACCGGGTGAGCCGAGCGCTTCGAGGAGTGAGTCGGCGAGCCCCACGCAGTGCGCGCGGACGGCGGCGAGGTCCAGGGACGCGAGGTAGTCCAACGACACCGCGGCGCCGGCGAACGCGAGCCAGGCCGGGGACAGGTCGAGCGAGCGGGTGCCCTCGGCGAGGCGCAACGGGAGGCCGTAGACGGTCTGCCAGCGGTCCTCCCCCGCGTACCAGTTCGCGGCGACCGGCACCGCCCGCTCCAGCACCCGCGGATGCGCGGCCAGCCACGCCGCCCCGCGCGGCGCGAGCAGCCATTTGTATCCGGCGGCGACCACCCAGTCGGCCCAGCCGAGGTCCAGTGGCTGCCACCCGGCGGCCTGCGTGGCGTCGAGCAGGACCGCGGCACCCGCCGCCTCGGCCGCGGCCCTGAGCGCGCCGAGGTCGACTTGGGCACCATCGGCCGACTGGACGACGCTGACCGCGACGAGGTCGTGCCCCTCGACGCGTGCGGACAGCTCGGCCAACGGGACTTCGGTGACCTTCACCCCTCGGTGCGCCTGGGCCGCGAACGGGAAGGTGACGCTCGTGAAGTCGTTCGCGGCGGCCAGCACGCTGGCGCCGTCGGGCAGACCGGCGGCCACGTTCGCGATCAGCTGCGAGACGGACGCCCCGATCGCGACCCGCTCCGCCGGGACCCCGATCAGCGCGCCGAACCCCGCCCTGGTCCGCGCGACGGGCTCGTCGAAGTCCGCCGGACGGGCTTCGCCGCGGCGCCACCGCTCGACCGCTTCCGCCACGGCGTCGGCCACGTGCGACGGCGGGATGCCGATACTGGGCGTGTTCAGATAACCGGGCGGGACGGCGAATTCGGCTCCGAAGGTCTGCATGCTCCCGAGATTAATGAGATTCCGGGAGCACGGCGGCGACGTCGGCGTACGACGGCGGGGCCAACGGGAGTTCACCGCCGTCGCGAACGGCCTCCACCGTACGCAGCGTGGCGGCCAGCGCCATCCGGTACGGCAGCGAACCGAGACTGACCCGGGCGACGCCGAGTTCGGCCGCTCGCGCGACGGTGACCTTGCCGGGCAGGAACAGCAGGTTCACCGGCACCCGGACGGCCTTCACCAGCCGCATGACGTCCGCGGGTTCGGCGAGCCCCGGCACGAACACCCCGTCGGCGCCCGCGTTCACATAGGACAGAGAACGGTCGATCGCGGTGCCGATGTCGGGCTCCCCCAGCCAATGCGTGTCCGTCCGCGCGTTGACGAAGAGACCGGGAGCGCGTTCCTTCACCGCCGCGATCTTGGCGGCGTGCCGCACGGGATCGCCCAGCGCGTCTTCGAGGTTGATGCCCGCGACACCGGCTTCGGCGAGCTCAGCCGCCAGCGCGCCGACCTCGCCCGGGTCTTCGCTGAACCCGTCGGCGAGATCGACACTGATGAGCGTGTCCAGCCCGGTGAGCCGCCGCGCCAGCCGGACGGTGGCTTCCTTCGAGGACGGGGCGCCGTCCGGCTCGCCCTCGGCGGCCGAGACCCCGAGACTGGTCGTGCCGAGCGCCGGGAAGCCATGCACGGCAAGGAAGGCGGCCGTGCCGAACTCCCAGACGTTCGGCAGGAGCAGCGGGGAACCGGGGACGTGCAGGGCGGCGAATGAGGTCATGTCACGACGGTAGCCAGTGGACGCTTCGGTGACGACCGAAGCGATGGGCGGCGCTCCCGGCGACGTGGCTTTCGCAACACGACCGCCGGCCGTGGCGGCCAGATGTCCAGTTAGGGGTCCTAACAGAATGAGTGGGCTTTGAGTCGGCGCCAGCAGATAATGGCGCAGCCGATGGTGAGGAAGGCTTCGTGGAGGTCGTCGCGGA
>NZ_JBWKEB010000029.1:0-68656 GCF_056435665.1 Amycolatopsis sp. NPDC043887
GTGGGTGGAAAGAGGGGGAGTGGGGGTGGGGGGCAGGGGTGGCGTTCTGAGTGAGGGGAAGGGGGGGGGGGGGGGGGGGGGGGGGGGGGGGGGGGGGGGGGGGGGGGGGTTGGGGGAAAACCCCAACCCCCCCCCCACGACCACCCGGACCGGCCACGCTGCGGTGCCCGTAGCGCTCACCTGGCCACAAGGCTTGTGGAGGGCCTGTGCTTCACGTGCGTGGGGTACGCGGAGCCGGCTTGCTCCTTGGCGCGCCGAGGTCGAGGCGTGTTGCGAAAGCCACAGTGACGCCTCCGGCGGGGGAGCGACACCTCGGCTCGGAGACAGGGCTCGTGAGTGGCTAGGACGGTTCTAACCGTCCTTACCGTTCACGAGGTTCAGCGGCTCCTCGTCGGCGGCGTACCGGCGCAACTGCTCGGCGACCAGCCGCTTCGCGCGCGGGTAGAACGACGCCGACCCGCCCGCGATATGCGGCGTGATGATCACTCCCGGCGCCGTCCACAGTGGATGCCCGGCGGGCAGCGGTTCCGGATCGACGACGTCCAGCGCGGCACGAAGACGCCCGGAGACGGCCTCGGCCGTGAGCGCCGCGGTGTCGATCGCCGAGCCCCGCCCGACGTTCACCACCAGGGCGCCGTCCGGCAGCGCGGCGAGTTCCGCGGCACCGAACAGGCCCATGGTCGCGGGCGTTTCGGGCAGGATCAGGACCACGATGTCGGCGGACGGCAGCAGTTCCGGCAGTTCGGCCACACCGTGCACGCGTTCCGCGGGCCGGGCCGTGCTCGCCACCCTGGTCACGGTCGCTTCGGCGGCGACCAGTTGCCGCTCGATGGCCTGGCCGATCGAGCCGTGGCCGACCAGCAGCACCCGGCTGTCGGCCAGCGAACGCGTGTGCTCGCGCTCCCACGACGCCGTCGCCTGCTGCGCGAACCAGCGCGGCAGATCCCGCTGCGACGCGTGGATCAGCGCCAGCGCGTGTTCGGCCACGCTGAGGTCGTGCAGGCCGCGGCCGTTGGCCAGCCGTACCCCCGCCGGCACCAGCGGGATCAGCTTCTCGACCCCGGCCGACAACGACTGCACGAGCTTCAGCGACGGAAGCCGGGAGAGCAGCTTCATCGGCTCGGCACCGGTGTCGTACGGCAGCACGTAGACCTCGACGTCATCGAGGCCCTCGTCCGGCAGCGGACCCCTGCCGTCGTAGAGCCGCGCGCTCAGCCCCTCGGGCAGCTCGATGTCGGACCAGGGCAGGATGGCTCGCTCCGTCATGCCGCCATTCTGGCCGTCACGACCGGCGTCACCCTCCGTGGGCCGCGACGCAGAACTCGTTGCCGACGGGATCGGCCAGCACCGTCCAGGCGAAGCCCGGCATCTCGTGCCTGTCCAGCTTCTTCGCGCCCAGCCCGACCAGACGCTCCACCTCCTTCTCCATGTCGTCGGTACCGAAGTCCATGTGGACCCGGTTCTTGCCCGCCCGCTCCTCCGGCACGCGCTGGAAGGCGAACACCGGCCCGTTCTCCTTCTTGGCGTGCAGGATCAGGAACTCGCCGTCGTGGTCCTGATCCACCTCGACCCCGAGCGCCTTCGTCCAGAACTCCGCGAGCCCGCGCGGATCCGCGCAGTCGATCGTGACCATGCCCAGTTCGATACCCATGGCGGCACGCTAGCGGCGCCCACCGACTGAACCGGGCGCCCGCGATAACCGGTTGAACCGTCCCCGGGCGGGGTGACTACGCTGCGCAGAACGTCTCAGCACGTAATTCCAGCGAGGAGCCCAGAAGTGATCACCAGGATGTCGTCGTTGTTCCTTCGCACCCTGCGTGAGGATCCGGCGGACGCCGAGGTACCGAGCCACCGGCTCCTGGTACGCGCCGGCTACGTCCGCCGGGTGGCCCCGGGCGGCTACTCCTGGCTGCCGCTGGGCCTGCGGGTGCTGCGCCGTATCGAGAACGTCGTCCGCGAAGAGATGAACGCCATCGGCGCGCAGGAGATCCAGTTCCCCGCGCTGCTGCCGAAGGAGCCTTACGAGGCCACCGGCCGTTGGACCGAGTACGGCGACGCGTTGTTCCGTCTCAAGGACCGCAAGGGCGCCGACTACCTCCTCGGCCCGACGCACGAAGAGCTCTTCGCGCTCACCGTGAAGGGTGAATACAGCTCGTACAAGGATTACCCGGTCGTCCTGTACCAAATCCAGACGAAGTACCGCGACGAGGCACGCCCCCGCGCCGGCATCCTGCGCGGCCGCGAGTTCGTCATGAAGGACTCCTACTCCTTCGACCTCGACGACGAGGGCTTGACCAAGTCGTACGAGCTGCACCGCCAGGCGTACACGAAGCTGTTCGACCGCCTCGGCATCGAGTACGTCGTCGTGAAGGCGACCTCCGGCGCGATGGGCGGCTCGGCCTCCGAAGAGTTCCTCGCCGTCGCCGAGACGGGCGAGGACACCTACGTCCGCAGCACCGAATCGGGGTACGCGGCCAACGTCGAAGCGGTCACCACGCCCGCTCCCGAGGCGAAGCCGATCGAGGGCCTGCCCGAGGCGAAGGTCCATCACACGCCGGACACCCCGACCATCGAGTCGCTGGTCACGTTCCTCAACAACGCAGACCTCGGCCGCACCTTCACCGCCGCGGACACGCTCAAGAACGTCCTGGTGAAGACCCGCCAGCCGGGCGCGAAGGAGTGGGAGCTGCTGGCCATCGGCCTCCCCGGCGACCGCGAGGTCGACACGAAGCGTCTCGAAGCGTCGCTCGAGCCCGCCGAGTTCGAGCTGCTCGAAGAGGCCGACTTCGCCAAGAACCCCTTCCTCGTCAAGGGCTACATCGGCCCGAAGGCGCTGAAGGACAACGGCGTCCGCTACCTGCTCGACCCGCGCGTCGTCGACGGCACCGCTTGGGTCACCGGCGCCGACGAGCGCGACCACCACGTGGTCGACCTGGTCGCGGGCCGCGACTTCACCGGTGACGGCACGATCGAGGCCGCCGAGGTCCGCGAGGGCGACGCGTCGCCCGACGGCAAGGGCACCCTGGTCGCCGCGCGCGGTATCGAGATCGGGCACATCTTCCAGCTGGGCCGCAAGTACGCGGACGCGTTCGAACTCGACGCGCTGGGCCCGGACTCCAAGCCCATCCGCATCACCATGGGTTCGTACGGCGTCGGCGTCTCGCGGCTGGTCGGCGTGCTCGCCGAGCAGAACCACGACGACCTCGGCATCGTCTGGCCGCGCGAGGTCTCGCCGTTCGACGTGCACGTCGTCATCGCGGGCAAGGACGAGACGGTCGCCGCGGGCGCCGAGAAGCTCGCCGCCGAACTGGACGCCGCCGGCATCGAGGTCGTCCTCGACGACCGCAAGGCCACCCCCGGCGTGAAGTTCGCGGACGCCGAACTCGTCGGTGTGCCGACGATCCTCGTCGTCGGGCGCGGCCTGGCGAACGGCGTCGTCGAGGTCAAGGACCGCCGCACCGGCGACCGCGAGGAGATCGCCGTCGACGCCGTCGTGGAGCACCTGGTCAAGCTCGTCCGTTCGTAATGTTCGGCAAGAAGCGCCGGGATTCCCCAGGCTACGAGGACAACGCGGCGCTGGACGGGTTCGGGGGCTATCAGCCCTCGGACTCGTCCGGCTACACGCCCGCTCCCGAGACCCCGGCTCCTGAACCAGAGCCGGAGAAGCCCGCGAAGCAGCCGATGTCGCGGAGCGGGCGAAGGGCCATGTACGGCTTCTTCGCGACGATCGGTGTCATCGCGGTCGCCGCGCTCGCGAACAACAGTGACAGGTCGTCGGACAGCAGCGCGCCGACCACCCGGGCCCCGGTCGTCTACACGCCTTCGCCTCGGGTCGTCGCGCCGCCGGTGACCGAAGGCTGGCAGTCGGTGGCCGGGAAGGACGGCGTCTACGCCTACGACGTCCCGCCGAACTGGACGCCGAAACCCGGCACGATCCACGGCTGGGAGAAGGGCACCCAGGTCCCGGGCATCACCATGGTCGCCAGCGCCTTCGTCGGCGAGGGTTACTGCCCGCAGGAGAAGCGAAGCAGGCTCGGCGGCGCCGGCGTGGCGAACGTGAAGGTCTCCGATCCCGCCACTGCGGCGCGGAAGGCGGTCGACGACCTCGCGGTCAGCGCCTACAACCCGGAGAACGGCCCGCTGACCGCCAAGATCACCCCGGAACCGCCCCAGACGACCGAGTTCACCCTCGGTACCGGCAAGAAAGTCCCCGCGAGCATCGTTCTCGCGGAGGTCGTCACCCCGCCGGGACCGTGTGGCGCCCAGCGCGCCCTGGTCGGAGTGATCGCGCCGGAACTGGGCGAAGCCTCGGCGGCCCTGGCCGTCTATTCGGGCCAGGACGCGCCGGGCGGTGCGGACCGCGAGCTGATCCTGAAGATCCTCAAGACCTACCGGGGTGTCCCGGAGGCCGACCGCAAGACCATCACGCCGCCGCCTTCGACCCTGCGCTGAGGCTGACGAACCCGCACCGGCCGTAGGCCCCACTATCGCGGTGGCAGGGCGCCCTGTTCGCCCACCGCGACGTGGGCTACCAGCCCGCGCCCCGCCGACGTCGCTCGTGGACGCGGGTCCACCGATAGGCGCTGAGGTTTCTTGCCCGACCGCGCGAGCTTCGCCAGCCGCAGCAGCCCGGTGTTCGGCAGATACGCCCGGCCGAGCGCGATCCCGATCCGCGGCAGGTCCGCCTCGTCGCGGAACGCGAGGTACAGCGGCACGTGGCGCGGCTGGAACTTCGCCTTGAACGCGTGCAGCGAACGGAAGCCGTAGAACGGCTCCATCATCGTGCCGAGCGCGTCCAGTACCCGCTCGACGGCGTGCGCGGGTTCGCCGGAGCTCGCCAGCGGGGCGCCGGACAGCGAGACGAACTTCGCGCCTTCCTCGCGGAAGGCCAGGCACGACGACGCGATCAGGAACTCCATCGACGGGCGGAATCCGTCGGCGCGTTTGCGCATGACGTCGAGTGTCCAGCCGCCGATCGCGCCCGCGCCGGTGTGGACCGGCAGCCACGATGTCACGCCGTGGACCACGCCGTCGGCGTCCACCGCGAGACCCACGCGGGTCTCGGGATCCATCGCCTCGTCGACCCCGCCGAGGGTGAAGCCCATTTCCGGCATGCCCTTGTCGCTGATCCACTCCTCGGAGATCGCGCGGACCTGCGAGATCACCGCGCGTGGCTGGTCGGCGAGCCGGACGAGCCGGAACTCGATGCCGTCCTTCTTGGCCCGGTTGAGCGCGGTCCGCACGTCCTGCCAGCGCTTGCCACGGAACTCCAGCGTTTCGAGTTCGATCAGGGTGTCCTCGGCGACCTGGACCTGCTTCCAGCCGAGCTCTTCGGTCTTGGCGGTGATGTCGCCGGTGGCGGAGAACAGGCACGGCACGAGACCGGTGTTCTCGCACATCGTGATGAACTCGGCGATCGTCCGGTCGGCGGCGCCGTCCGGGGCGATCGGGTCGCCGAGGGCGATGGCGACCCCGGCGTGCCGCCGGTAGGCGAGGTAGGACTTGCCGTCCGCGGCCACGAAGTACGAGTTCTGCGGCCAGGTCGTCATCCACGAAAGCGTGCTCCCGCCGTGGCGGCTGAGCAGCGTGCGGGCCAGCGCGGGGTTGCCCATCCGGCCGAGACGGCGGCACTTCCGTCGCGACGGCACCCGGAAGGCGCCACGCGAAGAGACCAGCAGCGCGAATTCGACCGTCCAGAGCAGGTTGTCCACGAAGAACAGCGGCGGATCCACCACGCCGGCGTCCTCACCGAAGATCTCCGCCAGCGTGAGCACCCCGCCGTAGACCATCACCTGCAGGATGACGAACGAGGTCAGGATCATCGCGCACCACCAGGCGACCTGGCTGCCCTTGCGCAGGCCGTTCATGATCGGCACCACGATCAGGCACAGGACGACGACTTCCCAGGTGGACAGCGAAAGCTCTTCGGACGAACCGAAGGGGCCGTTGCCCGGTACGAAGGACATCACCAGTTCGGCGACCGTCAGCACCAGCAGACCGGCCACGACGTAGAACCGCCACTCGCGCAGGCTCGGCCGCCGTTCACGCGAGGAATCCTTGGCACCGAGCAGCTTCCGGCCGAACGGCAGGGCGAGGACGAGGGCGAAGAAGTGCACGAGGTCGGCGAGCGTGCCGACGAAGATGATCGCGACCCCGGCGTAGACGCACAGGCCGGCACGCAACCGCAGGCGCCACGGCGGGCGCAGGGTGGCGCTGGCGACCGCGACCGCGGCGAGCGCGCCGCCGGAGAACCCGACGTCGAGGCTGCCCGCGACCCGTTCCGCCCATTCCCAGCCGGAGTTGCGGCTCAGCGCCAGGAACTGGACCGCCACGAGCACACTGACGAACTGGCCGCCGATGGCGACGGCCATCGCCCGCCGGGTGCCGAGCCGCCATTCCGCGAACCCGGCGAACAACGCGAAGCTGAGCACCATCGGCAGGTAGTACAGCGGGACGACCGCGAACAGCGGTCCGGTGAACAAGGTCCACCACCGGCCTGATTCGAGCGACGGCAGCCCATACGCGATGTACGGGTACACCGCGCGGTCCTCGGCGGCCGACCAGAGCGCGCCCGTGGCCAAGGCGAGCGCGAGCATGGTCAGCGTGACGAGGCTGGTGAAAGGCAGCCGGTGCCTCAGCACCGTGGCGATCTTGTGCGTCCGGCCCGGCGCGGCCGTCCCGCTTCCCCCTTTTGGCATGGAACTCAAATTAGGTCCGGGAGGTGCTCGGACACATCCGGCACGGGACCCATTTTTCCCTTAGGGGCGTGCTACTCGCGACGGATGCTCTCACCCATCTTGAGGACGACACCCCTGGCTATCGCGCCGGGGATCTCCTGGTCCGCCAGTACCAGGAGGACGTGGTAGCGGCCTGATCCGGGCAGCGCGCGCAGGGGGAGGGCGATCGCGGTGATCGCGACCGACGGGGCGGGGCACGGGCCGTCCGGGGCCGGGACGACGGTGGTGGTCACGGCGGTGGCGGTCGTCCCGCCGTCCAGGAGCGGCACCGGACCGGTTTCGCCGATCTCCGCTTTCGGGGAGCGTCCGTACGCCGCTTCGGCCCAGCGCAGCGTCGTTTCCTCGGCGGCTTGGGCGAGGCCGCCGACTTCACCCTCGTCGATGCTGGTGAATCCCGCCGTCGCGCGTGCCGAGAGATCGGTGGGGCAGAAGGCGCGGCGGAACCGCGCGACCCCCTGCAGGGTGACGAGGTCCCCGGCCGGAGTCTCGTAGCCGATGGCGACGTCGGGCTCTTCGATCTTCCAGCCGGGCGGGACGTCGTAGACGAACGGGTGATCGTCGGACACCACCGGTTGCCAGCCCGCGATCACGGGCCGGATCCGCGTGGCGGGCGCCGGGTCGGACAGGACGAGATCATGGGCGGACGGCGGTGGAGGCGCGGTCTTGGCCTGGTAGGTGGCCGTCGTACCGACGGCGAGGACGACGGCCAGCCCGAGGACACCCAGCGTCGGCCTGA
Organism: Amycolatopsis sp. NPDC043887; assembly: GCF_056435665.1. Classification (NCBI taxonomy): domain Bacteria; kingdom Bacillati; phylum Actinomycetota; class Actinomycetes; order Pseudonocardiales; family Pseudonocardiaceae; genus Amycolatopsis; species Amycolatopsis sp. NPDC043887. The sequence continues at coordinate 7,474 of NZ_JBWKEB010000029.1, forward strand.
TGCGGAAGCGACGGCGCGGCGGGACGGCGTCCCGGACGACCGGGAGCGGCCTCGTCTGCTCGGCTTCGGTTTCGAGTGGCTGCCCGGTGAGCGGATCGACGAACCACGGCCGAGGTTCGTCGATCCGCCCACCGGGGCCGGTCATTGCCGCGGCCTCAAACTCGCGAGGATCTTCTGGGCGTCCGCCTCGGGCAGCGCGTCCGGTGTGCCCTGGTCGATGGCCATGACGAAGCAGATGGTCTGGTCGCCGGACTTGAACGCGGCCGAAGTGACCTTCACGCTCGGCGCCCGGCAGTCCTCGGTTTCGGCAGGGGTGAACGTCCCGGTCGAGCTGACCGCCTGGATCGACCCGCTCGCGATCGGCACCTGCGTGATGGCGGGCATCGGGACGTCGGGCTTGCCGGTGGCGGACTGGATCCAGAGCCGGACGGCGCCCCTGGCGGCGTTCTCGACCGGGATCCGGTCCGCGGTGGCGAAGCCGACGACACCGCGGTTCGAGCCGCGGGCATCCGGGCAGGCGCCGAGTTTGTACGTCGACGCCTCGTGGATGACCATCTTGAACTCGCCCTCGTTGTAGCCGACGATCTGGCCCGGCTTGGTCTCCCAGCCCGACGGGGGCAGGTCGTAGGCGGTTTTGTCCTTCACTGACAGGATCCCCTGCCAGCCAGGCGTCGTCGAGGGCACTTTGTTGTCCTTCGGGGCACCACTGCTCGAGGACGGCGGCTTCGACGCCGAAGACGACGGCAGCACCGGCGCGGAGGAAGGCGGCGGCCCGGCCTGGGGCTGCGGCTCTTCGCCGTCTCGCAGGACGAAGAAAAGTGTGGCGCCCACTGCGATCACCAGGACCAGCGCGCCGAGGCCGATCCACAGCCCCTTGTTGCCCTTCTTCGGCGGCTCCGGCGCGAACCCCTGGTACGTCTGCTGCGGGAACTGCTGGTAACCCTGGTACTGCTGCTGGGCGTACTGGGGTGGGTAGCCCTGCTGCGGGGGTTGCTGCTGGTAGGGCTGTTGCGGTTGCTGCTCCGGCCAGCCGTTGCCGCCTGGGTATGCCATGAAGCGAGCTTAGTTAACGTCCCCGAGCACGGCCGCACGTACCGCTGCCAGGTCGGACAGGTCTCCGAGCACGGTGTGCGCGCCCGCGTCGGCCAGTTCCTCCGCGCTGAACTGCCCGGTCGCCACGGCCACCGCGACGGCGCCGTTGTCGAGCGCGGCCCGCACGTCGTCCGGGGTGTCGCCGATGACGACGACCGACGCCGGCGCGAAATCGGTGCCGTGCTTCGCCGAAGCGTGGCCGACGGCGGCGGGCACCAGATCGAGGCGGTGCGCCGAGAGCGAGCCGTAACCGCCGATCTCGAAGTCCACGTGCTCGTGCAGGTCGAACGCGGTCAGCTTGTGCACGGAGATCTCCGGCAGATTCCCGGTGACCAGTGTCTGGACGACGCCGCCATGCGTCGCGAAGGCGTTCAGCGCGTCCTTCGCGCCCGGGAGCGCCCGGCCGCTCGAAGCCAGTGTCGGGGCGTGGCTCTCGGAGACCGCGATCAGCGCGAGCCAGAGCTTGCGCACGTTCTCCTCGGTGGGCTCGACGCCGTGCGAGGTCAGGATGTCCGCGCTGATGGCGCGTTCGGTGCGGCCGCCGAAATTCGGCAACGCCCGCAGCTCGACGCCGGCGACCTCGGCGAGCGCGGTCGTGTACCAGGCGGCGCCGATGCCGCGCAGGTCCACGAGGGTCTGGTCGATGTCCCACAGCACGAGCCGGTGCGGAGTAGTCACGCGGTCGACGGTACCGGTGAGCTTATTCAACGTCTGTTGACTTCCGTGGGCGAGAGGCCTACCTTGACAGCTAATTCAACAGACAAAGAATAAATGGAGGACGGTCATGTCGAACCGTCGCCCCGCCGGGGCCTTCGCCTTACTCGCCGCGCTGGCCGGTGCGCTGGTCGCCGTCGTGCTCGGCTTTCTCACCTTCGGCGCGCAGGCCACCGTCGCGCCCGACGGGCTGCCCATCGCCGTTGCCGCGCCCCCGGGTCCCCTCGAGGCGGCCGCGCAGGGGATCGCCTCCCGTGGCGGCGGCCAGGTCTCGTGGCGGGTGACCTCACCCGAGGAGGGGCGGAAACTGTTGGCGGACAAGGAGGTCTACGGCATTCTCGAACTGCCGTCGACGGTCGTGGTCTCCGGCGCGGTGAATCCGTCCGGAACGCAGATCGCGCAGCAGGTACTGACCGGCGCCGCGCAGGCACTCGGCGGGACGCCGAAGGTCGAAACGCTATATCCCGCGAGTGCGGCGGGCCGGGTCGCGCCGCTCGCGTTGAGTGCGCTCGCTTGGGTCGGCTGCCTGGCCGCGGGCGCCGTGCTGATCCTGGCCGGACGACGGATCGGCAGGGATGCGGGAGCCGCCGCACGCTTCACACAGATCGTTTCGGCGGGCGTGCTGGTCACCGGTGTGCTGGCCGGGTTCCTGAAGCTGTGGGACCCCGCGCTCCCGCTCGGCTGGGACGTCCTGGGCTTTCTTTTCCTGTCCTCGACCGCGTTCGCGGCCCTGCAGACCGGCCTGCTGCGACTGCTCGGCGTACGGGCGATGGCGATCCTCGGCCCGCTGTACCTGGTCGCGCCCGCCGTCGCGGGTCAGGTACCGGAGCTGCTGAACCCCGCGTACCGCGCGGTGCTGTGGTCCTGGACGCCGTTCCGGTTCGCCGCGGAAGGGCTCCGGAGCCTGCTGCAGGGCGTGCCCGGCGCGCCGGACGTCACGACCGGGGTGTGGGTGCTCGGCGGACTGCTCGCGGTAGGGCTGGTGCTCGCGCTGTGGCCGGGCCGGTCAGCCCTCCAGAAGGCTGAAGCGGACACGCCGGACCGGGTTGTCCAGGTTGGTGTCCACTAGGCAGACCGACTGCCAGGTGCCCAGCGTCATCGCCCCGCCGAGCACCGGGATCGTCGCGAACGGCGGCAGCAGCGCGGGCAGGACGTGGTCACGGCCGTGACCGGGACTGCCGTGCTGGTGCCGCCAGCGGCCGTCGCGGGGGAGCAGTTCGTCGAGCGCCGTGAGCAGGTCTTCGTCGCTGCCGGCGCCGGTCTCGAGGATCGCCAGCCCGGACGTCGCGTGCGGGACGAAGACGTGCAGGATCCCGTCCTCGGCGTCCGCGTCGCGCAGGAAGGCCTCGGCGTCCTTGGTCAGGTCGTGCACCACGGCCACGCTGCCGGTGCGCACCTCGATCTCCGTGGAATACATGCTCTTCACGGTAGTGCCCCGAAGCGCGCCACGTAGTGCCAGACGCGTTTGAGGGCCTGCTGGTCGACGTCGCGGGCTTCGCCGAGGACCCGAGGGTCGAGGTAGCCGTCTTCGGCCAGTGCCAGGCCGAGTTCGACGAATTCGGGACCACGGTATCCGGGATGCCGTTCGAGTTCTTCGGTGGACAGGCGGAAACCGGGATGCCATTCGACCGGGCAGCCGAGCCTCGACGCGGCCTTTTCGACGTCGGTGCCGCGGTGGCTCGGGTCGAGAACGAGGGCTTCGACGTCCTTCGTGAGATCGACCGGACCGTGGACGTGTGCCTCGATGTAGTCGTCGAGAAGATCGGAGTCGTCCTGCTCCGCCAGCGCGATCAGTGCGGAAACCCTGGTGCCGCAGCCGAAATCCGCCGGGTTCAGCTTCGGTCGTTCGGCGGCGGGCGCGTCGTCGTAGGCGCCGCCGAACATCCGGCTCTCCCAGTGCCGGCGATCTCCGCCGGGATGCGCGGTGAGTCCTCCGTTGCTCGTCCCGGTTTCGAACTGGTTGCGGTAGAACCCGTCCTCGGCCATCGCCGCCAGCGGCGGACGTCCGTCTATTGTGGACCTGTCCGGATGGAAGTGCAGCGTCACCGGCAGCCCGGCCTCGTGCCCACCGCGTGCTTTCGCCGCGACGTACGCAAGTGCCCACTGGTTCATCAGCCGAGTATCAGGCGTGCCGCCGGGCGAGGGCGACCAGATATCGGACCGGTTCGCCGGTCGGGTTGACGTAGGCGCACGGTTTGGGGGTGCCGAGCTGAAGGCAGTCGCCGGCGTCGAGTTCGTGCTCGACGTCGCCCTCGCGGAAGCGCAGATGCCCGTCGAGCACCCAGATCTGGTGATGGGTCAGCGCATAGGTGTGGGCGGGGAAGGCGACCTCGGCGCCCGCGGGCAGCACGACCTCGACCAGTTCCAGCGGCCCGCCGAGCGTGGGCGACACCGCGCGGCGCACGTACCCGGTGTCGGGGTCGGTCCAAGCCGGCTGATCGGCGGCGCGCACGACGCGCCGGTCGCCGTGTTCGGCGCGGGCGATCAGCTCGGACAACGTCATCCCGAGCGCGGCGGAAAGCCTGCTGAGCAGGACCGCCGTCGGCTGCGCCTCGCCCCGTTCGATCTTGCCGATCATCGCCCTGGACACGCCCGACATCTCGGCGAGGGCGTTGGCCGAAAGGTTCTGGTCGAGTCTCGCGGACTGGAGCGTCGCGGCGAGCGACGCGGACAAGGGATCGGACATGCTGCTCACTATAGTGGCAGTCTCGGTTACTATGGTCTCCATGGTGATCAGGGATGCGACGGAAGCCGACGCGACGGCGTGCGCGGAGATCTACGCGCCGTATGTCACCGACACGGTGATCTCGTTCGAGACCGAGCCGCCCAAGCCGGACGAGATGGCCGAGCGCATCGCCAAGGCACAGCGAGCACACGCATGGCTTGTGCTCGAAGACGACGAAGGCCGTGTCGCCGGCTACGCCTACGGAGGCCCCTTCAGCGGCCGCCCTTCTTATCGGTGGTCGTGTGAGGTCAGCATCTATCTGGAGCTCGGCCGCCGGAGGACAGGCGGCGGACGCGCGCTTTATCAGGCGCTGCTGGACAGGCTGGCGTCGCGCGGTTTCCGGAACTTCTGCGCGGGAATGGTGCTCCCGAACGACGCGAGCGCCGGGCTGCACCGCGCGCTGGGCTTCGAGCCGGTGGGGACGTACCGGCGGATCGGGTACAAACACGGGGCATGGCGCGATGTCGCGTGGGTGCAGCTGTGCCTGCCGCAGCCGGACGGGGTTCCGGTGGAACCTCGATAAGCCGGGGCCGAAGGGGACTTTCCCCGCATGCGATGACGCTGTTGGCGAATTCGTGGCCTGGCGGTTCACGTCGACGGACATCATCCGTGATCGGACACCGATCTCGCGTGGCTGGAGGCGGAACTCGCCCATGGCCGGATCCGCCGTGAGTTCCGTGTCCGATCACGCGAGATCGCCCTCCAGTCACGCGTGTTCGCCTTAAGATCACGCGACGACCGGGATCCTCCGCGCAGCCACGAATGCGCCAACAGGCTCGTGCGATGCAGCGAAAGCGCCCTTCATCGCACGAGATGCGCGAAGGTCCCTTTCGGCCCTCTGCTTAGGACTCCAGATACCGCAGCACGGCGAGAACCCGTCGGTTGTCCCCTTCGGACTGGGGCAGCGCCAGCTTCCCGAAGATGCTCGATACGTACTTCTCCACCGAGCCCGCCGAAAGGAACAGCGCCGCCGCGATGGCCGAGTTCGACCGCCCTTCGGCCATCAAGCCCAGCACTTCACGCTCCCGCGGCGTCAGACCGGCGAGCGCGTCCGTCTTCCGGGTGGCGGTGAACAGCTGGCTGACCACTTCCGGGTCGAGCACGGTCTCGCCGTCGGCCACCCGCCGGAGCGCGTCGAGGAAATCCGACACCTCCGCGACGCGGTCCTTCAGCAGGTAGCCGACACCGCCCGCGCGGTCCGCCAGGAGTTCCGTCGCGTACTGCGTCTCGACGTACTGCGAGAACAGCAGAATCGCGCATCCCGGCAGTTCAGCGCGCAGCGCGATGGACGCGCGCAGCCCCTCGTCGGTGTGCGTCGGCGGCATCCGGATATCCACAATGGACACATCGGGGCGGTGTTCACGCACCGCCGCGCACAGGCTGTCCCCGTCGGCGACGGCCGCGACGACCTCGTGCCCCCGAAGGTTCAGCAGTTCGACGAGCCCCGCCCGGAGGATGGCCGAATCCTCCGCGATCACGACGCGCACGCCGCCCCCTATTTCCGTATCGGTATTTCCGCGCTGATCACCGTAGGCCCTCCCGGAGGGCTGTCGATGTCGAGCCCGCCGTCCACCGTCGCGAGCCGCTCGGCGATCCCGGCGATCCCTCCGCCGCGTACTGGCCGGGCCCCGCCTTCGCCGGCGTCGCGCACCACGAGCCGCAGGTCTTCGCCGACGATACCCACGTCGACCTCGATCGCGGAGGAAGTGTGTTTGGCGGCATTCGTCAGCAGCTCGGCCACGGTGAAGTAGACGATCGTCTCGATCGACGGCGAAGGCCGGTCCGGCAGGTCCACGGTGATCCGCGCGTCGATGCCCGAGCCGGCGGCCAAAGTGGACAGAGCGACGTCGAGGCCCGCGTCGAGCGCGGCGGGATGGATCCCTCGGGCGAGGTCGCGCAGCTCGACCAGGGCTTGTTTCGCGTTGGCGTGCGCGGCTGTGACCAGGGCGGTGACCTGCTCGATGTCGCCGCCGCCTGCCAGCTCGTCCTTCGCGATGCCGAGTTTCATCGCCAGCGCGACCAGCTGGGCCTGCGCGCCGTCGTGCAGGTCGCGTTCGATCCGGCGCAGCCGCCGCGCCGCGTCGTCGACCGCGGTCGCGCGGCTGCGTTCGAGGTCGCGGACGCGTTGGGAGAGGTCCTCGGCGCCGAGGACTCCGCGCACCAGCAGGCGGTCGAATTCGGTGAGACCGTGGACCACCCACGGCATCGCCAGGAGGACGGCCAGCCCGGTGACGGCGAGCGGCAGGGTGAGGGGCCAGGTGTCGACGCGGAGGTCGAACGTCGGCATGGCCTCGCCGTTCAGGGTGAACCAGAACAGCGGATAGCTCAGCGTGCTCACGGCGTACACGAAGAGGGTCGCGACCAGGAATAACTCGATCAACGACAGCGGTAGCCGGATCATCAGATAGGCGATCGACCGCCAGCCGAGCGGATCCCCGAGCCGCCCTTTCACGCCGTTCCAGAGGCCTGGCCGCGGTTCGGGCCGGGCAGGCGGGGTGACCGTCGTCCCGAGCAGGGCACGCGCCAGGCCGACGTGGGCGATGCCGATCAGCCGCGCGCCCGCCAGGACGCCGATGAGCACCGGCAGCCCGATGGTGAGCAGGCTCAGGCCGAAGCCGAGGAGCAGCCCGACGACGACGAGCACCACGAACGCCAGCGTCAGCGGCGCACCGATGATCACCCATGCCAGCTCGGCCCAGTACGCGCGGCTCAGCTGTGCGCTGAGGACGCGTCGAGTCAGGGCGAGGTGGGTGATCACGGCTTCAGCCTGCCGTGGCCACCCGGCTCGTGCCCATCCGGTTTTCCGTAATCTTCGTCTAGAACTCACTCCGGCGCGCTCGTGCCGTCACCCGACAGCGATCACGACTGTGTGGATTTCTGGTCATCCAACGTCCCGAAATCCACACAGTCCCGCATAGCCGACCTCAGCCGGGCGCGACTCCGCTAGTCTTCGCGGCTCTCGTCCGCCTGCGCCCGCTGGGACGCCTCGCGCATCTCGATGACGTCCGTCAGCCAGTCGCCGGTCTCGCGGGCGATGTCCCGGATCGCGCCGGTGATGATCGTCGCGATGTTGCCGATGTGGGTGGCCGCGGACTCGGTGACCTCTTGGACCACGTCCTTGGTGCTTTCGAACTGACCGACCATGTCAGACACCTTAAGCCGCTCGGAGGGTCTTGTCGCTCTCCACGGTAGCCGGTGTGCGGGGCTCACCGTTCCACGGAAGGGCCAGTTTCACGATCTTCTTCGCCACCGAGAACAGCTGCTTGTGCAGGGGGCCGGTGTTGTACGGCAGGCCGTACTTCTCGCAGATCGCCCGCACCTCGCCCGCGATCTCCGGGTAGCGGCGCGCCGGGATGTCCGGGAACAGGTGGTGCTCGATCTGGTGCGAGAGGTTCCCGGTCATGATGTGGAAGAGCTTGCCGCCGGTGATGTTCGCCGAGCCGAGGATCTGCCGCAGGTACCACTGGCCCCGCGACTCGTTCTCGGTCTCCTCCTCGGTGAAGCTCTCGACGTCGGCGGGGAAGTGCCCGCAGAAGATGATCGAGAACGCCCATAGGTTGCGGGTCAGGTTCGCGGTGGCGTTGCCCAGGAAGGTCAGCGGCGCGAGCGGACCGGTCAGCAGCGGGAACAGCACGTAGTCCTTGCCGACCTGGCGGCCTGCCTTCTTGAGCATCTTCAGGCCGACCTCCTTGTTGTCCGACCACTTGCGCTCGCCCTTGACGACGCGGTCGAACTCGAGGTCGTGCAGCATGACGCCCCACTGGAAGAACAGCGCGAGCAGCGTCGCGTACACCGGGTTGCCCAGGTAGTACGGGTTCCACTTCTGTGCCGGGTCCATCCGCAGGACGCCGTAACCGATGTCGCGGTCCTTGTCGAGGATGTTCGTGTACGTGTGGTGGATGTAGTTGTGGGAGTGTCGCCAGTTCTCCGACGGCGCGACGGTGTCCCATTCGAACTTCTGCGAGCTCAGCGCCGGGTCGCGCGTCCAGTCGTACTGGCCGTGCATGACGTTGTGGCCGATCTCCATGTTGTCGAGGATCTTCGCCACCGAGAGCGCGGTCACCCCGGCGACCCACGCCGGCGGGAAGAACCCGGCGAACAGCAGCCCGCGGCCGGCGACCTCGAGCGCGCGCTGGGTCTTGATGACGTTGTGGATGTAGTCGACGTCGGCCTGGCCGAGATCGGCGACGATCCGCCGCCGGATCTCGTCCAGTTCGCGGCCGAACTCCTCGACCTGGGCGGGGGTGAGCTTGTCCTGCAAGCCGGTCATCACGGGCTCCTTTCTAAGCGTTGATCTCGACGTCCCCGACCGGGACGGAGATGCAGAGCTGGATCTCTTCGTTCTCTTCGCTGGAGGTCTCGCCGGTCTTGGCGTTGCGCACGCAGCCGGAGGTCTTGATCTGCGTGCAGGAGAAGCAGATGCCCATCCGGCAGCCGTGTTCCGGGCTGAGCCCCGCCTCTTCGGCCTGCTCCAGCAACGGTTTCCCGGAGTTGGCGAACTCGCGGCCGCTGCGCGCGAACCGCACCTGCCCTTCCGCGTTTTCGGTGTCGAAGGTGAGCGCCGGCGGCGTGAACTCCTCGGTGTGCAGATGTGCACCCAGGCCGTCGGCCTCGAAGACTTCGCGGACCGAATCCATCAGTGGCTTCGGACCGCACAGGAAGGTTTCGGCGTCGGGGTACCACGGCGCGGTCTCGGCGAGGTGTTCCTTCGAGAAGAACCCGTGCAGGTCCCCGCCGGTCTTGGCGTGAGTGAACGCGTGTACCACCCGCAGTCCCGGCAGGCGGCGCGCGAGGTCGGCGAGTTCGGCGCGGTAGAGCGCGTCTTCGGCGCCGTTGGAGTAGTGCAGGAAGGCGAGATCGCCCTCGTGTTTCTCGTCCGCCAGCGTGCGCAGCATCGACAGGACGGGAGTGATCCCGCTTCCGCCGCTCAGCAGCAGGATCCGCCGGGGCCTCGGCGATGGCAGGGTGAACTCGCCGTCCGGAGTGGACAGTCCGAGCACCGAACCGATGGTGACCGTGCGGTTCAGGTGCCGCGAGACGAGTCCCCGCGGGTCGGCCTTGATGGTCAGTTCCAGTGATCCGTCGTGCTCCGAACCGGCGGGCGAGTAGCACCGGGTCCGGCGGACGCCGTCGATCTCGACGGTCACCCGCACGTACTGGCCCGCGACGTGTCCGCGCCAGGCGCGGCTCGGCCGGATGGTCAGCGTGACCGTGTCGGGCGTCTGCCGCCGGACGCCGGTGACCAGGCCGCGGATCTCACGGCGGACCAGCATCGGATCGACGAGTTCGAGGTAGCGGTCCATGCCATGGGGCGTGAGCAGGGCCTCGGCCAGCGAGGCCAGCCGCCTGGCCCTGCGCGGTACCAGTGCCGTCATCACTTCTCCCAAATTCAGTGAACGCTTGTACACTCAATAGTGAAGTGGCGATGGTCGCGCTTGTCAACGCGAGAGGAGGGCGATGTGACGTGAGTGATACCGCCGAGACGATTACGCTGTCCGTCGTGACAACGGAGCCCGTTTCCCGGCAGGAGCGCAAGCAGCGCACGCGGCAGGCGCTGCTGGACGCTGCCCTGGATCTGGTGGCGGAACGAGGGTTCTCCGGGCTCAGTCTGCGCGAGGTGGCGAAGCAGGCCGGGATCGTGCCGACGGCGTTCTACCGCCATTTCGCGTCGATGGACGAACTGGGCGTGGCGCTCGTCGAGGAGTCGATGCGCACGCTGCGCACGATGATCCGGTCGGCACGCACCAAACCGGCCGCGTACAACGACATGATCAGGACGTCCGTGCGCATCCTGCGCGAGCACGTACGCGCGCACGAGGACCACTTCCATTTCCTGACCAGGGAGCGTTACGGCGGCACGGGACCGGTCCGGCAGGCGATCGCGTTCGAACTCAAGCTCTTCGTCAGCGAGCTCGCCGTCGACCTCGCGCGGTTCGACGATCTCCGCGAATGGAGCACCGAAGACCTCCACCTGCTCGCCGACCTGATCGTGACGACCATGCTCACGACGGTGCTGGAGCTGCTCGAAACACCTTCGCGTGACGACGAGATCGTGCGCACGGCCGAACGGCGGCTGCGGCTGATCTTTCTGGGCGTGCCGAACTGGCGCAGCGTTCCGTGATGCGGAAAGCGCTGCCATAAGCCCCTTATGACGTCGCGCACCTGGATCGATGGCTGGATCGATCGTGATGATCGATGTCACGGAAAGATGCCGTCCGGATACGTTCAGCCAGGAGAGTTGTCGGCTGGGCGTGGTAAGAAGTGCGGGTTCGTGTGGTCCTCTCCAGCGAGGAGGTCGCCTGTGGCGGCAGAGAACGAGCAGCTCACGGTCGGTGTGGTCCGGGAAACCGGACAAGGCGAACGCCGTATCGCGCTGGTACCGAAACTCATCGAGCGCGTTTCCGGACGCGGACTGCGGGTGGTGGTCGAGCCCGGCGCGGGCGCCGGCGCGCTGCTCGCCGACGAGACCTTCGAGCAGGCGGGAGCGGTGATCGGCGATCCGTGGGATGCCGACATCGTGGTGAAGGTGGCGCCTCCGAGCGCGGCCGAAGTCGCGAAGCTCAAACAGGGCACCATTCTCATCGGCTTCCTGAATCCGAGGGGTGATCCCGGCGGGATAGCGGCGCTCGAATCGGCGGGCGTGCGCGCCTTCGCCGTCGAGGCGATCCCGCGGATCTCCCGCGCGCAGGCGATGGACGCGTTGTCGTCGCAGAGCAGCGTCGCGGGCTATCGCGCGGTCTTGCTGGCCGCGGAGAAGCTCACCCGCTTCTTCCCGATGCTCACCACCGCCGCCGGGACGGTGCCACCGGCGAAGGTGCTCGTGCTCGGCGCCGGTGTCGCCGGGTTGCAGGCCTTGGCGACGGCGAAACGGCTCGGCGCGCAGACCACCGGGTACGACGTCCGGCCCGAGGTCGGCGAGCAGGTGAAGTCGCTCGGCGCGAAATTCCTCGACCTCGGCATCGAGGCGGTCGGTGAAGGCGGGTACGCCCGCGAGCTGACCGACGAGGAAAAGGCCGAGCAGCAACGCAGGCTCACCGAGGCGATCACGAGGTTCGACGTCGTGATCACCACCGCGCTCGTCCCCGGCCGCCGGGCGCCGGTCCTCGTCACCGCCGACGCGGTGAAGGGGATGCCCGCCGGCGGTGTCGTGGTCGACCTCGCCGGAGAGTCCGGCGGCAACTGTGAACTGACGAAACCGGGTGAGGAGGTCGTCGAGCACGACGTCACCATCTGCTCGCCGCTCAACCTCGCCGCGGAGATGCCCGCGCATTCCAGCGAGCTCTACGCGCGCAACGTCACCGAGTTGCTCGAACTGCTCGTCGACAAGGAAGGCAAGCTCGCGCTCGACTTCTCCGACGAGATCGTCGCCGGGGCCTGCGTGGCCGGAAAAGAAGAAGGAGGCGAGTGATGCTCGTAGGCAGTTTGGCGATCCTCGTACTCGCCGGATTCGTGGGCTTCACGGTCATCTCCAAGGTGCCCAACACGTTGCACACCCCGCTCATGTCGGGCACCAACGCGATCCACGGCATCGTCCTGCTCGGCGGGCTGATCGTGCTCGGCCTCGGGGTCGACGGCGTACTGAACAAGATCCTGCTGGTGATCGCGATCGCCTTCGGCACGATCAACGTGGTCGGCGGCTTCCTCGTCACCGACCGGATGCTCTCGATGTTCAAGGCGAAGAAGCCGGAAGACGGTGGTGACAAGTGACGACCTTCATCGCCGTCCTCTACATCATTTCCTTCGCGCTGTTCATCTACGGCCTCATGGGCCTGACCGGTCCGCGCACCGCGGTGCGCGGCAACTGGATCGCCGCGGTCGGCATGGGCATCGCGGTGATCGCGACACTGCTGACGCCGGGCATGGGCAACTGGCTGCTCATCGCGCTCGGCGTCGCGATCGGGGTCGTCGTCGGCGTGCCGTCCGCGCGCAAGGTGAAGATGACCGCGATGCCGCAGATGGTGGCGCTGTTCAACGGCGTCGGCGGCGGAGCGGTCGCGCTCATCGCGTGGGTCGAGTTCCGCACCACCGAGGGCTACGCGCACGAGCCCGCGTACGTCGCGATCGCGTCGTTGTTCGCCGCGATCGTCGGTTCGGTGTCCTTCTGGGGCTCGAACATCGCGTTCGGGAAACTGCAGGAACTCATCTCCGGCCGCCCGATCACGCTGGGCAAACTGCAGCAGCCGGTGAACGCCCTGGTGCTGATCGCCGCGATCGTGCTCGCGGTCGTCATCGCGAGCGGCGGTGACGCCGAACTGCTGATGATCGGCCTGCTGGTCGCGGCGGGCGTGCTCGGCGTGGTGGTCGTGCTGCCGATCGGCGGCGCGGACATGCCGGTCGTCATCTCGTTGCTGAACGCGCTCACCGGATTGTCGGCCGCGGCCATGGGGCTCGCGCTCGACAACACCGCGCTGATCGTGGCGGGCATGATCGTCGGCGCTTCGGGGTCGATCCTGACGAACCTGATGGCGAAGGCGATGAACCGGTCGATCCCGGCCATCGTCGCCGGCGGGTTCGGCGGCGGCACGGCGGTCGCGAGCGGTGGATCCGGTGAGGTCCGGCCGGTCCGCAGCACCAGCGCGTCCGACACCGCGATCCAGATGGCGTACGCCAACAAGGTCGTGGTCGTGCCCGGCTACGGCATGGCCGTCGCGCAGGCGCAGCACGTGGTCCGCGAGATGGCGAAACTGCTGGAGGCCAAGGGGATCACGGTCGCGTACGCCATCCACCCGGTGGCGGGCCGGATGCCGGGGCATATGAACGTGCTCCTCGCCGAGGCCGACGTCCCGTACGAGCAGCTCAAGGAGATGGACGAGATCAACTCCGAGTTCGCCCAGACCGACGTCGCGCTGGTGATCGGCGCGAACGACGTCACGAACCCGGCCGCGGAGACCGATCCGGGCTCGCCCATCTACGGGATGCCGATCCTCAAGGTGAACCACAGCCGGTCGGTGATCGTGCTCAAACGCTCGATGAGCTCGGGCTTCGCCGGCATCGACAACGAGCTCTTCTACGATGCGAAGACCAGCATGCTCTTCGGCGACGCCAAATCGTCGGTGGGCGAGATCGTGGAGGAACTCAAAGCACTGTGATCGGTCCCTCGGAAGTCGTCGCCTCGTTCGACGACCCGGCTGACAACCTCGCGTTCGACGAAGCCCTCCTGCGTGCCGCACCGGAGGCGCCGGTCCTGTGGATCTGGCGCAACACCGACTGTGTGGTCGTGGGGCGGGGGCAGAAGATCGAACGCGAGGTCAAGGCCGACGTCTGTGCGAGCGACGGCGTCCCGGTGCTGCGCCGGGCCAGCGGCGGCGGCACCGTGTTCCACGATCCCGGCAATCTCAACATCACGCTCGTCCTGCCGGGACCGTCGGACAGACCGCTGGAAGCACTCGGGGAACTGATGACCGCGACGGTGGCCGAACTCGGGCTGCCGTCGCGGCTCGGTGATCGCGGCCTGTTCGTCGGTGACGCGAAGCTGTGCGGTTTCGCCGTGTTCCGGACGAGAACGGGCTTGCTCGCGCATTCCACGCTGCTCGTCTCGACCGCGGCGGAACGGGTCGGCCGGTATCTCGCTTCGGCACCCTCGGACCCCCGGCCGCTCGACTCCCATCGGAGCCCGGTCGCGTCGCTCGCCGAGCATGGCCTGCGCAAAGGTGTTGCCGAAGTCACGGCCGCGGTCCGCGTGGCGGCGGCCGCGCGACTGGGTGAACTCACCATCCGGAAGCCCTCGGCCGAGGAGCTGGAGCGGCACCGCTCGCTCCAGCACACGCGGTATCACTACCAGGAATGGCATGCCAAGGGCGCTCAGCGTCCGGGCTCGTGAGTGGTAAGGACGGTTAGAACCGTCCTTACCACTCACGAGCCCCATGCAATCGGGCCCTCTTCACAGAATTGTGCGAGAGGGCCCGATCGGTATTTCGGGAACTATTTTTCCGTGGCCGAGAAAGTCACGGCGGGCACCTTGCGGGCGGCGCGCGTGGTCTTCTTCGGCTCCGCGGCCTTCTTCACCGGAGCCTTGGCGGCGGCCTTCGGTGCGGCCTTGGCAGCCGTCGTCTTCGCGGCAGCTGCCTTCGGAGCGGCCTTCGCGGCTGTCGTCTTGGCCGTGACCTTCGGCGCCGCCTTGGCCGTGGTCTTGGTCGCGGCGGCGGTCTTCGCGCGACTGGCCGGAGCCTTGGCCGAGGTGGCCTTCGCCGCCGTGCCGCGGGCCGACTTCGCCTTGGCGGCAGTGGCTTTCGCCGTGGTCTTGGCAGGAGCCTTGGCCTCCGCCTTGGCGGCGGTGGTCTTCGCGGCGGCGGTCTTGGGAGCGGCCTTGGCGGCGGCGGGCTTGCGGCCCGCGACCCCCTTCGAGGCGGGCTTGCGGCCCGGCTTCGCGGCCGTCTTCGCCTCGGCCTTCGCGGCGGTGGCCGCGGTCTTCGGGGTCGACTTGGCCACGCGCGCGCCCTTGGGCCGCTGCACGACCCGCGGCCGCAGCTTGCGTCCGCCGATCCGGCGGCCGTTCTCCACATAGGCACGCAGGATTTCCCGGAGTGCGGTGGCGTTGTCGGCCGAAAGGTCGATGTCGTAAGCGATTCCGTCCAAACCGAAAGCGACCGTTTCTTCGGCCGCCTCGCCGGTCAGATCATCCAGCAAATGCACAGCAGTGTTCCTGGCCATGAAAAACCTCCCGCGCTCGATCGTTCTACTGCGTAACCGGCACGGCGAAACCTGACCCGCGGCTGATGACTCACGCAGCGACACGAGGATAGCGGCAGGTTGCGCGAAGCTGCGCGGTGGTGTGCGCTGAATGCATGTCAGCACAGGAATTTGACGTGATCGTGATCGGAGGCGGCCCGGTCGGCGAGGTGGCCGCCGAACGGGCCGCGCGGGGCGGCCTGCGGGTCGCGCTCGTCGAACACGAACGCTTCGGCGGCGAATGTTCTTACTGGGCCTGCATTCCGAGCAAGGCACTGCTGCGGCCGGGGAACCTCCTCGCCGCCGCCAAACGGGTTCCCGGCGTCCCCGTTGGCGACACGGTCGACCCGGCCGAGGTGTTCGCGCGCCGGGACTGGTTCACCGGCAAGGGAGACGACACCGGACAGGTCAAGTGGGCGGAAGGCGTCGGGATCGTCCCGATCCGCGGCCACGGGCGGATCACCGGTGAGCGGGAGATCACGGTCGACGGCGGTGACGTGCTGACCGCGCGGCACGCCGTGATCGTCGCCACGGGCAGCGTCCCGCGGACGCCGTCGATCCCCGGGCTGGACACCGTTTCCCCGTGGGGTTCGCGAGAGGCGACTTCGGCGGAGAAGGTTCCGGGCCGCCTCGGCGTACTGGGCGGCGGTGTAGTCGGTGTCGAAATGGCACAGGCCTTCGCCACGCTCGGCGCCGAAGTCCACCTGATCATCTCGGGTGAACGTCCTTTGCCTCGGCTGCCGGAGTTCGCGGGAGACGCCGTCGTCGCGGGTCTCCGTGAAGCCGGGGTCACCGTGCACACGGGCTCCGGTCTCGACTCCGTGTCCGCTGTGGACGACAGTAAGGAATTGGCCTTGAAAGGTGGTGAGCGGTTGGCCGTCGACGAGTTGCTCGTCGCCACCGGGCGGCGCCCGGCGACCGACGGACTCGGCGTCGAGACGCTGGGGCTCGAAGCGGGCGCGCCGCTCACCACGGACGACAACGGCCGGGTGTCCGCCGTGGACGGTGGATGGCTGTTCGCCGTCGGCGACGTCACCGGCCGGGCGCCCCTGACCCATCAGGGCAAATACGCGGCCAGGGCCGCGGGCGACGCGGTTGCGGCGCAGGCCGCGGGCAAGCCCGTCGACTCCGCCGTGTGGAGCGCGCACAGCGCCACGGCCGATCACTACGCCATCCCGCAGGTCGTGTTCACCGACCCGGAGGTCGCTTCGGTCGGGCTCGCCGGGCCGGAGGAGGGCAAGCCGCACCGCGTCGTCGACATCGACATCGCGGTGGCCGGTTCGTCACTGCACGCGGACGGTTACGCGGGTAAGGCGCGGATCGTCGTCGACACCGAACGCGGCGTCCTGCTCGGCGCGACCTTCGTCGGGCAGGACGTGGCGGAACTGCTGCACGCGGCGACGATCGCGATCGTCGGCGAGGTCCCGCTGTCGAGGCTGTGGCATGCGGTCCCGTCGTTCCCGACGATCAGCGAGGTGTGGCTGCGTCTGCTGGAGGCGTACGGGCTCTAGCCGTTCACGGGCAGTTCGAGCGCGGCCTTCGCGCCGCGAACGAGGCCGGGGTCGTCCGGAGTGGACGGTCCCGGCACCCACACCATCTGGACCAACCGGACCGACTTCCCGTCCAGGCTGCTCTGGTAGGCGGCGCCCTCGAACACCGGGACTTCGCCCTGCCACTGGTTGGTCTCGGTGGCGAGGTCGAGGATGCCGCCCCCGCCGGGGGTGTCGGCGGTGGCCTTGAACGCGGTCGCCTGGTCCGTGCTCGGGAATTCCACGACGGCGATCGTCACCGCGGCGGCCCGGCCGTCGATGGAGCTGGCGAAGCTGGCCCGTTTCACCGCGGAGCAACTCGTCTGCTGAAGGCTCGCCTGGACGTCGCCGTACGCGTGCGACGCGCACTTCTGGTCCGCGGCGGACGCCCGCGACGTGAACTGGATGTTCTCCACCGCGCTGCTGCTCGGCGGCGGCGGACTGGTGGCCGGGGTCGGCGGCGGGGGAGTCTGCGTGGACGCGGTGTCGTCACCGCCGGAAGCGACGCTGATGGCCGCGACCAGCAGCACGATCAGCAAACCGATCGCGGCGACCGGGAGCCATTTCACCGTCTTGGACTGGTGCGACGTCTTCGGGCGGGGCTCGGCGGGGACGGCCTCCGGTGACGGGGCCTGCCTGGCGGGTTGCACGGCGACGGCCTGCTGAACCGGCGGAGTGGCTTGCACCGGCTTGGCGGGCGGAGCGGGAGGGACGGCCGATTTCGTGGGTCTCTTCCCCGGATGCTGCACCGGAACCGTCTGGGCGATCGCGACGAGCGGGTTCTCACGGATCACCGTCGGCTCGTCGTCGGAGTAGGCGCTGAACCCTTCCCCGAGCAACATCTCCTCGGGCATCGGCGGCGCGTCCGGGGCGAGCGCGGCGATCAGCTCCCGCGCCTGCTGGACCGAGCGGGGGCGCGGGGCGGTGGCCAGGGAGACCGTCGCGGCGAGCATCGTCGTCGCCGTCGGGTAGAGGACGCGGACCGAGCCGGCGAGATCCGCGGCGGGCTGGTCGACCGTCTCCACATACGGCCCGACGGCGATGATCGTGCCGATCGGCCCGGCGCCAGGGGCGACGTCCGCGATCTTGTGGGTGCACGCGGCGGACAGCGAGAGCGCGTCCGTGGCCGGGTTGATCGAGGTGTCGCCGTGGACCAGCGGCCAGCCGTCGGCCTTCCACGGCCCGCCGAGCGGGGCTTCGAGTTTCAGCGCCGGATCCGGCAGGTCGACGCCGATGACGATGAGGACACCCTTCGGCATGACCACGACGGCTTCGACGGGCCTGCCGTCGACCGGGCTGGCGCCGATCAGGGCGACCCCGCCGACGACGTTGCTGCCCCGGCCGAGTGATGCCAGCGCGGCGCGGACGTCCTCGGCCACCCGGGACGGCTGCTGAGCGAGGCGAACGAGTCGCACCGAACCCCTCCCCATCTCGTCGGTCTCGGTGCACAAACTAGCGCCTCCATCCGTCCATCCATGTCCCCGCCACCACCCTCAAAGGTGGCGCTTCGCGCCGCTGTACCGATTCCGGGGAAGACACGTCGCAGGTAGGCGAGGTGATATTGCTCCGAAAAGTTGTAATGCGCGTGAGTACCGTCACCCGTCCGGGTGGTACTCGTTGGTAGGTGACAGTTCCCTGCCCCCTGTCACCAGGAGAAACACATGGCCGCATTTCGCCACTGGCGTCGACGTGCAGCACTCGTCGTCGCCCTGCTAGCCGTCCCGGCCGCGGGGATGGCCCCCGCGCAGGCCGCGGGACCGCTCGCACCCGTCGCCCCCGGACTCTCCCGGCTGCTCTCGACCGCCACCGGCGCCACGGGAGTGACCGCGCTCGTGCACGCCGAGGACATCGCCACCGCCGAACGCGCCGCCCGCGCGGCCGGGCTCAAGAAGATCACCTCGTTCGCGAAGATCGGCGTCGTCGCCGTCCGGGGCACGGCGGACCAGGTGCGTGCGGTCCGCGGGGCCGCCGGGGTCACCTACGTCGAAGGCAACGAGAAGCTCAAGGCACACGGCAGCGCCGGCACCACGGCGACGCGAAGCCTCCAGGCCCAGACGCAGCTCAAGGACGCCGGTGGCGCTCCCGTGGACGGCAGGGGCGTCTCGGTCGCGATCATCGACACCGGCGTCGACCCGACGCATCCGGCCTTCAAGGGCGCCGACGGCAAGACACGGGTGGTGCGCAACCTCAAGAGCCTCTGCTTGGACGGCACCACCACGAACTGCATCGTCGACGTCCCGACCTCCGTCGACACCGACACCCTCGCCCTGGGCGGCCACGGCACGCATGTCACCGGCATCGCCGCCGGGAACCGGCTGACGCTGGCCGACGGCACCAAGGTCGGCGGCTCCGCGCCAGGCTCGAAGATCGTTTCGGTCTCGACCGGGGCCGCACTGCTCGTGCTCGGCACGGACGCGGCGCTGAACTGGGTGCTGGAGAACCACAAGGCGCCTTGTGGCTCGGGCGTCGCGGCGTCGGTGTGCCCGCCGATCAAGGTGACCAACAACTCCTACGGCCCGAGCGGCGGCGGCACCTTCGACCCGAACTCGGCGACGGTGAAGCTGCAGCGCGCTCTCGCCGCGGAAGGCGTCGTCACGGTGTGGGCGAACGGGAACGACGGCGGCGACGGTTCGGCGAACCTCTCCAACCCGCCGGGGCAGGACCAGACGCCGGGCGTGCTTTCCGCGGCGTCGTTCAACGACCAGGGCACCGGCACCCGCGACGGCACGGTGTCCGACTTCTCCTCGCGCGGCCTCAAGGCCGACCAGGCGAGCTGGCCCGACGTTTCCGCGCCGGGGGAGAACATCCTCTCGGCGTGCCGTCCGACGCAGCCGATCTGCACGCAGGGCCTCCAGCCCAAGAACGGCCCGGGACTCCTGGATCTCGGCACCTACAACGTGATCAGCGGGACCTCGATGGCGGCGCCGCAGATCACCGGGATCGTCGCGCAGTTGTTCCAGGTCGCGCCGAACGCGAGCCCGGGTGACATCGAGGCCGCGATCAAGGGCACGGCGTACAAGTTCGCGAATGGCTCGCCGTACGTGGCCGCCGGGCCGTACACGTCGAGCTTCGACAAGGGCACCGGCCTGGTGGACACCTTCGCCGCGGCGAAATCCCTCGGCGCCCAGGGCTGAGCCGGACGCCAGTCCGTGAAGGCCTCCTTGAGGGACTCTGGGTCCGTCAAGGAGGCCTTCACGGCGCGGATCTGGACCGGCTACGAGAGCCGGTCACGTCTTGAATGTCCACAAGGGACAGTTTTGGGTGGCGAAATGTCCGATTAACTCCGTGTATGCGTTTTGGCGCGGAGGTCGTGAGCGGCAATGAGGGTTAGAACGTTCATTGCCACGTACCTAAGTTGATCTTGGGCGAGGGTGACAGGTGGGGTTAAGGCTCCCTTCGCTGCGCCTGATGCGACGAAGGGCTGGTCGTGGGTCGGGTTGGTCGTGAGTGGCGTTTCGGGTTCTAACCCGAAACGCCACTCACGACCCCCTCGTGCAATCGACCATCCGGGCATCGATCGGACATTGAGTCAGCGAAAAGTGTCCTTGGTGGACACTCAGGGGCGCGGTCGGCTCCTGTCGGCCAGGGCAACCGAGCGCGTGACCTGCGGCAATCCTCTCCGCTTACGATCAAGACCTCATTCAAGATCAACTTAAGCTACGTGGCATTGGGTTAGAACGCTCATTGCCACTCACGACCCCGCTCCCCACTGCTGACTCGACCACCCGCGTGAGGATCCCTTCGGACGCCGCCGGCACGTGCCTGCGGATGAGGGGCAGCGGCCTTCAAGCGAGTCCTGCGTCCCAATCAGGTGCGACTTGTGGTGTTCATGTGGCCAAACAGCACAGTTGGGGTGCACAATGTGCTCACGCGTACCGGGAGGCGGCACGAGCCACCAGACCAGCGCAGCTCGCGAGGTCGTAGGGGAAGACGCCCCTCGTCGAGTAGCGGAGGTCAGCAGTGAGCACCCGTGGCAACACCCGTGGCGTGGTGTACGTCCACTCGTCGCCGTCTGCGGTGTGTCCGCACGTCGAGTGGGCCATTTCGGGCACCCTGGGTGCCCGAGTCGAGTTGAAGTGGACGGCGCAGCCCGCCAGTCCAGGACAGCTCCGCGCCGAATGTGGTTGGCGTGCGCCTTCGGGCACCGGCGGAAAGCTGGCGTCCGCGCTCAAGGCGTGGCCGATGATCCGGTTCGAAGTCACCGAAGAGCCCAGTGCGGGGGTCGACGGGGAGAGGTTCTGTTTCGCTCCGGGCCTCGGCCTGTGGCACGGCAGGACCAGTGCCAACGGCGACATCGTCGTGGGCGAGGACCAGTTGCGTGCCTTGGTGAGCAAGGTCCGCACCGGCGAATCGCTGGCGCACAAGCTCGACGAGCTCCTTGCCGCCAACTGGGACGAAGCGCTCGAACCGTACCGGCACGCCGGTGACGGCGCCCCGGTCACCTGGCTGCACCAAGTCGGGTAGACGCCGGTGATGACGGAAGAGGCGGGCGGCTAACCTTTCAGGGTGACCGCCCAGCCTCGCCCCCTCTCTCGCCAGCGGTGGCTGATCCCCGTTCTCGTGGTCGTGATCTCCTTGACCGTCGGCGTGGGGTTGCTGGCACGTGATCTCTACACCCGCCCGGAGGCCGCGCCCACCGAGCCGGTCGTGAGCGAGTCGCCGACGTCTGTCGCCCCGGAGCAGCAGCCCGGCTCGCCCGTCGTCGAGGTGACTCCGGACGTCTTCGCGCATCCGCAGTACCAGAGCGTCCGTCAGGTGCTGCAGGGGTATTTCGACTCCATCAACGACCGCGACTATCCGAAGTGGACATCAGTGGTCACCCGTGAGCGGGCCAAGACCAAGACCGCGGCGGAGTGGAAGAAGGACTATCAGTCCACTCGGGACGGCAGCATCCTCGTCTACCGCGTCGAGCCGAGCACGCCGACCATGCTCCGGGTGCTCGTCGCGTTCACCAGTACGCAGGACGTCGAGGACGCGCCGCTGTACCTGCCGGAGGGGTGCATCCGCTGGCGGCTGGTGCTGCCGCTGCGGCTGGAGAGCGGATCATGGCGCGTCGACACCACCGACGGCGGCACCAACCCCGAACACGAAAGATGCTGAAGTAAGGGGCGACATGGTCCCCGAGGCTGACGCGAGGGGGGGCCGGGCGGAATAGAGTCGCGGGCATGGCAATTGATCAGCCGGCCCTGCTGACCGACGCCTCAAGGGGGCTCACCAGCGAAGAAGTCGCCCAGCGGGTGGCGGTGGGCCAGACCAACACGGTCTCGACGAAGACCAGCCGGACGACCGGCGAAATCATCCGGGCGAACGTCTTCACCCGGATCAACGCGATCTACGGCGTGCTGTTCGTGCTCATCCTGTCGACGGGATACTTCATCGACGGGTTGTTCGGCGGGCTGATCATCGTCAACAGCGCGGTCGGCATCATCCAGGAACTCCGGGCGAAACGGACACTGGAACGGCTCGCGATCGTCGGGCAGGCGAAACCGACGGTCCGCCGTGACGGTCAGAGCACCGAGATCGCGCCGGAAGACGTCGTGCTCGGGGACCTCGTCGAACTGGGGCCCGGCGACAAGATCGTCGTCGACGGCCCGACGCTGACGGCCGAAGCGCTGGAGGTCGACGAATCGCTGCTGACCGGTGAATCCGATCCGGTGGTCAAGCAGCCCGGCGACAAGGTGCTGTCCGGCAGTTTCGTCGTCGCGGGCAGCGGCACCTTCCGCGCGGACATCATCGGCGACGAGTCCTACGCGGCGAAGCTGGCCGCGGAGGCCAGCAAGTTCACCCTGGTGAAGTCGGAACTGCGCCAGGGCATCGACAAGATCCTCAAGTTCATCACGTACCTGCTCATCCCGGCGGGCGCGCTGACGATCTACAACCAGCTCGCGGGCGACCAGGCGTGGCCGGACGCGCTGCGCGGCATGGTCGCGGCGCTCGTGCCGATGGTGCCCGAGGGCCTGGTGCTGATGACCAGTGTCGCGCTCGCGGTCGGGGTCATCCGGCTGGGCAAGCGCCAGTGCCTGGTGCAGGAACTCCCGGCGATCGAGGGACTCGCCAGGGTCGACGTGGTGTGCGCGGACAAGACCGGCACGCTCACCGAGAACGCGATGCGGCTCTCCGAGGTCCGGGAGATCACGCCGGGCCATCCGGTGGACGACGTGCTCGCCGCGCTCGCCGCCGCCGATCCGCGCCCGAACGCGAGCCTTCAGGCGATCGCGGAGGCGCACCGGGCCGATCCGGGCTGGCGGGTCTCCACGACCATGCCGTTCTCCTCGGCGCGCAAATGGAGTGGTGCTTCGTTCGGCCCCGACGGCGACTGGGTGCTCGGCGCGGCCGACGTCCTGCTGCCCGAGGGCGAGCATCGGGCGGAGGCCGAGAAGATCGGTTCCCGCGGTCTGCGGGTCCTGCTGCTGGGCCGTGCCGAGCGGGCCGTCGACACGGCCGAAGGCCCCGGCGAGATCGAACCGGTCGCGCTCGTGGTGCTGGAACAGAAGGTCCGCCCGGACGCGAAGGACACGCTGGACTTCTTCGCGCACCAGGACGTCGCGGTCAAGGTCATCTCCGGCGACAACGCCATTTCGGTGGGCGCCGTCGCGAGCACCCTGGACCTGCCGGGCGCGGACAAGCCCGTCGACGCGCGGAAGCTGCCGGACGACGCGGAGAAGCTGGCCGACACCGTCGAGGATCGCGCCGTCTTCGGCCGCGTGACCCCGTTGCAGAAACGCGCGATGGTCGGTGCCCTGCAGTCGAAGGGGCACACCGTCGCGATGACCGGCGACGGCGTGAACGACGTCCTCGCGCTGAAGGACGCGGACATCGGCGTCGCCATGGGCGCCGGCAGCCCGGCCACCCGCGCGGTCGCGCAGATCGTGCTGCTGGACGACAAGTTCGCCACCCTGCCGCACGTCGTCGCCGAGGGGCGGCGGGTGATCGGCAACATCGAGCGCGTCTCGAACCTGTTCCTCACCAAGACGGTCTACTCGGTACTGCTGGCGCTGATGGTCGGCATCGCGCAGGTGCCGTTCCCGTTCCTGCCGCGGCACATCACGATCACCGCGTGGTTCACGATCGGCCTGCCCGCCTTCGTGCTCTCGCTGGCGCCGAACAACGAACGCGCCCGCACCGGCTTCGTCGGGCGGGTGATGCGGATGGCCGTCCCGGCCGGGCTGGTCATCGCCACCGCGACGTTCGTGAGCTACCTGCTGGTGTACAAGGGAGCCGGACAGTCCGAACTGGACAAGATCCAGGCTGGGACGACCGCGCTGATCACGCTCATCACGATCGCGCTGTGGGTGCTCGGGATCGTCGCGCGGCCGTACCGGTGGTGGAAGATCCTGCTGATCGGCGGGATGGTCGTGCTGACGCTCGCGTTGTTCCTGATCCCGTTCACGCAGAAGTTCTTCGCGCTGGACCCGAGCGTGAGCGCGTACACGCTGTCGGCGTTCGCCTGTGCCGGAGTGGGGATCGTGCTGGTGGAGATCGCCTGGTGGGCCGGGCGGCATCTGGTCAAGCGTCAGGAAGCCTGACCGCTTCGCCCCCTCTGCGCGCTGGGCACCTGCCGCAGCGCGCCCCGAAGTACGTGAAGGCCCCCTTCATCGCGCTAGACGCGGTGAAGGGGGCCTTCACGTACTGAAATCAGGCCGCCGGGGTGAACAGCAGCGCCGTGTTGTGCCCGCCGAAGCCGAACGAGTTGCTGATCGCCGCGCCCAGCTCGACCTTGCGCGCCTCACCGGAGACAACGTCGAGCTGCACCTTCGGGTCCAGGTCTTCGAGGTTCAGTGTCGCCGGGATGAGCCCGTGGTAGATCGCCAGGATCGTGGCGATGCCCTCGACCGCGCCCGCACCGCCGACCAGGTGGCCGAGCGCGCCCTTGGGAGCGGTCACCACGACGTGCTCGCCGACGGCGTTGCGGATCGCCGCCGCCTCGCCGACGTCGCCGACGACCGTCGAGGTCGCGTGCGCGTTGACGTGGCCGACGTCGGCAGGGGAGACCCCGGCCATCGTCATCGCCTGCCGCATGGCGGCGATCTGGCCGACGCCCTCCGGGTGGTTGCCCGTGATGTGGTACGCGTCCGAAGTGATCCCGTACCCGCTCAGCTGCGCGTAGATCCGCGCGTTGCGGGCCTTGGCGCGGTCCGCCCGCTCGAGGATCACGACGCCGGAGCCCTCGCCGAGGACGAAACCGTCACGGTTCACGTCGAACGGCCTGGAAGCCTTCGCCGGGTCGTCGTTGCGGGTGGACACCGTCCGCGCCTGGGCGAAACCGGCGAGGGTGATCGGGTGGATGCACGATTCGGCACCACCGGCGACCACGACGTCGGCACGGCCCGAGCGGATCATCTCGTAACCGGCGGCGATGCCTTCCGCGCCCGACGCGCAGGCCGACGCGGGCGAGTGCACGCCGGCACGCGCCTTCAGGTCGATCCCGACGTGAGCGGCGGGGCCGTTCGGCATCAGCATCGGCACGGTCAGCGGGGAGACCTTGCGGAGTCCCTGCTTGTGCAGAAGGTCGTTCTGGGAGATCAGGGTGACCGGACCGCCGACACCGGTACCGATGGTCACCCCGAGGCGCTCGGGTTCCACATCCTGATGCTCGTCGGTCGGCTGCTCGAAGCCCGCGTCCGCCCAAGCCTGCCGGGCGGCGATGAGCGCCACCTGCTCACAGCGGTCCAGCCGCCGGGCCTGGACCCGCGGCAGGACTTCGGACGGGTCGACGGCGAGCATGGCGCCGATCTTCACCGGCAGTTCGAGTTCGTCGACCCAGTCGGCTTCGATACGGCGGATCCCGCTCGCCCCGGCGAGCAGGCCGTCCCACGTGGACGCGACGTCCCCGCCGAGCGGCGTGGTCGCGCCCATCCCGGTGATCACGACGTCGATGTTGCTCATTGGAGTCTCCCCAAGGTCGGCGCCAATCAAGAAGTCGGACTTACTTGGAGTTGGCCGACACGTAGTTCACCGCGTCGCCAACGGTCTTCAGGTTCGCCAGCTCGTCGTCCGGGATCTTGACGCCGAACTTGTCCTCGGCCTGGACAGCGATCTCCACCATGGACAGCGAGTCGATGTCGAGGTCGTCCACGAAGGACTTCTCGGCGGTCACGTCGTCCTGCGCCACACCGGCGACCTCTTCGACGATCTCGGCGAGGCCGGCGAGGATCTCTGCGTTGTCTGCCACTGGTTGTTCCCTTCTCGGTGATGCTTTCGGCTGCCCCGCGGACACGGTGTCCACAGGGGAAGTATTCATCACGGGCAGACGAAGGCCTGGCCCGCGTAGGAGAGTCCGGCACCGAAGCCCACGGCGAGCACGACGTCGCCCGGTTTGGCGGTCCCGGCCTTGCGCATATGGTCCAGCGCCAGCGGAATCGACGCGGACGAGGTGTTGCCCGAGTACCTGATGTCGTCGGCGACGACCATGTCCTCGCGGGCGCCCTTGGCGCGCAGCTTCTTGGCGATGGCCTCGACGATACGCAGGTTGGCCTGGTGCGGGATCAGCACGTCCACATCGGACGGTTCGAGCCCGGCGAGTTCCAGCGCCTGCATGGCGATCGGCGCGATCTGCGTGGTCGCCCAGCGGAAGACCGACTGGCCCTCCTGGTAGATCCACTTGTCGTCGCGCATGTAGATCAGGTCGACGTGCTCGCCCGCGCTGCCCCACGCGACCGGGCCGATCTGCGCGGTGTCGGCCGCGCCGACCACCGCCGCGCCGGCGCCGTCGGCGAAGATGATCGCGTTCGCGCGGTCGACCGGGTCGACGTGGTCGGTGAGCTTCTCGGCGCCGATGACGAGCGCCTTCTTCGCGCTGCCCGCGCGGATCAGGTCCGAGGCGACGCCGATGCCGTAGCAGAACCCGGCGCAGGCGGCGTTGAGGTCGAACGCGGCCGGATGCGTGATGCCGATCCGGTCGGCCACCTGTGCGGCGGCGTTCGGGATCTGGGTGGGCATGGTGCAGTTCGGCAGGATGACCGTGTCCACTTCGGACGGATCCACGCCGGCGTCCGCCAGTGCGGCGGTTCCCGCCTTGACCGCCATGTCGACCAGCGACTCGTCCTTCTCGGCGAACCGGCGCTCGACGATGCCGACCCGCTCGCGGATCCACTGGTCGTTGGTGTCCATGATCTTCGAGAGATCGTCGTTGGTCACGATCTTCTCGGGCTGGAAGCTCCCGACACCGAGGATGCGGGTCCCGGCGGCGCCCGGTGCCTGCCGCAAAGTGGATCGGTCGGTCACGAAGCGTCCTCCTGCCCCTGAAGCTTCGCCAGCTCGGCCGGCGTCTTCAGAGCGATCGTGGTGGTCACGGTTCCCTTGAGCTGCCGCTTGACCAGCCCGGTCAGCGTGCCCGCCGGCGGGAGTTCGAGCGTCGAGGTGACACCCGCGGCGACCAGACCGTCCATGGTCAGGTCCCAGCGCACCGGGCTCGTGACCTGCTTGACCAGCCGGTCGAGGTACTCGGCCCCGCTGGTGACAACCTGGCCGTCGGCGTTCGACAGCAGCGGACGCGTCGGGTCCGCCGGGGTGATCTTCGCAGCGTGGGCCGCCAGCGCTTCACGCGCGGGTGCCATGTAGGAGGTGTGGAACGCGCCCGCGACCTTGAGCGCGCGGACCTTCGTGCCCTCCAGCGGCTCGGCCACGATCTTCTCGATCGCGTCGGCGGCGCCGGAGGCGACGATCTGGCCTGCGCCGTTGCGGTTCGCCGCGGCGAGGCCGTGCCCCTCGAGCCACGCGACGACCTGCTCGGGGTCGCCGAGCATGACCGCGGCCATGCTCGTGGGCTCCAGCGCGCACGCCTTCGCCATTTCCGCGCCGCGGACGGCGGCCAGCGCGACGGCGTCTTCGGAGCTCAGCACCCCGGCGACGGCGGCGGCCGCCAGCTCGCCGACGGAGTGACCGGCGACCGGCGCGTCCGCGGCGACCGGGGCCTCACGCTGAAGGTACTCGAACGCCAGCAGTGACAGCGCCACGATCAGCGGCTGCGTGATCGCGGTGTCCTGGATCTCTTCGGCGTCCGCTTCGGTACCGAGGCGGACGAGGTCGAGACCGGCACGCTCGGACCAGGCTTCGACGCGCGCGCGGGCGCCGTCGAGCTCGAGCCAAGGGGAGAGCATGCCTGGGGCTTGGGAACCCTGACCGGGGGCGAGGACTGCAACTGTCACCCCATTAGAGAACACTCTCGGCCACCATGGTCGTGATGCCGACGCTCACCAAGTCCGGCCGACGTAATTGTCGGAACCCTCCAAAAGCGCCTTCCTGATCTCCGCGCTTAACCCAAAAGCCTTGTCGGGTTCAACCAGCTTTCCCTATGAACTCCGTCACTGCGCAGAGTTACCAAGCCGGGTTGATGGGCAAGGTGCGCCTTTGTGAGTGTTTCGGGTCGTTATGGCCGAAGGGGGCTCGAAGGTGGCGTGGCGGGGCTGGTTCGGTGCTCAGTGGCGAACGCCATGTCCTGAAGGGTCCCTTGAAGACATCCTGCGTCTCAAAGGGGGGCCTTCGGGTCATGCCCGCGGCCACGAAACCCTCATGTGGGCGCCGGACATGCCGCCCTTGTGATCGGTGGTGCTGCTGGGGTTCAAGTTGGTGCTCCGGGAGGGATGAGGGGAACATCGAGGGACTCTGGGGCCCGCAAGGAGGCCTTCTCGGCACTGCGGTTCCACTCACGATCAACCGGGCGCGTCACCAGAGGCCGCGGGCACGGGCCAGCCGCCCGACCGTCAGCGCCACCTTCAGCACCCAGGCGTCCCGCGATTCGGCGGCGTGGCGGCCGGTGAGTTCGGCCGCCTTCCGCAGCCGGTACCGGACGGTGTTCGGATGCACGAACAGCGTCCGCGCGCAGGTCTCCAGGACGCCGCCGCTGTCGAGGTAGGTCTCCACCGTCCGCAGCAGTGCCGGGCCCGCTTCCTCCAGTGGTCGCGCGATCTGCTCGACGAGCAGGCGCTCGGCCTCGGGGTCGCCGGACAAGGCGCGTTCCGGCAGCAGGTCGATCGATCTCGCGGGCCGCGGCGCGCCCGGCCAGCCGACGACGGCACGCAGACCGGAAAGCGCCTCTGTCGCGCTGTGGTGTGCTTCGGCGAGCGTGGGCACCGTCGGCCCGGCGACGACCGGGCCCTCGGCGAAGGCGACCGAAAGCTTGGTGAGGATCTCGCGGTCCTTGACGCTGCCGTCGGTGGGCCCGGCGACGACCACGACCAGCCGGGAGCCCTGCACCGAGAGCAAGACCGGGCGCCCGACCCGCGCGGCGCGGCTGCGCACTTCGAACACGACGGCGGGCGGGTCGTCCGACGTCGGGGTGCCGACCAGCGCGGTGGCGGGAGCGGCCGGATCCCAGCCGAGCGCGGCGGCGCGGGAGAGCACCGCTTCCTCGGCGTCGCCGCGGACGATGCCGTCGACGACCAGCGCTTCCAGTCGCGCGTCCCAGGCGCCTCGCGCCTCGGCCGCGGCCGCGTAGGAGTTGGCGGCGGCGAACGCGATCTCCCTGCCGTAGCGCAGGATCCCCTCGATCAGCGCGGCGCGTTCCGCTTCGTTCGCGGCGAACTCGGGCAGCTGCTCCTCGAACACCTCGATCGCCAGCCGGACCATGCCGACCGCCTGCCGCAGGCTCACCCACCGGGAAAGCTCGGCGGGTGCTTCGCGGAAGGCTTCCGTGGTGAGGGAGAGGGCCTCCTTCGCGTCGCGAAGCCAGTCGACGAAGCCGGCGGCACCCGCTTGGGTGATGAGCAGGACGCTCGCGCGCTGGTCGGCGGGAAGCCGGGCGAACCAGCTCAGCCGCTCTTCCATCACCGCCACGCTCGCGCTCGCGAGCCGGCCGGAGGCGTGTTCGAGCCGCCGGAGGGTCTTGGCGGACAGCCCGTGGTGCTTGGGCACACGCCGTCCGGAGGTCGCATCAGCCATGGTCAGCCGATCCTAGGCCGTGTCCGGCAAGTGGTCTTCGCGCCCAGGTGGTCCCTGGATCACGAAGCCCATCGAACAGACTTACCGGACACCGCCTAGTCCGCCGGGCAAAGGGCGCTTCTTCCTGCGGCCTTTCGCCGTCCGTGTCCGAAGTGGACGGTCATCGGCGATGAATGGTGAAAGGTGTTCGCATAAAAACTCGAGGCCGCCCGACGCTAGCGTTTTTCGCTGCGCCGGACGGCCTCGTCTCCCCGGTCCCCACCGGTGGAACAAGTATGGGACTTGTCGATCTTTTCCCGCTAGCTCACTCACTCGATCGTGGGGTGCCGAGTTGCCGGTGCGGGGCTGGTGATCAACGATCCCTCGCAAGCCGCACCGGGTAGGTCGCGGATGCGCAGAGGAGGGAGTTCGCCGTGGGCGAGCAGCTGAAAGACGGTCTGGGACAAGCATGGAACCTTGTCGCCACCTTCGTGCCGAAATTGATCGGTTTCCTGATCATCCTGTTGATCGGCTGGCTGATCGCGAAAGCCGTGTCGAAGGCATTGGGACTGGTTCTGTCGAAGATCGGTTTCGGCAAGCTCATCGAGAAGACCGGACTCACCGGAACGCTCAAACAGGCGAATGTCGACGCGGGCGGGATCCTCGTCAAACTCGTGTACTACTTCATTCTCCTGATCGCGCTGCAGCTCGCGTTCGGCGTATTCGGTGAGAGCAATCCGGTCAGCGCACTGCTCAACGACATCATCGCCTTCCTGCCGCGGATCCTGGTGGCACTGGTGCTGGTGATCGTCGCGGCCGCCGTCGCGAAGGTCGTCCGCGACCTGGTGACCGGAGCGCTGTCCACCCGGCCCGCGGGACGGCTGCTCGGCACGATCGCCTACTGGATGATCATGGCGTTCGGCATCATCGCCGCACTCGGCCAGGTGAACATCGCGACCGCGATCACCGGGCCGGTCCTGATCACTGTCCTCGCCACCATCGGCGGCGTGATCGTCGTCGGCTTCGGCGGCGGACTGATCAAGCCGGCGCAGGACCGCTGGCAGGGCTGGCTGGCCAACCTGCAGGGCCAGCTGGAGGCCGGGGACGGCAAGCAGGAGGTCCGTTCGGAGCCGCCGACTTCGCCCGTGGGCATCGGTCGCGTAGATTCCTGAGCATCCGCGCGGGCCCGGTGATCGAGGAAGGCACCGGGCCCGCGTGGAGTCGAAAGGGCCCATCGCCGCGGAACACGCGGTGGAGGGCCCTTTTTCGCACCCTGTGAGATCTCCTCAGCGTCCCTCGAGTCGCCCGCCTGTTCCGCACCTCACACTCCCTAGGGAATGGGGCCGGAACGGAGCATGTTGGAGCGGTAGACGGAGAGGGGTGCGGACGTGGACTTCCTGCTGCACAACGGTGTCACGGTGCTCGGACAATGGATCTCGTTCGCCGAGCTGGCGGGCCAGATCTTCGCGCTGGCCGTGGTCTTCCTGGCGCAACGTCGCACGTTGTGGACGTGGCCGGTCCAGGTCGGCGCCACCGTGCTGTTGTTCTCGGTCTACCTCTCCGCGCATCTCGGCGGGCTCGCGACCAGGCAGATCGCGATCCTCGCCATCTCGATCTACGGCTGGTGGGCGTGGTCCCGCCGCAGCGACCCGGTCTACGGCGTGGTCGTCCGCAAGGGCAGGCTCGGCGAGCGCCTGGCGATGATCGGCGCGTTCGCGATCGGCACCACCGCGATGGCGCTGGTCCTCGACGCGCTGAACGCCTCGTGGGCGCCATGGCCGGACGCCGCGATCTTCGTCGGCACGCTGGTCGCCTTCGCCGCGCAGGGCGCGGGTCTCGTCGAGTTCTGGCTGGTGTGGCTGGTCGTCGACGCGATCGGCGTGCCGCTTCAGCTCTCTTCGGGCCTGTACTTCTCCGCGGCGGTCTACATCGTGTTCGCCGGGCTGGTCGTGCACGGCTGGTGGAGCTGGAACCGCACCGCCAAGCAGGTCCGGACGGCGCCGGCCGGGGTCACCACGGCCTCTGCCTGACCCGCGTTTCGTCCTCTGGATGCGGTAGTTGCCGATACGAACTACCGCATCCAGAGGACGAAACGCGTGCGGGTCAGCGCATGGTGGCGTGCGACGGCTTGAGGTCGGCGAGCGTGCGGACGCCCAGCAGCTGCATCGTCCGGACCATCTCGGCGCGCAGGATGTCCACGCACCGCTGAACGCCGCGCTCGCCCCCGGCCATCAGGCCGTAGAGGAACGCGCGCCCGATGAGCACCGCGTCCGCGCCGCGCGCGATCGCGGCCACGATGTCGCCACCGGAGAGGATGCCGGTGTCGACCCACACCTCCGCATCGCCCTGGATCTCGTCGAGAACCGCCGGGAGCAGTTCGATCGGTGTCGGCGCGCGGTCGAGCTGACGGCCGCCATGGTTGGACAGCAGCACCGCGTCGGCGCCGTGTTTGACCACGTCCCGCGCGTCGTCGACGTTCTGGATGCCCTTGACCACGAGCTTGCCCGGCCAGGTCTGGCGGACCCAGTCGAGGTCGTCGAAGTTCAGGGTCGGGTCGAAGAGCTGGTTGAGCAGTTCGGCGACCGTGCCGTCGAACTGGCTCAGCGACGCGAAGGTCAGCGGCTCGGTGGTCAGCAGGTTGAACCACCACGCCGGATGCATCGCGCCGTCGACGAAGGTCTTGAGGGTGAGCGCGGGCGGGATGGTCAGCCCGTTGCGAACGTCGCGCAGCCGCGCGCCCGCGACCGGGGTGTCCACCGTCAGCATGAGCGTGTCGAACCCGGCGGCCCAGGCGCGATTCATCAGATCTTCGCCCGCCTTGTGGTCGCGCCAGACATAGAGTTGGAACCACTTGCGGGCCTCGGGGGCAGCCGCCGCGAGATCTTCGATCGACGTCGTCGCCATCGTCGACAGGCCCATCGGGATGCCGTTGCGCTGCGCGACACGGGCCACCGCGGACTCGCCCTCGTGGTTCATCATACGGGTGAACCCGGTCGGCGCGAACGCGAACGGCAGCTCCGAACGCCTGCCGAGGATCTCCTTGCCGGTGTCCACATCGGACACCCCGCGCAGGACGTTCGGGTGGAACTCGATGCTGCGGAAGGCCTGCCGGGCGCGGCGGAGGCTGTCCTCCAGCTCCGCGGCGCCGTCCGTGTAGTCGAACGCCGCCCGCGGCGTGCGCTTGCGGGCGAGCATCCGCAGGTCGGCGATCGTGTGCGCGCCAGCCAGCCGTCGGTCGGTCGGGTTGAGCACGATCGGCTTCGGCCGCAGGATCTGCTTCAGCTCACTCGGCTTCGGCAGTCGACGCTTGGTCACAATCGCTCACCCTTCCCTGCTTCCGCAAACATCCGATGTCTCACCCTAGCTGCTCCGCCGCCGGATGCAATGAAGGGACCTTTCCTTGCGAAATTCGCAAGGAAAGGTCCCTTCATCTCAGCGTCAGGCGCTACCGGAGTCCGACAGCTGCGGACCCGCGGCGGCGACGTCGTCGAGGCGGTACTTCCGCGCCGCATCGGCCACCTTCGCCCGGTCGAATTCGCCGCGCTTGGCGAGCGCGCTCAGCGTGCCGACCACGATCGACTGGGCGTCGACCAGGAACTTCCGCCGGGCGGCCGGGCGGGTGTCGGAGAACCCGAACCCGTCGGTGCCCAGCGTCAGCATGTCGTTCGGCACCCACGGGCGGATGAGGTCCGGCACGGCGCGCATCCAGTCCGAAACCGCGACGACCGGCCCGTTCGCGCCGGACAGCTTCTGCGTGATGTACGGCACACGCGGGGAGTCGCCCGGGTGGAGCAGGTTGTCGTGGTCGGCCTCGACGGCCTCGCGCCGCAGCTCGGTCCACGACGTGGCCGACCACACGGCCGCGCGGACGCCCCACTCCTCGGCCAGCATCTGCTGGGCGCGGAGCGCGTCCGGCATGGTGACGCCGGAGACCAGGATCTGCGCCTCCGGGCCCTCGCCCGACGGCGCGTCGGCGTACTTGTAGAGACCCTTGAGCAGGCCGTCGACGTCGAGGTTCTCGGGCTCGGCGGGCTGCTGGTAGGGCTCGTTGTAGATCGTCATGTAGTAGAAGATGTTCTCGCCGTTGCCGTCCGGCCCGGTCTCGCCGTACATCCGGCGAAGACCGTCCCGCACGATGTGGGCGATCTCGAACGACCACGCCGCGTCGTAGGCCACGACGGCCGGGTTGGTCGCCGCCAGCAGCAGCGAGTGCCCGTCGGCGTGCTGCAGGCCCTCACCGGTCAGCGTGGTGCGGCCGGCGGTGGCGCCGAGCACGAACCCACGGGCCATCTGGTCGGCCGCCGCGTAGAGGCCGTCACCGGTCCGCTGGAACCCGAACATCGAGTAGAAGATGTAGATCGGGATCATCGGCTCGCCGTGCGTGGCGTACGAGGTGCCGACGGCGGTGAACGACGCGGTCGAACCCGCTTCGTTGATGCCCTCGTGCAGGATGACGCCCTTTTCGGACTCCTTGTAGGCCAGCATCAGGCTCGCGTCGACCGACGTGTACGTCTGGCCGTGCGGGTTGTAGATCTTGGCCGTCGGGAACATCGAGTCGAGACCGAAGGTGCGCGCCTCGTCCGGGATGATCGGGACGATCCGCTTGCCGATCTCGGAGTCCTTCGCCAGCTCGCGGACGAGCCGGACGAACGCCATCGTGGTGGCGACCTCCTGCTTGCCCGAGCCCTTGCGGAGGCCTTCATAGACCTTGTCGCCGGGCAGCACGAGCGCCTTCGAGGCCTTCGGGCGCCGCTCCGGCAAGAACCCGCCGAGCGCCTTCCGGCGGCCGATCATGTACTCGATCTCCGGCGATTCCTTGCCGGGGTGGTAGTACGGCGGCAGCTTCGGGTCGCGCTCGAGCTCCTCGTCGCTGATCGGGATGCGCTGGGCATCCCGGAACAGCTTGAGGTCGTCGAGGGTGAGCTTCTTCATCTGGTGCGTGGCGTTGCGGCCCTCGAAGGACGGTCCGAGGCCGTAACCCTTGATGGTGTGGGCCAGGATCACCGTCGGCTGGCCGTGGTGCTCCAGCGACGACTTGTAGGCCGCGTAGACCTTGCGGTAGTCGTGCCCGCCGCGCTTGAGGTTCCAGACGTCGGCGTCGGTGAGGTCCTTGACCAGCTCCTTGGTCCGCGGGTCGCGGCCGAAGAAGTGCTCGCGGACGAAGGCGCCGTCGTTGGCCTTGTAGGTCTGGAAGTCGCCGTCCGGCGTGGTGTTCATCAGGTTGACCAGCGCGCCGTCACGGTCCGCGTGCAGCAGCGAGTCCCACTCGCGGCCCCAGATGACCTTGATGACGTTCCAGCCGGCGCCGCGGAAGTACGACTCCAGCTCCTGGATGATCTTGCCGTTGCCGCGCACCGGACCGTCGAGCCGCTGCAGGTTGCAGTTGATCACGAAGGTCAGGTTGTCGAGGCCTTCGCCGGCGGCCACGTGGATGAGGCCGCGCGATTCCGGCTCGTCCATCTCGCCGTCGCCGAGGAACGCCCAGACGTGCTGGTCGCTGGTGTCCTTGATGCCGCGATCGCGCAGGTAGCGGTTGAACCGCGCCTGGTAGATCGCGTTCATCGGGCCGAGGCCCATGGACACGGTCGGG
This sequence comes from Amycolatopsis sp. NPDC043887, assembly GCF_056435665.1. Lineage (NCBI taxonomy): Bacteria > Bacillati > Actinomycetota > Actinomycetes > Pseudonocardiales > Pseudonocardiaceae > Amycolatopsis > Amycolatopsis sp. NPDC043887. The sequence goes on from NZ_JBWKEB010000029.1 coordinate 42,650, forward strand.
TTCTCCCAGAACTCCGGCATCAGCCGCGGGTGCGGGTACGACGGCAGGCCGCCGCCCTCGCCGGCGTGCGAGAACTCCTGGCGGAAGCCGTCCAGCTGGTTCTCGGTCAGCCTGCCCTCGAGGAACGCGCGGGCGTAGATACCGGGGGAGGCGTGCCCCTGGATGAAGATCTGGTCGCCGCCGCCCGAGTGGTCCTTGCCGCGGAAGAAGTGGTTGAAGCCCACTTCGTACAGCGCCGCGGACGAGCCGTAGGTCGAGATGTGCCCGCCGACGCCGACGCCGGGACGCTGCGCGCGGTGCACCATGATCGCGGCGTTCCACCGGATGTAGGCGCGGTAGCGGCGCTCGATCTCCTCGTCACCGGGGAACCAGGGTTCGTTCTCCGTGGGGATGGTGTTGACGTAGTCCGTCGACGTCAGCGCCGGGACGCCGACGTGGCGTTCCCTGGCCCGCTCGAGGATGCGCAGCATCAGGTACCGGGCGCGCTGCTGACCACCCCTGGCCAGCGCCTCGTCGAAGGAGTCCAGCCATTCGGCGGTCTCCTCCGGGTCGATGTCGGGCAGGTGCGCCGCCAATCCGTCACGGATGACGCGGACGCGTGCCGGGGTCTCCTTGCCGGAGGCGCCGTCGTTCTGCGGGGCCAAGGGGTCTCCTTGCGAAAGGTGGTAGCTGGTTGTGCTCGTACGCGGGCGTGTTCGCCTTCCATCGTCGTCCTCCGGTTCCGTTCCCGTCACCGCTACTGATCGGTAACGTTCGCGGACCCGATTGCGACACGCCTCGCACGCGCCTGTACTCGCGCGCGCGTTTTTTCTCTCTCACCCTAAAGCAGGGCGTTCGGAGGTGCCCAGGCGCGCCCGAATTGACCCCGTGAGAGTGGGCTGAATGTCCGTACGCCGCGACACGAGTTGTTCAAGATCCGGTGTGGACGGTTGCGCGGATCGCTTCACCAGTGTTCGCTAACGGGCATCGTGTACCCGAGTGTGGTGCCCGCCCGGCCGATCAGGCCGACGCGACACCATGCTCCGTCGTAGTTGGAGGAGTGACAGCAGTGGTCGCCGCGGGAGACGCTGATCAGAGCAGCGTCGCCGAAAGGCTCGGGATCAAGCCGGACATGGTGGTCCAGGAGATCGGCTGGGACGAGGACGTCGACGACGACCTTCGTGCGGCGATCGAGGAACAGATCGGCGGCGACATCCTCGACGAGGACGCCGACGAGGTCATCGACGTGGTGCTGCTGTGGTGGCGCGAAGACGACGGTGATCTCGGTGACACGCTGATCGAGGTCCGGACTCCCCTGAACGAGAACGGCGTGATCTGGGTGCTGACCCCGAAGACGGGCCAGCCCGGGCATGTCGAGCCGAGTGAGATCGCCGAAGCGGTGCCGCAGGTCGGGCTGGCGCAGACGGCCAACATCAGCGCCGGCCCCAAGTGGGCGGGCACCCGGCTGGTTTCGCCGAAGTCGTCCAAGACCAAGCGGTGACCTCTCCGGGCGCGCGATCGACACGATAGGGTTGTCGTCGCAGGCCCCTGTTCGCTCTTGAGAGGAAACCGCCGGTATGGCCGTCGAGGTCGGATCGCAAGCCCCGGACTTCACGCTCAACGACTACAACAAGCAGTCCGTGACGCTGTCATCCTTCAAGGGTGACAAGCCGGTCCTGCTCGTGTTCTACCCGTTCGCGTTCAGTGGCATCTGCACCGGCGAGCTGTGCCAGCTCCGCGACGAGTTCGCGGACTACGACGGCCAGGGCGTCCAGGTCATCGGTGTGTCCGTGGACACCCCGTTCTCGCTCAAGGCGTGGGCCGAGCAGGAGGGTTACCAGTTCCCGCTGCTTTCGGACTTCTGGCCGCACGGCGAGGTCGCGAAGGCCTACGGCGTCTTCAACGAGGCGGCCGGCCTGGCCACCCGTGGAACCTTCCTGATCGACAAGGACGGCGTCGTGCGGTTCGCCGAGGTCAACCAGCCCGGCGAGGCGCGCGACCAGCAGGCGTGGAAGAAGGCCGTGGCCTCGCTGGCCTGAGTCTTCACCGGTGGCACCCGTGCTCGGGTGCCACCTCCCGGGCGCATAGCTCAGCGGGAGAGCACTCGGTTTACACCCGAGCGGTCGTAGGTTCGATCCCTACTGCGCCCACGAACGGATTTGGGGCCCCCGGAGATCATCGAGGGCCCCGTCGATCTCAAGCCAGGCTCTCGATGATGTGCCGGCGCACCGGCACATCCCGCCAGGCCCGCGCCGCGGCGATCCTCGGGAATCCGATCATCGCGGCACTTCCCGCCCGGTCGCCCTCCTGTCCTCGTGCGGTCATCGGCTGGTCCTTTGCCACCGCGCGAATGCTTCCCGGACTTCGGCGGAAGAGTGCCCGAGGGCGCTGTCGTCCGGCTCGGCGGGAGTGAGCCGCGGGATGTGCACCACGAGATCGAAGGCATCCAAAGGGGCCAAGTCGCCGTAGAACGAGCCGCGCTGCACCACCCCGACTCGAAACTCGTGGTGGACGTCAACCGGCCCGAGCGCATCGCGGGCCTGGCCGAACTCGTCCGCTCCCGGGGGTTCGTGCCGGTGCGCTACTTCCAGCGGATGGAGCACTCGCTCGGCGCCTTGAACGGTCCTGTGATCCCCCGAGGGTTCCGGGTCGAGCCGTGGTCGGAGCGGAACGACGAGGACTTCCGGACGGTCAGGAACGAGGCCTACCGCGACTGCTGGGGCGCGGTGCCGATGCCAGTCGAGCTCTGGCGGAACAAGATCACCAACCAGACTTTCCGGCCTGAGGTCAGCTTCTTGCTTCGCGAGGCGGGCGGTGCGGTCGGGATGCTGGTGACCCTGTGCTGGGACGCGGACACGGAGGCCACCGGCGTCCGCGACGCGCACTTCATGATGATCGGAACGCTTCGGGAGCACCGGCGGCGAGGTGTCGCCGGAGCGCTGATGGGACACGCGTTGCGGGCCGCCGCTGACCAGGGGTACGACCGCGCGAGTTTGAACGTGGACTCGGCGGATCATTCGGGCGCGTTCGGGGTCTTCGAGAAGGCGGGTTTCGTCCCGACGATGCGCTACGTGCGCTGGGCGCTCGAAGCCTGACGTCACTCACGAAGCGTTCGGTGAGAATCAGACCGGCACTGCAGTACATGAAGGCTGAGCCGAGGGAAGGGTCCTTCACGCGCGGCCGCTGTGACCGCTGTGGTTGCTGTTGCAGGTGGGGGCCACGTGGCAATCCTGAGGGTAGTGAAGGCCTCCTTCACTGCCCTCAGGGTAGGCAAGGAGGCCTTCACGGACCACCGCGATCCGGACTCGGCCACCCCGCCCTCCGCATTTAGTCGACTAAATGCGCTCAAGACACGTGAAGGCCCCCTTCCCTCGACTGAGCCGAGGGAAGGGGGCCTTCACGCACCCCCAACACCTGTGGAACGTTTCCGGTTTCGGCGGTCTGGTCTGCCCCCTCGGCAGGCCAGACCGCCGGTGTGCGCCGCGCCGCGGGTGGCGAACTTTCGGCTACACAAGAGAAGAGGCGGGCGGGGCTGCCCAGATACGTCAAGATCGGCGTCCATTGGAGTGATCCGGGCCACGAGCGGCGATCACGCAGAGCGACGAGGACACACCTAGGCGCGGATGAGCCTGTTCGCCAAGGTCGACATCGTGTAGGCCCCGATGCCCATGACGACTTCGAGGGCGTTCCGTTCGGTGTATCCGTGCCCGAAGAAGGTCCGCAGGGTCTCGTCGTCGACACCACCGGCGGTGTCGAGTACGGCGAGCGTGAACTGCCGGACGGCTTCCAGGCGCTCGTCGGGCACCGGCTCCTGGGAGCGAAGCGCCGCGATGACGTCGTCGTCCGCGTGGAGAGCCTTCAGCTTGCCGGTGTGGATCTCGACGCACACCGCGCAGCCGTTGCGGGTCGCCACGGTCATCACGACCGTCTCCCGGGCGAGGGGTTCGAGTGTGGTCCGCTCGAAGCTCGCGCTCAGTTTCAGGAACCCGTCGAGCAGTTCCGGTGACGACGCCTGCCGGGCGACGGCGGTGGGGAGGTGGCCGAACTTCCGGATGGTCGCCTCCATCGAGCGACGCGAGGCTTCGGGCGCGGTTTCGACGGTGTGATCGGTGAACAAGGCTTCCCCTAAGATGGTCAACGTGGTTGACGAAAAGGTAAACCAAGTTGTCGATTTGGGCAAGCGGGTTCCCGATCCGCCCGGGTACGAGCTGCCTCTCCTGCTGTTCGCGGGCTTCCGCTCGATCATCGACCGGATGCACGCCGAGCTGGCCGAGCAGGGGCATCCCGACGTCCGCCCGGCGTACGGCTTCGCCATGCAGGCGATTGGCCGCGAGGGCGCGACGGCGAGCGAGATCGGGCGGCGGCTCGGCGTGAGCAAGCAGGCGGCGGGCAAGACCGTCGACAAGCTGGAGCAGCTCGGCTACGTCGCGCGTGTCGACGACCCGGCCGACGCCCGGCGCAAGGTCGTGCGGCTCACCGGCCGCGGGTTCGACTCACTCGGCCGGACGGCGGCGATCTTCGAGGAGCTGCGCAAGGAGTGGGCCGCCACGCTGGGCGTCGAAAGGGTCCGCGCGCTCGAAACGGACCTCCGCACGATGGCGCCCGCGGACGGCTTCCGTCTCGACGTGGCGGGCTGGTTCGGGGCCTAGAAAGGGCAACCGGGGTTCGGCGCGTCCTGCGACAGCGGACTTCCGTGCGGCAGCACGTAGAGCACCTCCAGCACCACCGGCGTCGCCCCGAGATTCCGTCCGATGTGGACGGTGTCGCTCGGTTCGGTGAAGACGGCACCCTTGCGGTACAAGCCGTCGAGCCCGCAGTCGGCCGAGTTGTGCGTCAGCGTGCCTGCCTTGACGTACGCGTGCAGCGTGCCGTCGTGGTAGTGCCAGCCGGTGTAGCCGCCGGGCTGGATGACGACCTCGCGCAGCACGTAATCGGTGTTCCCGACCGTCTGCTGGTGGAAGATCGTCCCGGTCACGCCGGAGCCGGGCGTCGCGTCGGCCGTCGCGGGGACGGCCAGCGCGAGAACGAGGGTGGCGAGCAGTGTGGTCACGGACCGCAGGCGCATGAACGAACCGTACCGCGACCGGCACTGCCCGAAAGGGCCGTTCAGTCCGCCCGAAGTGTCCGCCGTGGCATCTTGCCGCTCTCGGTCCGCGGCAGCCGCTCGCGGAAGTCGAACCGGCGCGGCGTCTTGAACCCGGCGAGCTCGGCTCGGCAGTGCTCTTCAAGCCGCTTCGCCAGCGCGGAGTCCCCGGCCGTCCCCTCGACCGGTTGGACGACCGCGACGACCCGTTGTCCCCACTCGGGATCCGGTTCCCCGATCACCGCGACGTCGGCGACGTCGGGATAGCTCAGCAGCCGCGCCTCGATCTCGGCCGGGTAGATGTTCACGCCACCGGAAAGGATGAGATCCGTCCGCCGGTCGCACAGGAACACCCGCCCCGCGGTGTCGAGATAGCCGACGTCCCCGACGGTGACGAACTCCCCGGAACGCGCGGCGGCCGTCTTGTCCGGATCGTCGTGGTAGTCGAATTTCGTGTGCGCGGAACTGAAGTAGAGCGTCCCGGTCTCGACGGCGGGGAGTTCGCGGCCGTCGTCGTCGAGCACCTCGACCCGCACGCCGTCCAGCGGTGTGCCGACCGTGCCCGGCGCGGCGAGCCAATCGCGCGCGTGCACGGCCGCGATCAGGCCCTCGGACGCGCCGTAGTACTCGTGGACCACCGGTCCGAGCCAGGCGAGCATCCGCTCCTTGACCTCCTTCGGGCACGGCGCGGCACCGTGGATGACCGACGTCAGGCTCGACAGGTCGTACCGCGCGCGGACGTCCTCGGGCAGCCGGAGCATGCGGTGGAACATCGTCGGCACCAGATGCGTGCTCGTCACGCGGTGCCTTTCGGTGAGCCGCAGCGTTTCCTCGGCGTCGAACCGGTCCATCAGCACGAGCGTGTGCCCGAGATGCAGGATCGCGGTCGAGAACATGCCCGGCGCCGCGTGGTAGAGCGGGCAGGCGACGAGGTGCACGCCGTGCCCCGGCCGGACGTCCAGGCGGTCGAGGACGTTCGCGTGGATCGGGTGCAGCGCGGGCGGCCGCCCGGACAGGGCGCGCCGGACGCCTTTGGGGCGCCCCGTGGTCCCGGAGGTGTAGAGCATCGTCTGGCCCGCGGTCCGCTGCTCGGGCGTGGTGGTGGGCCGGCCCGCGCCCCACGCCGCGTAGTCCGCCCAGCCGGGTGTCTCTCCGCGCGAAAACCGGTGCAGGCCCTGCAATTCCGTGGTGCACGTGACGGCGATGTCCGCGTCCGCGACGGCGACCTTGGCGCCGCTGTTCGCCGCGATGTAGGCGATCTCGCCCGGTGAGGACCGATGGTTGACCGGCGTGAAGTACATCCCCGCCTGCAAGGTCGCCAGCAGGAGCTCGTAATAGGCGAGTCCATTGTGGATGATCGCGACGATGCCGTCGCCCTCGCCGATGCCGAGTGCCCGCAAGGCGTGGGTCAGCTGATTCGCACGCGCCGACAGCTCGCCGAAGGTGGTCTCGCGCCCGTCGACGTCTATCACCGCGACGCGGCCTGGATCCCGCTCCGCGACTTCGTAGAAGGTGCTCATTTCGCCTCCGATTCGGGGCGCCGCAGGCTCTCCAGGTGCCGCCGGAGCACCGTGCGCATCAGCTCCGGCGAAGTCCGGCCCGTCGACAACGCGAGCCCGTCCAGCAGCGCGGCCAGCCGTTCGGTCTCCACGGTCAGGTCGAGGTCTTCGAGGAGACCCCCCGCTTCGTTCGCTCCGTCGAGCACGCGCCGGACGAGGGCGCGGACCCCGTCGTACATGCGGGCGGCCTCCTCGGCGAGGTCCGGGCGGTTCTTCGCGGCGGCCGAAAACGCCAGCCAAACGTCGGTTTCGGCCCGGGTCTGCTCGGTGAGCGGGAGCAGTTCGCTGAGCAGTGCTTCGGTGATCTCCTGCCGACGTGAGCGCGGTGTCGCGGGGTCGAGCAGGTCGGGGAGATGCCCCAGCAGCCTCGCCTCGAGCCGGTCACCGAGCGACCGCATGGCGAACACGATCAGCTCGTCGTGGCCGCGGAAGTAGTGCCGCACCGAGCCGATCGCGAGGCCGGCCTCCTCGGCCACGCTTCGGAGCGACGCCTGCGCGAGGCCGTCCCGCTGGATCACCCGGAAGACGGCTTCGGCTATCTCAAGGCGCCGGGCATCGGGGTCGACGATCTTGGGCATGTTGCCTTTATAGCACGACCTTGCTATTTTATTTAGCACAGGCATGCTGCAAAGGGGGAGTCCATGCGGACCTGGTTGCTGATCGCGCTGGTCGTCGCCGTGGTGATCGTGATCGTCGTGCGCAGGCTGCGCGGGGAGCCGCTGGTCGCCCGCGAGGTGTTCGGGGCGCCGGTGGTCCTGCTCGCGATCGCGGGCTACGGCCTGACCAAGCTGGAAAGCTTCACCTTCACGGACGGCGCCTGGCTCGTGCTGGGTTCCGTCGTCGGATGCGGCCTCGGCGCGGTGCGCGCCGCCACCACGAAGCTGTTCGAGCGCGACGGCGTGCTGTGGCTGCGCTACACCGGCTGGACGTTCGGCGTCTGGGTGCTGTCGATGCTGGTGAACTTCGGGGTCGGCTTCCTGGCCACGATGGCCGGGGCACATCCCGACGCGCGGCCGGTGACGCTGTCGATCGGTGTCAGCCTGCTGGGGGAGGCGTTGGTGCTCGGTATGCGCGCGAAGACGACGGGGCTGCCGTACGCCCCGCCGTCCGAGTCGGTGCTTTCCCGTCGCTAGGCCAGTTTTCCGACTTCGCCGACGAGGAGGGCGATGTCGTCTTCGGTATTGAAGTAGTGCACCGAAGACCGGACCAGTGGCGGCAAATTACGCTCGACGAAATCGAACTGGGCGGACGTCGCTTCAGTGACACTGACGTTGATCTTCGCCGCGGCCAGGCGCTGTTTCACTTCCTGCGACGGTGTTTTCGCCACGCTGAACGTGACGATCCCGCACTGTCGCGCGCCTTGGTCGTGGACGCGGACACCGGGTATCTCGCGGAGCGCGTCGCGTAGTTTCACCGCGAGGGCGGCGACGCGAGCTTCGATGGCGGGCATGCCCCATTCGAGGGCGTAGTCGATCGCCGCGCCGAGGCCGTGCAGGGCGGCGTGATCGCGTTCCCAGACCTCGAACATCTTCGCCGTCGGATCGACTTCGTAGGTTTCGGGCGCGGTCCACGCTGCCGAGTGAAGGTCGAGCATCGCGGGCTCGACGCGCTCGCGCAGCCGCGGGTGCGCGTACAGGAATCCGGTGCCCCGCGGACCGCGCAGGTACTTGCGGCCGGTGACGCTGAGGGCATCGCAGTTCAGGCGCGCGACGTCGAGGTCGATCTGGCCGGCGCTCTGGCACGCGTCCAGCAGGAACGGGATCCCGGCCTCGCGCGCGACCGCGCCGATCTCTTCGGCGGGGTTCACCAGTCCACCCTGAGTGGGTACGTGGGAGACGGCGATCAGTTTGACGTCGCCGTCGACGCGGCGCTTGAGGTCCTCGACGTCCAGTTGCCCGGACTCGTCGTTGTCGACCACCTCGACGACGGCGCCGGTGCGCTTCGCGATCTGCAAGAAGGAGATGACGTTGCTCGCGTACTCGGATTTCGCCGTCAGGATCCGGTCTCCCGCGGCGAAGGGCAGCGCGTAGAAGATCGCCTGCCACGACCGGGTCGCGTTGTCGGTCAGGGCGATGTCTTCGGGGCCGGCGCCGACGAGGCGCGCGGCCGAGGCGTAGACGCCGTTCATCCGCTCAACGGTCGCCGCGGCCTGCTCGTACCCGCCGATCAGGGCTTCTTCCCGCAGGTAGCCGACGACGGTGTCGGTCACCCGGGCGGGTGGCAGAGACGATCCGGCGTTGTTGAGGTGGACCACTTCCGCGCAGCCCGGTGTCTCGGCGCGGGCGCGGTGCACATCGAAGTCCGTCATGCCTAACTGAATACAGTACGACCGAAGTGCATGCAATACTGCACCGATGACGAGGAACCTGCTCCGGCGCGACCTCACGGAGGAGATCACCGCCCGCGTGCTCGACGGCCGCATCGCCGCCGACAGCCGCATCAACGAGGTGCACCTCGCCCGCGAACTGGGCGTCAGCCGGACCCCGTTGCGCGAGGCGCTGATCGGGCTGGCCGACCGCGGCCTGCTCGTCTCGGCGCCGAACCGGGGTTTCCTCGTGCCGCCGTTCGACCCGGACGAGGCCCGGCAGCTGTACCCGCTCGTCGCCGAGCTCGAATCGCTCGCGTTGCGCTGGAGTTCGCCGCAGGACCTCGCCGGGCTCACCGGCGGACTGGACCGGATCACCGCCGAGATGGCCGCGGAACTCGCCCGGCAGGGCGATCTGTCCAGTTTGGACGACCGTTGGCACGCGTTGCTCGTCTCGCGGTGCACGAATCCGCATCTGCTGCGCCTGCTCGAGCAGACGAAGCCGCTGCTGAAACGCTATGACGCGCGCTATTTCGGTGGCGTCGAATGCGCCAGGGAGAGTATCGATGAGCACCACCGGATCGTCGAGGCGATCCGCGTCTCCGACCTCGCGACGGCGATGGAGCTGCTCGTGCGGAACTGGGTGAAAACGTTGGCATATCTGGAAGACATGGGGTGACACGATGTTCGTGACGGCACATCTGAGCGACAACCATCTCGACGGCGGCGAGCGCGCCGACGAACGCACCGCACAGGTCATGCGGTACCTGGAAGGCCTGGCGACACCGGTCGACGCGATCTTGGTGACCGGCGACGTCACCGACCACGGCACCCTCGAGGAATACCGGCGCGCGGCCGAGCTCTTCAAGACCGACGTCCCGCTCTTCGTCTGTCCTGGCAACCACGACAAGCGCGGCCCGTTCCGCGAAGGGCTGCTCGGCCAGGCGCCGGGTGACGCCCCGGTCAACGCGGCGCACACGGTCGGCGACGTCACGTTCGTCATGGCCGATTCGACCATCCCCGGCAAACCCGACGGGCAGTTCGACGACGAGACCATGGCCTGGCTGGACGACGTACTCGGCGACGGCGATGGCCCCGCCTTCATCGCCTTCCACCACCCACCGGTCGCGCTCGGGCTGCCGCTGGTGGACGCGATGCGCCAGTACGGTGAGGAAAAGCTGGCCGAGGTGCTCGCGCGTCACCCGCGCGTGGTCGCCCTGCTCTGCGGGCACGTCCACGCCGCGGCGTCGACGACGTTCGCGGGAGTGCCGCTGCGGTCGGCGCCGTCGGTCGGGTCGAGCATCCTGTTCCCGTGGGAACGGAACGGACTGCGGTCCTGGAGTGAAGGCGGACCGATCGACTACGACCTGCCGCCGTCGCTGCTGTTCCACGTGCTGCACGACGACGGCAGGCTGACCACGCACCAGCGGGTCGTCCCGGCCTGACGAGGAGTCAGGCGAGGCGGCGCCGTCGCGAGGTGTCGCGAAAGCCACTCTCGCGACACGCTCCTGTGCTCTCCATCCTCACTGGCCGCCGAACACCGGCAGCGTGATCCGCGACGGGTGCGCGGGGTCGTGGAAGATCTCGAACCGCGCGGGTTTCCCATCCACCGCGCTGAAAACCGGCTCGCCGGTGCCGTGGTTGCGGGCGAAGCGCGGGAACGCGCCGCCCGCGACCTGCACCCGCAGGCGGTGCCCGCGCCGGAACCGGTACGCCGTCGGATCGAGCAGGATCTCGGCGGCGACCACACCGTCCACACCGGACTCCGGGTCGCCGGGTCGCAGGCGGAGGATCCCGTCGGTGACGTTGCGGGAGACACCACGACGGTCCACATCGTACAGCCGGACGAACACGTCGCCGTGCCCGACGTCGGTCCGGACGTGCACCAGCGCGGAGATCTCGCCGATGACGTCGAGATCGCGCTCCAGCACGTCACCGGTGAACAGCAGTACGTCCGGCCGGGCCTCGATTTCCTTGTTGTCCTGCTGTTTCTGCACGCCCGACAGAAGCGGGCCGCCGACCGTCGGCGTCGGGTCGGCCGGATCGAAGGTGAACTTGCCCGGTTTCGACTCCACCGGCGCATCGAGGGAAAGCCTGCCGGGACGCAGGAAGTACGGGGTGGTGTCGGACTCCGGTGGCCAGCTTGCGAAGTCGAGCCACCGCCCAGAACCCTGGAGATACAGGCGCACGGGTGACTGCCTGAGCGGTGCGCGATCACCCAGGAGGTGGGCGGAGAGGAAGCCGATCTGGTCGGTGATCAGGGTTTTCAGGCTCGCGGGCTCGCCGTGCGCCCACGGGCCGATGGTGATCCGCGGTGCGCGTCCGGCCGCGGCGAGTTCCTTGAAGTCGCGCAGCTGGGCGGAGATGAACAGGTCGTACCAGCCGGTCACCATGGACACCGGGGTCGTCAGCGCGGCGACCTCGGCGCTGTGATCCGACGGCGCCCAGAAGTCGTCGCCGGGTTCGGCGTGCGCGGAGACGTCCTGCAGGAACCGCACCTGCTTGCCGATGGCCGCGACGTCGGCGCCGGAAACCGGCAGATATGCCATGGCGCGGCGGGTCTTCTTCGTCTGCCAGGGATTCGGCAGGCCGGCGAACCGGCCTTCCTGGCGGCCGATCAGCGCCGACCACGAGACCATGTTGTCGACAGCGAGGATTCCGCCGGGATAAAAGGTCGACACGAACTCCGAAGCGGTGACGCCGAGACACAGCGCTTCGAGCGGCTCGCCGAGATACGGCGCGACGGCCCACTGCGTGTGGCCGAGGTAGCTCGCGCCGGCCATCGCGACCCGGCCGTCACACCATGGCTGCTCGCGCAGCCACGCGACGGTGGCGAGGCCGTCCTCCTTCTCCAGGTGGAAGGGCCGGAATTCGCCGCCTGAGCCGAAGGTCCCGCGAGTGCTCTGGAGGACCGTCTGCAACCCGTGCCGCGCGAACGTCTCGCCGAAGATCTTGCCCATCAGGCCCTTGCGGCCGTACGGCGTGCGGATCAGCACCACCGGTCGCGGCTCGTCGCCTGGGACGGCGTAGCGATCCGCCAGCAGCCGGACACCGTCGGGCATCGGGACGGGGATCGCCTTGGTCACCGAGGGGGCGGGGCCTTCGGCGGGTGGGAGGCCGAGGTACCGGTCGAGGAGTCGGTCGAGCACACTGGCCGCCTTTCGCGCGGAGGATCACCTTCCGCTTACGACCGTACCCGCATGTCAGGAATGTGGCTTTCAGGACGAAAAATGTCCTGAAAGCCACTTTCCTGACACTGGCGCGGGGCGGACCGCCCGGTACCGCCCCGCGGGTCTCAGGAAAGCCGGGCGAGCGTCTCCGGCTTCAGCAGCTTCGCCAGCTCTTCGGCGGGCAGAAGCCCCTTCTCGACGACGAGTTCCGCCACCCCGCGCCCGGTCTGGAGCGCCTCTTTGGCGATCTCGGTCGCCGCCGCGTACCCGATCTTCGGGTTCAGCGCGGTCACCAGCCCGATCGAATTCTCGACGTAGCCCCGCAACACGTCCGCGTTCGCGGTGATCCCGGAGACGCATCGTTCCGCCAGCACCAGGCACGCCGACCGCAGATGCGTGATGCTCTCCGAAAGCGAATGCAGGATCAGCGGCTCGAAAGCGTTGAGCTGCAGCTGCCCGGCCTCGGCCGCCATCGTGACGGCGACGTCGTTGCCGATGACCTCGAACGCGACCTGGTTGACCACCTCGGGGATCACCGGGTTGATCTTGCCGGGCATGATCGACGACCCGGCCTGCACCGGCGGCAGGTTGATCTCGTTGAGCCCCGCCCGCGGCCCGGACGAGAGCAGCCGCAGATCGTTGCAGCTTTTGGAAAGTTTCACCGCGATCCGCTTGAGCACGCCGGAAAGGTGCACGAACGCGCCGCAGTCCTGTGTCGCCTCGACGAGGTCCGCCGCGGACACGACGGGCAGGCCGGTGATCTCGCGCAGATGCGCGACGGCGGCCTCGGCGTATCCGGGCGCGGCGTTGAGCCCGGTGCCGATCGCGGTCGCGCCGAGGTTGATCTCGTGCAGCAGCGTCACCGCTTCGGTGAGCCGAAGCCGGTCTTCGCCGAGCATGACCGCGTAGGTGCCGAATTCCTGCCCCAATGTCATCGGGACGGCGTCCTGCAACTGCGTGCGGCCCATCTTCAGCAGATCGCGGAACTCGACGGCCTTGGCCGCGAAAGCCTGTTCCAGCACGACCATCGCCCCGGCCAGTTCGCGGACGGCGATGATCGTCGCGACGTTGACCGCGGTCGGGTACGCGTCATTGGTCGACTGCCCGAGGTTCACGTGCTCGTTCGGGTGCACGCGGGCGTAGTCACCCTTCTCGTGCCCGAGCAGTTCGAGCGCGCGGTTCGCGATCACCTCGTTGGCGTTCATGTTCGTCGAGGTGCCCGCGCCGCCCTGGATGACGTCGACGACGAACTGGTCGTGCAACGCGCCTTCGCGGATCTCACGGCACGCCCGGCGGATCGCGTCGGCGACGTCCGGCTCCAGCAACCCGAGGTCGGCGTTGGCACGGGCGGCGGCCTCCTTGACCGAGGCGAGCGCCGCGATCAGGTGTGGGTACGCGGAGATCGCGGTGCCGGTGATGGGGAAGTTCTCCCTGGCACGGGCGGTGTGCACGCCCCAGTAAGCGTCGGCGGGGACTTCCTTGTCCCCCAGCAGATCGTGTTCCACGCGGTGCATCGAAGACTCCTCAGGCGGCGAGGTCGAGTTCGGCCAGCGCGCCGGTCACGCGCAGGCCGGGGGTGGGCTCCAACACGTTCTGGTCTACACCGCACAACGCGAGCGTGGCGGCGAGCACGGGCCGTCGCGCACGGTCACCGCCGTCGGCGATCTTGAGCGCGATCGCCGTCCCGTCCGGGAGGGCGGCGACCTGGACGGCTTCGAAACCGTCCTTGGCGATCAGGCCGGGCACCGCGCGCATGAGCGCGGTGACGTCGCGACGGGTGCCGGCGACCAGTTCCGGATGCTTCCGGATCCCTTCGGCGACAAGGCCTTCCGGTGTCCCCGGCGCCGACGCGGCGATTTTGCCGACCGCACGGGCGAGCCCGCGCAGCGAGACCGCGAACAGGGGAGCGCCACAGCCGTCGGCGGCCACCTTCGGGACGCGTTGCCCGGTCAGGTCTTCGACGCACTCCGCGATCGCGTGCTGAAGCGGATGGCCGGGATCCAGGTAGTCCTTTGTGGACCAGTCGTGCAGGCGGCACGTCGCGAGCATGGCGGCGTGCTTGCCGGAACAGTTGTGCGCCACCCGCGAAGCCGTCCGTCCGGACGCGACCCACGCGTCGCGTTCGACCGGGTCGAACGGCAGGTCCTCCGGCGTCCGCAGATCCTCCGTGGTGAGCCCGGCGCCGTCGAGCGTCCTGCGCACCTCGGCCAGATGGATCTCCTCGCCGGAGTGGCTGGCCGCCGCGGCGGCGAACCCGGCGGGGCTCAGGTTGACCCCGAGCCGCGCCATCGCCGTGGCCTGCAAGGGTTTCGCGGCCGACCGCGGGTAGAACGCCGCCTCGATGTCGCCCGCGGCGAACAGCACGCGGCCGTCGGGAGCGAGTACCACGGCCGAACCGTGGTGCACCCCCTCGACCATTCCGTCGCGGAGGAGGTGCACCAGCGGTTCGTGCGCGGGGACGCGGATCTCCGGGATCACAGCTTCGTCTTTTCGAATACGTCCATGTTGATCCGCTTGCGGACCCCGAACCAGCCCGCCACCAGCGCGAGCCCGATGACCGGCAGACAGTACAGGGTGATCCGGCCGGTCTCGTCGAAGCCCATCAGCACCACGACCGCGGCGAGGAAGATCAGCGTCGCGATCTCGGTGTAGGGCGAGAACGGCAGGCGGTACGACGGGCGCTCGACCTCGCCGCGCTTGGCCTTGCGGACGAACAGCAGATGGGACAGCACGATGATCGCCCAGGTGCCGAGGATGCCGATGGCGGCGAAGTTCAGCACGATCTCGAAGGCCTGGCTCGGCACGACGGCGTTCAGGCCGACACCGACCACGCAGACCGCTGAGGTGAGCAGGATCCCGCCGTAGGGCACGTGGTTCTTGTTCATCACGCCGGTGAACTTCGGCGCGGAACCGGCCAGCGACATCGACCGCAGGATGCGGCCGGTGGAGTAGAGGCCCGAGTTGAGGCTGGACAGGGCCGCCGTCAGCACCACCAGGTTCATGACGTTGCCCGCCTGCGGCACCCCGATATGCGAAAGCACGGTGACGAACGGGCTCTCGTTCTTCGAGTAGGAGTCCCACGGCATCAGCATCGCCAGCAGGACGACCGAGCCGACGTAGAAGATCCCGATCCGCCACATGATCGAGTTGATCGCCTTCGGCATGATCTTGCGCGGGTTCTCCGTCTCGCCGGCGGCGACGCCGACCAGTTCGACCGAGGCGTAGGCGAACACGACACCCTGGACGATCAGCACCATCGGCAGCAGGCCCGCGGGGAAGATCCCGCCATGGTCGGAGATCAGCGAGAAGCCCGGCGTCGTGCCGTCGATCGGCTGCTGCGTGACCAGCAGGAAGATCCCGATCCCCATGAAGGTCACCAGCGCGGCGACCTTGATGATGGCGAACCAGAACTCCATCTCGCCGAACAGTTTCACCGAAACCATGTTCAGCGCCAGCACCACCGCCAGCGCGATGAGCGCCAGCACCCATTGCGGGATCGGCGTGAAGAACGACCAGAAATGCGCGTACAGCGCGATCGCGGTGATATCCGCGATACCGGTCGTCGACCAGTTCAGGAAGTGCATCCAGCCCGCGACGAAAGCGCCCTTCTCACCCATGAATTCCCGGGCGTAGGAGACGAAGGCACCGGAGGAGGGGCGGTACAGGATGAGTTCGCCGAGCGAACGCACCACGAAGAACGCGAAGAGGCCGCAGACCGCGTACACGATCGCGAGCGCGGGGCCCGCCTGCGCGAGCCTGCCGCCCGCGCCGAGGAACAGGCCGGTGCCGATGGCGCCGCCGATCGCGATCATGTTGACGTGGCGGGGTTTCAGCGCCTTGTCGTAGCCGGCGTCACCGGCGTCGGCGAGCACCGGCGCCGATTTGCTGTCGTCCGCGCTGAGGGTCTGTTCGGTCACGATGTCAGTCGTCCTTGTCCTGCTGCGTCGTGTGGCCCGGCCGCACGATGGTGGTGAGCGCGTCCTCGACGTGTTCGAGATGGGAGGCCATCGCCGCGACGGCGTCGGCTTCGGAGCCGGCGGCGATGGCGGTGACGATCTCACGGTGCTCGGTGTTCGAGCGGGTCCGACGGTCCCCCAATTGGTTGAGAAAGGACGACTGGCGGGCCAGCGCGTCCCGGATCTCTTCGATGACCTTGCCGAACACCGGATTGCCCGAAGCCTGGGCGATGGTGATGTGGAACAGCGAGTCCAGCGCCACCCACGCGGTGTTGTCGGTTTCGACGTCCATCCGCTCGACGAGGTGACCGAGCAGGTCCAGGTCGTCGGTGCCGCGGCGCAAGGCCGCGTAACCGGCGACGGGGATCTCGACGTGCCGCCGGACCTCGAACAGGTCACGGGCCGAGTAAGTCCCGAAGGTGGGGTTCTCGACCGGCCCGGTGGCGGTCACGAAAGTCCCTTTGCCCGTTTTGGACACGGTGAGCCCGAGTGCCTGCAGCCCCCGCAACGCTTCGCGGACGACCGAACGGCTGACCTCGAACTCCTTGCCGAGCGCGGATTCCGACGGCAGTTTCTGGCCGACGGGGTACTCGCCGCGCTCGATGGCACCGCGGAGGTGGGCCAGAACGGCCTCCATCGCGCTGACGCGTCGTGGACCACCGTGTCCGGCTGTCTGGCTGTCAGACAGGTTCATGAGACGAGATCGTGCGGTCGCGCGCGACTCTTTGTCAAGCGTTCGGCCGAGCGCCTCGATCCAGCCTGCGAGGCCCGCTTCAGCGGGGTAAGGGGAAGCCGTACTGCGGGCTTTTACGGCCACGAACCTCTGGCGCGGCAGTGTTCTTGCCGTGGGAGGTGGTGAGCGTCACAGCTCCGCGTGAGGTGATCGTGAGTGTTTGGGGCCGTCAGAGCCAAGGGTGTCCGTGAAGGCCTCCTTGCCTACCCTGAAGGTAGTGAAGGAGGCCTTCACACCTTGCCAAGTACATGAAGGCCCCGTCGTGAGTGGCGATTCGGGTTAGAACCCGAAACGCCACTCACGACTCCCGCGAACTTCAGACGCGGTGGAGCGCGATCACCGGGAACGGCCGCGTGGTCTTCGACTGATGTTCGGCCAACCGCGGGAACGCCTTCGCCTGCTTCGCGAACAGACGGTCCCGAGCCGCTCCGGTGACCTCGACCGCGTGCGCGGTGAAGGCCTCTCCGTCCGCCTCGACGTCGACCGACGGCTCCGCGACCAGGTTGCGATACCAGTCCGGGTGCCCGGGCGCGCCACCGTTGGCGGCGAAGACGACGTAGCGGTCGTCGTCGGCCAGGAACAGCATCGGCGTCACGTGCCGTCGTCCCGTGCGGGCGCCGGTGGTGGTGAGCAGCAACGTCGGAAGACCGTCGCCGTGGCGGCCGTTCGCGCGGAACTCCGCGATCACGCGCTCGTTCATGGCCTGCAGGTCGATCATCAACTCTCCGGGCGGTTCGGTGATCTTGGCGGCTGGCCAGTCTGCCCATCCACGCCCAGGTCGGCAAGCATTTTTCGATCCCGGCTGCTCACGACGCCGAAACTGTCGGTGCCGGTGGCGATACTGATTCCGTGTCCCCCGTCAGCCGCGGCCGCAAACCCGCCAAACGACCGAAGAGCCCGCGCTCCCGCCGTCCACGTCCGCCTCTGGACGTGGCCAGGGTGGAGCGCTGGCCGAAGCTGCTCCACGGGCCGATCGAGCTTTCGGATTGTGTGGTCCAAGGCCAGGTGGATCAGGATCTGGTCGTCCTGGCCGCCAAGCTGACCGCCGGCAAACGCTCGGTGGGGGTCGAGGTGGTGGTCAACGATCGCGAGGTCGACGTGATCGAGCTCCATCCCGAACCCGAGGACGCACTGGCGGTTCTTCGCAACGGCTTCGAGGTGACCCAGGCGCCGCTGACACCCGAAGAGTTCCGGAACCAGGTCGAAGCGGCCTTGATCGCCAAGGCGGACCGCGACGCCTGGATTCGGGAGAGGGTTCCCAAGCTCATGGAACTGGGGAGAGATCCGAGACCCGATCTGCCCGAGCGTGCGGCTCAATTGCGCCGGTGGCTCGGTCTTCCCGACTACGAACCGCTGCCTCGCATACCGTCGGCCGAGCCGCTGCCGCTCGTCCTGCCCCCGCCCGTGCCGGTCACCGGGCTCTGGCTGGCGGTCGCCCTGTCCGAACCGGACGACGCGATCTGGCGAAGGCTCGAAGTCCGCTCCGACGTCACCCTCGCCGGACTGCACCGGATCCTCGCGGCCGCGTTCGACCGGGACGAGCGGCGGCATCACCGGTTCGAGACCGCGTACGGAGGCTTCAGCGTCGACGCGCAGAGCGGTGAGGGCGAACGGCTGGACGACGAAGTGACACTCGGCCAGGTAGTCACGTCGCCCGGCCACCGGCTCCTCTACGAGGTGGAGAAGTGGACGCACTGGATCCGCGTCGAGCAGCTGGTCGCCCTCCCCGAAGCACCGAGCTGCCTCGGCGGTGAACGTGCCGCCCCTCCGGCGGAATGCGAAGACGAGCAGAGCTACGAGATGTTGCTGGAAGCCCTGCGTGATCCCGACGACGAAGAGAACGAGGAACTGCTCGAAGAGCTCGGCGGCTTCGGGTTCCATCCGGAGTGGTTCGACAGGGAGGAGGTCAACGAGCGGCTGGCCCGGCAGAGCTGATCCCGCGCCCCGTTCGGGGGTAACCGAGGTCATCGCGAACCGCACCGCGTCGGTGCTTGGCGGCGGCCGGTCGGAGGGGGAGACTGGCCCTCGCCGGGGTGCCATCCCGCCCGGGCGCCGTCGGACCTCGGCGCATAAGGTGGGAGGACCGGCCCGCGTCAAGCAGCCAGGGATCCGTCTGCCTAGGGGAGGTTTTCGCTGGTGTCGAACGATTCCTTCGTCCACCTGCATGTGCACACCGAGTACTCGATGCTCGACGGTGCGGCGAAGATCGCCCCCTTGTTCAAGGAGGCGGCGCGCCTGGGCATGCCCGCGGTCGGGATGACCGACCACGGCAACATGTACGGCGCGGACGAGTTCTACCAGCAGGCGGTCAAGCACGACCTCAAGCCGATCATCGGCATCGAGGCCTACATCGCGCCGGAGAGCCGCTTCCACAAGAAGCCGGTCTTCTGGGGCCAGTCGAACCAGCGTGGCGCCGACGAGTTCGGTGAGGGCGGTGACGTCTCCGGTGGTGGTGCCTACACCCACATGACGATGCTCGCCGAGAACTCCACTGGCCTGCGCAACCTGTTCAAGCTCTCCTCCCTGGCGAGCATGCAGGGCTACTACCGCAAGCCCCGGATGGACCGCGAGCTGATCGCGGAGAACCACCACGGCATCATCGCGACCACCGGCTGTCCCTCGGGCGAGGTGCAGACGCGGCTCCGGCTGGGGCAGCGCACCGAAGCGATCCAGGCCGCGTCGGACTACAAGGACATCTTCGGCGCCGACAACTTCTTCCTTGAGTTGATGGACCACGGGCTGCCGATCGAGCGGTCGGTCCGTGAGGGACTGCTCGAGGTCGGAAAGCTGCTCGACCTCAAACCGCTGGCCACCAACGACTCGCACTACGTCACCAAGGACCAGGCTGACACCCACTCGGCGCTGCTGTGCGTGCAGGCGGGCAAGACGCTGAACGACCCGAACCGCTTCAAATTCGACGGTGACGGCTACTACCTGAAGTCGGCCGCCGACATGCGGGAATACTGGGACAAGGAGGTCCCCGGCGCCGCCGACTCGACGCTGCTGATCGCCGAGCGCGTCGAGTCCTACAAGGACGTGTACACGCACAAGGACCGGCTGCCGTTCTTCGAGGTCCCCGACGGCTACGACCAGGGCACCTGGCTGCGGGAAGAGGTCGCGCGCGGCCTGAAGTGGCGGTACCCGGACGGCGTGCCGGACCCGTACTACAACGAGCGCATCGAGATCGAGCTCGACGTCATCATCGGGAAAGGCTTCCCCGCCTACTTCCTCATCGTGGCCGACCTCATCAACTACGCCCGCAAGGTCGGCATCCGCGTCGGCCCCGGCCGTGGTTCCGCCGCCGGCTCGCTGGTCGCGTACGTCCTCGGTATCACCAACCTGGACCCGATCCCGCAGAAGCTGCTGTTCGAGCGGTTCCTGAACCCCGAGCGCGTCTCGATGCCCGATATCGACATCGACTTCGACGACCGCCGTCGCGGCGAGATGATCCGCTACGCCACCGAGAAGTACGGCGTCGACAAGGTGGCGCAGGTCATCACTTTCGGCACCATTAAGACCAAGGCGGCCATCAAGGACTCCGCCCGCGTCCACTTCGGCCAGCCGGGGTACGCGATCGCGGACCGGATCTCGAAGGCGCTCCCGCCGCCGATCATGGCGAAGGACATCCCGCTCTCGGGCATCGTCGACTCGAAGCACGAGCGCTACGGCGAAGCGGCCGAGGTCCGCGCCCTCGTCGAGACCGACGAAGAGTGCAAGACGATCTTCGAGACCGCTCGCGGCCTCGAAGGCCTGATCCGCAACGCCGGCGTCCACGCCTGCGCGGTCATCATGTCGTGCGACCCGCTGACCGACGCCATCCCGCTGTGGCAGCGTGACGACGGTTCGATCATCACCGGCTGGGACTACCCGTCGTGCGAGGCCATCGGCCTGCTGAAGATGGACTTCCTCGGCCTGCGGAACCTCACCGTCATCGGTGACGCGATCGACAACATCAAGACCAACCGCGGGATCGACATCGACCTCGACACTCTCGGCGTCGAAGACCCGGAGACGTACAAGCTGCTCTCCCGCGGTGACACGCTCGGCGTGTTCCAGCTGGACGGCGGGCCGATGCGTGACCTGCTCCGCCGGATGCAGCCGACGGTGTTCGACGACATCGTGGCGGTGGGCGCGCTGTACCGCCCCGGCCCGATGGGCATGAACGCGCACAACGACTACGCCGACCGCAAGAACGCGCGGCAAAAGGTCAAACCGATCCACCCCGAGCTCGAAGAGCCCCTGAAGGAGATCCTGGCCGACACCTACGGCCTGATCGTCTATCAGGAGCAGATCATGCACATCGGCCAGAAGGTGGCCGGGTACTCCATGGGCCGCGCGGACGTGCTCCGCCGCGCCATGGGTAAGAAGAAGGCGGAAGTCCTCGAGAAGGAGTTCGTCGGCTTCGAAGAGGGCATGAAGTCGAGCGAGCTGGTTCCCGGCGGCTTCTCCTCCGAGGCGATCAAGGCGCTCTGGGACACGATCCTCCCGTTCGCCGGCTACGCGTTCAACAAGAGCCACGCGGCCGCGTACGGCCTGATCTCGTACTGGACCGCGTACCTCAAGGCGAACTTCACGCCGGAGTACATGGCCGCGCTGCTCACCTCGGTGGGTGACAACAAGGACAAGTCCGCGGTCTACCTCTCGGAGTGCCGCCGCCTCGGGATCAAGGTGCTCCCGCCGGACGTCAACGAGTCGGCGCTGAGGTTCGCGGCCGTCGGGGAGGACATCCGCTTCGGCATGGGTGCCGTCCGCAACGTCGGCGCGAACGTCGTCGAGTCGATCATCAAGACCCGCGAGGAGAAGGGGAAGTACTCCTCCTTCACCGATTTCCTCGACAAGTCGGAGCTGGTGGCCTGCAACAAGCGGGTCATCGAATCGCTGATCAAGGCGGGCGGGTTCGACTCGCTCGGCAACACGCGGCTTTCGATGATCCAGGTGCACGAGGACGCGGTCGAAGCCGTGGTCCCGCTCAAGCGCCAGGAGGCGATGGGCCAGTTCGACCTCTTCGGGTTCGGTGGGGACGACGACGCGGAAGCCGCGGCGTCCTCGTCACCGCTCGCGCATCTGAAGTTCGGCGAAGAGGAGTACCCGCGCAAGCAGCTCCTGGCCTACGAACGGGAGATGCTCGGCCTCTACGTCTCGGCGCATCCGCTGGACGGCGCCGAACGCATCCTGCGCAAACACGCGCCGAGGCCGATCGCCGCGATCCTCGCCGACCCGCCGAAGGAAGGCGAGCTGGTCGTCTCCGGGCTGATCACCTCGCTGGAACGCCGGGTCAACAAAAAGGGCGAGCCCTGGGCGATCTGCACCATCGAGGACATGGACGCCTCGCTCGAGGTGCTGTACTTCCCGAAGTCCTACGCGATGTTCTCCGCCGACCTCATCGAGGACAATGCGGTCCTGGTCAAGGGCCGGGTGAACTGGCGCGAGGACAAGATGTCCATCTTCGGCGGCGGTCTCGTGCCGCTCGACCTGTCCGAGGTCGGCAACGGCGACGACGATCTGCCGCTGGTCCTGCTGGCCGCGGCGGAGAAGATCGACCAGTCGGTGGTCAGCGAGCTGAAGCAGACCTTGCTGGCGCACAAGGGCGAGACCCCGGTGCACCTCAAGCTGGTCGGCAAGAACCAGACGGTCTTCGCGCTCTACGACTATCCGGTCAAGGTGACGTCGATGCTGATCGGTGAGCTCAAGGGCATCCCCGGGATCGCCGCCAGCACCTGATGAGCGCCTGCGAACCCGACCCCCGGCGCTGGAAGGCGCTCGCCGTCTCGCTCGCCGCCGGGTTCATGGGGCTGCTCGACGTCAGCATCGTCAACACGGCGCTGCCCTCGATCCAGAAGGATCTCGGCGCGTCGAGCGGCGGGATCCAATGGGTGGTTTCGGGCTACGCGCTGGCTTTCGGGCTGGTGCTGGTGTCCGGCGGCAGGCTCGGTGACGCGCTCGGCCGCCGCCGCATGTTCCTGTTCGCGCTCGCCGCGTTCGTGCTGACCAGCGCGTTCGCCGGCGCGGCACCGAACGAAACGACGCTGATCCTCGCGCGGCTCCTGCAGGGTTTCGCCTCGGGCATGATGACGCCACAGAACAGCGGGATGATCCAGGACCTGTTCCGGGGCGCGGAACGGGGCCGGGCGTTCGGCATGTTCGGCGCCACCGTCGGGATTTCGACCGCGGTCGGGCCGGTGCTCGGCGGCGTGATCCTCGCCGTCTTCGGTGACCCGGAAGGCTGGCGCTGGGTCTTCTACGTGAACGTGCCCATCGGGATCCTGGCGTTCGCGCTGGCACTGAGATGGCTGCCGAAACCAGAGACACCGGCGAGAAGCCTGCGCGGTGAGATCGACTTCGTCGGCATCATGCTGCTGGGCGTCGCCGTGCTCGGTGTCCTGCTCCCGTTGATCGAGTCCGAACAGGGCGGGCTCAGCAGCCTGTGGTGGCTGTTCCTCGTCGCGGTGGCCTTCGGTTTCGCGTTCGTGCGCTGGGAACGCTCGATGGTGCGGCGCGGCCGTCCGCCGCTGCTGGACACCCGCCTGTTCACCGGAACCCCGGGCTACGCGACGGGTGCGGCCGTCGGCGCGCTGTACTTCAGCGGGTTCACCGGGATGTGGCTGGTCTTCGCCATCTTCTTCCAGCAAGGCCTCGGCTACACGCCACTGCAATCCGGACTCGCCGTCACCTCCTTCGCCCTCGGCTCGGCCGTATCGGCGGCGATCGCGGGACGGCTGGTGCCGAAGTGGGGCCGCAAGCTCACCGTCACCGGGCTGGTCATGGTGATCGCCGGGATGATCACGGTCGCCGTTCTCGCCGGTCAGGATCCAGGTTCCGCGGCGGGCTGGTGGTTCGCGCCGCCGTTGCTCGTCGCCGGGGTCGGTGGCGGCATGGTCATCTCGCCCAACACCACGTTGACGCTGGAATGCGTACCGACGTCGATGGCCGGGGTGGCCGGGGGAGCGTTGCAGACCGGGCAACGGATCGGCACCGCGATCGGCACGGTGGTGCTGGCCTCGGTCTTCCACGCGGTACTCGGTGCGAACGGGGGCTATCCGTCGGCGCTGACCGCCGCGATGCTGTGCGCCGCCACGTTGACGAGCTCGGCACTTTTACTCGCCGTGATCGAACTCCGCGCGCGCCGGAAGCGGCGTTTGCTCACCGAGCGGGAGGAAGCCGAGCGGGCTGCCGCCGACAGTCAACGCGGCTGAGTCTCCGCATGTGCCGATGACTACTTTCGGCAAGATCGGATGCTCCATCCGAGTGACTGAAGCTGTCATCCTCTGGTGCTACTCAGAGCAACCGGGTACACCTAACGGAGCCTTCACCGCTGTGACTTGGCTACCGACAGTGGTATTTCTGTCGATCGATCGGGGATGGATCGATCGGCGGGAGCGATCGTGGTGAGTCCGGAGTTCTCAGGAATGGACACCCGCGGTCACGAACCGGTGGACAGCCGTCGGCGTCCGCGGGGGACCGTTCGGCGGCGGCCGGCTCAACACCACTGGCGAGCCGAGTACCGGTGAGGCATTCGCGCGGGTGGGTTCGCGCGGGGTCGCCTGGGGAGGTGCACCCGGCCCGGACCCACCCGCCGCGCGTTCCTCCGAGTGTGTGAACCGCTTTCGGCTGCGAAGATCTCCGCAGATCGACAAGGCGAGGAGCACCGATGGCGGAGAGTTCTGTACGGCGGAGTCGGCTGCGGGTCTGGTACCGGCCGATGACGATGCGCGATTCCGGTGAAGGGCACCGGGTCGCGACCCCGCTGGAGCTGCTGTTCGACCTGTGTTTCGTGGTCGCCGTCGCGCAGGCCGCCGCCGGTCTGCACCACGCGATCGCCGAGAACCACATCGGGCACGGGGTGCTCAGCTTCGGGATGGTGTTCTTCGCGATCTGGTGGGGCTGGCTGAACTTCAGCTGGTTCGCGTCGTCGTTCGACACCGACGACGTCCCGTACCGGCTGGTGACGCTGGTGCAGATCGCGGGAGGACTGACCGTCGCCGCCGGTGTCTCGTCCGCCTTCGACGGTGACTTCAAGATCGTGGTCGCCGGCTACGTGCTGATGCGGCTCGCGATGGTCGTGCAGTGGCTGCGCGCCGCGCGGACCGATCCGGAATGCCGTCCGGCCGCGCTGCGCTATGCCATCGGCATCACGATCGTCCAGATCCTGTGGGTCGTCCGCCTCGGCCTCCCGGAGTCGCTGGCGCTGTCGTCGTTCTTCCTGCTCCTGCTGGCGGAACTCGCGGTCCCGGTGATCGCCGAACGCAAGCGCTGGACGGGCTGGCACTCGCACCACATCGCCGAGCGCTACGGCCTGTTCACGATCATCGTGCTGGGTGAATCCATCCTCGGCGCGACCACCGCGGTCAAGGAAGGGCTGGCCGAGGGCAAGCACACCGGCAGCTTGATTTCGCTCGCCGCCGCGGGTCTCGTGCTGGTGTTCTCCTTGTGGTGGCTGTACTTCGACCAGCCGGGTCATGTCCGGCTCGAAAAGGCGAAAAGCCTGTTCACCGTCGCGAGCTGGGGTTATGGGCACTATCTGATCTTCGCCTCGGCGGCCGCGCTCGGCGCCGGTCTCGAAGTCGCGGTCGACTACGACACCCACACCGGGCACGTCGCGTCCCTGCCCGCCGCGATGGCGACGACCGTGCCCGTCGTGATCTATCTGCTCAGCGTCTGGCTGATGCACATCGGTCCCACCAACGAATGCCGCCCGATCGCGATCGGCTTCCCGGTGACGGCGGTGCTCGTGCTCGGCGCGTCGTTCACGCCGGCGCCCATCCACATCACCGCCGGGCTCGCCGCCGCCCTCGTCGTGCTGACGGTGGTCGCCACCCACGGAGAGCCGGTGCCGGGCGAGGGGCCGATCGATGCAGGTCAGAGCCCCGGCGCGAAAAAAGGGACCCCCCTGTAAACGCCGGTTTCGGGCCGTGTAATGTTCTCTTCGTCGCCAGGGAAACCGAGCGGCCGCCGGGAACACGAACCAAGCTCCCACCGGATGGTGGTAGAGTGGGTGGTCCCGAACCGGAGAGGTAATTCTACCCCCGCTGAAACGGCAGTTTCGAGCAGGTGCTAGAGTGTGCTCCGGACAAAAGCCAAGAAATAAGTGCTTCGGATAAGGCCGCGTGATGGCGGTGCGATCTGGGGTGTGTTGCTTGAGAACTCAACAGTGTGCTAGTGAACTAAGCCAGTAGAGCTTATGTTTTATGAACCTCGTTTTGGGGTTCCTTTGAGAGCATTAGA
>NZ_JBWKEB010000030.1:0-63785 GCF_056435665.1 Amycolatopsis sp. NPDC043887
CCGCGACGACCTCCACGAAGCCTTCCTCACCATCGGCTGCGCCATTATCTGCTGGCGCCGACTCAAAGCCCACTCATTCTGTTAGGACCCCTAAGTAAACCGCAGATTCGTCAAAGCACGCACCATCCAACTCCCGTTCGAGAGCGTCGATTGTGAGTGCGGCGGCGTCGATCCGGCGCCCATCCGACTCTGCTTTGGCCAGTTCGGTGAACGTGACGGTCTTACCCGCGCCGCCAGCAGCCAACAGCGCGAAACTCACCTCGCCGACCTGCAACTCGGTCACTGATACCGGCTGCACCGTGCTGCTGGAGCTCCACTCGGGGTCCGACGGCGCCAGAAGGAAACCGTCCTCATCGAGCAGGACAGCCTTCTCCACCGGCACCGCGAACCGGCACAACCCCTCAAGAGCCACAGATCTCATTCTACGAGAAACAACCTTGTGTAGTCGGTAGGCATCCACGTCAGCGACGAGTAGACCCGGCGAAGCTCGAGGCTGTGATCTCACCAGCCAAGTCGGTTGGATCTCGTAAGGCGGACGTCTACTCAGGCGACTGTGTGATCGATAGACAGGTTCCTAGCACGTGGCGGGTCTGGGCCGCGGAACCCCTACAGGCGTTCGTTCGGCGCGAACACGTTCGCTCGGTGCCAGGCGAAGTAAGGTTCCGAGTTGGCGCTGTGAGCTTTGCAGTGTCGGCTGTGCAGGTGCAGGAGGCGAGTTCGAAGTTGGCCTTTGGACAGGTCGGCCGCTGACCGTGCTTGCACGAGGCCTTGCTGATCGACAGTTACCCAGCCCGCTTCGTACAGCATGTCGCAGCCGAAGGTACAAGCCAGCATCGCTATGTTAGTCAGGTCGCGACGTTCTTGGTCCGTACAGACCGCACGCTTCTTGATGTGCGCGGCAACGAGGAAGTTAATCGGGTAGCGGTCACCACAGAGCGCGCACTCAGCGACTGTCGCCCCTCCCGCTAGGAGCTTGCGTAGTTTCCTCTGTTCTGTACGGACTTTGACGCTAGTGACCGCGTCAAGCTCACCGAAGTGGAGATCGCCTGCCACGTCATCACCGGTCGGCTCGCGAAGGACAACTTCCGCGGGTGAGCCAACGAACTGCGCCTCGGGAAGCGTCGCCAGCACTGCGCCCACGAACGCGCTCCGGTGCCCCAGCTCGTCAACCGTCACCTGCACGGACCCGCGCTCGGCGAGCTTGTCCAAGCCGTTCTGAACCTCACTGATATCGACCAGACGACCATCAGGAGAGCGTTCAGTCCGGACACGCACGACGTTCCCGTGTACCTCAAGCACGGTATTCGGACGGCCGGTGGCGGTCTGAATCTCGATCCCGGTTAGAGCATCGAGCAGCTCAGTCGCCGTAGGCAATTCCCTCGATGCAGCAAGCTGATCAACCGGCTCACTGTACGGAGTGGAGAGGTCTGCGGCGAGCTTTGTCGCGTCTTCGAGGCGATACCCTGGCACCTCGAGCCGAAGCCGGATGCGCTTACGGTTGTTGCCTTCCTTCCGCGCCCCCGCTGGCAGGCCTACACGTCCCTGCGCACTGGTGATCTCAAGCCTCAACTGCTCAACGTCGGTCACATCAGAAAGCCTTAACGGCCCTTTGACCAAGGTCCGCTCATCCTCAGACAACCTCGAAACCCTCGCAGAGGCAACCAGCGCTGACAGCAGGACTGCTTCCCGGTCACGCAGGCGCTGCAGCAGCAACCTCAGCACAGGAACGTACTGGTCGTTGCGTGGACGAGCCGCTCCAGCCGTCCTCCCGCCAGCACTCTCCAGCACGAGGCTCAAGCGGCCTTCGTCGACCTCAACATTGAAGTCCGCGTTCAGTTCCACACCATGAGCATCACAAAGTCGCACGAGACTAGCCTTGCACGAACCACCGACACTTTCCCGGCCATCGGCTAGGCACGTGCACGTGTCTTGCTCTGAACCAGCGAATGGAGGAATTTCTGTGTGTCCTCGTCGTCCGAGTAGACCCGGCAACCGCGGCTGGCGCGAGTCAGCAGAACCCAATAGATGTTCAAGGCCAGCGGCAGGTACTCTTCAGGCGTCAAACGGGCCTTTTTCAATTTCGGGTCTTTACTCTCGTTCGGATCGGCCACCCAGCGACCGCCGCGTCGCACGAGGTCCTTGCCCATGATGACGCCGCCGAACTCGTATTCCAGTGCCTGCGCGGTGTAGACGCAGCCGACCTGTCCCTCACCTCCGGAGTCGGTCGCCCAGAAGACGCTCTCAGGGGCCACGGCCCGCTCCTTGTCGTCCAACACCGTCACATCCGCGTTCCACGGTCGGCGCCAGGTCCTTTCGACCTTGTCAGAGCCGGTCCAGTGGACAACTACGTCTTTCTTCAACGTCTCCTTGGGCCCCGTCCGGGTCCAAGGCCAGCAGAACCCGGCGCTCATCCGCGCCCGATGTCCACTTGCTGACTGCTTGTCGAGCCAGGACTGCAGGACCTCCGGGTCCTCGGCGACAGCGAAGTCATAGTCGCCGTCGGTCCGCCATGTGCCGGGCGTACCCGTGGTGCTCAGTACCGACCCCAGCCAGTTCTGGTATCGCTGCGATCCTCCGCATCGGAACTGGGCTTCAAGGTCCACCAGAACGGGCCGGCGCGTGGCACCGGCGGTATACGCGAACTTGTCCAGGTCCTGCAGCGAGAATCCTTCCCCAGGCCGGATCACCTGTCGCTCATCGAAGAACACGACGGTGACCGCGGCCTTTTCCATGATGTCGACCAGGTTGGCACGCGGTTTGGTGACTCGCTGGGCTTCGTCGATGAGAACGACGTTGACCTTGTCCTCGCTCGGTTTCCAGAGGTCGACGAAACCAAACAGTCCCTTGCCTGCGTCATCCGTGGCCGCACGGGCGAGTTGCCTTCGCAATGTCTTCGTAGGCGTCAGGTATTGCGTCGCGCACTCGATGTCCGCTGAACGCAGATAGCGAGGCAGCCCCGCCACCAGGCGTGCCGCGATCACCGATTTCCCGGTACCCGGGCCGCCCCTCACGGCCAGGACACGTCGTTCGCCGAGCCGTGCGGCCGCGCCCACCGCCTCCAGCAGCGCCACGTAGGCGTCCTGTTGGCGCCCGATCAGCCGAAACCGTGAGTCGCCGTCCAGCACACGTCCCAACTCGTCGAACAGGGCCGCCGAAGGACGGTGTGGAAGGCCCAGGAACCATTCCACGTCGGCATCGGATGGCTCGGTGAGGTCCGCGCATCCGAGACAGGACGCGATCTCCTCGGCTGTTCCACGCAGATCAGCGATGCCGAGGAGCGGCACCGCGGCGCTCTCCGACGCGTCGGAGAGCGCGCCCCTCAGCTTGTCGATCAGGGGAGCCTCCGCATCGTGCAGCACGGCGATCCCGCGCACTTCGAACTCATCGTCGCCGGGGTCCACCCAGTTCCGGAGGTAGTGCTCGTAGCCCGCCACTTGCCGGCCAGGATGGGTGACGACCCGCTGACCGACGTGCACCCAGAGCCCGCTGCCGACCACTACATCGGCCTTCGTCCACTGCTTGAGCTCGACCACGACCGTGACGAGCTTGCCGTCCGGACGCCGGCCGATCAGCAGTGCGTCGACGCGCTCGCCGGTGCGGGGCAGGCCGAACTCCAGCGCCATCCACAATTCGCCGAGTCCGGCCCCGACTAAAGCGTTCAGCAACGCCGGCCAGCTCCGCTCCCAGCTTCGCCGTTCTTGTGGCTTCGGCGGTGCGCCGGACGCCGCTTCGAACTCCGCCGCCAGTTTGGCCACGAAACCAGCCGACGACTCCGTCAACGCCGCGCGGATCGCCTCGACCCGTCCCCCGTAAAGCATGATCCATCTCTACCAGAAGCCACCGACAATCGAGCCGTGGTCGGTACAGCCCGGTTGTCGGTGACGATCGCTATCGTGCCGATCATGAACGACGAGCAGTTGGTTCTGCAGCCGCGCGGCGGCACCCGGTACAACGGCCCGGCCAACTTCGACCTGTCCGTTCGCCGCGGTGTTCGTCTCGCGGACCACGACGCCACGATCGGCGCCGATCTCGCAGTTCTCGAGACGCTTTACCGGGATGAGCCGGCCAGGCTCTGGGGCTCGACACCGACGCGTTCGTCGGGCAACGCGAAGGCCGTCGCGCTCCGCGGCCGCAAGGTCGGAGACCAGGTGCTGTTCTACGCGGACATGGCGTTCTTCGCAGAGGCCACCATCCTGCACCTGCTCCACAATCCGGACCTCGCGAAGTCGGTGTGGGGCACCGACGAGGACGGCGACACGTGGGAGCACATCATGGCGCTCGGCGACGTGCGTGAGTTCGAGGTCCCGATCCCCGCCGCCCGGATCCTCGGGCCACTGGGCCTCTCTACACCGCTGCGCAGTCTCACGCTCGTGTCAGCGGAGAAGCACACTTCGGTCAAAGACCTGATCACGGCCGGAGGGAACCCCCCGCCCTCGCACTGGCTCCTGGGCTGCGACCCCGACCAGTGGGACGTGTGGTCCTGGTGGCAGAGCCGATCGACGTCCACCGCGACCTTGACCATCACGCGCCACGTCGACGAGTTGCGGATCGGCGATCGCTTCGCCTTGTGGGTTTCCGATGGCGCCGCAGGCATTTACGCCATCGGCACGCTCGCTTCGACGCCGTATCAGGCCGAAAGCCCCGAAGACGGAGCCACGCGTCACGTCGTCGACGTGCACTTCGATCGCTTCTTGTTCGACCGACCAGTGACCAGGCAGGCGTTGGAATCGGATCCTGTGTTCGCCGACCTCACGACAATGATGTCCGACGGCGCCGGCCCGGTCCCGCTGACACCAGAACAGTGGACGCCGATCGAGCGGACGGCGGACGACCGAGGCAGGACGGGACCTGCAGAGCCAGCAGAAACCGTCGTGACCTCGCGCCCGCCGGGCAGCGTCCCGGAGACGACGACCGCGAGTGGCGGTTCGGACAGCCGTGTGGTGGATTTTCCCGAAGCGAGGCTGGTCGAGCGTTACGCCGACTTCGTCGGCCGAGAACTGTTGTGCCTCAGCGCACTTCTTCCCACCGGTGAGCGGCTCGTCTGCGACCTCTTCGATCCAGGGACGAACACCCTCATCGAGGCCAAGGCATCCAACCGGCGCCAGGACGTCCGTATGGCGCTCGGCCAGCTCCTGGACTACCGGCACCACCTCAAACCCGACGCCGAACTCGCGGTGCTGCTCCCCGCCAAACCCGCATCCAGCATCATCGAGGTACTCGGAGCGCAGAGCGTGGCCTTGATCTACCCGGACGGAGACGAGTTTCGCGACGACCGCGCGCGAAACCGGCGGGTCATCTCCGGGCTGGCCACGAACTCCTGTACGTTGATCGCCATACAGCCGCCTGGCTTCCACGGGTTCGCCCGCGGACATGCCACACATGTATGGGAGTTCCGTCGTGTCGTCGTTCCTGCTTTCCAGGTCCGCGCAGAGCGTTCTGCAGCTCGCCGCGGGTGACACCCTCGCCGATCAGCTCACCACCCAGTTCGCCGTCAAGTACGGTTTCCGCCCGTCCGTCTCCGAGCGGCGCTCCTGGCGGTTGAGCCTGCCGGCGCTCGCGCAGGAGCTCGTGGAGTGCGGACTGGGCGAGGTCGAGATGCTCATCGAGTATCAACTGCCGCTGTCCAGCCTCCGTGCCGATGTCGTGCTCGCCGGCGTCCACCCCGGGACCGGCAGGTCGTCCTACGTCGTCGTGGAGCTCAAACAGTGGAGCAGCGCGACCGTCGAGGAGGACGAACCCCGGCTGTGCACCGTGCCGGGAGCCAAGCGCGCGTTGCTGCACCCGATCGCACAGGTCGAGCAGTACTGCGAGTACCTCGTCGACTTCACCCGCGTGCTGCACGACAGCACTGACGACGTCGTCGGTGTCGCCTACCTGCACAACGCCGACGACACGGGCGTCGCGTCGCTGCTCGAGCTGCCGCCCCGGCAGTACGGGCAGATGTTCACCGCGTCGAACCGCTCCGCGCTGCGGACGTTCCTGAACACCCGCTTGGCCCCCAAGCCCGGCATCCAGGCCGCGGAAGACCTCGCGAACAGCAGGATCGCGCCGAGCAGGCAGCTGATGGCGGTCGCCGCCGACGAAATCAAGCACCAGCGCAGCTTCGTGCTGCTCGACGAGCAGCAGGTCGCCTACCTCATGGTCCTGCGAGCGGTCCGGCGTGCGGCCGAGGCCGACAGCAAAGAAGTCATCATCATCAACGGCGGCCCGGGTTCCGGCAAGAGCGTCATCGCGCTCGAACTCCTCGGGGAGCTCTTCCGCAACGGCTACCGCGCGATCCACGCGACCGGGTCGAAGTCGTTCACCACCACCCTGCGCAAGACGGCGGGCAAAGGCACGACCCGGGTGCAGAAACTGTTCCAGTACTTCAACAGCTTCTCCCAGGCGGGACACAACAACCTGACGGTCCTGATCAACGACGAAGCCCACCGCATCCGCGAGACCTCCAACAACCGTTACACCCCGGCCGCGAAGCGCAGCACCAAGCCCCAGGTCGAAGAACTCATCGACGCCGCCCGCGTCCCCGTCTTCCTGCTCGACCAGCACCAGGTCGTCCGCCCCGGCGAACTCGGCTCCTACGACGAAATCCACGCCAAGGCAACAGAGAAGGGCTTCACGGTCCGGCGGATCGACCTCGACGGCCAGTTCCGCTGCGGCGGCAGCCGCACCTACGAACAGTGGGTCCTGGACCTGCTGGGCCTCTCCGGCAACCCTCCCGCCCCGTGGACGGGCGACGACCGATTCGAACTGGCCGTCGCCGACAACCCGGCCGCCCTCGAGGCCCACCTCGCCACGAAACTCGACCAAGGCTTCGGCGCGCGGATGACCGCCGGTTTCTGCTGGCACTGGAGCGACGCCCACCCCAGCGACGGCCTGATCGACGACGTCGTCATCGGCTCCTGGAAGCGTCCCTGGAACGTCAAGGGCGACCGCGGGGTCAACGGCGCACCCCCTTCCCAGCTGTGGGCGACCGATCCCGCCGGCTTCGGCCAGATCGGCTGCATCTACACCGCACAAGGCTTCGAATACGACTGGAACGGCGTGCTCTTCGGCCCCGACCTGGTCTGGCGAACCGACCACTGGGTGGCCGACCCCTCCGCCAGCAAGGACACTGTCGTCGCCCGCGCCAAACCGGACGAGTTCGAGCGGCTCATCAAGCACACCTACAAGGTGCTGCTGACCCGCGGCATGCAAGGAACAGTCCTGTACTCCACCGACCCCGAAACACAGGCGCTGTTCCACGCACTCGCCGACGCCTGAAGCCTCGATGACCCTCGCGAACCTCAGCGCGGGCAGTCACGAACGCCACCGGCCCGGTACGCGCCACAGACCGCGCGCCAGTGAGCGACACGACGACGTCCGTACCACGGTTCGCCACCCACGAAAGGAAGCCCATGTGGGCTTGGTTCGTCGGCGGCTATGCGGTGCTCATCGCGGTCCTCATCGCGTATTCAGCTCACGTCGCCATTTCCTGTCACGACAAACAGCGTCGTGCCGACGCGTTCAAGGTCCTCAAACTCCTGTGGGTCACCGCAACCGGCACCACTGGCCTTGCACTCACTGCGCTACGCCTACACGAAGCCGGCATCCTTCCATGAGCCGAACTGCGTGTTGTCTCAAGTCGCCTGTGACGAGTGGAAGACTTGCCGCAGAGGACAACTGCGCCAATGAACCTCAGCCCCAGCTAGGCGAGCACCTGAACGTGGCCGATGGCGTATCACGACCACAGGACCTAGCTATATGCCACACGAGGGTACCGAGCGGGGTGGTCCCGGCAGGAAGCTGCCCAAGAGACAGGTAGCTGCGTTCTCCCGACGCGTCCGGAGCTGGTCCCGGGTGAATCACATCGTCGTACCGGTCCCTGGAGGTCGTTTTCGCGCGGGCTGGATTGGTCTCGGCGCAAGGCTATTGCCTGCGCGATTCAGCCATGTTCTCTTACGGCCATTGGAGCATGCCCTCGTCGTTGACCGTGGGATGCTTTTCGCCGTAGGGAAGTTCGGCTTGACGGGCGTAGGCGTCCAGTCGTTCAGCGATCTCGGCGAGCATCTCGGTCACGCTTCCCCAGTGCGTCGCGCTGAAACCGTCACCAGGCGCCATCGTCATGACCATGCCGTGGTCGGCGCCGGGGCGTAGGTCCACGCACAGTGTGGTGCCGGTGATATCACGACAGATCGGCACGAGCGCGGTGCAGAACGGGCCTCCGTCATCGCCTGCGTGGTTCTGATGTACCTGGCCTGGGCCACAGCATGTCGGGTCCGTGGCGGTGGACTCCGACATCCGCCGGTATTCCTCGCGAACTCGTCGTACCGCGAGGGGGACGAAAGCGTGCGGCACCAGGTCCCCAGCTCGTTGGTCGTAGCGATCGACGATGCCGTCCATGAGCGTCCACCAGCCGACGAGGTCATCGGGGAGAGCGAGTCCGACGAGGCGCTGAAGCTCCCGGATATCGCCGGTGGGGCCGGGAGGCCGGATCTCGCGGGCGGTGGCTGGGGCGTGTTCCCGCAGCAGGTTCATGATCTGCTGCCACAGCTGGTTCACCGGTGCGGTCACGAATACCCACCTTCTCGTCGTTACGTCCGGGGCTCTGCGCAGGTGAGATGCGCCCGGTATGCCGGGCGCATCTCACCTGGTCATGAATCCAGCGTGCCCGATTCTAGGGCGTGATCGGAACCCAGAAGCGTTCCTGGTCGTTCGGGTCCAGGACCTTGTTCCACTGCGGAATCAGGCGGTCCACGTCGAGGATCCGGTGGGTTTGATTGAAGGAGCGCAAGCGGTTGCCGGCTTCCGAATTGTGTTGCCTGTTCACCCAGCGCACGGCGAACTCGTCCCGGTACTTGTTCGGATCGAAAATGCCTCCGGGGTCGCGCCACCCAGCGGCTCCCTCGTAGGTGGAGGCGTAGGCGTACTCGTCACAGTCGAACTCGGGCCCCTCCTCGGGCAGCGGAGCGGGCATCCCCGGCCGGCGGCAGGCGGCGAGCGCCGTCGCGTTGTTGCGATCGAGCACGATGTCATGCCCCTTGGACCTGGTCACCCGGTGCAGCGAGTCGGCATGCAGCGGCGAGCCACCGAGCAGTCTCTTCCCTGCCTTCGGAGGCCAGGAGGCGCCGGGGTTGGCGCGCGCGTCATCGACGAATTTGGCGTGGCGGGACACTTTGGGATCGCTCTTCGAGTAGCCGAGGCCGGGCACGGCGCGGTCGAAGATGCTGCCTTGCTTGTCCCACAGGTAGTCGGCGCTGTCGAAACGCAGCCCACCCTCATAGCTCTTCTTGCTGGGGTCGGTGTTCACGCCGGGGAAGTCGAAGTCGTACTCGAAGTGAAAGACTCCCTGGGCGATCTGTTCCCCGTACTGCGGACCGGGAGGCTGCCCTTCGGAGAAGAGCTCGTAGTGGGCTTTCGGGTCCAGGCCCCATCCGATGAAGCTCTTGTCATGCCGCTCCAGGCCGGGGTTGGGGTAGCAGGCCTGGGAGTTGCCGAGCCCGATGTTGACCCGGTACTCGCCGGCGCACTTGACGGCGATCTCCATCTCGCTGCGCGGGTCGAGGAAGATCCCGTTGGGTTCGAGTACCTCCGCGGTGAAACGGAAGTCAGCGAAGCGTCGCGTGGCGTGCCCGGGATAGGGGCCGATCTTCCCGTACCCGATGATCGTGTTCTGGATGGTCGCCGTACTGGTCAAGCCGGTGGTGACATCGTAGTACGAGATCGGGAACAGAAACTTCTGACAGTAGGAGAACCTGTTCTTGATCCAGCCGATCGGCCGGGCAGCGTCGTCGTTCGCCCGGCAGTCCGGGTACTCGATGTACCGGAAGGGATTCTCAGGCTTGGCGCCGTTATCGAACTCGGCGCTGTCCACGATGTAGCCGGGATCCTCGGTCTCGGCGGTCCGCCTGCTCGACCTGTCGACATCCTCAGCATCCGGTTTCAACCCGAGAGCGTCCAGGTCGCCGTCCCGCTTGAGCACCTCCGTCACCTTAGCCGGGTTGTTCACAAGCGCCGGATCGGTGATCATGTACGTCAGCAGCCTGGATCTTTCCTCATGCCCCGCTGCCCCGGCACTCGCTGGAATCACACCAGCGAATAACGTCATCGCAGCCGTTGCGACGAACAAAATCCGTCGCCAACCATGTGGTCTCATACAACTCCCACCCTCAATTTCGAAAGGTTCACAAATCGACAAAAGGCGGCATTTGCCAGTCGGTTATCATGACAAAACACATCGATCAACTAACTTTTGCGCACGCCGCAACGATCAGCCCTGATGTCACAGCAACGACGCGACTCACAGGGGCTTGCAATACACTCAATCCTGGCCGCCCAGCGCCGGCACAGTCACTAGGTGACCAGCCCACTCGTACGCCGAGCACAGAAATTAATTGCACAAAAATGACCTGCCAAGCGGCCACCGGCTTACCGCAGCTCTTACTTGAAGTAGCTGAAATACGAAGTGTTTCGCCCAGCCCCCTAGGTTGAGAACCAACACAGTCTGTCTACCAACCAGAAAGTCTTACTGTCAACAGTTGAAGGCCCGACGGCAAAGTAAAACTGCACGCACTACGGATTCCCTTGATCTGGGACCATTGAGAAACGGAAACGTTTCCCGACGACATCCCATTGGTCCCCGTACGCGTACGTAGATCTGACCGCAAGCATCCCGAAGGTCCAGTGAGCGGTTTAGCTATCGCCAGCGGTGAGAGCGAGCGGGTGTCGTCGCCGAGGTTTCGAGCTGGTGGGATGACGGGGTGTCTACTCGAGGACGTGAAAGTCCGGGTCGGCGTTCCACGCTGCCATCGCCGATGCGTCGAGATAGACGTAGTCGTTGACGCGGATTGCAACGGCCCGCGTTCTCCAAGTGACCGAGCAGGCTCGCTGAAGGTGGAGCCTGGAACTCGACGAACACCCAGCCCTCGGTTCGTACCGCAACACGCTGCGCCGGCTTGCCCAGCACAGGCCGACCAGCGAGGTCTCTGACGAAGATGTGCAACATGATGTCGCAGCACATCACCCTGCCGTCCACCCGCTCAAGGAGTCGGAGTTCCGCCGGGTCCGTCTCACTGTCCGGTGCGCTGAGCGAGTAGCCGTAAGGCAGCCCGTTGGAGGAATGCCAGTACTCCGGGTGGAGAGAACTCTGATTCAAGCCTTCGCCAGTCATCTCCGCCACCACTGAGGTTCACCCCGTGTAGTGGACACCGAGTTAGCAGGACCAGTCGTCCTGCTGAAAGGATGTCCTCATGCCTCCTCGTAAGCGCCGTTCGTACACGGCCGAGTACAAGGTCGAGGCTGCTCACCGTGTGATCGATTCCGGCCGGACGATCGCTGAGGTTTCCCGTGAGCTGGGTATCGACGCGGGCATGTTGAGTGTCTGGGTCAAAGACGAACGTCGACGGGTCGCCGCGGCCGAGGTCCACGGGGACAAACCTCTGGAGGCGGCCGAGCGGGCCGAACTGTTGCGCTTGCGCGGGCAGGTGGCCGAGCTGGAGAAGGACAACGCGTTCCTGGTAAAAGCCTCGGCGTACTTTGCCGCGATGCAGAAGAACCGGCCCGGTTCGCTCTGATGGCCAAGTACGCCGGCCCCGACGAGTTAGCCGGCACGACCCATTCGCCTGAGCGCACGCGGTTTTCTGTGCGGCGTATGGCACGGTTGCTGGGTGTGTCGACGTCGGGCTACTACGCGCATGTGAAACGTGTGGCGGCGACGGTGTTGACTCCGCGGCAGCAACGCCGGGCCGATCTCGAGGTGAAGATCACCCAGGCGCACAAGGACTCGAGCGGGAT
Organism: Amycolatopsis sp. NPDC043887; assembly: GCF_056435665.1. NCBI lineage: Bacteria > Bacillati > Actinomycetota > Actinomycetes > Pseudonocardiales > Pseudonocardiaceae > Amycolatopsis > Amycolatopsis sp. NPDC043887. Next base: position 11,770 of record NZ_JBWKEB010000030.1, read on the forward strand.
CTACGGGTCGCCGCGGATTACCGCCGAGCTGCGTGACCAGGGCGAGGTGGTGACAGCGAAGACCGTCGCCAAGATCATGGCCTCGATCGGGCTTGAGGGAATCAGCCCGCGCACGTTCAAGGTGAAGACGACGGTGGTCGATCCGGCTGCGTCGTTCCCGCCGGATCTGGTCGACCGGCTCGTTCTGGTCGACGTTCAAACACGAGCACTACTACCGGCACGCCTACGCCACGAAGACAGAACTCGTTGCCGCGATTGACAAATGGATCATCTTCTACAACAGTGTGCGGCGGCACTCCGCGATCGGGATGCTCAGCCCCGACAACTTCGAGCAGTCACTCCGAACGGCTGCCTGAACCCTCGTAACCCCTGTCCACCATTCGGGGTGAACCTCAGAGGTCGCTGAGCGCGTCGTGCCAGGTCATTGGGAAGGTGACCTCATCATCGGCCGTAACCTCGGCTCGGCCATCGCTACCCTGGTCGAACGCGTCACCCGCTACACCGTGCTGATCCATCTGCCCTGTGGCTACAAGGCACCTCTGCTACGCGACGCGCTGGTCACTCAGGCCTCGGTGATCCCACCAGTGATGCGGAAAACCCTGACCTGGGACCAAGGCCGCGAACTGGTCCTGCACGAACAGATCAGCACAGCGACCGGCTTCGAGATCTTCTTCTGCGACCTGCGCCGCGTCGCCAGCGAACTCAACCGCCGCCCTCGACTCTGCCTCAGCGATCGCACACCCGCCGAGGCCATGCGAGAATTCCTGGACAACACAACCAACCCGTTCGCAACGACTGGTTGAAACCGCCCCGTGTCGAACGGTGCCGTGTACTAGGCCTCCCTGTCTCGGATCAGGAACCGGAATCCGCTGATCTGATCAGCCAGATCCATCACCAGGTTCCGCGCAACCTTTGTGGTCCACGCGCCGGTCGGATGGGCGGTGACCCCGAGGATGTACCCAGCCGTTCGCGACTTCCACCATGAACGGCACGTACAGCCGCCGCGGGCCGATCGTGTCCATCGCACGCCAACAGCCCGGATGGCGTGGGAGCGCAGGAAGCCGCGCCAGCCAGCATCCATCCACGGAGTGCGCCGGGTCTAGACGAGCGGCCGCCAGAATCCGGCGAATGATCGCAGCGCCGAGACGATAGCCAAGTCGGCCCAGCTCCTTTGGATGCGCCGATGACCCCTTCGCAGGGGCTCCCGTGCCACCCGCACCACTAATTCACGCAACTGGGCGTCGATCACGGGTCTGCCCGCACGCCGTGCGTGGGCCACTTTCGCCGAACCAATCGCCGGTGCCAGGCCGCAACGTGCCTGGCGTCACCTGTGGGGACCGCGCAGGTGACGCGGCATCAATAGCACCAACGCCGACAGGATCGCCCGATCCGCCCACGACGGATACGGTCGACCACCTGACGCGGGCTCAGGCTATCCGCAACCGCCACCGAAGGCGAAAGAGGCGAGATTCCGCGAATCATGCCGCTCGTACCAGTTGAGATCGGCCTGTCCGATCCTGGTGGTGATCGGAAGGAGTGTCTGGATGTCGTGCGTTCCCCCCGCAGGGTCGCGGCCCCAGGAATACTCGATGGTCAGGTGAGGCGGGTAGGGGGTCGAGGGAAGGCCGGGCAGCGATGCGATCAGGCGTTCCAGCGGTTCCAGCGGTTCGGGAGTGAGATACGTGCCGCCGTCGGGTGTCAGCTGGGGAGTTGGCCGGAAGGTAAGGGAAATCGGCGATATCCGAGCGAAGTGGGTTGTCAGGACATCGAGCAGGGCGGGAGTGAGGGAGTCCTCCGGGATGGCGTCGCTCAGGCTGACGTGAGCGTGAGTGGCATCCGGGTCAGGAAACATCAGTGAGGGCAAGGCACGCTGCATTCGAGGGCGAATCAGCGGTTCTAGAGCTGGGACCGGGATGACGAGGGCGGCGTGTCCCAAGACTGATCCTCCGCTGCGGTAAAGGCTTTCACGGACAGGGTTCGCCACACGATGATCGCGGCGACAGCTTGCAGAACGGCGGCGGACAACCATACCGCGCGAAGGTTCCAGGCCGCGGCGATGAGCCCGCCGGTAAGTGCGCCCAAAGGCGTGAGGCCCCACGCCAAGGCCCGGTGACTGGTCAGGACCCTGCCCAAAATCCTCGGCGGGGTGAGACGCTGCCTGCTGGCTTGAGAGCAGACGTTCCAGACGAGAGTGGTGGCTGCCGAGGCGGCAAGCAGGACGCCGAGCAGTATGGGCCACGGTGGCGCTGTGGCGATGCAGAGCGGAATGACGGCCGTGATGGTTTGCGCGGCCCGCATGGCATTGGGGATGCCGAAGCGGGTCACTATCCGGTTCACGACGAACGACGATGCGAGCCATCCGACGGCCAGGCAGGCCAGCAAGAGACCGTAGCCCGCCGGTCCCAAGGAGAGTATTTCGGTGGCGTAAAGGACGAGAACGGCACTCGTCCCACTGGCGGCGAACGAGCCTAGAGCGACTGTGACGGTGATGGAACGCAGCACAGGCGTGGACACGAGGGCGCGCAGTCCTTCGGAGATCTCCCGCAAAGGACGGCCGCCGGCCGTACCGATCGCGGCCGACGGGATCGTCTTGGCCAACGCGAGCCCGGCGAATGCACCGACGCACGCGGCCCACGCGGGCAGGCCCGCGGCTAGAGCAAGCAGCAAGCCGGTCAGCGGCGGGACCATGAATTGGACCGCGCCTTGGCCGATCACCTGCAGGCGGGTGTTGGCGGCGATGAATCGTTCCGGCGGCAGCAATTCGGGGACCAGCGCACCGGTAGCCCCTTCGCCGAGCACCTGTGAAGACGCGACGACGAACGACACCACCAGCAGCAACGGGATCGTCAACCAGGAGCCCGCGGCGGCGAGGCCCAGGATCAATGCCGCGCCGGCTTGCAACGTGCACGCCAGTATCAGAACCGTCGTGCGGCGGACGCGGTCGATCAGCAGGCCGGCGAACAACGACAACAGGAGCCATGGCGCCTTTGCCGCAGCGTTCACCAGGGAAACCGCGCGTGGGTCGGTCGTCAGTGATACAGCGAGCAGCGGCAATGCTGCCAAGAGCAGGCCTTCGCTCGCCGCCATCGCGAGAACGGTGGCTTGAAGGCGAACCCAGCGGCTCCGGGTGGAGTCCGGACTTGCTTTGCCCGCGACACTTTTCAGCACCCCAGAATCCCCCCATGGTGTTGCTTCACCCCATGGAATCTTACCGAAAGTCACAGCATGGCACAAACGTGTGAAATTCCCTGGCAAGCGCATGGGCTTGCGTGGCACTGGTAACGTACGGTGTCGTGTTCACAACAGTCGAGCGAGACCGTGTCCGTGACGAGCTGGTGGCGGCGGCGAAGGCCGAACCAAGGATTACAGCGGCGGGATTCGCCGGATCAAGCGCACACGGCAAAGAAGACCGCTGGTCGGACATCGACCTGGCGCTGCGATTGACTCCCGACGTCGACTACGACGAATTCGTCGCACACTGGACGGAATTGCTCTATCGGGAGTACAACGCGGTCACCCACCTGGATGTGTGGGCGGGAAACACGTTGTTCAGGGTGTTCTTGCTGCCGGGCACTCTCCAAGTCGATATCGCGTTCTGGCACGACGAAGACTTCGGCGCGACCGGGCCGCGCTTCGAAGTCCTTTTCGGCGAAGCGAATGATGTCGAGAAGACGAAGTCGCCGGTCGCGAGGGACCTCATCGGCTGGGCTTGGCTCTACGCGCTGCATGCCAGGTCGAGCATCGCCAGGCGGCGAGTCCGACAGGCGGAGTACATGATCAGCGGAATGCGCGATGAGGTTTTCAATCTCGCTTGCCTGCGCCACGATGTACCTGCCACACAAGGCCGGGGCATTGACGATCTCCCCGCCGAGATGGCCGACCCGATCATGGAAGCGCTGGTGCGCTCGCTGGACCCCACCGAACTGAGCCGGGCGTTCACCGCCGCGTGCGAGGCTTTGCTGGCCGAGGCCGAGCACGTCGATCCGGAATACGCCGAGCGGCTCGCGCCCTCACTCCGCGAGTTGGCCGCCAGCGCAAACCCGTGACCGGCGCGGACGTCGCGGTCGTCGGTTTCGGGATCATCGGCGCGGTTCTCGCGCGCTGTCTGGCCGATCGGGGAGCCGCCGTGGTCGTTCTCGACGCCGGCTCCCCGATGACCAGCCGCGCAGGCTCGCATCTGCGCAACCTTCCGATGTCCCTGGCGGATCCAGGCTATCTCAACGACCTCGTCAGCGTTCATCTGCGAAGAGCCACCGTCGGTTCCACGCCGACGTCGGCCTTGGCGGCCGCGAGGACGACAAACCTGCTGGGCGGCATGGGCGTCCTCTGGAATTGCGTAGTCCCGCGCCTGGTCACCCGAGAACGCTGGCCAGGCATCGCCAACGGCGAATGGGACCGTCTGTATCGCCGAGCCGAAGACCTGCTGCGGGTCGCCCCGAGCCCGGCCGGACAACGGCAAAGCTCAGTGATCTCGGCCCTGGAAGGAGCCAGGCCCGCACCGATCGCCTTCGACGGTCTGCAGTGGACTGGGCCGGCCGAAATCGCACCCGACGCAGAAGTCGTACCCCATCGCGCGGTCCGCAAGCTGATCCGCCAGGGCGGCCGTGTCATCGCAGCCGAGACCATCGACATCGCCACCGGCAAGCCGCACAAGGTCACCGCAGACAACTTCGTCATAGCGGCAGGAGGACTGCGCACCCCCGCATTGCTGTGGACATCCGGAATCGGGAAGGGCCTGCCAGTCGGCCATTACCTCACCGACCATCCTCTGTCGTACGCCCAGGTCATGCTCGACGACTTCCCCACCGGCGACCCCAATCCGGTCGCGATCGTCCCGATGAGCGACGACCATCCGTTTCACGGCGTGCTACTCACCGATTCCCATGGCTCGCCCCTGCTCGAGGGGATCGACGACCGCAGGGTTCTTTCCCTGTACTGGTACACCGCGACCGAGCAACGACGGGACAACCGGCTCGTATTCACCGAAGCACCGACCGACCTTTTCGGACTGCCCCGGCCCACGTTCGAGTACACCCTCACTGCGCACGACGAGGCCAAGCGGGCGGACACTCTGGCCGCTGTCACGGCTGCCGGCGAGCAGATCGGCGCTTTCGTCCCGACCGGCAAACCCCGGAGGCTCACCGCGGGCACCTCGATGCACGTCATGGGTACCACCCGGATCGGTACCGACGGAATCGACAGTGTCGCCGACGGCTACGGCCTGGTATGGGGAATGGAAAACCTCTACCTCGGAGGCACTGGGCTCATCCCGACGACCACCGCCACCAACCCGACCCTGGCCGCGGCCGCCATCGCCGTACGGACGGCCGAACACCTCGGCTGAACAGATCAGGCATCTTGTGGCCGCCCGTCCCGAACCAGTGGTCCGGTCGGGCGGGCCAAGATGCCGTCACTTGCCATGGATCCCGCGGCGCTCGGTGCACAAATCGACGAGCTCACCGAATTTGCAGGTCATGAGTTCGATCATGGTCGGGCGGAAATCCCATGCCAGTTCGACCCTGTTGGCCAGCATCGTCGCGATCAGCGAGTTGCCACCGATGTCGAGGAGCAGGTCGTCCTGCCCGATTTCCTCAATGCCGATGAGTTCTTGTACGTACCCGCCGAGGGTGTCCCGGGTGTCGTCCGCTGTCGTACTGTCGCTCATCGTTCGTCCGCCTTCCACAGAACCGGGCACACCGCGGGGTCGGCGTAATCCGGGTCGCCGTTGTCGTCCTTGCGGCAGAGAAAGTCGTTGAGGTGAACCAAGCGCTTCCCGTTCCCGTCAAGGACAGAGATGTAGCGGTTGGACTCGTCCTGCATGTGGACCGCGAGAGCCACCCTGGGCCGGTCCGAATTGTTGGGCCTGCTGCCGTGAATCGTGCGGCAGTGATGGAAACTGACCTGACCGGCGTCCATCACCAGCGGAACCTCGGTGAGCGGCTCGGCTCCGCGCTGGATCTTCGCCGCCACGCCTGCGAGGTCCGGCTCGTGGAAGAACTCCAGGCGGTCGTTGCCTCCCCACCGATGGCTGCGGTCCAGGACCGTCATCGGGCCCATGTCGGAAGTGACGGGTTGGAACGGTACCCATGCCGTGATCAGGTTCCTTGACGAACAGGTCTTCCAGTAGGCGATATCCGTGTGCCAGCCGACGGTCGCGACCGAGTCGGAAACCTGCGGCGGCTTGTAGACGAGCTGATCGTGGAATAGGCGGACCTCCGCCGTGCGCGCCAGGATCGCCGCGCTGAGCGCGACCAGCGGATGCTCGACCACCATACGCAGTTGCTCGATCTGCAGCGACACGTAGTCGTTCTGCCGTAGCACGTTTCCACGGCTGCTGTTCCAGTCGGTGCCGGCCTCGAACGGCAGGACGGCATCACGCTCGCCGCTGTAATAGCGGTCGACACCGAACCTGGCATCGTCGATGACTTCGTCTTCGACGATGCGCGGCGAGATCCACCAGCCGTGCTCTTCGTAGAATCGGATGTCGTGCTCCGACGGCAGCAGCGCGAGCTGCTCCTCGGTGAGGTTCACGGTTCGTCCCCTTCCCGCCGTGGGTGATACCACACGCCGACGGGACTGATGGCGTCGACCGGGCCGATCTCGGTCATTCCCCTCAATCTCCCCGACGTGCCGAACCCGCCCGCCGGGGCCGGGGCCGGATGGGGAACAGGGTTGGGGAGCTCGAGTTCGGGTGCGACTGACTCGGGCGCGTCACACAACGCTACGAGTATCTCGACATAGGCGCGGATCGCGGCGCGGATCGACTCGTCGTCGAACGAGGTCGCGGAGTAGAGCACCGAGAGGGTGAGGTGCGTGCCGGTCTCGCGCACGAAGAACGTCAGGTCGGCCGATGTGGCGGCGGGGATCGTGCTCACGTCGCGGCCGTCATCGATGTACAGGCCGGTCACGGCGCATCCGGCCAGCGCCAAGCCCTCCATTGGGTATCGGTCCATCTGAAACATCACCGCGGGCGCGGCGGCCCAGCCGTACTCGCGCTCGACCTGGTCCGCCAGTACCGCGTACGGCAGCTGCTGGCGGTCGAGCGCGGACAGCGTGCGTTCCGCCGTGCGCATCAGGCATTCCAGCAGCGACAAGGCCCCGTCGAGGTCGGTGTTGAGCAACAGCGGGTTGTAATGGGCGCCGAGTACCTCCGCGCTGTCGGCGGTCGGGCGGCTCGCCGCCAAGGTGCCGACGACGACGTTCGCGCATTTCGACCAACGCTCGATCAGCACTTCGAACGCGGTCAGCAGCACGACGAACACCGATACCCGCGTCTGTTTGGCCAGTGCGGTCAACTCGGCGGTCAACTGGCCGGGCAGTGCCTCGACCTGTCTGCGGACTTCACCCACCTTTCGGTGAATACCGAGCAGAGCTGGCCGCTCCGTCGCCCCGCGCAGCCGGTCTGTCCACCACTTCAGCTCCACGTCGACGGCCGGTCCGCCCAGCCACCCCCGCTGACGCCGTGCCTGTTCCAGGCACTCGGTCCGGGGCGGGTTCGGCCTGAAGGGTTCGCCACGCACAGTCGCCGCGTAACAGCGAGTGAGATGCTCTCGCAGCACGAAGATCGACCAGCCGTCACCCACGATGTGGTGCAGCGATAGCAGCAGAATGTGCCTGTCCGGCCCGAGATGGAGCAGGGAAGCCCGGATCGGTGCTCCGGCCACGAGATCGAACGGCCTGACGCGATCCTCGCGGATGAGCCGCACCGCCTCGGCCTCGTCGGCGGAGCGCGGCGTCAGCTCGACGGCGGCCAGCGCGACCTCGGCGGGGACGACCTGGGCGACGACGTCGTCCCCGACCTTGCGGTAGACCGTCCGCAGTGGCTCGTGCGTGCGCACCAGACTCCGGAACGCCTCGGCGAGCGCGGCGACATCGAGCGGGCCGTCCACCGCGATCGCGTAGCTCAGATTGAGCGCTCCGGGGGCCGGTTCACGTTGGTGCAGCTCCCACATCTGGTGTTGTGCCACGGTGAGCGGCCCTCCCCGGGCAGGGGCGGGCGCGGACGACCGTGTCGTGCTGTTCACTGGCGCACCGCGTAGACGAAGTGCACGACGGTACCGGCGTGCAGCGGATTCTGCTCCACTTCGACATGGAAGCCCTTGGCGTTCAACAACGTGACGATCCGGTCGAGCCGCCCCGCCAGATCATGCGCCTCTACGACGACCTGGTCGATCTTGCCCCAGTCCTCGTCCGCGACGCCCTCGAGTACCTCCAGCTCAGCCTTTTGCACGTCGATCTTGAGCAGGTCGACATGCTCAATCCCGGATTCGGCGAGAGCTGTGCTGAGCGTTTTGCGCGCACAGGTGTACGTCACGGCCGCCAGCCGCTCGTCCAGATACTGCTGTGACCCGGCCAGCCGCGCGCCCTCGCCACCGCCGTTCAGATGAGCACTGTTGCCGAGGATCCCCGACAACAGTGCTCGCTCCTGGGCGTCGTCCGGATGGAACGACGACATACCGGTGAGATCGGGATAGTAGGTGAACCGGGCGGAGTCCGCCTTTGCCCCGAGCGCGAACGCATGGAACTCGACCCCGGCTAGCTCTCTGGTAGTACGCCGCAGCGCTTCGAACAGCGGCGGGCACGGCTCGAACGCCAGCACCCGCAGCCCGGGCGACTTCGACTTGGCGTACAACGTGAACAGGCCGATGTGCGCCCCGACGTCGATCACCACGCCGGTTTCGGGGTACCGCACGCCACCCCGGTCGTAGGTCCTGTGCTCGAAGACGTCTTGGTACAGATACTCGGTTTCGGAGGGTTGTGGCGAGTACACCTTCAGCCCACCGGGTAGCTCGACCTCTTGAACCGTGGCTTTTCCGGACGGAGCCTCGGCGGAATTCCGGTCGTCCGTCTCGCCCCGCCCACGGGCAGCGTCGATCTCAACGGCCAAGGCCGCGACCGTCGTGCCACGCAACAGGGTGCGAAGCGGGAGCGAGATCGAGAACAGCTCATTGAGCTGCGCGACGACGTGGATGCCGACGAGTGAGTGCCCACCCAGCTCGATGAAGTCCGAGTCCCGGCCAACGCTGTCGAGCCCGAGTGCCGTCGCCCAGACCTTGGCGACGGTCTCCTCGGTGTTGCCTTCCGCGACGGCCGTCGCGCCGGCGCCGGCGGCGGCGCGCGGCAGGGGTGGCAGCTCGCGCCGGTTCACCTTTCCAGTCGCGGTGAGCGGCAGGGCGTCGGTGAATACGAACCCAGATCTCGCCGGTACCATGTGTCCGGGCAGGTCATCCAGCATGCGTCGGCGCAAATCGGCGGGGTCCAGCTCGTGGTCGGCGACGACGAACGCGGCCAGCTGCTTGCCCAGCGCTTCGGTCTCGTGCACCACGGCCGCAGCCATGTGCACGCCCGGCTGCCTGGCCAGTACCGCCTCGACCTCGCCGAGCTCGATCCGATAGCCGCGGATCTTGACCTGGTCGTCATGGCGGCCGAGGAACTCGATTTCGCCGTCCTCGGTGAACCGTCCGCGGTCCCCCGTGCGATAGAGCCGGTCGCCCTCGGTGCCGAACGGGTCGGGGATGAACCGCCCGGCGCGGGCCTCCTCGTCCAGGTAGCCCTCGGCCGGGCCGATGCCCGCGACGTGGATCTCGCCGGGTACACCGGGCGGCACCGGTCGCGACCACGGGTCCAGGACGTGCACGCGCACGTTGCGCACCGGCCTGCCGATCGGTGGCGCGGCAGGCCACCGCATGCTCGGCCCGGTGAGCTCGAACGCGGTCACGACGTGGGTCTCGGTCGGACCGTACTGGTTGTCCAACGAGCAATCGAGCTGGTGGAACAGGCGACGGATCGGCATCGAGACGTGCAACTGCTCGCCTGCCACGACGATCTCGCGCAGCGAGCTCATCGCTCGCTGTTCCAGGGTCGCCGTCACCGCCATCTGGTTCAGCGCCACCGGGGGCAGGAACAGCCTGGCGATGCCGTAGCGCTCGACGTGCTCGGGCAGCAGCGAGACGTCGTCCCGGACCTCGTCCGACGCGACGACGAGGCTGCCGCCGAAGCCGAGTGTCGAGAAGATCTCTTGGAAGCTGACGTCGAAGCCGATCGACGTGCGCTGTAGCGTTCGCCTACCGGCTGGGTCCTCTCCCCGCTCGCGTTGCCAGCGCACCAGGTCGACGAGCCGCCGATGCTCCACGACCGTCCCCTTCGGACGGCCGGTAGACCCGGACGTGAACAGCACGTACAGCGGATCGGCGGCGGTGACGCCCGAATCGGGGTCGGACTCGTCGGCGGCGGCGATCCGCTCGGCATCGCGGTCGATACTGACCACCATCGGGCCCGGTGCGACGAACCGGTCCGACAGCGACGAATCGGTGACCACCAGCGCCATCCCGGAGTCCTCGACCGTCATCCGGTTCCGCGAGTCGGGAAACGTCGGCACGATCGGCACCACCGCGGCGCCGGACTTGAGCACGCCGAGCGTGCTGATGGTCAGCTCGGGCGTCGCCGGAACGCACAGCCCGACGCGCGTGCCAGGCCCGGCGCCCAGCGATCGCAGATGGTTGGCCAGCCGGTTGGCACGCGCGTTCAGCTCGCCGTAGCTGATCACCTGGTCGCCGTAGACGAGTGCTTCTCGATCGGGTCGGGTCCGCGCCTCGACCTCGAAAAGCCGGTGCAGGGTCACTCCGTCGGACTCCCTGTGTTCGCCCTGTCCCCAGGCGGACAACGCCGCACGATCTTCGTCGAGCAGGTAGTCCACCGCACGGACCGGCGTTCCCGGCGCGGAACGGCCTCGTTCGGCGAAAGCGAGGACATGTCCGCCGAACCGGGCGATCGTCGCCTCGGTGTGCACGTTGGCGTTGTACTCCAGTTCCAGCGCATCGGCGGCGACCGTCACCGTGACGTCGTTGCGCAGATCGGAGATCGTGCTGTGCCGGCCCTCGACACGCAGGACGACGGAGAACAGCGGATGCCGGTCGGTGATCTCCTCGACGCCGAGCGCCGCCCACAGCTCGTCGCTCGCGAAATCCGTCCTTGACTCACTCTCGGCGATCACCTCGGTCGCGCCGTCGACCATTTGGCCGAACGGCGTCGCCGGGTCGACCTCGAGCAGTATCGGCAGTGCGGTGTCGACCTCGCCAGTTCTGGAAGGCGGCGACCCGACGACGATCCCTTCCATCTCGTCGCTGCCCCGGTACCGATGCAGCACGGCGGCCGTCGCGGCAAGGAACACCGCGTGCGTCTCGGCGGTGGGGACAACCAGGTTCGAAGGCAGTCGTACGGTCATGCTCTTGCGGCGGTACACGCTGCTCCGCTTGCGAAACAGCGGAGGACCGGCCTCCGCTCCCCTGCGGCCCAGCCGCTCGGCCCACCAGGCGTTGTCGCCGCGCAGTAGCGTGCTCGTCGTCTCGGTCAAGGCGCAATTCCTTTCAAACGGGCCAGAGAACCGGGCAGATGTCTGGGTCGGCGTAGTCGGGCAACCCCGTGTCGTCCTTGCGGCACAACAGATCGTTGATGTGCACGGTCCGCTTCCCGGACGAGTCGGTGTGCGGCACGTAGCGGTTGGCCCGGTCCTGGAAGTGCAGCGCCAGCGCCACCCGGTCTCGAGAGCTGCGGTTGGCGTCGCTGCCGTGGATCGTGCGGCAATGGTGGAAGCTGACCTGTCCCCGCTTGATCCGCAGCGGCACCTTGTGCACCGGGGTCGCGCCCGCGAAGGACCGCTCCAGCTCCGTCATGTCGTGCTCGGTGAAGGTGCGCATCCACTCTGTGTCGTCGCGACGGTGACTACCGTCCACAAAGGAGATGGCCCCGATGTCGTCGTCGCAATCCTGGAAGGGAATCCAGGCGGTGAGCATGTCCCGCGAGGAGCAGGTCTGCCAGTACGCCGCGTCCACGTGCCAGCCCACGGTCGATTCGCTCGGAGCCATCCCGGCCGGCTTGCAGATCAGTTGGTCGTGGAAAAGCCGGATCTGGTCGGTCCCGGCCAGCCGCGCCGCGATCCCGGCGATCACCGGCAGGTCGACCAGCTGACGGAGATCGTCGTTCTGCAGCGACACGTAGTCGTTGAGACGGATGACGTCGCCGTGCTGCGGCTGCCAATCCAGATATCCGCCGGTGATCAGCAGTTCATGGTCCCGCTCGCCCGCGTAGTGCCGCTCAGCTCCCAGCTGCGCGGTCTCCAGCACTTCGTCGGGGATGACCACGTCGCTGGTCCACCAGCCATGCTCGGCATAAAAGGCGACATCCTCCGCAGTCGGCAGCAGGTCGCCGATCGCCGTCGTCCGTGTCATTGGGCCTCCTCAATCGGCGCGCGGAACTCCATGGCGGTGATCGGCGCGCCGAACGGGACGTTGGGATAGACATTCAGTTCGGTCGGTACCCGCACGTGCAGCAGGGCGGGTTCCCTGTCGGCCCGCCACAACCAGCGCAGAGCGTCGTCCACCGCGTCCGGCTCGGACACCGACGCGGCGGACATCCCGTAGGCCTCGGCCACCTTGACGAAATCGGGCGCATCGTAGCCGTGCACGGTCGAGGGGTACCGGCCGTCGAAAACCGCCTCTTGCAGTTGACGGACCGATCCATGGCAGCCGTTGTCGACGACCACGATCTTCACCGGCAGGTGGTTGCGTATCACTGTCTGCAGTTCCTGGATGTTGAACTGGAACGCGCCGTCGCCGACGAACAGAACGACCGGGCGGTTCGTGGCCTCGGCGACGCCGATCGCGGCGGGGAACGCCCAGCCGCACGGTCCCATCCCGAGCGCGGGCATGAACCGCTGCCCCTCCGCCGGCTGGATCGACTGGCAGGCCCACCACAGGTGCTGCCCGTCGTCGACGACGATCGCCGCGGCGCATGCCGACGCGGCGGAGAGCCGGCGCACGAGTGAATTCGGATTGATGCCCGGAGAATCGGGCAGCTCGGCGGTATCCGGCCAAACGGCGCCGAGCCTGGCCAGGTGCTCCGCCCACGCCGTCCGGTCAGGGAACCGCCGTTCACGGGCCACGGGCACCGCCGCGTCGAGGAACGCGCCCAGGTCGGCCGTGATCGTTCGGGCGCCGCGGACCCGCCGCATCTCCCCGGGGTCGCAGTCGACCTGGAACGTGGTGCGGCCGCGGCCCCAAGCGGCGACGTCCGCCCCGATCGTGCCGAAGTCGAGCCTGGTGCCCAGCGCGAGGACCAGGTCCGCCTCCGCGACGGCGTGGTTGACCCAGCGGTTGCCGTACATACCGATCATGCCCAGCCGCAGCGGGTGGGCCGCGGGGAGCACGTCGAGCGCCATCACCGACGCGGCGACCGGCACGGCGAGCTCCTCGAGGAAGGTCCTGGTCCGACCAGCCGCCCGCGCGGCGTGGACCCCGCCGCCGATCAGCACGAGGGGCCGTTGCGCGGAGGCGACGGCGTCCAGCATTTCGTCGATGGCCTCTGCCTCCGTGAACTCCGGTGGCCGCGGCACGGACGGGTTCGGCTCGGCGTCGGCGAGGACGGGCATGGTCTGCACGTCCGCCGGGAGCTCCACCATCACCGGCCCCGGGCGCCCGCTCACGGCCAGCGTCATCGCGCGGTCCAGCAACTCCGGCAGCTGTGCGCCGGACCGCGCCCGCCAGGCCGCCTTGGTCACCGGCTCGGCCATCGACAGGACGTCGCACTCCTGAAAACCGAACTGGCGCACGGGCCTGTCGCCCTTGAGCAGGTAGCTCTGGACCTGGCCGACAAGGAACACCGCGGGGACGGAGTCGAGATAGGCGCTGCCGATTGCCGTCAGCATGTTGGTCGCCCCCGGCCCCGCGGTCGCGATCGCCACTGCGGGCGCTCCGGTGTACCGACCGACGCCGTCCGCGGCGAAGGCGACAGCCTGTTCGTGGTGCATGGTGACGATCCGCACCCGTCCGTCGCGATGGATGGCGTCGAGCAGGGCGGCGATCATTCCACCGGGCAGGGTGAAGATCTGGGAGATCTCGTTGGCGCGGAGCCAGCTGACGACGTAGTCGCTGACCGTCCGGGCTGTCGTCCCGGTCTTTGTGGGTGGGGCGTCGATCATAGGCACGGTCTCCTCAGGTCTTCTCTAGCCGGACAGCCGCTGTGCGAGCTCCGCCGAGGCGGGGACCGTTGGATCGACCCGGCACGACAGTGAGCAGTAGTGGGCCGCCCGCCCGTGGTCCCCCAGTTCGTCGTGGATCCACGCCAGGTAATAGGCGGCGCGGGCGACCGGTAGACCGCCGAGCGGGATCGCCCGCGCGAACGCCTCCGCCGCCTCCTCGAGCCGGCGGGCTGCGAGGAGCGCCTGGCCGCGCGCGACCCAGGTCCGTTGATCGTTGGGGCTCAGTTCCACCAGCCGTGCGGTCGCTTCGACGGCCTGCTCGGCGTCACCCGAGCGCAGATGCGTCTTGGCGATCGTTTCGTAGAGCGGAAAAGCGTGGTCGATCCAGGCCAGCTCACGCAGCGGGTCGGTCAGTTCCGCCTCGGCCGTCTTTTGGTGTGCCTCGGCCAGTTCCAGTTCCCGGAGCGCGCCGTTGACGTCGCCGCGCACGAACGGGACGTACGCAGTTGCACGGTGGACCGTCTGCGCGGCGAGGTTCTCGGCGAACGGATCGGCCTCCCACTCGCCGGAGGCCGCGAGCGCCAACTCGGCGGCCTCGTGGAGGGCAGGCGTATCGGCGCCACGCCGTCCATTGCGCACGACCACGTAGTTGGCCGCGATCATCCTCACTCTGGCGCCACGCGACCGGTCACGGGCGAGCTCCAGTGCCCGGCGCTCCAGCACCGCCGGATCGTGACGACGGCGCACGAAAACGGTCAGCTCCGCGATCGCGCACTCTCGAGTGAACTCGTGTGCCGCCGGATCGGCCGCGTCCATTCCGAGCACCCGCGCCGCTTCCTTGGGATAGCCCAGTCTCAGCATCAAGTCGCTCGCGTTCGCGCGCTCCGGCGGCTCGAGCTCGGCGGGGTCGGCGACCAGTTCGGCCACCCGGCGCCACAGATCACCGGCCAGGTCGACGGGGAAGCCGGCCATCGTGTCGCCCAGCGCGTCGACTCGGTTGTGCGAAGCGACCGCGAGCACCCGCAAGATCGGTGGTGGATTGGTGTTGAAATGCGGCAACTCCACCGATCTCCCGGCGACGTACCGCGCGCGGGCGTGGGTGGACTCGGCGTGCTTCGCCGAGGCAGGGCCGGGGTCGGCCAATCCTCGATATACCCCGCAAGCCACCGGGACTCCAGCGGTGGTCAACGCGCGCAGGCGCGCGGCCAGCGGTTTGGAGCCCGCTGGAGGCAGATATGCCGGTGGTCCAGTGATCACGAGAACTCCCAGGTTCCACAACCGTTTGGTTCCGCAGCGCGGCCCGTTCATCCGATGCATCGCCTTGACCGGGGGCGCCACCTGCGCGGATGACGCCCCCGTGCACATCAGCGGTGCTGCCACTCACCGAGGGTCTCGAACTCGAACTCCTCGGCTACCGTCTCGATGCTCTCCATGACTTTCACCCCCTTCCTCCATTGTGGACTATGCGACGGACAGACGTGTCCGCCACGAATTCAGGGAGGATGCGCAAAAGATTAGTTGCCCCAGTGCAAACTTGAGTCAATATTCGACCGTACACACGACATACGATCACTACAAGTGGACATTCGAGAACTACGAGATCTACTGTAGACAAACACGGGCATGAGTCGATTCTGGATCCACGGGCTGATCGAGAATCCGTAATTCGTATCATGATCACTCAACGTCATAAAGCCGCTCAGCGAGACCCGGACGGCTCATTGACGGACCCGACATTGCCTGATTCAGTGAATCGGGGGCTTCGCGAGTACATCTTCGCAAAACACACCGCGCTCAGGACGGTCACGAAGGGAGGCGTCGCGATCCACGATGGCCGACGTATCGAAGACCGCCCGGCCCAGCGCCGCGGACGAGCGGGTATACCCAGCGAGCCAAGGACAACTGCGCTTTGCCGAGGGCGACGCCCAGCTTGGCAACCGCTCGGTTCTGAACGTCGCGCTGCGCATCAGCATCGCGGGTCCGCTCGACCCGGCCGCGCTGGCTACCGCGGTATCGGTTCTCGTCGAGCGCAGACACGTGCTCAGGACACGATTCCGCCGCGACGGCACCGGGTTCAGCCAGCAGGTTATGCCCGCCGTGCCGGTGGAACTGCCGGTCACCGATCTCCCGGCGGACGACGGCGCGGTGTCCGCGTGGTGCGAAAGACAGGCCATGGAACCGTTCGACCTGCACCATGGGAAAGTCGCGCGATTCGCGCTGGCCCGTGCGGGCGCGGATCGGTGGGTACTGATGTTCGTGCAGCACCACATAGTCACAGACGCGATGTCACTGAGCATCCTCATGGCGGACCTGGCCGAAGGCTACCGAGCCGCGGTTTCAGGCGTCGCCGACAACCGTGGACAACCTGTGCAGCTGGCGGAGTTCGTCAGGTGGGAGCAGGAGCATTTGGCCGGCGAGGAGGGGCGGAGGTCCATCGAGTTCTGGCGCACGGAACTCGATGGCGCGGAACTGTCGATGCCATTGCCGGGCGACCGGCCTCGCCCAGCCGCGCTGAGCGGGCATGGGACTTTGCAACCCTTCGACGTCGACACGAACCTCGCGCGCGACCTCACCCACTGGGCCGAAGCGCACCACGTAACGCTCTACGCGGTGCTGCTGACAGCTTTCGGCCAGCTGTTACGCGGACTTGTGGACCAGACCGAGGTGGTGGTGGTCGGCGCGTTCCCGAATCGCACCCGACAGCGGTTCGAGGACCTCGCCGGCCCGCTCACCAACTCGTTGGCACTGCGCCTGCCTGGCCGCCCGGACCACACCATCCGCGAAACCGTTCTGGGCGTAGCACGCCACCTATGGACGGTGGCAGACCACGTCGCCGTGCCGTTCTCGGTCGTGCTCGACAAGGCAGACGTCCTCACGAGGCCGGGGGCGGACCACTTCCCGCAGGTGTGGTTCTCCCTCCACCCCGATCCGGGGCGACGGCTGGCCATACCAGGCCTACGGGCCACCGCCGAGGAGATCGCCATCCCCGGCGTGCGTTCCGATCTCGGTGTCCTGGCGATGCCCGACGTGAACGGCCTCCGGCTGTGGGCCGAAGCAGCGGACTACATCGCGCCGCGGACCGTCTCACGTTGGATGACCGACTACGAGCGCCTGCTACGACAGTTGGTCGAACACCCCGCCACACAACTGCGCGAATGGTGACAACGCCGGAGGACCACAATCACGAGAGGAACGTGACATGCACGTCGGCTTCGAGGCGGCCTTTCAGCACAGAGGCAGCTATCCCGATGCGGACTTCATGCGCAAGGAACTGCACTACTGCGTCCAAGCCGAGACACTCGGCTTCGACTCCATCTGGCTGACCGAGCACCACTTCAGCAACTACGGCTT
Organism: Amycolatopsis sp. NPDC043887; assembly: GCF_056435665.1. Classification (NCBI taxonomy): domain Bacteria; kingdom Bacillati; phylum Actinomycetota; class Actinomycetes; order Pseudonocardiales; family Pseudonocardiaceae; genus Amycolatopsis; species Amycolatopsis sp. NPDC043887. The sequence goes on from NZ_JBWKEB010000030.1 coordinate 29,096, forward strand.
AATCGCTGACCCGCTTCAAGCCTTGTCCTATCTGGCCGCGCGCACGAATCGTGTTCGCCTCGGCACTGCGGTTCTCGTGCTTCCATGGCACGATCCGGTCCGGCTCGCCGAACAAATCATCCTTGCCGATCACTTGTCCGGCGGGCGGCTCGTTCTCGGCCTGGGCCGGGGGTTGGCCAAGGACGAGTTCGAAGGCTTTCGCGTGCCGCTCGACGAGTCCCGTGCCCGTTTCGCCGAATGCGCCGAGTTGGTGCTGCCTGCGCTTGAAACCGGCTTTATCGAAGGTGGCGAGACAACTCGCCAGCCTCGACGCGAACTGCGGCCAAGGCCGCTCAAGTCGTTCCAGGGAAGGGTGTTCAGCGCGTCGGTGTCGCCGGAATCCAGTCCGCTGGTCGCCAAGATGGGATTGGGCATGATGCTCATCATCTTCAAACCTCTTCACCTCATGGAACAGGATGTCCAGCGTTACCGCGGCACCTGGTCGGACCTGCACGGCATGGCCAGCGAACCACCCGGCCCGCTGCTGTCCGTCGTCGTGGTGGTCGACAAAAGCTCCGACCGGGCCTTGCAGATCGCCAAGAAGCACAATGACCGGAGTCATGACGTCGCGGTGGCGCACTATGGGATGGCGGACAAGGACTTCGGCAGGACGGAAGGATACGAGTTCTACCAAAGCATGCGGCCCGTGGCACGCACCGACCTCGACCTGACTCCCAGCACCGTTGTGCACGGCACACCGGATCAGGTGCTGGAACAGCTGGAGACCTTGCACCGCACGTTCGACCTTCAGGGCCTTCTGACGATCTTCCACGGCATTCCGGAACAAGACGGTCACGACAGCCTGCACACCTTCGCCGAATACTGCCTGCCCGAGCTCAAGAGTTGGCCGGCGAAATCCACCTTTTGACACCCCTGCGACTATGTCGGCCCCACCACGACGTCCCGCAGCGGAATCAAATGCCTCCTCGGTCAGGAGCTTCGGCGAACGTCGTCGACGCTCCAGAGGCTCCTGGCGACCGGGGGTCTCGTACGGCACCGGCTGGACTGCCGCACCGTATCGGCCAAGCCTGTCAACGGAAGGCCCAGTGGTACGACGAGGTCGGCGTCGTGGCACATGCGCCAGGCGAGATGACACCGGCCACAGAACGGATTTCTGCACTGTTTGCCCAGCATAGGTACGTCGTGTCCGACTTCAGCGCCGATTCCACGCGCGCACTGGCCCCAGGTAAGCCGGACACCGCCGTCGCCGGGCCGAGGGGTAGGCGGTGGACATTCGGGCGATGTCGGCGACGTACGCCGCGCGGTAGGCTCAGGCTTCCTGGCTCCAATCGAGCCACGTGCTTACACTAGCCGCACTGCCAACGCCGTCGAGCACGACGCCTTTCCTGAGACCATGTGGAAATGCACCGAGCTACCCTGAGTTGGGCGCACGCCCGTGGTCGGTTATTTGGGCGGCGCGAGCGGGTGCGGTTCTCCGGTTAGCGCGGCGAGCGCGCCGGCGACTTCATCTAGGTCTGCTCGGACGTACGTCGACGTCGTCCCGGCGTCGCTCTTACCGTCGTGTCCGGCGTAGGCGCGGGCGACGGCGTAGCCGAAGTTGCGTTCGACCCAAGTGAGCGTGGTGTGCCGGAGCCAGTGAGTACTGACTTGCTGGGTGGCAACCCACGGGAGCTGGGTCCCGACGCGTTGCCACAGGTGGTCGTAGCGCCTCGCGGTGATCGGTCGGCCGTTGCGGTAGCGCATGAGTTGCGCTGACCGGTCTCCGTCTCCTCGCTGTTCCTGATGGTTGATCAGGTGGCGCATCAGTGTGGGCGAGACCGGTTGCCAACGAACTGTCTCGCCCTTCTCCCGCAGCTGGACGAGGCATTGATCCGGATCGAGGTCTTGCCGCCGGAGAGCGAGGGCGCCGCCACGGCGGCACGCGGTTTCGGTGTGCAGGCGTAGCAGGAGCAGGTCGAGTTCGGGATCGTTGCCTGTAGTTCCCGCGGCGTGGTTGATCTCGGCCAGTCGAGCGTCGGGGATAGCTCGCCGGGTGCTGGCCAGCCTTCTCGGCTTGGCGACCCGCTTGGCGGGGTTGTCGTTCTCGCTCAGCAGTTCGTCGGCAATGGCGTGCTGGTACAGGCAGCGTAGGGAGGCGATCAGGTGCTCAGCTGCGGTGCGCCCGCCTCGCGAGTTCTTGCGGACCACGACCCGGTGCCTGACGTCTTCGGCCAGTTGCTTGATCTCAAGCGGAGTGGGCTCGTCAATGGGTCGATCTCCCCACACCTCCACAACCCGCCGCCAGTACGTGCTGTAGACGCGACGAGTTCCGGGTGCGGTCACGGTTCGGGAACCGGCTCGGTTGACCGAATCCGAACCCAGCGCCGGCGGAACGATCAGGAAGATCGCGAGGACCGGCAGAAGCATCAGCCAGGTACTGCGGGTGCGGTGTTCGTGCTCGTGTCCGGCGCCCGCCGACGCCTTGGCTCCGCGGATGTCTCTCACGATCGCGACGACGGCGAGCGCCACGGCGGTGAAGCCGGCTCCGACCAGCCAAGGCGCCATGCCCGGCTTCACGTAGCGAAGGTAGGTGCCGTCGAACGTGATCTTGATCAGCGCTCCCCCGATCAGGAGGAGCCACCCCGCCGGTGCGTTCACGCCCGCCGCCGGACGAGCCAGATCGCCACGCCGACGGCCACGAGCAGCGCCGCGCCGCCGCCGAGGACCCAGCCGAGTGCCGACGAACCCTCGGACTCCGGGGCTTGTTCGGCCGCGGTCACCGAGGAGGTGGCGGTGACCGGTGGCGGGGTTGACGATGCCGGTGTGGTGGTCGTGGTCGGCGCCGGAGCGGCGACGGCGAACTTCACGGCTCCGTTCACCCGATGCCCGTCGATCGACTGCAACTTGTAGTTCAACACGAAGGAACCGTTGGACAGCGCGGGCAATGGCTGTGTCACCACTCGCTCAGCCGTCGTGGGAGCGAGCAGTGTCAGCGGCTGCGAGTCCGGCCCGGTCAGGGAGATCGCCGCCGACGAGAGATCCACTGGTTCGCTGAAGGTGAGCGTGGCCGCGGCCGGTGCCACGGTCAACGACGATCCCTCGGCCGGATCGCTGCTCTCCAGTCTCGCGGTCGCGTTCGCCGGGGCGGTCCCGAGCAGCGCGAGCGCCAACGCGGTGGCCACCACGGCAATCAGACGGCTGATCACGACTTCTCCTTGGCCGCCCGGCGGCCGCGCATTGTCGCACCGACTCCGAAGCCGAGCGCGAGCGCGGCGACGGCCAGCGCGATGCCCGAGAGCCAGAGTGACGAGTCGTCCCGCTCGGGCGCGACGGCGGTCTGTGCCGAGTTCCCGTTCGCTGCCTGTCCGGTGCCGTTCGCGGCGAGTTTCAGCACAGGCGCCGGATCCTCCGGCTCCGTCCCGTCCGGAGCGGGAGGGTTGGCCCAGTTGGCGACCTTGCCGTCGTCGTAGGTCTGGGCGGCCGGGATGACGAGTTTGTCGGTGTTCTCGGGGAGCCCGGAGACGTAGAGGGCGAAGTTCCCGTACTGGTCGGGGCCGATGCGCACGCCCGGCTCCGCCGTCCAGGTGACCGTGCGGACGGCCTCGGTGACCTCCCTGGCGCCGACCTTCACCGGCTGGTCGAGCTTGGCGCGGGTGATCTGCACCGTCCAGCCTTGCTTCGGTTCAGCGCGGACCGAGCTGATCGGGAACTCGGCAGGCAGGGTCAGCGCCAGCTTGACGGTGCCCGCCGAAGCGGATTCGTTGGGTACGCGGAAGGTGATCTCGTTGGATCCTGCCTTGCTGATCTCACCGGGTGTGACGCTGACATGCGCGGCGGCTGTGCCGGTGAGGACGAGCAGAGCGGCTCCGCAGGCCGCGGTGATGGTGGCCGATCGCGACGCCGCTGTTCCGGCTCGCGTGCGTCCGGGCGGCCCGGACAGGTCGAAAGAAGACATGGTTGTCACAGCTCCTGGGAAAGTGTGAAGAACCCGCCGTCCGATCGGGCGGCGAGCACAAGGAATTCCGTCAGAGCTGGAAAGGGGGCCCGCGCCTGCTGTGCTCCCGCCGGAGCACCACCTCATGCGCGGGGACCAGCGTCGGAACGACGGCCACCCAGAGCGGCCGCAATGCGGGCAACACCGGCGAGCGTCGCGGGAGCAACGACGCGCAAAGCCGCGCCACCGCGAAGAGCACGGCGTCGGCGCGCGCGAGCATGAGCCCGATGAGCACGGCGGCGCAGACGTGGCCCGCGATCATCGACCAGCTCGGCCACGCGAGGCCGTGGTGATGGCCGAGTCCGGACAGCCAGGACAGCATCAGGTGCAGTGCCGCCTGGGTCCCGCCGAGTGTGGCGACGACGACCGGCACGCCGCGCTGCCGGTCCGCCAGTGAAGTGCCACCAGTGGCGATGAGCGCGGTGAGCAGCAGGGCGCTGCCCGTGTCCGGAAGTTCGCCTGCCGCGGCGACGTGGCCCGCGTAGCTGAGCGCCGTGGACGTCACCGCGAACACGCACCCGCGCACGGCGCGCAGGACGCCACGCGTGATCGGCGCGACGGAGTCCATGGGCGGCAGCCTAAACCGAACCCCCTCCGGCGACCAGCGACACCGCACGCTGGAAGCGATCCGTCACCTGCCGGGCGATGCCACCCGGAACATCTCCAGCGCCATGTCGATCATCCGCCGGTCGACCTCGAGTTCACCATCGACGGCGCGGCGAAGCGGTCGAGCGGACACGAACGAGATCAGCCACCACGCCGCCGCGTCGGCGTCCAAATCGGCACGAAGCTGCCCGGCCTGACTGCCTCGTTCGAGCAGCGCGGCGAAACCGCGGACCACCCTCCCGATCGCGGTCCGACCGGCGTCCGCGACAGCGGGATCCACGTCGGCGGCGCCGCCCTCGGCGAACAGCACCCCCAGCGATCCCGGCGCGTGCATGGCGTCGATGTGTTCGGGCTCCAGCAAGGCGCGCAGCACGTCCGGCACGGACAGTTCGGATGTCCGCAGGGAGTCCAGGAATCCGATCGCCGTATCGGCCGCGCGGTCGAGCACGGCCGCGAACAAGCGTGCCTTGGAGCCGAAGTTCTGGAACACCACGGGTTCGCTGACCCCGATCCGCGCGGCGATGTCGGAAACCTTGGCCCGGGAGTACCCGTACTCGCTGAACACGGTGGTCGCCGCGGTCAGGATCGTGTCGCGGCGCTGCTCGGCGGTCAGCCGGGTGCGGCCAGAAGTCCGGGTCACCCGGTCATCGTAACCCTCTATCCCTCGAACTTAGTAGCCGCTAAGTTAGACTGGAGTCAGAACTTAGTCGCAACTAAGTAGTGAGGTGCGAGATGGGAATCGGGCGAATGCTGGTCGGACATGGCGGCCACCGGGAACACGGCACACTGATCACGCATCCGGGCTGGTACGAAGCGCTGAGCCGGATCGGGTTCCGCGGGCGCACCCGCCTGTACCGGGAGCTGGTGCGATTGTCGGCAGCACAAAGCGGCGATCGGGTCCTCGACGTCGGATGCGGGACAGGACATCTCGCCGGAATCGCGGCACGCGCGGTCGCACCGGACGGGCAAGTGCTCGGGGTCGACGCGTCGGCGGAGATGATCGGGTTCGCCCGCGCCAAGGCCGCGCCGGAGTGCCGGTTCGAGGTGGGCACCGCACAGGAATTGCCCGGGAGCGACGGCGAGTTCGACGTCGTGCTCTCCAGCCTGATGCTGCATCACCTGCCGGACGGCGATCAGGCCGCGGCGCTGCGGGAGATGCGGCGGGTGCTGCGCGCCGGAGGACGGCTCGCCCTCGCCGATTTCCGGCCGCCCCGGTCGCCGCTCGGCAGACACCTGGTCGGTCTGGCATCCGGGCCGCGGATGCTGGACGACCCTGACGGGCGTCTCCCCGGACTCGTCCGGGAAGCCGGGTTTACCGTTGAGACGCAAGGAGAACTCGGCTGGCTGTCCTATGTCACGGCGGTCCGCTGACCGTCAGCGGGCGGCACTTGGCGGAACCGGCCGGTCCGCGCGGCACGTAAGCTGCGAATGTGGCACGGGACAGCGCAGGCCTTCCGGTGGCGGTGAACGCTGCCCGCAGCATCGTGCTGGCCGGCGCGGCGGCGGCGCTCGGGCTCGCCGCCCATGTGCTCGGAGGGGGCGTCGTTCCCAACATCGGGATGGCGCTGGCCATCGGTGGCGTGATCGGGTGGGCGGGCACCGCCATCGCCGACCGCAGCCGAGGACCGGTCGCCGCGATCGGGGCGCTGGCGGCCACGCAGGGCGTCCTGCACGCCGTTCTCCTGCTCCCCTCGCACCTGACCCACCGCCACATCGCCCCGGTCCTGACTGAGATCGATCCGGTCCAGCTTTTCGGCGCGCACGCGCTCGCCGTCGTGCTGCTCGGCCTCCTGCTCACCCGCGCCGATACCGCGGCGATCGCGCTGCGTGGCCTGGTGTGGCGGGCGCTCGGCAGGATTCCGGCGCCGGTCGCCACCTCTCATCCCCCGTTGCGAGCACCGGTTCTCCGTGCGGCGGAACCGAACATCATGACGGCAGTCCTGCTGCGACGCGCTCGTCCGCGGCGTGGGCCCCCTGTCTTTCGCTGAGGTTTCTTACCCACCCGTTGCTCCTGAGACGTGCGACGGCCTCACCGCACGGATGTCCCCGAACCGTTTCGGCGCGGGCATCCGTGACCTTCAGCGAAAGGCTTCACCCATGGCAGAAAGACCGAACGCCCTCGCCCGCGGCAAGCGGCTCGCCAGCACCGCGGAGGACCTCCTGCAGCGCGCTCTGGTGACCGCGGGCCTCCGGCAACCCGATTCGGCGATCGCCGCCGACGCGCAGGACTACTGGCGACGACCGGCGGGCTCCCGCTGGGCGGCCGACTCCCACTGGCGCGACGCCCCGGTCTTCCGGGACAACGACCTGTGGCACCGGATCGGCGCGGATCACCTCGCCCTGTTCGAAGCCGGCGCCCGCATGGCCGAGTTCACCCGGCCCTGGAACCGGATCGTCGAATGGGGCTGCGGCGGCGGGGCCAACGCGGTCCACTTCGCCCCGGGTGCCAAGGAGTTCATCGGAGTCGACATCTCTCGCGATTCCCTTGCCGAATGCGGTAAGCAGGTCGCGAAAGTCTGCGAGACCCCCTTCCATCCGGTGGCCATCGAGGTCGCTGACCCGGAAGCCGCGCTCGGACAGATCGACGGCCTCTGCGACGTGTTTCTGTCCTTCTACGTCTTCGAGCTGATCCCGTCGCCGGAGTACGGCGAGCGGCTCCTGCGCATCGCCCACGGCCTTCTCGCGCCCGGTGGCCTGGCCCTGATCCAGATCAAGTACGACACCGGCAGCTGGCTCACCAAACCACGACGCCGCGCCTACCGCCGCGGACTGGCGAACATGACGACCTACCCGATCAACGAGTTCTGGGAACTCTCCGAACGCTGCGGCTTCACTCCCCAGACGGTCCGGCTGGTACCACGCAACGACCTCGACGAACGCTACGCGTACTTCTTCCTGGCCAAGGAGCCCACCGTCGTCTGAGCGCGTCCGTGGTCCGGCGTCACCGCGCCGGACCACGGGAACCGCCGACGCTCTCTTCTCCGCAGGCACCGCAGACACCGACGACGTCGACCATGTGACTGACATAGCGATATCCGTGCTCCGCAGCCACATCACCGGCCCACGTCGAGATGGAGTTCTCCGCGACTTCGACGGTGTACCCGCACGAACGGCACACCACGTGGTAGTGCGGTTCGTCCGAGCAGTACCGATACAGGGTCTCACCACCGATCCTGAGCACGTCGGCCTTGCCTGCTTCGACCATGGACTGCAAATTTCGGTAGACCGTCGACAGCCCGATCGTCTCCCCGCGCGTACGCAGCTGCGCGTAGAGGGCCTGTGCGGATCGAAAACGGCTCTCGGACTTCAGCAATGACGCCACCACAGCCTTCTGCCGCGTCGAACGCTCCTTCACCACCGACAACTGCAATCCACCTCGTTCCGGACCACACTCACGCACCACCGTGGCGACGGGCAAGACGTCAGATTCGAGTGATCGTGTACAGCTCGTGGTCCGGGTTGGTGACCGTGAGCCGGAGGCCGTACTTGGCGACTTCGTCCGCCAGCGCCGACGCGGTGATCACATGCCAAAGATCGGATGCGGTCAGCTCGGTGACGACGTTTCCTCGCCGCTCGACCCGGTAGGTCATGGTCCAGGTGACGGCGTCCGGACCGGCGGGTTCGGCGGCGGCGACGCCGAGGTACTCCCGGCCACCGATGCGCACCTGCGCCATGGGGGTCGCGGGGATGGCGACAGCTGTCGTAGGTGGCTGCAAGTTGAGGATCGCCCGTCCGCCGGGAGTGAGACGGTTGGCGAGCATGCCCCACAAGGCTTGGCGTTCCCCGGGATCGAAGTGGCCGAGCACGTTCATCGCAATGACAACGGAGAGCCGGTCCGGCAGTGGCGCGACGAGCGCGTCGGTGCCGAGGACGGTGACGCGGCGGGCGAGGTCGTCATCCTCGACGCACCGGGTGAGCAGCGCCGTCCGCAGGGCCGGATTCGGCTCGATGGCGATGATGTCGGCACCGGGCAGCGCGGCCGCGAGGACAGCGGTGCCGAGCCCGGTCCCGGCGCCGACGTCGACTACCGGCCCACCGCTGGTGTCCACACCGGACAGTGCGTCGGTGAGCACCGGGCCCAGGCCGGTCCATGCCTGCCGGAGCAGCACGGCGACGTACTCCGCGGTCCGGTGGTAGAAATCCTCGGTCATGCGGTTCCTTCCGCGAGCGGGCCGACGACCGTGACGACCGCGGCGATCGTGGCCGCGGGGTGGTCGAAGACGTGGAAGTGGTCACCGGGCACGAACACCGCCCGGAACTCGGCGCGGGTGTATCCCGCCCAGGCGTGCACGTGCGCGGGCGTCAGTTCGCCGTCGTCGACGCCGGTCAGTGCGGTGATGGGACACGCCAGCCGTTCCCTGCCCATGACCGGCCGGTAGGTCTCGTTGACGGCGTAATCGGCGCGCAGGATGGGCAGCAGGTAGTCGCCGCCGAGCGCGGCCATCGACGTCGGCCGCTCGCCTCGCAGTCGCGCGATCTCGGCGGCCAGTTCGGCGTCCGGCGCGGTGTGGAAGCTGTCGCGCCGATGCTGGTGCGGCGTCTCCTTGCCCGATACGACCAGATGCCCCGCGTTCCCCAGCGCGCACGCGGCTTCGTAGGCGATGGTCGCGCCGAGGCTGTGCCCGAAGAGGACAGTCGGCCGATCGGCCAACGCGGTCAACCCGGGCAGGAGATCCGCGACGACACCGGGCATCGTCGTCTGCGCCGGTTCACCCCACCGGTCCTCGCGGCCGGGGAGCTGGGCGGCGTGCAGCTCGATCCACGGCGGCAGCAGTTCCGTCCACGGCCGGAACGCGCTCGCCGCGGCGCCCGCGTGGGCGAAGCACAACAGCCGAACCCGGGCACCGGGGTTCGGCGCGGGACATCGCCACGCCCGGATCACCGGCTCGGCGCGATTCATGCATCTCCCTTCATTCGACACGCAGGGTGTTCGTCCACACGGAGCAATACTGCTCCATCAGATGAAAATGATAGCCGTTTTCGTGTATGAAGGACAGCGCGTGACGGTTTCCGCCGTTTCGTTCCCTCGACCGTGAAGGAGATCTGGGTGAGCGCGGTCCCGGCAGAGGCAGCAATCCCCCTCGACGACGTGATCGAGGCGGTGGCCGAAACACTCGACATCGCGCCCGCGACGGTCGGCGCGGACATCCCGCTGATGGCGTTGGGCTTGGAGTCGTTCACCGCGGTGCGGTTGCGGCGGCTGCTGCTGGACACCACCGGGGTCACCCTCGCGCTGACCGACTTCCTCGACCAGGCCACGGCCCGGTCCGTCGCCACCGCCCTCGATGACCGGGCACGGCAGGACGATCCGGAACCGCGCGACGAGACCTTCCCGCTCACGCCCATCCAGACCGCGTACTGGGTGGGACGCGATCCGGCGTTTCCGCTCGGCGGCGTGGCCACCTTCTACTACCGGGAGTTCGAGCGCGACACACCGCCCGGCGAGGACGAGGCCGCTCTGCTGGGTGCCGCGTGGAACACGCTGGTGGAGCGCCATTCCGCACTGCGCATGGTCGTCGACGCGGATGCCAACGGCCGGGTACTGGCCAAGGTGCCGCCCTACCGGATCCCGGTGACGGACCTGAGGACACTACCCGATCACGACGCCGCGCGGGTCTCGGCCGAGCTGCGCGCCGAGTGGTCGCACCAGACCCGGCCCACCGGCTGCTGGCCGTTGTTCGACCTGCATGTCGTGCTACTGCCCGGAAAGCGCACGCGGGTGTGTGTCGGTGTGGACGTGCTGGCGCTCGACCTCGCGGGCTGGATGCAGATCATGACGGAATGGGGTGCCCTGGTGGCCGACGCCGCCTCCGCGCTGCCCGAACCCGGCACCACGTTCGCCGAGCTGGCGCGCCGTCGGGCCGCGCGCCGGCCTGGCCCGGAAACCGAACGCGCCGGCCGTTACTGGGCCGACCGCACCCTGCCGCCGGGCCCGGCCCTGCCCACGGTCACGGATGTCGCCACGATCAGCGCGCACCGGTTCAGCAGGCGCGCCACCGAGTTGGACGCCGCCCGGTGGGCGGCGGTCAAGAAGACGGCCTCCTCGCATGGGGTCAGCCCGACGGCGTTGCTGCTCGCCGCGTACGGACTCACCCTCACCCGCTGGGGTGCCACCGCGGCTTTCTGTCTCAACACCACCCTGTTCGACCGGCCGGATGATCCCGAGCTGGCGCATGTGGTCGGCGACTTCACCTCCACGGTGCTTGTGCAGATGCCTGTGTGGGAACCGAAAACCGGCTTCGGTGCCTACGTACGCGCTGTCAACGAGCAGTTCTGGTCCGATATGGACAATCGCGAGGTGGACGGGATGCAGGCCGCCCGGCGGAATCCTGCCTCGCTCGGCGCGCCGGCGCATCCCGTGGTGTTCACCAGCGGCCTCGGCCTTTCACCCGGCGGCGACGACCCAGCGGGGTGGCTCGGCACCGAGGTGTTCGGCATCTCGCAGACGCCTCAGGTCCTGCTCGACCACATCGTCTACGAGGAGGGCGGCCGCCTTCGCGTGTGCTGGGACAGCGTAGACGGCGCCTATCCCGCGGGTCTCGTCGACGGCATGGCCGACGCGCATCTACGGCTGCTGACCACGCTGGCCGATCACCCGGACCGCTGGTCGGACCCGACACTGGGCTGGATCCCCACTTTCACGCCGCACGCCACGTTGGACGCCGCGCCGTTCGGCGAGGCGGGCCCGCTGCTGGACGACCCGCTGCGCGCCGCCGCACGGGAGGATCCGGACGCGCCGGCGCTCTTGGCCGCCGAATCCGCGTTCAGCCACGGCGAACTCCTCCGCGCGGCCGAGGCGATCGGGCACGGGCTCACCGCGGCAGGCGTCGGCCCGGGAGACCTCGTCGCGGTATCGGCGCCCAAGGGCCCTGCCCAGATCGTGGCGATGCTCGGGGTGTCCGCGAGCGGTGCGGGCTACGTCCCGGTCGAACCGGCCTGGCCTGCCGAGCGCGTCGCCTCGGTGTGCGCGCAGGCCGGGATCGGCCACGCGCTCGTCACCGACGACGTCGAGCTGAGCTGGCCCGGCACCGTCGAGGTCCACCCCGTCGTCCTGGACGCCGCGGCCGGCACCGCCGGTCAGGCGAACCGTCCCGCGCCGGACGACCTCGCGTACGTGATCTTCACTTCCGGTTCCACGGGCAAGCCGAAGGGTGTGGCGATCGAGCACCGCGCGGCCCGCACCACGATCGACGACCTCGTCGACCGGTTCCCCCTCACCCGCGACGACCGGATGCTCGCTCTCTCGGCGTTCAGCTTCGACCTGTCCGTGCACGACGTGTTCGGCGTGCTCGGCGCCGGCGGGGCACTCGTCCTGCCAAGCGCCGACCGCCAGCGCGACCCCGGGCACTGGCTCGAGCTCATGGCCCAGCACCGCGTGACGTTGTGGAACACCGCACCCGCGCTGCTGGAAATGCTCGTCGAATACGCCGAGATCGATCCCGGCCTCGCCGACCGCGCGCTGCGGTCGCTGCGGCTGGTCTTCCTTTCCGCCGACTGGATTCCCGTGACGCTGCCCGATCGGTTGCGCGCCCTCGCACCGCACGTCGAGATCGTCAGCCTCGGCGGCGCGACCGAGGCGTCGATCTGGTCGATCTGCTACCCGATCGGCGACGTCGATCCGGCCTGGCGCAGCATTCCCTACGGCCGCGCGCTACGCGGGCAGAGCTTCGACATCCTCGACCCGGCGGGCCTTCCGGTGCCGGTCGGTGTGCCGGGCGAACTGCACATCGGCGGCGACGGCCTGGCCCGTGGCTACATCGGCGACCCGGAGCAGACCGCGCAACGGTTCGTGCGGCATCCGGTACTGGACCGCAGGCTCTACCGGACCGGGGATCTCGGGCGGTGGCGTCACGACGGCACGATCGAATTCCTCGGCCGCGTCGACCGGCAGGTCAAGATCCGCGGGCACCGCATCGAACTCGGCGAGATCGAGTCCGTGCTCGACCGCGCGGACGGCGTCCGCAAATCCGTGGCGATGTCCGTTCCCGGTCCCGACGACCGGCCGCGGCTGGTCGCCTTCCTCGTCCCGGCGGACACCGGGCGAACCCCGGACACCGCGGAACTCGCGGCACACCTGCGGACCAGGGTCCCCGAGTACATGGTGCCATCGCGGTTCACCGTGCTCGACCGGTTCCCGGTGACGGCGAACGGCAAGATCGATTACGCCGCCCTGCCCACCCCCTACCGTCGCACCGAACCCACCACCGCCACCAAACCGTCCACAGTGGACCAAGAGGAACCCGGCACCCCGCGGACCTGGCTTACCGAGGCCCTGACGCGCGCAGCAGGCCTGGGGCTCGAGGTGTCCCTGACCGTCTCCCCCGGCACACTCACCCCGGCCGACGCACTGGCCTCGGCCGCGGAATGGAGCCGCCGTACCAGGGCGGCGTCCGCGGCCCACGGCATCGACCTCGAGGAACGGCTCAGCGCGGACGGCCTCTTGAACCTCGCCCTTCCCTCGTCCACAAAGGACGCCGCGCCTACCCCGAACGCCGCGGTGGCACCACCCGAACCCGAGCGACGAGAAGCAGCACCGGTGGCCGCCAGCCCCGAGCTGGAGGAAACCGTGTTGGGGGTGTTCCGGTCCCTGCTCGGCTCCGGTGTCGACGCCACGACCGCGTTCTTCGAGCTCGGTGCCACTTCCCTGACACTGGTGCTGGCGCACCGGCAGCTCGTCGCGCACGGATTCGACACGCTGACCGTGGTCGACCTGTTCGGTCACCCCTCCGTCCGCGCGCTCGCGGCGTTCCTGGCACCGCGCCAGAGCCCGTCGCCCGTCGAAGCGTCGGCACCTCCGGCACCGCGTGGACGCCGCGCCGCCCGGCAGCAGGCCGAGCAGGTCGCCCGATGATCGCGATCACCGGACTCGCCTGCCGTTTCCCCGGCGCGGTGGACGCCGCCGCGTTCTGGGACCTGCTGCTGGCAGGCCGCAGCGGCCTCACCCGGTTCGGCCCGGACGAACTGCGCGCGGCCGGGGTGGCCGAGGACCTGGCCACCGCGCCCGGGTACGTCCCGGTCGGTGGGCTCATCGACGGCCAGGACATGTTCGATCCCGAACCGTTCGGGCTCACCGACGCCGAAGCCGCGCTGATGGACCCGCAGCAACGACTGTTCCTTCAAATGTCCTGGCAGGCCCTGGAGCAGGCGGGCCATGGCGGCGGCATCGGCGCGGGCACCGTCGGCGTCTACGCGGGCGCGTCGCAAAGCGCCTACCTGGCCAGCAATCTCGGCAGGCGCTGGGATCCGACCGGCGGCGGAGCCGATCCGGTCGGAAGTCTGCGCACGGCGATGGCCACGCACGGCGACTACCTGCCCCTGCAGGTCGCGTACCGGCTGAACCTGACCGGGCCCGCGATGTCGATCACCAGCACCTGTTCGAGCTCGCTGGTCGCGGTGCACATGGCGACCCAGGCACTGCTGGCCGAGGAATGCGACACCGCGCTCGCGGGCGGGGCCTCGCTCATCGTGCCGCAAGGGCACGGCTATCTCCACGTGCCGGACGGGATCTACGCCGAAGACGGCGTCGTCCGGCCCTACAGCGCGGACGGCACCGGAATCGTCTACACCCAGGGCGTCGGCGCGGTCGTGCTGCGGCGACTGTCCGACGCGCTGGCCGACGGCGACCCCGTGCTCGCGGTCCTGCACGGCTCGGCGGTCAACAACGACGGGGCGGTCAAGGCGGGATTCACCGCGCCGTCTCCGCGTGGCCAGGCCCGGGTCATCGCGGAAGCGCAGACGGTCGCGGGCGTCGCGCCACGCCAGGTCGGCTACGTCGAGGGCCACGGCACCGCGACGGCGCTCGGCGACCCCATCGAGGTCTCGGCCCTGCGCACCGTGTTCGGGCCGAGCGACCAGCCGTGGTGCGGGCTCGGCTCGGTCAAGGCGAACATCGGTCACGCCAACACCGCCGCCGGGATCGCGTCGCTGATCAAGACCGTGCTCGCGCGGTCCCACGGCGTGCTTCCCCCGGCGCCGCATTCGGAGCCGGTCAACCCGCGGCTCGGACTGGAGGGTTCCGCCTTCGCGCTCTCCGGTGATGCCCGGCCGTGGCCCGCGGACGCGGAGTTCGCGGGCGTCAGCTCCTTCGGTATCGGCGGCACCAACTGCCACGTCGTGCTCGGCCCCGCACCGGCGCGGCCACTGTCCACACCGGACGAACGGCCGCAGATCCTCGTCGTGTCCGGGCAGACCGACGCCGCCACCCGCCAAGCGGCCCGCGATCTGAGTGAGCACCTCCCCGGCCTCAAGGACTCCGCCGACCTCGCGGACCTGGCACACACGCTGGACGAGGGCCGGACCCAGCACAGCAGGCGCATCGCCGTCGTCTGCGCGCCCGCCCGGATCGACGCCGCCGCGGCCGCCCTGCGTGAAGCGCGGCCTGTACAGGCTTCCCGCCCCCGGGTGATCTTCGCGTTCCCGGGAGCGGGAAGCCAGTACCCGGGCATGGGATCGGCGCTCTACGCGAGCGAACCGGTGTTCGCCCGGACGGTCGACACCTGCGCCGAGCTGCTGCTTCCCTTGACCGGTCACGACATCCGACACGTGCTCGACGGCCGTGAGCACCAGGTCCGGGACGCGGCGGTCGGGCTGCCCGCGTTGTTCGCGGTGTCGCTGGCCACCGCGCGGTTGCTGGAGTCGTGGGAGGTCCGGCCGGACGTCGTGCTGGGGCACAGCCTCGGCGAGTACACCGCCGCCGTGGTGTCGGGAGGGCTCGCCCTGCCGGACGCCGCCCGGCTGGTGGCGGTGCGCTGCACCGAGGTGTCGCGTGCCGCCGGCGGCGGGGCGATGCTGTCGCTGGACCTCGCCGACGTCTCCGGTCTGCTGGCGGCACATCCGGATGTCGACCTCGCCGCGCTGAACGGGCCCGCCGGATCCGTGGTGTCCGGTCCGGCCGACGCCATCACGGCGCTGGAAGCCGAAGCGATCGCCGCGGGAATCCGGTGCCGACGGCTGCACGTGGACACGGCGCTGCATTCCCGGCTCGTCGACCCCGCGATCCCCGCCGTCCGTGCCGCGGCGGCGAAGCTCGCCGCCACCGCCCCGGAAATCCCCATGGTCAGCACGCTCACCGGTACCACGATCACCGATGAACTCGGGACGGCCGAACACTGGGCGCGGCAGCTGCGGGACCCCGTCGTGTTCTCCCCAGCCCTGCGGGCCGCGCTCGATCCGGCGCCGGCCGTACTGGTCCAGGTCGGTCCCGGCAGCAGCCTGGTGACGCTGGCCCGTGCACACGGCGACCCGGCGCTACTCGATTCGGCCATCACGCTCGACCACGACCGTGCCGACCTCGAAGGCGAATCCGTTCGCACCGCCGTCGCCCGGTTGTGGGCACACGGCGGGGAGATCAGACTCGGTGCGCAACGCCGCGGTCAGCGTGCGCGGGTCGCGGCGCCCGGGTACGCCTTCCAGCCCCGCCGGCTCTGGATCGACCCACCTGCCGGGCCGGTGACGCCCGCCCGTGCTCCCGGGCTCCTCCGGCTACCCCGGTGGCGTCAGCTTCCCCCGCTCTCCGGTACGACGCCGGCGGGCCGCTTCCTGCTGGCCGCCGATTCCCCGTCACCGGTGGCCGAAACACCCGGTATGTCCACAGTGGAGGATCACGAACCCGGAACACCCATCGACGGTGTCGTCGTGCTGACCGCCCCCGGGCAGGACGTGAGCGAGGTCGTCCTGGCACACGCCGAGCTCGCGAGGAAGCTCAGCGGGATGACCGTGCCGAAGCTGCTGGCGGTCACGTTCGGCGCGGACCGGGTCGAAAGCCTCGACGCGGTGACGAGCGGCGCCGCCGCGGCCCGTGCGCTCAGCCGCGTCCTGGCCCAGGAACATCGCGGGATCCGGTGGCGCACGGTGGATCTTCCCCCTGCCACTGACCCGGACCTCGCGGCGAAAGCGATACTGGACGAACTCGCGGATCTCGTCCGGTCGCCGGACGAACGCGGCGGGCAGATCGCCTGGCGATCCGGCGTCCGCTGGCAACGGGACATCGAGCCCTGGCCGCTCACCCCGCCGTCCACGATCGTCCAGGGACCGCGGCGAGCCGTCGTGTCCGGTGGTCTCGGTGACGTCGGACTCGTCGTCGCTGAACGCCTCGCCCGGCGTGGCGCCGCGGTCGTGATCACCTCGCGGCGCCCGGTCGCCGACGTGCCCGACGCGGCCCGGACCCTCGACGCGCTGAAAGCCGACGGCCTCGACATCCGGACCAGGACGCTCGACGCGTCCGATGTGGACGGTTGGCGCGGCCTGCTCGCCGAACACGAGCCCGACGTGATCGTGCACGCCGCCGGAGCGGCCGCCACCACCCGCGCCGTTCCGCTTCGCGACATCACGCCGGACCAGGTCACCGCGCAGCTGCGGGGCAAGGTCGGTGGTGCACGGGCACTCCAGGCGGCCATCGACGCGCTGCCCGAGGCGTCCAGGCCCGGCCTGGTGGTACTGATGTCCTCGGCCGCCACGCTGGTCGGCGGGATCGGCACCGGCCCGTACGCGGCGGCCAACGCCGCGCTCGACGCGCTCGCGACCGCCAACATCGGCTGGACGAGCGTCGTCTGGGACGGCTGGAGTGTCGGGCCCGGCGGCGCGGACCGGGAAGTGGCCCTGCGCGACGCGCTCGACGCCGCGACCGGCGGCCGGGCCTTCGACCTGGTGCTCGACCGGCATCTCGCCGGATCCGTGCCGCCGGTCGTCGCGGTGTCCCGCACGGAGCTCACCGAACGCATGGCCGCCGCGGCGTACACCGCACCGGGCGAGCAGGGTGACGTCGGCAGGTTCGCCGACCCACTGCAGGAGCGGATCGCACGGCTGTGGAGCGACCTCTTCGGCGTCGCGGTCACCTCGTCGGACGCGGACTTCTTCGCCCTGGGCGGCCATTCCCTGCTGGCGACCGGCATGCTCGCCGCCCTCACCCAGGACCACGGCGTCCGGCTACGGCTGGCCGATCTGCTCGCCGCCCCGACCGTGGCCGGGCTGGCGAACCTGCTGCGAGCACGCGAGGTCACTCCCCCATCGCCCCGGACTCCGGTTCCCGTGACCGCGGCCGAGCCCGAATCCTTTCCGCTGACCCGGGTCCAGCACGCGTACTGGATCGGCCGCGACGGCGGCTACCGCTGGGGCGACGTGCCGTGTCACTTCTTCCTCGAGTACGACTGTGCCGAGCTGGACCTGGCGCGCTACGAGGACGCGTGGAACAAGGTGATCGCCCGGCACCCGATGCTGCGTTCCATCGTGGACTCGCAGGGCCAGGCGCGGGTGCTGCGCGACCTGCCGCGGTACCGGATCCGCACCCATGATCTGCGTTCACTGTCCGAAGTGGACCGCGACCGTCGCCTTTCGGCCATCCGCGATCGCGTCAGTCTCAAGCCCGGCCCCGCCGACCGCTGGCCGCTGTTCACGGTCCAAGCGGCCCTGCTGCCCGACGGCCGGACCCGCTTGTTCCTCGGCGTGGACGTGCTCATCTGCGACGCCGCGAGCTGGTGGATCGTCGATCGTGACCTGCACGCCTGCTACACCGACCCCACCCGCGTGCTCGAGCCGGTCGGGATCCACCCCGCCGACTGCGTCCAGGCGCTCGAAGCGCGACGCGACGGAGCGGACGGTGCCCGCGCCGCCGAGTACTGGCGTGCCCGGCTGACGGCGATCCCCGAGGCACCGCCCATCCCCGTCGACGAGGACACCACCGCGGCCCGCTTCGTCCGGCACGCCGCGACACTCGACGCCGCGAGCTGGGACCGGTTGCGGCGGCTCGCCGCCGAGCACCGCGTCACCCCCACCGCCGTCCTGCTCACCGTGTACACCGACGTGCTCGCGGCCTGGTCGGGCCGGGACACGTTCAGTGTGATGCTCACGCTGTTCGACCGGCCGGACATCCACCCGGACGTCCCGAACGTCGTCGGCGACTTCACCTCCCTTGTCCTGCACGCGACCGAGGAGGCGGGCTTCGGCACCTTCGCCGAACGGGCCCGCCGCACCCAGCGGCGGCTGTTCGACGACCTCGACCACCGCGAGTTCTCGGCGCTGGACGTGCTCGCGGAGAAGTCCAGCACCCAGGGCGAGGTCGCCGCCGTGCCCGTCGTGTTCACCAGCGCGCTCGGGCTGACCGAGGTCATCGGCGCCGACCACGACCCGCGCTGGATCGGCCGGAAGGTCGCCGCGCTGAGCCAGACCCCGCAGACCCTGCTCGACCACCAGGTGCTCGAAGAGGGCGGTGAACTGCTGCTTCAGTGGGATGTCCTCGACCCCGTGGTTCCGCCCGGGCAGGTCGCCACCGCGATCGCCGACCACGTCGAACGGGTCAGGCGGCTCGCCGACGATCCGGCGTCGTGGACCGGCGGATCGGGGACGCCGGTGGAGGACGCCGACATCGCGTTACTGCTTCGAGAGGGCGTTCCGGACGGCCGGACGCTGTTCCTGCTGCACCCCTCCGGCGGGGACGTGCTGTGCTACACGGAGCTGTCCCGGCTGATCGACGGAGAGACCACCGTCGTCGCCCTGACCGATCCCGGCCTGTCCGGTGGCGACGCGCCGGACAGCGTGGACGCACTGGCCGCGCTATACCTCGGTGTCATCCGCCGCCACCAGCCCGACGGCCCGTATCTGCTGGGCGGCTGGTCGATGGGCGGCGATCTGGCCCAGCGCGTGGCCTGCCTGCTGCACGAGACCGGCGAGCGCACCGAACTGCTGGTACTGCTGGATTCCAACGAGCCGAGTCACATCACCGATGTCCAGGGCGGCGCCGCCGAGATCCGCCGCCGTTACCTCGCGTCGCTGGCGGGCTATCTCGACACGGAACTCGTCGCCGCCCAGGAGCCCACTCAGTCCGAAGTGGACACTGTGTTGGGGGCGCACGGATTGCTTCGCGCGGGCACCAGCGCCGCCGCACGCGTCGAGGTGTTCGCGCGGCACCTGCGAGGGCTGGCCGCCTACCGGCCACCGCGGCTCGGCGATCCGGGAACCCGTACCCTGATCGTCAAGGCGGGGCGGCGATCTCCGGTCAACTCCGGTATCGGCATGGGCGTCGACGACGTCCCCGGCGATCCCGCCGACCTCGGCTGGACACCCCTCCTCACCCGGCCGCCCACTACGTCCA
The DNA here is from genome assembly GCF_056435665.1 of Amycolatopsis sp. NPDC043887. Lineage (NCBI taxonomy): Bacteria > Bacillati > Actinomycetota > Actinomycetes > Pseudonocardiales > Pseudonocardiaceae > Amycolatopsis > Amycolatopsis sp. NPDC043887. The sequence continues at coordinate 48,760 of NZ_JBWKEB010000030.1, forward strand.
CAGTGGACGCACACCACTACGCCCTGCTGCGCGGCGAAACGGTCGTCGCGATCGCGGCGCTGATCAACGACGAACTCACCCACCTCGAAAGGCCGACCCCTTGACCCGCGTTTCCCGCCGCCTCGCCCTCCTGGCCGCGGCCACCCTGACAGCCACCGCCTGCACCTCGGGCAACGCCACCCCGGCTTCGGGGGATCTCCTGCGCTACGCGGCGGTCGGCTCGGCGGCCACCGCGAGCAACGACCCGCACGGCGGACTCGGCAACGAATCCGACGCGCTGCGGTTCGCCCTGCTCTACGACGTGCTCACCGTCGCGGGCCCCGACGGCACCACGGCGCCCCGGTTGGCCACTGCGTGGGAACCGGACGCCTCGCAGACACGATGGAAGATCACCCTGCGCGCGGACGCCACGTTCAGCGACGGCAGGAAGGTGCACGCCGCCGACGCGTTGTACTCGCTGCGCCGGATGCAGGCCAAGGCGGCCGAGAACTACGGCCGGATGGCGATGTTCGATCTGGACGCCTCCCGCGCGATCGACGCGTCGACGCTGGAACTGCGCACGCGGACGGCGTTCGCGGCGGTGCCGGAAGCACTGCAGTCGGCGACCTTCGTGGTGCCCGAAGGCACGACGGACTTCAGCACGCCCGCGCCGGGGTCCGGGCCGTACCGGATGACCGGTGGTGACCCCGCCAACGCCGTCCTCGAACGCAACGACGGCTGGTGGGGAACGAAACCGCCGACGAAGCGGATCGAGATCCGCGCGCTGGCCGACCCGCAGGCACGCGCGGACGCGGTCCGTTCGGGGCAGGCCGACGTCGCGGGCAGTGTCAGCCCGGCCGCGGCCACGCAGGCCGAACGCGCCGGGACACAGGTGGTCCGCCGTCCCGCGGTCATCACTTACCCCGTGGTGATGCGGCTCGACCGGGCGCCGTTCGACAAGCCCCAGGTGCGCGAAGCCGTCAAGCTCGCCACCGACCGGCAGCAACTCACCGACACCGTGTTCGGCACCTACGGCAAGGTCGGCAACGACCTGCTCACCCCGGCCGATCCGAGCAGTCCTCAGCTCCCCCAACGGGTTCGCGATCTCGACCGGGCCCGCGCGCTGATGGCCGAAGCCGGGTTCCCGGGCGGCGCGGACGTCACGCTGCACACCACGACCGCCTACCCCGGGATGGACTCCACCGCGACGCTGCTCGCCCAGCAGCTCGCGCCGATCGGCCTCAAGGTCACCGTGAAGGTCGATCCGCCGGAGAGTTTCTGGACGAAGACCTACGCGCAGGCCGACTTCTACGTCAGCTACCTCGGCGGGATCGGCTTCCTCGACGTGTCCCGCATCGCGCTGCGCGCGGCCTCGCCCACCAACGAGACCGCGTGGAACCGCCCTGACTGGGAACGCGACCTCGACGCCGCGCTCGCCGACCCCGACACCAAGCGTCGCACCCAGTCTTTCGGTGTCCTGCAAGGGAAACTTCGGGACGAGGGCGGCTACCTCGTCTGGGGAGTCGGGGACGGGCTCGACCTGTCCCGTCCCGGCGTCGGCGGCTTGCCGACCGGGCCTGGGTTCGCGCGGCTGTTCATCGACCAGGTCCGGATCACCGCGTGAGCGCTCGTTCGTCGTTGGCCCGTACGGGGAGCCTCGTGCTGGTGCGGGCCGCCGCGACCGCCGTCGTGGTCTCGGCCGTGGTGTTCGCCGCGGTCAATGCCCTGCCTTCGGACGCGGCCGAGACCCGGACCGGGAACCGCGCGGACGCGGAAACCCTGCGGCAGCTGCGGGAAACCCTCGGACTGGACGCACCGCTGTGGCAGCGCTGGGGACAGTGGGCCGCGGCGATCCTGCGCGGTGATTGGGGACGTTCGCTCGTCACCGACCGGCCGGTGGCCGATTTGCTGCTGCCCCGGCTCGAAGCCACGGCCGTGCTCACGGCGGCGGCGGTGCTGCTCGCGCTGCCGCTCATGTTCGCGCTCGGCTGGGCCATCGGCGGCAGCAGGCCCGGCTGGGCACGGAGGTGGGCCGCGCTGAGCACGACCGTCTCGTCGATCCCGCAGGTCGTCGTGGTCGCCGGTCTCGTCCTCGTCCTCAGCGCACTGCTCGGGTGGCTGCCACCGGTGTCACTGCTGCTGCCCGGCGGGTCGCCGCTGGACCGGCCGGACCTGCTGGTGCTGCCGTCGCTCGCGCTCGCCCTGCCCGCCGCGGCGTGGGGCGGCGGACTGCTCGGTGGCGCCGTCGCGGACGCCTGCGCGGCACCCCACGTCCGTGACGCCGTGGCGCGGGGGGTCACCGGCCTGCGACTGCACGTCCGGCACGTGCTGCCGTTCGTGCTGTCCCCCGCGATCCGCGCGGCCGCGACGCTGACCGCCGGCACCGTCACCGCGGCGGCCGTCGTCGAAACCATGCTCGGTTACCAGGGGCTGGGCGAATTACTCGTCACCGCGGTCGCCGGCCGGGACACACCGGTCGTCGCGGCGGTCGGGTTGATCGGCGCGCTGATCGTCGTCGCGGGCACCGCACTGGCGGACCTCGCGGCCACGGCCGCCGATGTCCGGCGGGAACGGCGATGAAGACCGGCTGGTTCACCGCGGCGGCGCTCGCGGTCGTCACGCTCGCCGGAGGCCTGCTGGCACCACGGGATCCGGCGGCCGTCTCGGGTGCGCCGTTCACGCCACCTGGGCTCGGCCACCTGCTGGGCACCGACGTGCTGGGCCGGGACGTGCTGTCGCGGTCGCTGGCGGGCGGGGCGGGCCTGGTGCTGCTCGCGGCCGTGGCGGGGGCGCTCGCCTGCGTGGCGGGTGTCGCCGGTGGACTGGTCGCGGGCTGGAATGACGGCCTGCCGGGGAGGCTGATCACCGGACTCGCCGATGTCCTCGTGGCGCTGCCACTGCTGCTGGTCGCGCTCGTGCTCGCGGTGGCCGTGCCCGGTCCGGTCGCGGTCGTCGTGGCCACGGTGTGCGGCGGAGCACCCCTGACGACGCAGATCGTCCGCGACACCACCCGCCGGACCCGTGCAGCGGGCTGGGCCGACGCCGCTCGCGGCCGGGGCGAGAACACCACGGTGCTGCTGGTGCGGGAGATGGCCCCGGCCATGGCCGGGCTGATCGTGGCCGAGGCGGGGTTGCGGTTCGTGCTCGGGCTGCAACTGGCCTGCACGATGACGCTGCTCGGGTTCGGTGCCCAGCCGCCCGAGCCGGACTGGGCGCTGATGTTGCGCGAAAACCTGCCAGGGGCCGCGGACAACCCCGCCGCCGTGGCCACGCCGGCGCTCCTGCTCGCGGCGCTGGCCTGTCTGGTCACGTGGGCGCTGCGGGCACGCCGCCGGGAACCGGTGACGGCATGACCCCGGCGGAGCTGACCGTGCGCGGCTTGACCGTCCACAACGGACTCGGCCATGCCGTGCTCGACGACGTCAGCCTGGACGTGCCCGCGAACACCGTGGTGGCCGTGACCGGCCCGTCCGGCAGCGGGAAGACGACGCTGCTGCGGACGATCCTCGACGTCCTGCCGCCCGGGCTGCGCAGGGTGGACGGCGAAATCACGTGGGACAGCTCATCGGTGCCGCCAGGCCGCTCGTCGGCCGCTTGGCGACGCCGGGCCACCGGCCTTCTCGGCCAGGACCCGGCGGGCACCATGAATCCTCTGTGGACGGTTGAGCGCCTGGTGTCCGAATCGGGTGGGAGCCAAGTCGACGAGGCGCTGCTCACCGCCGGACTGGACCCCGCCACGGTCCGGACGAAACGGCCGCATCAGCTCTCCGGCGGGCAGGCTCAGCGAGTCGCCCTCGCCCGCGCGATCGCCGGTCGTCCCCCGCTTCTGCTGCTCGACGAACCGACCAGCGCGCTGGACGCGGACGCCGTCCGCCGCGTGGCCGGCGTGGTCCGCCGACGTCGCGACGAAGGTATCGGCGCCACCCTGATGATCTCGCACGACCGTGAGTTCGTGGCCGCGCTGGCCGATCGCGTGGTCGATCTCGGCTCGCCGCCGCTCGTCCTGCCTTCGTCGCCCGCACGACCGCCGACCACCGAAGCAGTCCTCACGGTGTCCGCAGTGGGCATCGAGCGACCCGTATCTCTGGTCCGTGACGCGACGTTCACTGTGCACGGTGGCGAACTGGTCGCGCTCGTCGGCGCGTCGGGTAGCGGGAAGACGACGTTGTTGCGGGCACTGGCGGGACTTCACGATGTCCACACCGGACAGATCATCCTGGACGGCCGTCCGCTGCCGTCGCTTCGGACCCGAGACAGGGACCAGCTGCGCGCGATCCAGTACCTGGCTCAAGATCCGCTCGACGCCCTCAACCCCGCACACCGGGCGGTCGCCGCGATCGCCCGCCCCGCCCGGGTCCTGCGCGGATTCTCCCGTCACCAGGCCCGTTCGGCGGCGGAGGAGCTCCTGACCGCCGTCGGGCTCGACCCCGCGACCGGACGACGACGTCCCGGCGCGCTGTCCGGCGGCCAGCGGCAACGTGTCGTCCTCGCCCGCGCGCTCGCCACCCGGCCGCGGCTGCTGCTCGCCGACGAACCGACGTCGGCACTCGACGACGAGACCGCCGAGACCGTGCTCGGGCTGCTGGCCCGTCACCGAGCCGACGGTATGGCCGTCCTGGCCGCCACCCACGACCCCCGCGTCGTCCGCCACGCGGACCGAGTCCTGCGGCTGCACGACAGCCTGCTCGCCGAAACCGCGGTGAACCCGCGCGACGAAGGAGGAATCACCCTGTGCCCGAACCGCTGACCAGGCCCGACACCACACTCTTCGCCACGGCGGCGGCGAAGCTGCGCGCCCACCCGTGGATCGGCCATGCCGAGCCCACGGACTCGGGCGTACGGATCCATCCCGCCGCGCATTTGCTCGCGACGACGCCGGCGCCGGGCGCGCTCGTCACCGAGTACCTCGAGCACTGGAGCGAGGTCTACCAGCTGACCTATGGCGCCGCTCCCCGCGATGTCCCCGGGGACCTCGACCTCAGTGGCTGGCGGGCTTCCGACACCGGCGAACCGCTGCCCACCGTCCATATGCGACAGTGGGTGGAGCGCACCGTCGACCTCATCGCGGGCCTGCGGCCGAAGTGGATACTGGAGCTGGGTTGCGGCACCGGCATGCTCCTGCACCGGCTCGCTCCCCTCGTCCAGGGCTATGTCGGCACCGACGTCGTCGCCGACTCCGTCCGCCCGCTCCCCTCCGTACCCGGCACCGTCAGGACCGTGCGCGCGGCCGCCCACGAAACGGACGCTCCCGTGGTGTCCTCCGCGATGACCACCGCCGGCTTCCCCGCCGCCGGGCCCGACTGCGTGGTGCTCAACTCCGTCACCCAGTGCTTCCCCGACACCGGCTATCTGGACGCGGTAGTGCGCGCGGCCGTGCGCACGGTGGCCCCGGGCGGGTATGTGGTGATCGGCGACAACCGGCACGCGGGGCTGCACACCGAGTTCAGCACGTGGGTCGAACAGCGGCGCGGCGCCGGTCCCGAACTCGGCGACCGTGCCGCGGCCAGGGCCGCGAGGGACGAGGAACTGCTGTTCGACCCCGTCGCGCTGGCGCGGATCGCCACCAAGGCCGGTGCCGACGCCGGGCGCGAGATCCGGATCGCGACATTTCCCAAGCTCCTCGACGCGGATTCGGAGTTGACCCGCTACCGCTTCGACTGCGTTCTCGCGGTCGATCCGGCCTTTCCGTCGACCGATCCCCGCCCATTGCGCTGGTCGGACGTCGCGGACCGGCTGGACACCGTGCTCGACGGCTCCGGCGTCCGGATCCCGGACATTCCCAACGGCGCGCTCCCCGACGCGCCGGGATCGTCGATCACCGCCGCCCGGTTGGCCACGCTGGTGGCACGGAACGACGCCCGCGTGACGCTGGCCGCCCACGATCCCCGGCTGCTCGAGGTGGTGTCCCCCGCCTCGGCTGCCTGGCGCCCGGCCGCCGAAGTCGCCGCCCTGCCCGGCGGGAACACCCACGAACCCTTGCGGCGCTTCACCCTGCAGCGGATGCGTGCCACGGCCCGCGCCTGTTTGCGCGACCTGCCCGACGCCCACGGTGTCACCGTGGAGGTCGACCCCGCTCCGCATCCGGCGAGCACGTCGTGATCGCCGCGGAACCCTGCCACCGGACCGGTCTGGCCGCCATCGACGGCGTCGACCTCGCGGCCCTGCCCGAGGCGATGCGCGGGCTGGACGACGCGGCGACGGACACCATGGCGGCCACGCTCCGCCGGGCGGGGCTGTTCCGGCCTGGCGTCAGCCACCGCCCCGAGCAGATCCTCCAGCGGCTGCGGGTCGCCGAACGGCACCGCTGGATCGTCCGCGGCTGGCTGCGTGCCCTGATCGGCCACGGGAAGCTGCGCGCGTCGGAAGACGGCACCGTGCTGCGTGACCTCGCCCCCGCACCCGCGCATCCCGCGCCGCTGGCCGAATTGTGCGCACGGCTGGGCTATCCAGCCGAGGTGAGCGGGTTCTTCGACGCCGCCGCGGCGCGGCTACCCGAGCTGCTACGCGACGAAGTCACCCTGCAGTCCGTGCTCTTCGGGACCGACAGCATGGCGACCGCGGACGGTGTCTACCGCGAGAACGTGATCAACAGCTACCTCAACGCGGCCCTCGTGGAGGTCCTCCGTACGGAATCGCCCGCGACGCCGCGCATCCTGGAACTCGGCGCGGGTGTCGGGGCCACCGCGATCCCCGTCCTGAGTGGACTGACCGGCGACCTCGACTACCTGTTCACCGACGTGTCCCGTTATTTCCTCGACAGCGCCGAAAAGATCCTGGCGCACGACGAGCGGGTGCGGTTCGGCGAACTCGACATCAACGACCCCTGCACGCACTTGGTCGAGCCGGAATCCTGTGACGCCGTGATCGCGGCGAACGTCCTGCACAACGCCGTCGACGTCCGTGCCGTTCTCACCACGGTGCGGTCCTGGCTGCGGCCCGGCGGGCTGCTGCTCGTCGTCGAATCCTGTGGCGACCTCCTCCAGGCCGCGGTCTCCATGCAGTTCCTGATGTCCCCGGCACCCGGTCGTCCCGCCGCGGGCTCGGCGGATCTGCGCGCCGGGAGCGACCGGATCTTCCTCACCCGCGACGAATGGCTCGGCGAATTCCGCCACGCGGGCCTGCGGCCACTGCTGGACCTGCCCCGTCACGACCACCCGCTCAGCACACTCGGCCAGTCGCTGCTGGTCGCCACCCCATCGGAACCTGGAGCACTCTCATGACCACCACCCTTGACCACCGGGAGCCCCTGGCCGAGATCTGGGGCAAGCTGCTCGGGCTCGACCCCGCCGAGGTCCCGCACGACGCGGGTTTCCTCACCCTCGGCGGCGATTCCGTGCTCGCCGTGCGCATGTCCGCGCAGGTCCGCAAGCAGCTCGGCGTCGTGCTCGCGCTGTCCGACATCCGCGTCGAGATCACCCTCACCGAGCTCGCCGAGCTGATCGCCCGACGCGCCACCGGCGGCGGCCGGGCCCTGCCCGTGGAGGTCGCCAAGCGCGCCGACCCGGACGAGCCGTTCCCCCTGCTTCCCCTGCAGCAGGGGTACTTCGTCGGCCAGCAGGACGGCTGGGAACTGTCCTACCCGTCGGCGCACCACTATGTCGACATCGGACTGTCCGAAGTGGATCCCGACGACGCACCGGAAGCGCTGCAGGACGCGCTGCGTCGCCTGGTCGTGCACCAGCCGACGCTGCGGGCCCGCGTGCTGCCCGACGGACGGCAGCGGATCCTTCCCGCCGACGATCCGGCCACTGTGCCCGGCCTCGTCGTCACCGACCTTCGCGGCGTCCCGGCCGATGACGTCGCACGCTCACTGGCCTCCCTGCGGCACGAGATGAGCACGAACGGTCCCAATCCCGGCGAAGGCCCGGGGATCGACATCCGGCTGACACTGCTCGACGACGGCAACGCGCGGCTGCACTGCGCGGTGAGCCTGCTCATCATCGACGGCTGGTCGTCCAATGTGTTCTATCGCGACCTGTTCGCACTGGTCGCCGACTGGAACGCCACCCTCGCACCGCTGGAGGTCGACTACGGCGACTACGTGACGTCGGTTCGGCGGCTGCCCGGCACCGCGGCGTGGGAGGCCGACCGCGACTGGTGGTTCGACCGGCTCCCCGGTTTCGGGCAGCCACCCGCGCTGCCGCTGCGTCTCGACCCCGCCGAGGCGCGTCCCGATCTCATGGCCACGACGCAGCAGACGCTGGACGCGCCGACCTGGGCCGCCGTGCGAGCACAGTGCGCCGCGCACGGCGTCACCCCCTCCGCGGCCGTGTTCACCGCCTACGCGTGCGTTCTCGCCCGTGCCGCCGGGCATCGCGTCATGCTGCTGAACTCCTTGCAGCTCAACCGGTTGCCCCTGCATCAGGACGTGCACCGCATCATCGGCGCGTTCGCGTCGACCATGCTGATCCCCGTCGAGCTGGACGCTTCGGCTTCCTTCGCCGATCTCGCGCTGGCCTGTCAGCGTCAGTTCGGCGACGCCGCCGCGCACAACCTCGTCAGCGGTGTCGAGGTGTCCCGTGAGCTGGGCAGGCACCGCGGCACACACCGGCCGGTGGCGCCCGTGGTCTTCCAAAGCACCCTCGGCATGGACGCGGCGATGGGCCAGCGGCTGCCCGGGGACGCCGGGCCGCTCGGGGTGATCGACATGCACGACCACCACCAGCAGCTGCGCACCCCGCAGGTCGCGCTCGAAGTCCGGCTGTTCGAACTCGACGACACCATGACCGCGGTGTTCTCCTACGTCGAGGAGATCTTCGAACCCGGCCTCATCACCGGCATGTTCGCCGAGCTGCTCGACCACGTCCGGACGCTCGCCGAGCCGCGTACCTGGGACTCGCCCGTGCCGCTGCCCGGCCGGGAACATCCCGATCCCGCTCCGGACACCCTGGTACTGGGCCGGTATGCGCGGTCCGACGCGGCGGAGGCCGAGGAATCCGGCCCCGCGCGTGACGACGTGGAACGCCGGATCGCCGCGCTGTGGCAGGAAATCCTCGACGTCGCGGAAGTCGACCGGGCCGGGAACTTCTTCACGATGGGCGGGGACTCGCTGCTCGCCGTGCGCGCACTGGCCCGCGTCGCCCGCGAGACCGGCACCGCGGTGAGCGTCCGTGACTTCCTCGCCTCACCGACCATCGCGAGTGTGGCCGCCCGGATCCGCGCCGCACGGCCACATTCGACGTGAACCGGCCGCTAGGCCTGTTCCGCGCCGGCCAGTCCGGCGCGGAACAGGCCCTGCTCCAGCCAGACCGCCGCGCGCACTCCGTCGGCGGCGGCCTGGCTGACCAGCGTCAACGCGTCCGGCAGCGCGGGCAGCCTCGCCAGGTCTCCCGCCGCGGACACCCCGGGCACTGTGGTGGCCTGGAACTCGTCGACCCGGACACAGCCGTCCTCGAAGATCTCGCAGCCGAGGTCGGCGGCGAACGGCGCGCCCTGGCGCGTCGGGGCTCGGTGGAACAGTGCCTCGCGGCGCACGACCTCGCCCCCCGCCAGATGGACCTCCACCGCGTCCAGCTCACCGGCGACCCGCTCGACGCGGTCCGTCCGCACCGGGATCCCCGCCTTGTCCAAGCGGGCCAGCGCTTCGGCGGGCAGCTCGTGCGCGCCGTCGGTCAGCACCACGACGTCCTTGCCGAACCGGTCGGCGACGTACAGCCCGAGCATCACCTGCGGCACGTCACGGCCGAGTACGGCGAGGGTCTTGCCGGTGGTCTCGTAACCGTGGCAGAACGGGCAGTGGAACACGCACTTGCCGAACCGCTCGGCCAGTCCCGGGATGTCCCAGGGCTCGTCCACCTGCCCGGTGGCGAGCACGAGCCGCCGTGCCCGCTCGACGCGGCCGTCCGCCAGCTCCACGCGGAAATCGTCCAGTTCCCCGGAAACCGCCGTCACCCGCGCGGTTTCCAGCCGGACCGCTTCGTAGCCGGACAGTTCTTCCCGGCCGGCACGCAGCAGCTCCGCCGGGGAGAACCCGTCCCGGCTCAGGAACATGTGCACGCCGTCGGAGGGAGCGTTCCGCGGCTGCCCCGCGTCGAGCACCAGCGTCGAACGTCTTTGCCTGCCCAGCACTTGCGCGGCACTCAACCCCGCGGCCCCGCCGCCGATCACGATGACATCGAACACGGTCACACTCCCTCAACCCAGATCCTGATAATGACTATCACTATCAGAAATAGCCTGGGTGGTCGACGCCCCCACTCAGAAAGGTCCTGGCAATGACCATCGCGATCCTCGGCGGCTACGGCGCCGTCGGCGCCACCGCGGCCCGCCGGCTCGTCGCCCACGGCGACAACCCGATCCGCATCGGCGGCCGAAATCTTCGCTCCGCGTCCGCGTTGTGCGAAGAACTCGGCGAAAACGCTTCAGCGCACGCCGTCGATCTGACCGACAGCCGTTCCCTGGCCACCTTTTGCGCCGGAGCCACCGTCGTCCTCAACTGCGCCGGGCCCTCGTACCGTGTCCTCGACACCGTTGCACTCGCCGCCCGCGCCGCGGGCGCCCACTACGTCGACGTCGCCGGAGACCAGCCGTTGTTCCGCCGGCTCGGTGCGCTGCCGCCGTCCGATCGCCTCGCCGTCATCTCGGCCGGCGTCATGCCCGGCCTGACCGCGATCCTGCCCCGGGGGCTACTCGGCGACAATCCCGCACGCACCGGCATCGACCTGCACGTCGGTGGCCCCGTCCGGATCACGCCGGTCTCAGCGCAGGACATCCTGCTGGCCACCGGACCCGACTTCGGCACGCCGCTGGCATCGTGGCGCGACGGCGAAGTCGTCCGCGGATCCATGAGTCCACAATGGAATGTCAGCCTCGCCCACTTCGGCCCCGCTGTGCACGCCCTGCCCTATCTGACCACTGAATCCGCGGACTTCGCACGCCACCAGGGCATCGGTGAGGTCCGGAGCTACTCGGTGTACGTGTCCGAACGGATCCCGACCACACTGGCCACCGCCTGGGCCGAATCTCCCGACGACCCCACCACCTGGGCCGAAGAGCTCGCCAAGGCCGCGACCGAAGACCTCTCCGAACACACACCCCGCTACACGATCCTCGTGCAACGGCGCGACCTCGACCAGCGGAACCCGCCGGCCTGGCGGCTGCTCCAGACCACCGACCCGTACACCTTGAGCGGTGTCGTCGCCGCGCTCACCGTCAACGCCGTCCTCACGAGCACGTCGACCGGGATCCATCCGGCATGGCAGTTCCTCGATCCGCAGGAGACCTGGACCGCCTTGGCCGCCGACCCGCTTTGTCACACCGAAACACACGGCCTGGCTCGTCCGGCGCCACAGCTCAAAGCTTGACCATCAGGACTTCCCTCCGGAGGACAAGGCGGCGGTCGCGGGCACGGGTTTGTCCGTCTCGTCGTAGAAGTCGCCGATCAGTTCCTCAAGCAGGTCCTCGAGCGCGGCGATGCCGACCACGCGATCCTCGCTGTCGGCGACCAGCGCGAACTGAGCACGGTCGGCGCGCATCGCGGTGACCGCGAGCGCGACGGGCAAGTCCGCGCGGAGGGTGAGGGCGTCCGCCATCAGGTCGCGAGCAGTCGCCTCGCGGCCCGCGGCGGTGGCGCGCACGGCTTCGCGGATGTGGACCAGCCCGACGTACCGGCCGCGCAGGTCGGTCACCGGGAAACGGGAACGCCCGGATTCCCGGCTGAGGCGCTCGATCGCTCGCACACTGCTGTGCTCGCTGACGGTCAGCGTCTCTCCGATCGGCACCATCACCTGTGCCACGGTGGTGTTCTGCAGTTGCAGCATCCGAGTCAGCATCCGCTGCTGAGCCTCGGGGATCAGGCCGTGCTCACCGGACTGGCGGACCAGCAGGCGCAGGTCGTCCGGGCGATGAGCCTGGGCGAGTTCATCCTTCGGCTGGACCTTTCCCCAGCGCAGCACCGTGTTGGTCACCCCGTTGAGTCCACTCAGGACCCAGCGGACCGAGTGCGCGAACGCCCGGAACGGCAGCGCCAGCAGCACCGCGGACTGCTCGGGGTGGGCGATCGCCCAGGACTTCGGAGCCATCTCACCGACCACCATGTGCAGGAACACCACCAGCACCAGGCTGATCGTGAACGCGATCGCGTACGACACACCCGACGGCAGACCGGTCAGGCCCAGCAGCGGATCGAGCAGGTCGGCGACGGCGGGTTTGGCCAGTGCGCCCAAACCCAAGGTGCACAAGGTGATACCCAGCTGCGCACCGGCCAGCATCAGGGACAGCTCGCGCATTCCCGCCAGCGCCGCGCGAGCGGCACGGCTGCCTTCCGCGCGTTGTTCGAGCCGGTGCCGTTTCGCGGCGATGAGCGCGAACTCGGCGGCCACGAAGAACGCGTTCGCCACGAGCAACAGCAGTGAGATCAGCAACGACCACGTGGTACTCATCGCGCTTCCTCCCGGCTCGCGACGGGAACGCTGAGCAGGACGCTCGCGGGGACGTTGCGCGTGACCCCGGCGACCCGCAGCCGCACACCGTCGATCTCGATTTCGTCGCCCGTCCGCGCGATCCGGCCAAGCCGGCTCATCAGCAGTCCAGAGACGGTGTCGTAATCGTCGCCCTCGGGCAGTTCGACCCCGGTGACGTCCGCGACCTCGTCGAGGCGTATCCGGCCGGGCATCCGCCATTCCCCGTCACCCGCGGCTTCGATGCCTTCTTCCACCAGGTCGTCCTCGTCGAGGATGTCACCGACGAGTTCCTCGGCCAGATCCTCCAGCGACACCACGCCGGCGAAGCCGCCGAATTCGTCGACCACACAGGCCAGCTGGCGATGCTCGGCGCGGAGACGCTCCAGGACCGAAGGCAACGGCAGCGACGACGGCACGACCAGCGCGGGCGAGGCGATCTCCCCGACCGGGGTGCTCGCACGCTTGTCCGGTGCCACGGCCAGGACCTCGGCCAAGCCGGCCACACCCCGCAGGTCGTCCAGGTCCTCGCCGTACACCGGGAACCGGGAATGTCCGGTGTCCAGCATTTCCACGACGCGCACGGCCGGTTCCCCGGCTTGGATCGCGTGCACCGAGACGCGCGGGGTCATGGCCTGTTCCGCGACCAGGTCCCGGAACCCGAGTCCGTGTTCGAGCAATGTGGACAGTTCGGCGTCCAGATGTCCCTGGCCGCTCGCTTCGGCGATGATCTGACGGAGATCCTCCGGCGTGGCGCCCTGCGGCAGCTCTTCCACCGGTTCGATCCCGATCGTGCGCAGCAGCCGGTTCGCCGCCGCGTCGAACAGCCGGATCACGGGGCCGACGACCTTCAGATACATCAGCGTCGACGCGGCGAGCGCCTTCGCCAGCTGTTCGGGACGGGCGATCGCGAAGTTCTTCGGCAGCAGCTCGCCCAGCACCATCTGCACCACGGTGGCGAAGATCAGCGCCAGGGCCATCGACATCGACACCGTGGCGGCCTGCGGCAACCCAGTCAGGCCGAGCAGATCGGTCAATCCCGTTCCCAGCAAGGGTTCCGCGACGTAGCCGGCGAGCAGGGCGGTCACGGTGATCCCGAATTGCGCGCCGGAGAGCATGAACGACAACCGCTGGGTCACCATGACCGCTCGCGCGGCGGCCTTGTCGCCGTTCTCCGCCATCTGCCGCAACCGGCCCCGGTCCACAGCCATGTACGCGAATTCCTGGGCCACGAAATAGCCCGTGGCGACCGTGAGCAACACGATCGCCAGCAATCCGGTGAAGATCAACACGGCGCACCCGCCGCGGACCTGAGAGAAATGTTCAGCCGGGTCGTCTCACCCGGCCGCGTACTGCAACTGTCTATGTCGGAGCCGTCCAAATCGGCATCATCAGGCATAGTTCACACTAGCACGTGCGACTGTATGGTTGCGCTGTCCCGGAGGAGGTGGCGTCATGGCCGAAGGCCTGCTGAAAATCGGCGAACTCGCCACCCGGGCAGGGGTCAGCACCCGGACCGTGGACTACTACACCGGCTTGGGACTGATCGCCCCCGCCGAACGCAGCACGGGCAACTTCCGGCTGTACAACGCCACCGACGTCGACCGCATCCAGCTGGTACAACGCCTGGAACTCCAGGGAGTTCCCTTGGACGAGATCGCGGCCGCGCTCACCGGCCGGCAGGCCGACGTCGCGGCGATCCTCGCCCTCGTCGACGTCGATCTGCGCGCCCTCCACGCCGCCGCCGAGACCGCCTCCCCCGAAATGCAGGGCTTACTCGCGGCGATCGCCGCCCGGGTCCACTCGCTGATCACCATCGCCCTGCAGATCCCGCCGGACCTGTTGCTGCCCTGACGGCCGCCCACCACACCCTCGACACTGACATGATGGCCGCGAACTTTCGGGCGGAGCCATCACGACGCGCATGCAGACGAGGGAGTCGCGGTGACGATCTTCGGTACCGACTTGCCGGTCTCGCTCTGGACCGGCGCCGCGCTCGTCCTCGGGGCCGGTCTCAGCGTGCTTGCCGCACCGAGGCTGGCCGCCCGAACCGGGTGGCCGCCCGAACCGGGTGGCACAAGAACGCGCTACTGGCCGCGCTCTTGCTGCTCACCGGTTCGCTGGCGGTTTCCCTCACTCCAGGGGCCGAGTCGCACCGCGGCGACTTCCATCGCTGCCTGCCAGGCGAATCCCCCTACCTGGTGCACGGAACGCTGCATTCGACCGGCGGGCTCGTCGGTGTCGTCACCAGCCTGCTCGCGTTGTTGCCTGCCACCTGTTTCGCGGTGTTGGCCACGAGACGTGTCCGGGCGACCGCTATCGCGGCCTTCGTGATTCCGATGATCGTCGAGAGCGCCCAGACGATGATTCCCGGCAGGCATTGCAGCGCCCCCGATCTGACCTTGAAGATCGCCGGTGGCCTCCTCGGAGTCGGGATCGGCTACCTCCTGCTGCACCGCAGGGACCGCCACGGATCCGAGAGCCCGCGGTCCGGCCGTCCGACTTGGCTGCACCCACCCATCTGACGTCGTGTCATTCCTTCGTCGCCGAGGCGGCCCGTTCCCAGGCCGGCTTGCGCAGCAGCCGTAGTCCGTTGAGGCCGACGATGACCGTGGACCCTTCATGCCCGGCCACGCCGAGTGGCAGGGG
>NZ_JBWKEB010000031.1:0-43606 GCF_056435665.1 Amycolatopsis sp. NPDC043887
CGGCCTTCACCAAGTCCGATGATCCGACACTGCGAAACCTGGAGGTCGCAGCGTTCGTCAACGCCGCGGTGGCCACCGTTCCCGCCTGGTACCGCACCGTGATTGCACTACGCCTGGTACTGGCAACAGCGGGCTCACTACTGATCATCATCTTGCTGGCGATTCCAACGGCGAACGCCCACTTCGGTTGAACGTTAAGCTGAGACACTGTTCCAGGACGACAGGTAGCGCCCCTTCGCCGAGCCATGGTCTCTCAGATGCCGACTGGGTCGCCAGTCTCGAAGGGTCATCAACCCGGTGCCCGCCGCCCAATCGTGCCAAGATTATCCAGGTGGCTCCGCGCCCCCCTCGGCGTGGAGCCACCTCTTTCCTCGCAGTTGCTGCGCGCTCCCGATATCGCCTGTCATCATTCACACGAATTTCCCTGGGGCAAAACTGGGGCACGAGGGGGTCTCAAACGGTCTTGAACTGCATCCAGCAGCGCTGAACCACAGCGCTTTTCCTGCAGTTTCTCCGGTCCCACAGGTAGAAAGCCCCTGCGCACCTCACTGGCAGTGAGGGGTCAGGGGTTCGAGTCCCCTTAGCTCCACAGTGACGAAACACCGCCCGCCTGGAACATACGCCTAGGTAGGGCGGTTTTTCGTTGTGCCTCACTTTGAGAAACGATGCACCGAACTTCAGCTACCGTTCAGTAACTGGGGCAAACCTGGGGCACGCCCATGACCCCGTTTCAAACGGGGTCACCAAAACTGCCCCAGGCCAGTACCCCAGCCGGGTGATCCTTTGGAGGCATCTACGCCGCTCAGGTTAGATCTGCGGCCTGCAACCGACGAGCGACCGGCGATGACGCTGGGGCGGTGCCCGTTCAGGCGAACGTGGCTCGATGACATCCTGAGCGGCCGCGCGGACTTGGTCCCTGCTGGGTGGCTTGACCAGCCGAGTCATCAGCTCTCCTGGGCGGTGTGCCGTCTGGTGACTCCGATGATGGATGTCGCGGCGGCCCGGTGACTCGGTCACTGCCCATCCGTCCACAACCGACACGGGTCAGCTTCCTCACCAGCGCTGGACGCCGTGCGACGACCAAGCGATGGAAGCTCGTAAGAACCCGAACTACCTGAAGGCGGTGGCAAAGGCCGTTGAGGAGTTCCGCGCCGCGCTGGTCGAGTTCCTCGAGCTGCACGTGATCAACGAAGGATTCGGCTCGCTGGCACCGGGAATCGCCCCTGCGGTCATACCGCTCGATGAGGCTGATCCAGGCGAGATCACGCGGCGACGGGAAAAGGTGACTCGCTTGGCCGGCCGCGCGTCTGCTGCCGCGGAACTCACGGCGACGTCCATCTCCGTTCAAGGCCCGATGGGCAGTGGTGTGGTCGACCCGTTCATGAACTGGGTGACGATCACGCGCCCCAAGCCGATGTTGGAGAGCGTCGACGTCTTGAGTGCATGCGACTACGCCCTTGGCAAGCTCGAGAAGTTGATCCTGCGAGCCGAGGCCGAGATCCCACCGACCGTAGGTGCAGAGGCCATGCATCCAGCGGTCTGGGGGCCAATCGCTCGGCTATGACGTGACGGGCACTTCCGGGAAGCGGTGGCGGCCGCATCCGAGTCCGTCGTCGCGATGGTAAAGGCCCGTACGAAACGCAACGACGTCTCCGCCACGGACCTGTGGAGACAAACCTTTTCGGACAAGGACCCTCGCCCTGGGCAGCCGCGACTGCGCTGGCCCGGCGACCCGAACGACCAAGACGTCAAGACCATGAACTCCGGTCTGCTCTCCTTCGCTCCCGGTGTGCAGATGACAATCCGGAACAGCGCTGCCCACAGCCTCGGCGAACTTGACGAGCAAGCAGCCCTCGAGCGACTGTCCGCGCTGAGCCTTCTGGCCCGTTGGGTCGACGAATGCGACATCGTCGAGGCCCCAATTTGCCTTAACCGAGTAAGAACGTCGTCCGGCGTTCTGCAGCGCAGTCCGCGCGGTCAACGCGTGGAGTGTCAGGTGACCGGTCACGGACCGCACCCACCCCTGGCGGAGACCTCAACGTTGACGCACTGCTCTGCTGGACAGGTCACTGTGAATGGACCTGTCCTGTCCTTGAGGTTGCCCCCAGGAACCTCAGGCCTGGCGACCGACCATGCGCGCGGGACGGAGTACTTGTTCATCCTGACAGTGACCTGGGCGTAGCGGTCCACGCGTGGGGTGAACCAGCGACCGGTCTCGAACGGCTCGCTTGGCAGTGGAGCGAGCCGTGTCTGCTCGGTGGCGAAGTGTTCTCCGATTGTGCGGGCACGGGACCCGATCCGCCGTGCGTCGTCGGCTTCGTCCCAGGCGTCGGCCATGGTGTTGAGCTCGGCGAGGGAGTCGACTTCTGGAATGGGGACGAGGTGGTTGCGACGGAACCAGCCGATCTGCCCCTCGACGCCGCCCTTCTCATGCGCCCCTTGGATGCCGGGCTGGCAGTAGAAGGCGTCAATGCCGTAGTGGGACCGGAACGCGTGTGCGTGACCCTCGAAGAAGGCTTCCTGACCGGCCGAGGCACTGATTCTGTGCACGGCCTTGCCGGAGTAGGACAGCCGCAGGCTGAACAGCGTGCAGCTGACCAGCTCCCCGCGTAGCCGGATCGCGACTTCGCCGAAGTCGACCTCGGCCTCGCGGCCGGGCAGGTGCTCCTGCGGGATGAACGTGTTCGCGGGCTCCCGGCCCGCTTCGATCCGGATCTCACGGCGTCGCGTGGCGACGTACTCGCGCACCATCCAGTACGACACGTCAGCGGCGTGGTGCTCGTCCAGGAGGCGGTCGAAGACCCGCTTCGCGGTATGCCGTTGCTTGCGGGGCGCATCCAGGTCGTCACGAAGCCAGTCGTCGATGACCGCCTTGTAGTCGTCGAGGCGCGAGCCCCGCTTCGGCTGCGCATGGCGCGGCTTCGGCCACGCCGACTCCAGGGCCGCGGCGACAGTGCGGTACCCAACCCATACTTGCGCTGCATTGCGCGGTTCGACATCCCTGATCGCGCGTCCCGTCGGATCGCCGCGTACAGGTCGACTCGATTCACTGTCCGGCGTCCGCGATGGCGGCTTCAGCGGGTGCTGGCCGGATAAGTCCCGACAAGGCGCTGCAGTGTCGCAACGGTTCGCGTGGTGACGGGGACGGATAGCAGTTGTTCGAGGGAACCCGTGACGTTGCCTGCGGTCTGGCGGGGCTTCCAGCAAACGCTGTGGGCGAACGCAGGACCTAGGATGCGGATCTCGACCAGACCGTCCGGGCTGCGATATGGAAGTTGGACATCCGGGATCTCGTGCACGTCGTAGAACGAGATCATCGAGCGATATATGCCCTCCCCAGGATCCACCGGCAGCGTCTCCCCGACAGCACGCCGGATCTGCTCCAGCGTCCGGACGGTGACCGGGTGCCGGTACCCAGCAGCCCGCAACTCAACAATCGCCTGGGCTGCCGCCTTCTCAGGGTCAACCGCCTCGAACACGACCGTCCCGTTGCTCTGGAAACAGCGAGCGGCCGCCGGACCGCCGAATGCCTCCACCAGCTCGGCGCTTGTCGGACTGCCCGGGTGGCCGAGGTTGAGATTGCGGAAGAAGGCGACGGAGTTCATGACCCGGCCAGATCCCTGATGACTTGTGCCGTCTCCGCCGGGTTGGTGATCATCGGCCAATGGCCGGCGTCGAGCGTGCGGTAGCCCCAGCCGAGCTGCTCCGCGGACACGTCAGCGGCCGGGGGGCTGGTCTGCAGGCAGCGCACATAGGCCACGCTCGCGTTCGTTGTGCTCAGGGGCTCCTTGATCGCCGGCTGGGTGTAGGTGCCGATCGGCTGCGCAGTCAGGTGCTGTTGCATCCACACGAAATCAGCGTCGGTGATGCCGTGCCCCGGGTAGAGCTGGTCGAGCTGCTCCCGGGAGAACCAGGGGATTGCCCCATCGTGAGCCAGGCTCGTCATGAACGCGGCGACGTCGGGTCCCATGACGTCGAACCACGACTTGTTGGGTTGCGGCAGAGCGGCGTCGATCAGGATCAGTTGCCGGATGCTGTGTGGTTGTCGCTCGAGTACTGCTGCTGCTACATAGCCGGCGAACGAGTGGGCAACGAGGGTCACGTCTGCAAGACCGGTGAGTTCGGTGGTGACGTCCTCGACCCAGTCGCCCAGGCCGACGGTTCTCGCGGGGGTCGAGTCGTCGCCCGTGGTGCGCAACTGCGGCGTTATGGCTTGGAACCCATGGTCGTTCAGAATCGGTGTGACGCGTCCCCAGGCCCAAGGGCCGAGTCCGCTGCCTCCGACGAGCACGATGGGGTTGCTGGCGGTCATGTGTCCACTCCTACGCGGGTGATGAAGTCGGTCAGGTCAGTGATGAGCTCGACGATGGAATCGAGCGAGGCGACGTGGCCGCCGGTGTCGTGCGAGTACCAGGCAATGAGGTTGTTCTCGCGGGCCGACACGGAGCGCGCGGCGAAGTCACCGCTACCGAAGACGCTCACCCCGGTCGGCACACCCGCAGCAACGGCATCGAGGTCGCTTGCATCCATCGAGTAGATCCGCATGCTGCTGCCAGCACTCGCTGTCAGCCAGTACAGAGTCGCGTTGGCCAAGATGAAGTCCGTTCCTAGACCGAAGTCGTCTCCGAGTTCGCCTTGCCAGAGTTGGTACTTGTCGAGCTGCCAGGCGAGCAGTCCCACCGGAGAGTCGGACAGCGCGAACGCCAGCGAGTCCGGGCGGCGACTCTGCAACTGGAGGTATCCACCGCCATCAACGGCGAAGCTCCTCAGCCTGCTCCATGCTGGCTCGTCGTCCGCGTTTTCGGCCATGAAGCCTCGTAAGCCGGCGCTGACGTGGACACCGATGACCCGCCCGGGTTCGACTGCCCCGATGGCTCGGGCGACTACGGATCCCCAGTCCTGTCCGTGGACGATGAACCGGTCATGACCCATCGCCGACATCGCATCAGCCAGGAGGCGTGCCGAGTCGGTGACCGACCAAGCACCGGGTGGCAGCACTGAGGTGCCAAATCCGGGGAGAGTTGCCACCACAACCTCGGACGCCAGGGTCTGCAGCGGCTCGATTACCCGGTGGAAGGCGAGGAATGAGGTGGGCCAGCCGTGCAGGAGCAGAATCGGGACTTGCCCTGATCCGGGGAACCTTGCGGCGTGGACGCCACGACCGCCAATGTCAAGATTGACGTGGTCGCCGATTCCCCGACGCTTTGGTTGCTTAAGCCACTGATCCCACTCGGCCGCATACTGCTCCACGATCGACGGCGTGACACCGTGTACCCAGTTTTCTGAGGACGGCAAGACTGGCCATCGCGTTTCACTCAGACGGCCACGGAGTGCCTCAAAGTCCGGCCCCGGGGACGTGAGCGCACCCAGAAGCAGTTGGTAGCATCCTGTCACATTGTCACTCTAGGAAATATGACAGGGTGCTGTCAAAGGGGGGTTGCGGTGAACGCCGATGTCGACGCGGCTCTACATGCCATCTTCGAGGTGAACCGGCTCCTCCGTGACGCTGGAGAGCGAATATCCGCAACCGCGGGCCAGACGCACTCCCGTCGCATGGTCCTCCAAACCGCCGGCGACCGCGCCACCGTGCCGGACATCGCCCGCCAACTCGGACTCCAGCGACAAAGCGTCCAGCGTGTCGCCGACGAACTGGTCCAGGCAGGCCTAGCCCATTACGAAGACAACCCTCACCACCGACGATCCCGACTTCTCGTCACAACAGCAGCCGGCAAGACCGCACTCGCGGCGATCCAGCGCGCTCACCACGAATGGGTCGCGGAACTGGAAGCCACGGTCGGCGAACTCGACTGGGCACACCTTCGTGCTGATCTGGACCACATCGTGCAGACCGTAGGGAATCACCCGCGGCCCCCCGAGTAGATGGCGGCTCGCGCGCCCAATCATCTGGGATGCCACCCGGTGGTGTCGACTCTCGCCAACATGCTGACCCGATGGATCCTCGTCGGTGCTCGAACCCGCCTACAAGTGGTGTCGGACGAGACCTCCGTAGCCAGTCCAGGCGCGCCGGCTGTGCCGCTTGCCCGTCGTGGGACCACCTCGTTGCCATTCTTGGTGCCGCCGACGGGCGGCGCAGAAGCAGAGCAGGAAATCGCCCGGCGATTTGGCTGAACGCTAGGGTCCCGAACGAACGATCAGCGGCATGTGCGGATGCTGCGCCATGCGGATCGACGGCGCGATGTCCGATCCGTTCAAGACTGCGACACCGGCTCTGTGATGGTGTTGGCCGTGTTCCGTACTGACCTTCTGGGAGCCGCAATGAGATTCGGCTACGCCATCGTGTACGTCTCGGACGTGGTCCAAGCCGTTGACTTCTACGAACGGGCTTTCGGGCTTACCCGCTCGTTCGTTCACGAGTCGGGCGATTTCGCCCAGCTCGATACCGGCGGCACGGCGCTTGCCTTCACCAGCCACCGGCTGGGAGCGAAGGCAGTGCCAGTCCCCTACGCCGCCCTCGACCCTGCCATGCCACCGGCGGGACTCGAGTTCACCTTCGTTACCGATGACGTCGCCGGCGCCTTCGCCCGCGCGGTCGCGGCAGGTGCCATTGCCCTGGCCGAGCCACACGACACTGCCTGGGGTCAGATGGTCTCCTATGTCAGAGACCCATACGGCGTCCTCGTGGGAATCGCCTCGCCGGCCACCGGGTCCTGATCCGTCAAAGCCAGACAGGCAGAGCAGCGCTACTGGGAGCACTTCCACTGCTTCCAGCAGGCTGCCACCGTCGGTTGGACGAGCGTTCTCATCTCGGCATGTTCGGACGTGAACGCACGGTCGGCGGCATGAGCGGATGTTCGTAGTAGGACGAACAGGTGGACTGCTCGGTCTGTGCGAGGAGGTGTCGGGTCGGCGTGTGTCGGTGCTCGTTGCCCTTGTCGCCCATGGGTAGTGCCGAGAGTGTTCGCTTCGCTACTGTTGTCGTGGAGTCGGCGGTAATGCGAAGGGGCCCTCACCATTCCGTTGATCGGCTTCGTGGCATCCCTGTTGCCGCCGTTGTTCGCGGCTCGATCTCGTTCCCTGTTCTGGCCCCTGACTTCCCCGATCATGAGGCACCTCTCCGCGGCACTCGCCGTCACCGGGCTCTGGCTGCCTGCGCTGCTGGCAGTAGTTTCGTTCGGCCGGTCAGGCCTGGCTGCCACCACCTGGCTGCTCATTCCGTTGTGCGTCCCCGTGGGAGCAGCGCTGGTGGTAACCGCTGTGTTGGCCGTTACCGCCCAACTCATCGGCACCACCGTCAGCGTCATCCTCCGCCCCCCTGGTCATGGGTCATCGGCGAGTGGGCAGCGCCACTGGCCTATGCGGCCGCCAGTCGTTGGCTGGTCGACGCTAGGTGCGTCGCCTGAGCTCACCGCCGAGACCAAGGACGACTGTCAAGCCCAGGCCGCCGCCTGCAGCCACTCGGCCGGGGACCAGTCGTCGTGCGTGTATGTCAGGTTCGGTTCAGTCCCCCGCCCGGCCGGTGTCGTACGCCCACATCGCGATCTCGACCCTGTTTCGGGCGCCGATTTTGGTCAGCAGGCTGGCGACGTGGGTCTTGGCGGTCGTCAAGCCGATGAATAGCTCGGCGGCGATCTCTGCGTTCGTGCGGCCGCGGGCGACCAGCGTCAGGACCTCCTCCTCGCGTTCGGTGAGCGGCTCGATCGGTTGGGTTCGTCGGCTCGACGGTTCCCTGGCGGCGAGCGTGGCCAGCAGCCGCCGGGTGATGTTCGGCGCGATCAGGGCATCGCCGACGGCGGCGGCATGGACGGCCTGGACGAGCAGTTCCGTCCCGGCGTCCTTGAGCAGAAAGCCTCGGGCGCCGGCCCGGAGCGCGCCCTGGACGTACTCGTCGAGGTCGAATGTCGTGATCACAACTACTGCGATCGGGTCCGGGACGCCCCGCCCTGCGAGGAGCTTGGTCACCTCGATGCCGTCGAGCCCGGGCATCTGGATGTCGACCAGGCACACGTCGGGGCGGAGCCGATGCGCCAGCTCGACGGCGGCGTGGCCGTCGGCGGCCTGGCCGACGACCTCGATGTCGGGCTGCGCGTCAAGGATCATCGACAGGCCGGTGCGCACCAGATCTTGGTCGTCGGCCACCAGCACGCGCACCGTCATCGGCGTACCTTAGTCGGCAGTTCGGCGTCGACCGTCCACCCGCCCTCGGGCGCCGGTCCGGCACGCAGTGTGCCGCCGAGCAGCTGCACACGCTCGGTCATCCCCAGCAGCCCGAAGCCGTGGTTCGCCGACCGTGCCGGGTCGATCTGTCCGTCGTCGGTCACGCGTAGTCGCA
The DNA here is from genome assembly GCF_056435665.1 of Amycolatopsis sp. NPDC043887. NCBI lineage: Bacteria > Bacillati > Actinomycetota > Actinomycetes > Pseudonocardiales > Pseudonocardiaceae > Amycolatopsis > Amycolatopsis sp. NPDC043887. Next base: position 8,291 of record NZ_JBWKEB010000031.1, read on the forward strand.
GCGTTTCCGCGCCGTCCACGACCCGGATCTCCACACGCGAGGCGTTGCGGGCGTGCCGCAGGGCGTTGGTCAGCGCCTCCTGCGCCAGCCGGTAGACCGCCACGTCGATCTGGGGCGGAAGTTCGTCCAGGTCATCCGGCAACTCCACGTCGACGACCGGGACCGGGGCGTGTCTGGCGAGGGACACCAGGTCGGCAACGCCGGGCTGAGGGGCGTACCCCGCCGGCGCTCCGTCGCGCAGCACACCGACCATCACCCGCATCTCCGCGAGCGTCCGCGACGCTTCCCCTTCGATCGCCGCCAGCACCTCGAGTGCCGCCTCAGGTCGCTGCCCGGCCATCGCCCGGCCCGCCTGCGCCTGCACAGCGATCGCCGAGACGTGGTGGGCGACGATGTCGTGCAACTCGCGCGCGAGACCGACCCGCTCCTGGACGCGGATCCGGTCCAACTCCCGGCGCCGGCTCTCGGCGCGGTAGCGGAACGCCGCTCCGCCCGCCGCCGCCGCCGCGAGGATGGCGAGCCCGCCGAAGATCTCGGTCGGCCCGATGTAGTCGGGGACCATACCGATTCCCGCGGCGACCGCCACCACCGTCAGCCCGATCACGATCTCGCGCCCTGAGCCCCAGCGGACCAGCGCGTAGACGAGCACCAGGACGTAGATCATCGTGTCGAGGCCCACGCTCGGGGCCCCGCCCAGCAGGCTCGCCAGTCCCAACGCCATCGCGGTGCCGAAGGCCACCACGACACAGGCCAACGGGTGGGTACGCCGCCACAGCAGCACCGGCGCGAGTCCGACCGCCACGATCGTCGCGAACGGCCGCCAGGCGACGTCGTCCCGGAGGACTCCCTCGAGCAGCGCCGTCACCATCAACGCCCCGACCAGCACCCAGTCGCGCGACACCCGTTCGGGAGCGTCCGTGGCGCGCGGCTCGGCCCACAGCGAGCGCAGGGCGTTGGTGGTCACGCACCCAGCCTAGGGACCGCCGAGGCGCCGGGGACCGACCGAAAGAACGAGACGCCGCTCCTCCCCACGGCCGGGGCGGGTCCGGCCTCGACGACGATGTGCCCGCCGCCGGGCTCGGCGATCGTTGGCCCACCAGTCCTCACCACGACAACGGAGCCCACGATGAGAACACGTCAACCCACCACGACCGCACTGGACGAGCAGCGGATCCCGGTGAGAGCCAAGCTCGCCGCAGCGTGGACGAGCCTCGTGCTCCTGTACGCCTACGTGGACATTCTCGCCTTCTTCAAACCCGGCGTCATCAAAGACATCGAGGCCGGCGTCGTCTTCGAGTTCGACATCAGCCAGACGTTGTTCACCGTCTTCCTCACGCTCATGGCGATCCCGATCCTCATGGCCGTGCTGTCGATGACCCTGCCCGCCCGGGCGAACCGCACCACGAACCTCATCGTGGCCTCGGTACAGGTCCCCTTCGCGGCGTTCAACGCGGTGGGCGAGTCCTGGACGTACTTCTACGGCCTCGGCGTCGCACTGGAACTGATCGTTCTCGCCCTCATCCTGCGGTACGCCTGGACCTGGCCCCGCACCGCACCGTCGGCGACCACGGCGACCATGGCCACCAGCCCGGGACCGTGAAACCGTTCGCGCCCAGCAGTAAGCGTGAACCCAAGCCCAGTCCCCATCCTGTTCAGAGCCATCTGCCTCGGTGCCGCGGTGTGGGCCTGCCGGCGGTGGGACACCGACTACGACTTGAACCGCCCTCCTGGCAGTTTTGCCGAGGTAGGGCGGTTTTTTGTTGCACCTTATCTTGAGAGTCGGCGCGGCCGACTTCAGTTGCTGTTCAGTAGCCGGAACAAATCTTGAGCACGCCGTCTCACCCCCGCCAAATGGGGTCACATCGCCTGCTTCAGCCATGTAACCGACCAGATGGTCCTGGCCTTGGCCCCGTACCGACGCAAGTCCATCCACACCGACGAGCTGCAGATTCCCTCGGATTAAAAGGGCACGCGGTGATCTCGGTTCATGACGGCCGTCCGCCGAACTGCCAGTTGTGGACCTCGATGTCGGCGTACCGGTCCGGGGTCAGGACGGCGCGTGCCGTGTCCGGGTCCGGTGCCCGGACCAGGGCGGCTGTGCCCAACCACCTTGTGTCGTTGTCGGACATCAGCGGCCCATACGCGATCAGCTCGTCCCGATCGGGCGGCATGGCGAGGTCGGCTGCCCGTCCCGTGCCGAGGCCGAGCACCAGGTACCGGTTGCCACCGGTGCGGCCACCGGGGAAATCCCACATGGTGCGCCCCAGCGTGTTGCGCCATCGGCGCAGCAGCACGTCTCGGTAAACGCCGGTCTGGTAGTTGGGCTCGTCGAAGGCGAACGCGCGGGCGGCGGCGGGATCTGGCAGGTCGAGGATGTGCACGCTGCCGGTGGGCGTGTCGCCGTCGCTGGCGAGGGTCGGCCCGCGGGCGATCATCTCCGTCGCGTACCGGTCCATGTAGGACCAGTGCTCTTCCAGCAGCTCTTTGCGCAGCGCCATGGAGCCGGGCCGATCGCGGTGGTAGCAGAAGAACTCCATGCCCACAGTGTCTACCCACCCTGCACCACCCCGCCCGGTACTTGATCAGATGTGGCTTGGAGCGAGCCCGCCCCGGTCGACTGACGACGGGCCCGTGAACGCCATGGCCCGCCCGGCCGCGCGCGAGCCCGGCCCCTTGGGTGACCTTAGTGCGGTGCCGGATGGTGGAGAAGGTGTTCTTCCTTCGTACGCTGTACACGCCGGCCGGAGAGGCCGAGTCCAGAGCGTCTCCGGCCGGGAGACGGCTGAAGCCGGGCGGAAACGGATGGCTGCGATGTCGGGATCGTCGCGATCGGTCGACAGGATCGTCCGGTGGAAGCTCGGACCTCGTGCGGCGGCCACGGCGACAGGTTCCACACTGTGGCCGTCGCGACGGCCATACTGGAGGCGTTTGTGAACACGAACTCGTACGGATGCGTCTCCAGATGCCGGCACAGCGACCTGGCGAGGAACGGCGGTAACGCGATCTCAGGTGCACTGCCGGATGACGACACCCGGCACGTATGTCCATAGAGGACTATCGGCAGGGCTCGGGACCGGTTCGGCGATCCTGCCCCCGCGGCGAACCGTCGGATATTTTCGGCCGTCGGCAACCCGAAACCGGCGAATCGCTCACCGTCTGGTTCGTCAAGTTCGCCTGGTTTCCCGCGAAGCCCCGCTGAAACCGGATTGAAGCCGGAGCTACGCACGATTCCGCCTATCTGTCCACTGGGGGGACACGGGAGGAACGACGATGCGTGAACGGATGCGCTCGAGAACGAGACGTTGCCTGACCCTCGCGGTCGCCGCGCAACTGGGCGCGTCCCTGTTGCTGGCCATGGCCGCGCCCGCGGCGCTGGCCGCCGGACCGTCGACGAATCTCACGAACGTCCCTTCCGTACCGGTGACGAGCCCGTCGTGGCGGACCATCGGCACCGACCACGCCTCGGCGAACGCGCTGACCGGCAACCAGGCCCTCAAACCCGCGCAGGAAGGCGCGGGCACGGCGACGGCGACGCCACTGTCACCGTCGGCGAACTGGTCGGTTTCGCCGCATACCGGCGACTTCACCTGGTCATACCCGCTGCGGGTGCCGCCCGCGGCGGGCGGGCTGACGCCGGGTCTCGCGCTGTCGTACCGATCGTCCGCCGTGGACGGCCGGACGACGGTGACCAACAACCAGCCATCGTGGGTCGGTGACGGCTGGTCGTTGTCCTCGGGATTCATCGAGCGCATGTACGGGGGTTGTTCGGCCGACACCGAGGGCGACGCGAAGCCGCAGGCGGCGGACCTGTGCTGGCGCAGTGACAACGCCACCGCGTCCTACGGCGGCGCCGGCGGAACGCTGATCCGCGACGACGCGACCGGGAAGTGGCGGCCGCGCTCCGACGACGGCTCGCGGATCGAGCGGTTCACCGGTGCGGACAACGGCGACAACGACGGTGAGCACTGGAAGATCACGACCGTCGACGGGACGCAGTACTTCTTCGGCACCGGCAAGGAATCGACCTGGACGGTGCCGGTGTTCGGCGACGACTCCGGCGAGCCCTGCCACGGCGCGACCTTCGACGCCTCGTCGTGCGCGCAGCCATGGCGGTGGAACCTGGACCGCGTGGTGGACCGCAACGGCAACGAGATGCGGTTCCACTACACCACCGAGTCGAACTCCTACGGCTTCAACGGCAAGGACGCCGCGGTCTCCTACACCCGCGGCGGGCACCTCGACCACATCGACTACGGCCTGCGCGAGGGTGTCACCCAGCCGTCCGGTCGAGTCGTCTTCACGACGGCGAACCGGTGCGTGCCGGGCAGCGACTGCCGTCCGGAAGCGCCCGGCAACTGGCCGGATGTGCCGTGGGAAGCCAAATGCGACAAGGCCACCTGCCCGGACGCGCACTCGCCGACGTTCTGGACCACGCAGCGGCTGGCGTCGGTGACCACGAAGGTGTGGCGTGGCAACGACTTCGGTGACGTCGACCGCTGGGAACTGGACCAGCAGTACCCCGACCCCGGTGACGGCGAGAAGGCCGCGCTGTGGCTCAAGGGCATCAAGCACATCGGCCTGGCGGGCGGAACCACGGAGATGCCGTCGGTGACGTTCCACGGCACCCCGCTGTACAACCGGGTCGAGAAGCCGGGGGACGGCGTGTCGGAGCTGATCCGCTACCGGGTCAGCGGGATCGTGTCCGAGACCGGCGGGGTCACCTCGATCAGGTACGAGTCGGAGTGCAGGTCCGACAACCTTCCCGCGAATCCGGAAACCAATGACAAGCGGTGCTTCCCAGTGCGCTGGGCGAAGAAGTACATGGCCGAGCGGACCGACTACTTCCACAAGTACGTGGTCTCCTCGGTGACGCGGACGGACCGGCTGCAGGTGGACGGCCAGCCGACCTCGACCTTCCCCGAGGAGACCACACGGTACGAGTACCTCGACGGCGCGGCCTGGCATTGGGACACCTCGGAGTTCACCAAGGACGACAAGCGGACCTGGAACGAGTTCCGCGGGTTCGGCCGGGTCCGCGTGCGGGCGGGCACGGCGGACGATCCGGCGGGTCCGATCACCATGACCGAGCAGCGGTTCCACCGCGGCATGGACGGCGATCACCTGCCTTCCGGCAAGCGGCAGGTCTCGGTGTCCGACACCGAAGGTGGCGTGCGCGCCGACTCCGACTGGCTGGCGGGCTCCGAATTCGAGACCGCGACGTTCGAGCGGGAAGGTCCTTCGAACCAGCCGGATCCGCCTAGGGTGAGCAAAACGATCACCGAGCCTTCGGTCCAGGGCCCGACGGCGACACGCGGTTCGTACAAGGCGTACCTGGTGCGCACCGGCGTCGAGCGCGCGTACACGGCGGTGGGCTCCGGATGGCGGCAGACGCGCACCGAGACCACCTACGACGAACTGGGTCTCCCGACCAAGGTGAACGACCTCGGCGATGTCGGCACGGCCGACGACGACCGGTGCACCCATACCGAGTACACGCGCAAGGACGCCGCCTGGCTCATGAACCTGGCAGGCCACACGTGGTCGGACTCCGTCCACTGTGGAGCGACCGTGGAGTATCCGCGGGACGCGTTGTCGGACACCAAGACGACGTTCGACCCGTTCGGCAACGCGGTGAAGACGGAGATCGCGAAGGAGCGTCCGGCAGCCGATCCGGTGTACTTCACGATCGGCACGACGACCTACGACGTGCACGGCCGCGTCGAATCGACCACGGACGCGCTCGGCCGCACCACGACGACGGCTTACACCCCGGCGTTGGGCGGCCCGGTCACCAAGACCGTGGTCACCGGTCCCGGCACGACCGCCGTCCCGGGCGGGCTGGTGACGACCACGACGTTCGATCCGGCCTGGGGCGTCGCGACCCTGATCAGTGACCCGAACTCGAGAAGGAAGGAGACCCAGTACGACCCGCTCGGCCGCCCGATCGCGGTGTGGACGCCGACCTGGACCAGGGCGGCTCACCCCGAGGTACCGGCCGTCCGGACCGCGTACCTGGTGCGCGAGGACAAACCGACCGTGGTCACCTCGACCAGGATCGGCCCGACCGGCGCCGAGCATTCCTGGACCACGATCTACGACGGGCTGCTGCGCGCGCGGCAGGTGCAGCTGCCCGCGATCGGCGGCGGCCGGCTGCTCACCGACACGCGGCACGACTCACAGGGCCGCGCGTGGAAGACCACCCAGCCGTACTACAACGACAAACCCGTCGACGACGCCCTGTGGGTGGCGTCCGATGTGGACGTCCCGGGACACACCCGGTCGCACTTCGACGGGGCCGGACGTGCCGACGCGTCGATCTACTTCGCGGGCGCGTTCGAAAAGCGGCGGACCACCACCGCGTACTTCGGCGACCACGTGGACGTCACCCCGCCCGCCGGGGGCACGCCGACCTCGACCTACACGAACGCGCGCGGCCAGGCGGTCGAGCTGCGCCAGCACGACGGGCAAGGCGGGTACGACTCGACCCGGTACACCTACGACAAGGCGGGCCGGACCGCGGCGATGACCGACCCTTCGGGCGCGGTCTGGCGATTCGGGTACGACTTCCTCGGCCGTCAGACCACCAGTGAGGATCCGGACAGCGGCACGATCACGAAGACCTACGACGACGCCGGGCAGATCCTCACCGCGCGGGACGCGCGGGGTGAGGTGCTGGCCTACAGCTACGACGCCCTCGGTCGCCCGACGGCGAAGTTCTCGGGCTCCGTCGGCGGGAAGAAGCTGACGGAATGGACGTACGACACGGTGACGAAGGGCAAGGGAAAACCCGCGTCGTCGACCTCGTTCGTGGACGGAAGGGCGTACACCTCGAAGGTGCTCGGCTACGATCCCGCCTACCGGCCCACCGGGACGTCCGTGATCATCCCGGCCGAGGAAGGCCTGCTCGCGGGAACATACAACTCCTACACCGGGTACAACCCGGACGGGGGCCTGTCCAGCCAGTCGTACCCGGCGGCCGGTGAGCTGCCCGCGGAGACCGTCAGCTTCGGATATCACGAACTCGGGCCGTTGGCCACCAGCTGGGGCGGTTACGAAGGCTCGACCGTCGAACTGGTGTCGGCGACCGACTTCACCCGCTACAGCGAGGTGCAGCGGGTCACCCTGGGGAGCGGGACGAAGCGGGTCTGGCTGTCGCGGTACTACGACGACAGCGACCGGCGGCTGACCCGGTCCATCGTGGACGCCGAAACGCCGTCGCCGATGCTGTCCGACCTGCACTACGGCTACGACCCGGCCGGTTCCATCACGTCGATCGCGGACAAGTTCAACGGCGATGTCCAGTGTTTCCGCATGGACGGCCTGCAGCGGCTCACGGAGGCGTGGACGCCCGCTTCGGCATGCGACGCCGATCCGTCCGTGGCGGGTCTGCGGGGCCCGGCGCCGTACTGGCAGTCGTTCACCTACGACAAGGCCGGCAACCGGGCAACGGAGACACAGCACGCCGCCGCGGGCGACGTCGTCCGGACCTACACCGGTCAGGTTCCCGGGCACGCCCACGCCCTCGGCTCGGTGACCGGGCCAGGCGGTGTCACCTCGTACGCCTACGACGCCGCCGGGCAACTCGCTTCGCGGACGTCAGGTGACGTCGCGGAGACGTTCAAGTGGAATGAGACGGGCAAGCTCGCGTCGGTGGCGAAGGGAGACAAGGCGACCTCGTTCGTGTACGGCCCGTCCGGCGACAGGCTGATCCGACGCGACCCGACCGGGACGACCTTGTACCTGGGCAATCAGGAACTGCGGCTCTCGGCGTCGGGTGGCAACCCCACGGTCACCCGGTACTACGGCCACGGCGGCCAGGCGATCGCGATGCGCCAGGGTCGCGGAGCACTGACGTGGCTGGCATCGGATCACCAGAGCACCGCGCAGACGGCTGTGGACTCCGGCACGCTGGCGGTCACCAACCGACGTCAGCTGCCGTTCGGCGGCCCGCGTGGCGAGGCGTCGGCCTTCCCGGGGGAACGCGGGTTCGTCGGCGGGACCAAGGACGCGAGTACCGGCCTGACCCACCTCGGCGCCCGGGAGTACGACCCGGACACCGGCCGGTTCATCTCGGTCGACCCCGTGCTGGACGCGGGGGATCCGCAGCAGCTCAACGGGTACGCCTACAGCAACAACAGCCCGATCACGAGGAGTGACCCGTCCGGTCTGCTGTCCTGCCCCGACGGCGACTGCCGGAACGGCAAGAGCGGGTCGCGAGCACCGGCGAAGTCCACGCCCGCGCCGCCCGCGCAGGCGCAGCCCGTCACTCCTTGGGGAGCGCCCGCACCGGCTCGGCGGACGACGCCGTACAAGTCGGGAGTGGTGTCCCGCAAGGACCAGGAGGACGTCACGTTCTGGCAGATCCCTATCGAGTCGTACGTGATCGACACGGTCTGTGGCGGAAGTCCGCCCAAAGCGGTCGCGGCGGGCAACCTCGAATGCATGGCCGCCAACGCGTGGCGCGAGAACAACGTCACCAGGGCCATCGTGAAGGAGGACATCAGGAAGCAGCGAGTCAAGGAGGCGTCCGAGAAGACGGGCATCGCGCCGCCGCCGTACACCCCGGGTGGAGGACTGCTGTTCTCTTGCGTGTCCGGATCCGCCGGTCAGGGCATCGTCCTCGGTGTCGAGACCTGCATCGACTCCAGTGGCGACATCACGGACGGCTGGAAGATCGGCTTCGGCTTCACCACCGGTGTCGCGATCTCGAACTCGCTCAAGTACGCGGTCGATCAGAAATCCATGGGCGAAGCGGCCGGACCGGCGCTGTTCGTGGAAGGCAGCCTCTTCGCCTTGGACGGGTCCGTGTCGCGCAGCGTCGAGGACTACACCTGGGACGACCGCAAGCAATGGATCTGCTTCGGGATGACTGAAGACTGTCCCCAAGGGGCCGACCGGACCTGGGCGAAGATGACGGACAAGTACACATTCGGAGGTGGCGCGGCCGCGCTCGAATGGAATCGCCGCAATGCGCCCCAGTTGGATATGAACTGGAAAGGCAAAAAGATCGGTTGGTCACTCACCGCCGGGTTCGAATGTTCCTGGCTGCGGTCCGCGCCCGACTACCGCTGTACCGGCTGACAACCGGCGAACCTCCCATCCCGGGCGATCCGGACGTACTCTTCCGACCACGGGCACATTGCTCGATCCGTGAGTGATGTGCCCGTGGAAGGGGAGAAGCAGTGGAAGGATCCGGTCTCGGTTTCGGAATCCTCGGCCCGCTCGAGGTGACACGCGACGGTCTGCCGGTGGCGGTCGGCGGACCGAAGCTGCGCGTCGTCCTCGCGGCGCTGCTGCTCCGGGCGAACGCGACCGTGTCCTTGGACGAGCTCGCCGAGGATCTCTGGGGCGAACACCAGCCTCCGACCGCGCGCAAGGCCGCCCAGCTCCACGCGTTGCGCCTGCGCCGGGTGCTCGGCGACAACGCCATGATCGAAACCCGCCCCGACGGCTACCTGATGCGCCTCGAACCGGCGCGGCTCGACCTGCTCCGGTTCCGGCAGCTCGTCGGCCGGGCGAAGACCGCGGAACCCGAAAGGGAACGGGAGCTCCTGGCCGAGGCGCTGGCCTGCTGGCGTGGCGACGCGCTGTCGGACGTCCCGGCCGAGTCGTTTCAGCGCGAAGCGGCCGTCCAGCTCGGCCAGGAACGGCTGCGGGCTCGCGAGCGTTATCTCGAAGTCAGCCTCGAGCTGGGCAAACACGTCGAGATCATCGCCGATCTCGGCGCCCTCACCCGCGAGAATCCCTGGCGGGAATCGTTGTGGGCGCTGCTGATCCTCGCGCTGCACCGATCAGGGCGTAGAGCGGACGCGCTGGAGACCTACCGGACCGTGCACCGGATGCTCACCGACGAGCTGGGCGTCGAGCCGGGCATGCAGCTGCGCGCGGCCCATCAGGAGGTCCTCACCCAGCCGGACGACCTGCCCGTCACCCACCAGGCGGGCTGCCAGCTACCGGCCGACCTGCCCAGTTTCTCCGGGCGGACGTCGGACCTGGAGACGTTGGACGGGTTCCTGGCTTCGGCGCACCGGACCATGGCGATCGTCGGTCCCGGTGGCATCGGCAAGACCGCGCTGGCCGTCCAGTGGGCTCACCGCGTCCGCGACCGGTTTCCCGACGGTCAGCTGTTCGTCGATCTGCGCGGTTACGCGTCGACCTCACCGGTGTCGAAGACCCAGGCCCTCACGCTTTGCCTGCGCGGCCTCGGTGTGTCGGGCGGGCAGGTGCCGGTGACGCTCGACGAACAGGTCGTGCTCTACCGGTCGCTGCTGGCCGGACGCCGGGTACTCGTGGTGCTCGACAACGCCGCCGACGCCGATCACGTCCGCCCGCTGCTGCCGCCGAACTCGGGTTGCGTCGCGCTGGTGACCAGCCGTGGCGACCTGCGTGGCCTGACCGTCCTCAACGACGCCCAGGTGCTGAGCCTCGACGTGCTGACACCCCCGGACACGCGAGCGCTGCTCACCCAGCTGCTCGGCGAGGACGTCGTCGGCGCCGAGCCCGGAGCCGTCGACCAGTTCGCCGATCTCTGCGGGCATCTGCCGCTGGCGCTGCGGATCGCGGCGGCGAACCTGGTCGGCGGGAAACACGCGTCCGTCGGGAGCTATGTGGCGACGTTGCGGGCCGACCGCCTCGCCGAACTGGCCATCGAAGGCGACCCGGACATCGCGGTACAGGCCACGTTCCAGCTCTCCTACCAGGCGCTGGACGAACCCGCCCGGCGGGCGTTCCGGCTGCTCGGGCGGATACCCGGCCCGTCCTTCACGTTCGCGGCGGCCGTCGCGCTCCTCGGCCCGGCCGAACGGACACGCCGGTGGCTCGACCGGCTGGTCTCGGCCAATCTCCTGGCCCGGCGCAGCGCCGACCGCTACCAGTTCCACGATCTGCTCCGGGAGTTCGCGGCCGCGTGTGCCCGGGACGACGAGCCATCGGGCGAGCTGGCCGCGGCCGATATCCGGTTGTACGACCACTACGCCGGCACAGCGGCCGCCGCGCACGAACGTCTGTTTCCGCTGGTCCGCAGGCTGCTGCCGACGGATCCAGTGGCCAGGGACGTGTTCGACGGTGACGAAGCGGCGATGCGCTGGCTCGATGAGGAGCGGCCGAACCTGGTCGCCGCCGCCGAGCGCGCGGCCATCTCTTGCGGGCTCCGCGGCTACTGCCGGGAGCTGGCCGACGCGTTGCGCGGCTATTTCTCCGGCTGCGGATACGCCGCGGACGGCTTGGCGCTGGCGAACGCCGCGCTCAAGGCGGCGGACGCGGCCGCCGACACGCGAGCCAAGGTCGTGGCGCTCGCCTTGCGTGGGATGATCGCCTACAACGTCAGCGACTACGACGACGCCGTGGTCCAGGTCACCAGCGCGCTGGGGCTCTGCGGCCAGGACCAGGTGGCGGAGGTGGAATGCCGGCATTTCCTCGGCCGGGTGTACGCGCAGCTCGGGAAGCCGCATGAGGCGAAGCGCCACCACGAGCGCGCGCTCGCCGTCGCACGGCGGATCGGCGATGAGCGGACCGAGGCCAGGGAGATCAACTACGTCGGCGTCGCCCTCCTGTCTCTCGGGCGGATCGACTCCGCGATCGCTTGTCACACAAAAGCGGTCGAACTCAGCTCACGAATCGACAACCACCACATCTCGCTGATCGCCCTGAACGGGCTCGGCCTCGCTCACTGGACCGCCGGACGGCTCCCCGAAGCCGCCGAATACCACGAGGAAAGCGTCCGGCTCTGTAAACAATGGGGCCTGCGGCATTACGGCAACGCGGCACTGGTGTGCCTGGCCGAGACCCTTTGCGATCTCGGCCGGTACGCCGAAGCCGACGACGTGGCCAGGGAGGCACTGGTACAGTGCCAGGAGGTCGGCGAACGCCGCCTTGAAGCCGGTGCGCTGGAAATCCTCGCCACCGCCGCCCGGCGCCGCGGGCGGTTCGCGGAAAGCATCGAAGGCTACACGGTGGCGCTGGGACTGTCCCGGGCGATCAATTTCCGGTACGGCGAGGTGTCGATTCTCATCGGCCTCGCCGCCGCGCATCGCGCCACCGGCGATCCCGCCGGCGCCGTCGCGCACGCGGAACTCGCGCTGACGAAGATGAACGAGACCGGAATGCGGGTCCTCGAATGCGCGGCGCTGACCGAACTGGCCGCCGCCCAGCTGGGCTTGGGCGACCTCGACGCGGCGAACCGCCAGGTCGAACGCGCGCTGAAGATCGCGCAGGAAGACGGCCAGCGCCTGAGCCAGGCCCGCGCCCTCCTGGTTGCCGAAAAGATTCGCGACATCAACGGAGAAGCGGCCGCGGCGCGGGAGAACCGGACGTCCGCGCTGGCGATACTCCGGGAGCTGGGCGTTCCGGAGTCCGAGTGAGTGGCGATAGAACCAAAGGTGTTTCAGGTACGTACTGAATGTGGCAGCAGTTGGTCGCAGGTCCGTGAAGGCCTCCTGCGTTACGTGCGGCGATTCGGGCGCTGGTGGCGAGGGACCCGATTGCGATGTCCCCAATGTCGCATCTGACCAGCCGTTATGCGACTCCGCGCTGGTCGAGTGGGAGACGGAGGGCTCGTCACGGTGGCCTGACTCCTTCTCGACTGTCCACAGGGGACACTTCGGGGTGAAAGCGCCCGATTCGGACGCGCCGGCGACTCATTCGGTGCGCCCAATGTGACATCGGAGACGCTCAGCGTCCCCAATGCCACATTGGGCGCGGCATCGCCACCTACCCCGTTCGGAGATCCAGCTCGAATCACCAAGAGCGCAGTTATACGACTTTGCCGAGACCCCGACCCTGAAGGCAGGGAAGGAGGCCTTCACGGACTACGCGATCGCCATCCGCAGCCTCAGCAACACCACCAGCCCCAGCAGTCACAGCCGCAGCGCGTGAAGGACCCCCTTCACGCGGCTCAGCCGAGGAAACTCGACCTTCACACCTTCCCAAGTACATGAAGGCCCCTTCCTTGCGCCTGGCGCAAGGAAGGGGCCTTCATGTACTTCAAGCGAGCAAGAGCGGTTCACGACCCCGAATCGGTCCCGCCTGTCAGACCGCGGCCGGTGCCGCGCGGACCACGTAGCCCAGCTGTCCGCGTACGGTCTGTCCTTCACAGTTCGCCTCACCGGAGACGAACAGCTCGCCCGCTGACGCGCCGAAATTGAGCGCGCACTGGTAGAGCGGGATACTCGGCAACCCGGCGGGAGGCTGTGTCCAGATGTAGCCCACGTCGCGGTAGACCGTCTTCCCTTCACAGGCGGCGTCGAGGGACAGGAACCGGTCCGTACCGTCCACACAGGACTTCACCAGCTGGGTGCCCGGCTCGTTCGACATCGCGAGCAGGCCGTACGTGCCCTCGTGGCGGTACCCTGGTGGCGTACCCCGCGTCGAGACGTCGTGCTCGCCGATCCGCGGGTGGTAGTACCGGGTCAGCGGCGCGTACGCCAGGAGATATCCGATCAGGACGTCCACCTGCTGGCCTTCACAGTCGGCCAGGTAGGCGTCGAACCGTTCTCCGTTGTGCAGGCACCGGTAGAGCGGAACCGTCGCGACCCCGGCGGGTTTCGCCGAGTACACCCAGCCGAGATCCGCGAGTTTCGTCTTGCCCTCGCAGGCCGGATCGGTCGAGGTGAACGCGTCGGTCTCCCCGAGCAGGCAGCTGTACACCCGGCGCGTTCCGGGCCGTTCGGCGGTGAGCATCATGCCGAGCGATTTCTCGAACCGGTAGCCCGGCGGCAGTTCGCCCGCCTTGCCGTAGAGGTCACCGCCGAGGAGCACCGTCCGGTGGTCACCGCCGGTCCGGATGAACCGGCCGAGCTGGCCACCCGCCGGCTCGGGCCAGCCCGCCCGCTTCCGGAGCTCGTCCGGGGAGACCACGCCCATGTCCGTGGTCACCTCGTCGATCGCACCGGGGAAGAACCCGTCCGCGACCCGGTTGGCCTTGCCCCTGCCGATGGTGAAGCTGCCCCACGCCGTCCACAGCAGGACGTTTTCCTTGGTGCCGACGTGTTCCCCGTTGACGTACAGCCGCAGCTGCCGCGCCGGGTAGTCGTACACCCCGGCGAGATGTGTCCACGTGTTCAACGCGGGCGGCTGCAACGAGTTCGCGTAGACCAGCGGCGTGTGGTTCGCCCCTTCCGAATCCTCCGTCGCCGCGCCGAAGATCCACCGGTTCACCTCCGGCCGGTACTGGAGGACGAAACCGCTGTGGGTGGCGCCGTCCTGGCCGAGCACCGTGGCGACCTTGTCGCCCCTCGTGAGGCGTGCCCACGCGGCGACGGTGAAGCTGTCCCGCATGCTCACGCCCGGCTTGGTGCCCTGCGCGTAGGAGTTGCCGTCGAGCTGCAGCGCCTTCCCGGTGATGCCGTCGGGGTAGGTGGCGGTCCCGGTCACGGCCATGTGGTTCTGCGCCCACGAGTAGTCGCGCGGGGTGCCGTCGTCGAACCTCCAGTAGCCGTGCGACGCGGGCGGGATGTCGTCGTGGACCCGCCGGACCTCGCCGTCGGACAACGCCTTCCCGTACGCCCTGACCTCCTCGATGCCGCCGGGGAAGTAGCAGCCGTCACCGCCGTTCCACCGGCACCGGCCGATGGAGAACTTCCCGGGTGCCGCCGGGATCGTGATATCCGACTGCATTCCCGACAGCACGCCGTTGACGTACAGCCGTACCTGCTTCTGCGCGGCGACGTACGTCATCACCAGATGCGACCAGCCGCCCACGTTCGCCGGTTCGCTGGAAAGCACGGTTCGCAGCTCCGGGTTGTTCTGGTCGGCCTTCGGTACCACCACACCCCACGTCTTCGAGCCGTGGTCGTACTGCACGTGAAACGCACTCACCTGGCCCGCGTCCTGCCCGAACACGGTCGCGTAATGCGTGCCCGCCTTCAGGTACGCCCACGCGGCGACTGAGAAGTCCCGGCCGGTGTCTTCGACCACCGGCACGGCGGTCTCCGCGTATCCGGCACCACCGTCGAACCACCCGGTGTAGCCGTCTCGCCCAGGGTTCCAGCCCGCGCCGCCCCGCAGCGTCGCGGTCAGGCCGCGGCCGCCGGAATCGGCCGCCGTGGTTCCGGTGCTCTCGTTGAACTTCCAGTGTCCTTTGTCCGCGGCGGGCAGGGTCGTCGAACCCTCCGCCGCCGGATAGCCGCGGTACAGCGCGGAAACCCGCTCGGCGGTCAACGAGCCACCGTACATCCGGACATCGTCGACGGACCCCTTCCAGAACCCCTTCGCTTCACCGCCCTCACGGCCGCGGCCGATCTGCAGCCCACCTGTGGCCTGCCAGGCGGTGAGCAAGGTGCCCTCGCCCTTGCGGGTTCCGTCGACATACAGGTGGATCGACTTCGCCGTGGCGTTGTAGGTGCCCGTCAGGTGTACCCACCCCGTCAGGTCGCTGGGAATGACGTCCACCGAGGCCTTGGTGATCGTGCCGTTCGCCTCCGGCATCTCGAACACCCAGTTCCCGGGATGCCCGTTGTCGTCTTCGAGATGACCGAGCCGGAACTTGCTGGCGGGCCTGGTGCTGCCGTCGGGGGCGACGCCGCCATCCTGCGAGACCGCGCTGAACATGCAGCGCGAGGTGACGTCGAGATCGCATTCCTTACCGGTCATGCGAACCCACGCCGACACACTGAAGCTCGTGTCGGTGCGGACGTCGACGCCACTCGTCGAGGCGACGTCGTCGACGCCGTCCAACTGGACGGCGTTGCCGACCCGCCCCGGTGCGAAGGTCGCCCCGCCCGACAACGTCGCCTGCCGTGCGCCCACGGCGTCACCGCTGGTGACCCCGGAGCCGTCGTCGAGGGTCCAGTTGTGCGCCAGGCTCAGATCCCGCCCGGCCATCGTCAGGATCTCGCCCGCCGGCAAGGCCCGGCTGTAGACCGAGACATCGTCGATGGCGCCTGGGAAGAGCTCGAGATTCTCGTTCCCGCCCCACTTCGACCGGCCGATCTGCAAGGGCCCGTTGAAGTCCGCGCCGTCGAGATGGATCTCCGAACCGGCCAGCACACCGTTCACGTAGAGCTCGATCCGCTGCCTGCTCTTGCTGTACACCCCCGCGAGATGAGTCCAGACCCCGGGTTGCGCGGCGCCGCCCGCCACGTGGTCGATGAGGGCGTCCGGCGCGTCGACCTTCGAAACCGTGAAGTCCCACCGGCCGTCGGGCAGCAGGCCGAGGTCGAACCCGCTGGCCGTCTGGCCCTGCTGGGAGACCACGGTGTGGTGCCCGTCGATCTTGTCCAGTTTGGCCCACGCCGTCACGGTGAAGCTCTTGTCCGTGTCCACCACGCTCTGTGTGGTGGCGGCGTGGCCGCCGTTGAGCCGCAGCGCGAGGTCCGCCGGGTCGGGCATGCTGGTCTGCCCGGCGGTCCAGTCCCCGGTGCCGTTGACCGTGGCGTTCACCTTTCCGTTGGCGTCGTCGGGGTTGCCGTCGAATTTCCAGGTACCGGCGGTGACGTTGTCGCGGCTCACGAGCCCACGGACCTCGTCCTGCGAGATCGCCCGGTTGTAGGCGCGGACCTCGTCGATCGTGCCGGGGAACCGCTGCTCCGGAACCCCCTTGAGGACCGCCTGCCCGATCCGGAACGCGTTCTTCGCCTGCCACGGCGTGACACGGGTGGACTCCCCGATCAGCTCGCCGTCCACATACAGCCGGATCTTGTTCTCACCGGCGTCGTAGGTACCGGTCAGCTGGGTCCACACTCCCTCCGGCGGCTGGGTCGACGTGCCGACCCAGTTGTACCCGGCCGGACTGTCCGAATCGGACTGCGGAAAGACGAAGGTCCACTTGCGGTTCTGGTACTGCAGGCAGAACGAGCAGATCCGGTCGCCGTCCTGGCTGAGCACGGTGTACGTACCGTCGTCGGCCCGGTCGAGTTTGACCTGCGCGGCGACCGTGAAGCTCTGGTCGGTGCGCAGCAGCGGGCTGTTGGTCGAGACGACGTCGTCGATCCCGTCCAGCCGGACCCCGCCCTTCACCGCGCCCGTCGTGGTGAAGGCCGCGCCGTTCCGCAGCACCGCGTCGGCGCCGCCCTCGACGGAGTTCCGCGCCGTCGTACCCGAGGTCTCGTCGAACCTCCAGTGCGCCACCTGGACGTCGCCCGCCCCGACCAGCGCCGAGACCTCGGCAGCGGTCAGCGCCCGGTCGTGGATCTGCACGTCGTCGACCCCGCCCGCCCAATGGTCGACGCCGGTGTTGGTGCCCCAGACCGTGCGGCCGATACGCACCTGACCGGAGGCCCAGTCGGGTTTCGCCGTGTGCGGTGTCGTCGCGGCGAGCGTCCCGTTGACGTACAGCTTGATGTGCTTGGCCTCGGGATCGTAGACACCGGCGAGATGGGTCCAGGTGTTCAGCTCCGGCATGCCGATCGCCGAGGTGGCCATCGGCACGCCCTTGTCCGAGGACGTCGAGTTGGGCACACCGAAGACCCAGCGGGAATTGCTCCCGTCGGCCTCGGCCCGGTGCCACAGCACGAATCCGGGGAACATCGCGCCGTCCTGGCTGACCACCGCCCTGGCGTGGTCCTTGCGGTTCAGGTTCACCCAGGCCGAGACCGTGAACGCCGCGCTGTTGCGGATCGCGTTCGGCGCGCTCACGTGGTCGTCGACGCCGTCGAGCCGCACCGCGGCACCGACCGCGCCCTGTCCGGTGAAGGTCGCGCCGCCGTTGAGCGAGCCGTGCCGGTCACCGAGGAAGGCCGAGTCGTTCGGGTTGCCGTTCAGCGCCCAGTGCGCCAAGGGCCCGTTGCCGGCACGGACGTACGTGCGGTACTTCCGGATCGGGCCCTTGTGTCCCGCACGATCCACACTGCGGACGTAAAGGGTCTGCGGCCCGTCGCCGGGCGGTGCCAGGCGGACCCGCGCGGCGCCGCCGCGCGTCTCGGCGACGATCGGGGTGCCCGGCTCATCCCACCAGTCGTACAGATAGTGGTCGACGTCGTCGACTCCCTGGGAACCGAAGACGAACTCACTGAACACGCCGGGTCCGCCGTGCCAGCGATTGTCCTCTGTGTACAGTTCGCTGGCCACCGTCGGCTCTACGGTGGGTGGCTCCCGGTCGATGGCGAACCGCGTGCCGCTCGCCGCACCACTGGACGCCGCACCGTCCGAGGCGTGCAGCCACCAGTTCATGGTCTTCCCGTGCCGCTTGCTGAGATCGATACCGGCACTGTGGATCGAACCGCTGGTCAGCATGTTGGCGTCCCACGCGGTCTCCACCCCGTCGTGGATCCGCCACTGCGCGCGGACGTCGTCACCGTCCGGATCGGACACCTGGGCCTTCAGCGTGATCCAGTCGTCGCCGACGTAGGGGATCCCGCCACAGTGGTGGCACGGGGCCTTCAGCGGCGGATCGGTGGTGAGGTTGCCCGGCACGTGCGGCGTGCGGTTCCAGGTCACCTTCAGTTTCATGTCCGGCGGGTTGTACTTCCGCCACGCGGACTGGGCACCCGAGTCGAAGGCCTTGAGGAAGTACACCGACGAACGCGCCTTCTTGATGTGCTCGGTGGGCACACTGAACCCGGCGTTCTTCCAGCCCGTGCAGTTCGTGTGCACGCCGGGCACCTTGCTGGAAGCGGCCCGGTTGCCGCCGAGGCGGTTGTTCCAGTTCATCCCGCTCCACAGGAGCCGGTCGTCGCCGATGTGGTAGACGTCGTGCCAGGGCTCGTTGCATTCGGGACCGGACACCACGACCCCGGACATCGTGATACCGAGAACATCCTTGTCCCACAGGAAACTTGTGTCGTATTGGAAGTACGCCCATGCTTCGCCGATGTTGTTGCAGTAGCTGTCCGGGTAGTCACGCGGGCATTGACCCACCTGCGCGTAGGTGCCATCGCCGCTGGTGCCCCAGTACTCGTCCTCAGGCTTGCCGGAAAGCACAGTGGCCCAAGCGGTCTTCTCGTGCGTCCGAAGCGTCGGGTCGACGACGACCGGGAACGTCCGCGCCGGGTCAGCCAGGAATTTAGCGTCCGGCACCAGTTCCAGCGCACCGTCCACAACGGACACCGCGATCGGCGCCCGCTTCCCCGCCGCGTCCCACATGACCGACGGCGGGGCGCTGAACAGCTCGGCGCCCGCCTCGTCGAGCACCCGCAGCGCGCCGTCCTTCCCGGCGGTCACCTTCAGGCCGTCGGCCCGGATCGTCATCCGGATCGACTTGAGCGCCGGGTTCTTCGCGGCGGGCTCGTCCTTCAGCGTGAGGTGCTGCCGGAAACCATCGCGGTCGGCGTACATCACCAGGTCGGCGCCAGGGAACACTTCGGGATAGGTCACCTTGTCGCCCGCGACCACCGGCGCGGGCAGATCGCCCGGCCAGTACAGCGAAAGCGACTTGCCGTCCCGGCGGAGCGTGGCCAGTGGCGCGGTCTTCCCGCCGCCGGACAGCGACAGTTCACCCTCGGCCGCCTTGGGGCCGAACGAACCGTCGGCGCGGCGCACCACCGCGGTGTCGATCGGCACCCACTTGCCCGCGACCTTGGTCCGGACCGGGACCGGGGTCAGTTCGGCGGTCAGCGTCCCCTGTGGGTTGGCGAAGACCTCCCGGTTCGCGGTGCGCTCGCCCGCCACCTCGACCCTTGTCCCCTGCGCCCGCGCGGCGGCCATCGCCGAAACCGCGTCGGGCGCTTCCGCGACGGATGCCGGTCGTGCGGGTATGACCGGGCTGCTCCCCGCGACGACGACCACCATCGAACCCACCAGAGCGGTGACCGCCGTGGCGATCACTGTGCGACGTAGCCGCATTGTTCCTCCCACCAGGTACGGAGCGCAGATCCGCAGGCCCCGCGACGGTGGGATCGTGCGTCCATCCGGCTTCAGCTCGGCTACACCGCGACTTCACCCCCGAGGGGAGTCGTCGCCAGGACACGGGCGGGGGTCGGCCGGCACGCTCCAGCACCTGGTGGAAGGTCATTTCGTGAGCTATTTCCGGAAAGGTGAACAGGTTGGGAGATCATGCCCGAGCTGGGAATCAGGGTCCTCGGTACCCTTGCGGTCCCTCGCCGTGCCGGAGTCCCGCGCGAAGGCCTGAGATGTCAGCGTGCGGTGGGCAGGTAGTGCGGTGCCTTCCGGGCGTGGGTGGCCTGCTCGAAGGCGTAGGCGTAACCGAGCAGGGAAGCGTCGGTCAGCCGGGTGCCGAGGAAGGAGACGCCGATCGGCAGGCCCGTCCGGGCGAAGCCACCCGGAACGGTGATGTGGGGATACCCGGCTGTCGACGTGCTGCGGGTGCTGCTGACGAAGGAGCTACCGCCACCTCCGAAGATCGGCGGGGCGGGCAGGTCGGTGGCCGTCACGATCGCGTCGAGACGGTACTTCTTCACCACGGCGTCGATGGAGTCCCGGGCCTGGCCGGTCGCGGCCGCCCGGTGAGCACGATACGCCGGGTCGTTCACGTTGCCGTCGGTCTTGTCGGCCATCTCGAGCAGGTCCTGCTCGAAGCCCGGCAGCTCCACAGCGGCGTGCTTCTTGTTGTAGGCGATGAGATCGGTGAGGTTCTTGGGATGCCCGCCCGGGGTCGTCGCGAGATAGCCGTTGAGGTCGTGCTTGAACTCGGTCAGCACGGCGGGCAGCAGATGCGGCTGGACCATTCCGATGACGTCGGGGACATCCGCTCCTTCGACGACGGTCGCTCCCAAGACGCGGAGCCGCTGAACGGCGGCCTCGAAAACCCGGTCGACATCGCGGTCGATTCCCTCGTGCCCCTTGCGCCACACACCAATTCGCTTGCCGCGCAACGAATCGCGATTGAGCATGGTGCGGTAGTCGGCGGGCAGGGCGCCCGCGACCGGTGCCGTGGCCGGATCCGCCGCGTCGGCTCCCGCCATCACCGCGAGGGTCAGCGCAGCGTCGGTCACCGTGCGGGCGATGGGGCCGGGGGTGTCGTGCTGGTTCGTGATCGGAACGACACCGCCACGGCTGACCACCCCCAGCGTGGTCTTCACACCGACCGTCGACGTCGCGGCGGACGGGCACACGATCGACGAGTCGGTCTCCGTACCGATCGTCACCGTCGCCAGCCCGGCCGCCGCCGCGGCGGCGGAGCCGCTGGACGAACCGCACGGGCTCCGGTCGAGGACGTAGGGGTTGCGGGTCTGGCCACCGACGGCGCTCCAGCCAGGGATCTGCCTGGAGCCGTAGAAGTTGGCCCACTCGGACATGTTCGCCTTGCCGAAGATGACCGCGCCGGCATCGCGCAGGCGCTGGACCAGGAACGCGTCCTTGGCGGGCTTCGCCGTGCGCAACGCGGTCGAGCCTGCGGTGGTGGTCTGCCGGTCCGCGGTGTCGATGTTCTCCTTCAGCAGGATCGGGATACCTTCCAGCGGCCCCCGCGCCTGGTGCGCTCGGCGGCGGCTGTCGCTCTGGCGCGCGAGCGCGAGCGCGTCCGGGTTCGTCTGCACCACCGCGTTCAGACGCGGATTGAGGGCGTTGATGCGATCGAGGTAACCGCGGGTGAGCCGCTCGGAACTCAGCAACCTGCTGTCCATGGCCCGCTGGAGATCCGGGATGGTCAGCCGGTCCAGAACAGTGCTCATCTCCGAGGCTTGGAGCGAGGTCGTGCGGTCGTCGGCGTGCGCCGACGCCGGCAGCAGAAGACAGACACCTGTCAATGCGGCCACGATCCCACGCCGTCGTGTTCGAGCTGACGAACGCATTGTTTCCTCCTTGTTCGGGCACCGTTCACGGCGCCCCGAAATGGTGAACTTTCTGACGCGTGGATCGATTTCCTGCCGCGTGTACCGGCTCCAGTCCGGATAGCTGAACCTTAAGCCGTCCGACGGTGTGAGGCGATGGCACCTGCTGCCCTTTCGGGGTGGGGTCAACCCCACCTTGTCCACAATGGAACCCGTTCACCAGGGCGGCACGCGCGCTGGGTCATCCGGCCAGGCGATCACACCGATCCCGATACGTCGCCAACGGCGGCGTAAGACAGAATCACGCGCCGTCCAGCCGACCTGACCCACTTGCCGCCGAGTGTCAGGCAAATGCGATGACGAAGTTCATCGGTATGAGCGGACACCGCCGACAAGGAGTTCACCTGGGCAACTCCGAGGGTGCAAGATGGTTCGCCGGCTCTGGAACGGAGTACGCCGGTGAAGAGATGACACGTCCACACGACAACTACCACCCATGGCTGCCGCCACCAGGCCCTCTCACACCAATTTCCTGGAGCAGAGACCCAGATGATCAAGCTGAAGCTCGTTCGCAGGGACCGCAGGACAACCGCTCGACGCGGTGAACGCTCTTATCGCCATGGGTGGCGAGTCCCCCGCACTTCCACCACGCGAAGCAGCCCAGGCCCGATGTTCGGCGGCGGAGAGCCCGATTCAGGGCAACGGGACACGCCAGGTCACTCTGGTCCCGCCACCCGGCCGGGCCGCGAATCCCGCGCTGCCGCCGCAGCGTTCCGCCCGCTGCACGAGGTTGGCCAGTCCGCTGCGCCGCCCTGCTTCGGAAATACCGACCCCGTTGTCTGTGACCTCGATGACCAGTTCACGATCCGCCTCGACGCCGATGCCGATCTCGTCGCCCCCGGAGTGACGGACCGCGTTGCTGAGTGCTTCGCGCACCACCGCCTCCGCGTGTTCGTACAACGCCGGCGAAACGCGCGTATCGACGGCGCCGTCGATACGGACCGACGTGGTCACCGTGTCTTCACCGGTCAACTCGGTGACCACGTCCAGCAAACGCCGCCGCAGGGTTTGCGGCTCGCCCGGGCCGGATGTGTGCAGATCGAAGATGGACGTCCTGATCTTCCGGGCCGTCCGATCCAGTTGCTCCACCCCATTCGCGATCCGGTCCCGGGCGAACTCGTCCGGCACACTCGATAAAATGCTCTGCAGGCTCATCCCGATGGCGAACATCCGCTGGATGACGTGATCATGCAGATCCTGCGCGATCCGGTCCCGATCGGCGAAAACGTCCAGCAAACGCTGGTTACGCTGCTTCTCGTCGAATTCAAGGGCGACGGCCGCCTGGCCGGCGAACGAGAACAGCAGGGGGATCTGCTCCCAGTCGAACTGCGCGGCACCTTTCCCACGCCCGGCGAGCAGCACCCCGCCGTCCCCTGCCGTGCTGGCCAATGGCACGACCACGCCAGGGCCGGTGAGAGAGGGCTCATCCTCCGCCGGGAAGACGGCGCCAAGATCCGGGATGAGACTCACCCGCCCCTCGGAAAAGACCTCGTCGAGCACCGGATGGGCGCGGGGTGTCGAGGTGTTCAGCAGCGAGCCGATCCGGTCACCCACCGTCGAACCCACCGTCAGTGACCGCGCCTCGCCCGCCTTTGCCAGAAGAATCGTCACCCCGTCGGCTTCGGCCAGCTCCCGGACACACTCGCCGATCAGGTCAAGCGTGTCGGTCACCGAAGCCCCGCCGAGCAGCCCACCGGTGACCTCGGCGACCGCCCCCAGCCACCGCTCCCGCATCCGGGACCGCTCGAACAGGCGAGCGTTGTCGATCGCCACCCCCGCCGCGGCGGCCAACGCCTGGATCACGACCTCGTCATCGGCGGTGAACTCGGCCGCGTTCCGCTTCTCTGTCAGATACAGGTTGCCGAAGACCTCGTCCCGGACCCGGACGGGTACACCGAGGAAACTGCGCATCGGCGGATGGTTCGCGGGGAAGCCGACCGACGCCGGATGCGCCGACAGATCCGGGACCCGCACCGGATACGGCTCCTCGATCAGCAAACCCAGCAGGCCACGTCCCTCAGGGAGGTGCCCCATCATCGCGCGGGTCTCCGGGTCGATACCCACATAGACGAACTCGGAAAGGCCATCCTCGTCACCAACGACACCGAGGGCGCCGTATCGGGCGTCGACCAGCTTCGCCGCGGCCTGGACGATGCGTTGCAAGGTGGCGTCGAGCTCCAAGCCGGTCGCCACCGCGACAACCGCGTCAAGCAGCCCTTGCAACCTGTCGCGGGTCTTGACGATCTCCGATAGCCGCTCCTGAACCTCGCGCAGCAACTCGTCGAGCCGCAACCCGGTCAGAACGGCCGCACTCGGCTGCGGATCAACCCCGCTCGCTTCCGGTTCGGACGACATCGAGGGTTCCTTTCCCCGGACAATCTCGATGACAGCCTCTGTCGCCTCCAACGTGCTCAGCCTTCCACCGCGAGCCTGCCCTGCCAAGAGGCCACGATCGCGCCCGGCGACGGTCCTCCGGACGTTGCGACAGCTCACTGACCGGACGGACGTGCCCCGCACTTCCCAGCGCGAAACGGCCGTGTGGCGCGTGGGGTGTCCGGCCTCTCCGGGACAGGCCGTCCCAGTCGGAGTCTCGTGACCAGACACGGAGGGCCCTTGGCAGACCCGGAGTGGGACGTTCGTCCCTAACGAGACCGCACGAGACGGGCGAACCTTGACCCAGGAACCTCGCTTTGGCAGGAGGATCACGATGCCCACGTCCACTGCGGCGGTACTGGCCAGCCGGTGCCGTCCGCAGGCTACTGCACTGGGGTGAGCAAGCGATGGCCCCAGGATCCAGGGAGGTTCAGTCATGAGAAGAGCGTGCGCGGTGGCCGCCGCTACCACGGTGGCCGTACTGACGGTCGGCGCGTGCGGTGCGGCCGGAGCCAATGGACAAGCCCAGGGACATCAGCGGACTCTCGAGGCCACTATGCACGAGATCGGCACTCGCGGTGCACAGGACTCTCGGGCTGAATTCGTCGAGATCGCCAACCGCGGATCCCGTACGCTGCCCCTCGGGGGCTCTCGGTTGCTGGTGGTACTTCATTCCCACGCCGTGGAACTCGCCCACATCCCGGACGGCGTCCTGTTGCGACCGGGCGCGGTCTACCTGCTCGCGAGTACGCGGTTCGCGGGAGGTCCCGCGCCCGACCAGATCTTCAGTATCGTGGACGACATTCCGGAAGTGTTCACCATGACACTCGTGACTCCCCAGGGAAACGCCGTGGATACCGTTACGACAGCGCGGGCCGTGCTTCCGAGCGGGTCGCCCGCACCTCGCCCTCATGACGGGCTTTGCCTCAAGCGGGTCCATTTCACCGGCGACAACGCGAGAGACTGGGTCGTGGCGAGATGCACTCCCGGCGTCTACTGACGCTACGTTGACCATTGCGGAAACAGAATTGCGCAGGCCGCCGGTCATCAACAGCTCGACCGGATGCCCGACGCGGTCTTGCACACACCAATGGGCGTTTCTGAGGAGGTTTCGTGTATCGAGGAATTTCATCGAAAGCGCTGCCGGTCCTCGGCGCCGCAGCCCTTGCTGTGGCCTGCTCTCCCCTGGAGATGCCCACGGCTGCCGCACCGTGCGAGGTCGGCAAATATTTCGAGCTCGGCCTCTTCGAGAGGCCGTTCACCGATCGCCGCTACACCGGCACGATCGGCAGCGAACAGCATCGCGAACTCGCCCGCCAAGCCGTTCGGGAATCCCAGGTGCTTCTGAAGAATGACGGCACGCTGCCGCTGGCCAAGGGCGGCGGCAAGATCTTCGTGGCCGGCAAGAACGCGGACGACATCGGCAATCAGAGCGGCGGGTGGACCATCACCTGGCAGGGCAGCAGCGGCGACATCACTCCGGGAACCACTATCCTGCAAGGAATCCGACAGAAGATCGCGCCCTCGACGACGGTCACCTACAACAAGGACGGCACCGGAATCGACGGTAGCTACCGCGCAGCGGTAGCGGTGATCGGCGAAACCCCCTATGCCGAGTTCATGGGTGACCGGCCGGACGGCATGAGACTGGATGCCGAGGACCTGGCGACCTTGCAACGGCTCAAAGCATCCGGGGTTCCGGTCGTGGTCGTGCTCGTGTCCGGCCGGCCATGGGACATCGCCACCGAACTGCCCGGCTGGAACTCTCTGCTCGCATCATGGCTACCCGGCACCGAAGGCGGCGGGGTCGCCGATGTCCTGTTCGGCGACTATAACCCGACTGGCACGCTGCCGATGACCTGGATGCTCAGCGCCGGCCAGCAGCCGATCAACGTCGGTGACGGAAAGCCCGCCCTTTTTCCCTACGGCTATGGCCTGGAGTACCGGAACTGAACGTCGTGCACGATGCTCATCGCTCAGCACCTGAAGGGGGCTTGGGTCGCGGAGCGTGGCGAATGTTCGTGGGGTCGCCCGCGGTTTCGATTCCGGACAGGTCCTCGTCGAGCAGGGCAACCAAGGGGTGTTTCAAGCGAGGATCATGGTCTTTTCCCGGCGAGCGATCGTCTGGAGCAGAATGGACCGGGAGATCCTCCTGGTCCCGCATTCACACCAGGCTGGGACCAGGTCACCGCCGTTCCCCTCAAGCATGTCGATGTACTCCTTGCCCCGGCGATGGGCGCCGTGCGGAACGTCGGCGAAATCGCGTGAGCCGTGTGCGTGCGGCCCGGTCAGGACGACGAGGACCGGGCCGTGCGCGGTGTCGTAAACCGTGGCGACGTGGTGGTTGGCCGAGCAGCGCACCCGCAACAGCAGGCGACTGTCGCGGTGCGCGCCGAGTTCGGCGATATTCTGTTCCGCCTGCTTACGCCGATCAGCGGGGGAAACGTATGCGTTGCTCACCGATCCTCCCGGTCACTCCGCGCGGTGGAGATTCTGAGCCTTCTCCAGCACTTGCGCCTCATCACTGTACTTACGCGCAAGGGCCTCGAAGAACAGTAGGATCACCCGCCAGAAATGACCGGCGCCGGCGATGGCGATCCCGGTGAACACGATACCGAGCCAGTGGCTGCGCACGGTCAATGCCCAGGCCGCGAACAGGTCGAAGTCCACGATCCAGGCCGCCGCGATCCCGATCACCAGGTTGGTGATCGCCCAGAACTCCTTGGCCAGGGCCAGCCACCGGGCGGCGACCGCCGATACCGCCACGAGCCCGAGACCGAGCATGGCGAGCATTCCGAACGCGTGCATCACACGTCTCCCATCTGCCGGGTCACGTCGGACGTCCAGTCTCCATGGACGCGTTGCGCTCTCGATAGGGGCGGAAGTCTTTCCGGTAAGGACCATCGTGCCCTTCTCGTCCGGCTGCGGAACGTGGTGAGCGCGGCGCCGGTGGAAGCACCTGGTTGACATGTGCATGTCACATGCTCACGGGATTTCACGTCAAAAGTCCATAGTGGACATCGGCGCGCCGGATCGAATGCCGGAGCACTACCTCCCGACCCTGTTCGACGAAGTGGCCGGAACCGACATCAGCCGGCCTTCACGGGGATGGTGTGCGTCTCCCCGACGCCGACCATCGGCATCCTGATCTCCAGGATCCCGGCGTGGTAGCGGGCCTCGATCCCTGCGAGATCGGCCTCCGCCGGCAGTTCGACGGTGCGGGCCAGCTCGCCATGACGGAACTCGCTGGCTCCTTCGGCCTTTTCCTCCTTGGGACGGTCGGCGGCGATGCTGATCTCCCGGCCGGTCACCGAGACCTTGATGTCCTGTTGAGGATTCAGTCCGGGCAGCTCGGCGCGAAGCACGTACCGGTCGTCGGCGACGAAGTCCTCCAGCGGAATGGAAAGGCGGTCGCCGCTACGCGGTTTGAGCCAGTGAAAAACTTCAGGCAAGCGCGAAGCCTTGGGCAGCAAGGATGCCATTACCGGTCCCTTCCTCTCGCGAATTCAGGCCTACCAATCTGGCGTATCCGCGATCTCGTGGCCAGGGTCCGCGTCCTCTCCGCATCGGGACGAAAGTCCCCGTTTCGCCGGGTGAACGAAATAGGTGCCGTTCGGCCCTGGTAGCCGCCTCTAAACCCTCGTAAAACGGCAGCATGCGCTCTGCCACTGTTGAGATCCGCGTTACGACGGACGGGCATGTGCTGCCAGGCACGGCGGACTACGCCCGGGAGAAGATCGGCGCTTTGCTGCATCTGGCGCATCGTCCGGTGTTGTCCGCCCGAATACGGGTGACGCGGCACGGTGATCCGGCGGTGCCGCACCCCGCGGTGGCGCAGGCCAACCTCGACGTCAACGGCCGGCTGGTGCGGGCTCAGGCGGAGGGCGAGAACTCGTGGGAGGCGATCGACCGGCTGGAAGCTCGCCTTCGGCATCGGCTGGAACGCATAGCCCAGCACTGGGAGGCCCGGCGCGGCCGGATTCCCTCGGCCTGGCCGCATGAATGGCGGCATCAGTCGGAAGGGGCTCGTCGTCACCGTTGGTATCCGCGCCCACCGGAGGAGCGTGAGATCGTCCGGCACAAGACGTTCACGTTGCACCGCTGCACGATCGACGACGCTGCCCGAGAGATGGGGATGCTCGGCTACGACTTCCACTTGTTCACCGAGGCCGGTACCGGTGACGACGCGGTGCTCTACCGTGCCGGGGCGACCGGATATCGCCTGGCGCTGGTGACGCCGCCAGGGCCGCACGAGCTGGCCGCGTTCCGGCTTCCGTTGACCGTCAGCACTCAGCCGGCACCGATCCTGGCCACCGACGAGGCTGTGGCGCGGCTGGAGATTCTGAACACGCCGTTCCTGTTCTTCCTGGATGGTGAACGTGGTCGCGGATCCGTGCTGTACCACCGCTACGACGGCCACTACGGGCTCATCACCCCCGCGGGCGAGGCATTGTGATCGGAGGGCATCGGACGGTGTCGCACACCGCCGACCTGCGGATCGAGGCGTGGGCGCCGACCCGTGAACAATGCATCGCACACGCGGTGAGCGCCGTGACCGAAAGCCTTCTCGGCCGTGACATGCCGGCACCGTCCGGTTCGGTGGACTGCGAGGTCGCCGGCGCCGACGACGCGGACCTGCTCGCGGCCACGCTGAACGAAGTCATCTACCACCTGGAAACCGCGGGCCAGGTCCCGGTCGAGACCAGGGTACGGGCGATCGCCACCGGTCTGCGCTTGCACTTCTCCACGGTCAGGACGGACAGACTCGTCGCGGTCGGCGCGGTGCCCAAAGCCGTGTCGTTACAGGACTTGCGGTGTGAAGATCATGGTCACCAGTGGTGGTGCTCCGCGACCATCGACGTGTAGGGGGCGAGGCTTCGGCTGCTGTATTTCGCGTCCGTCGACCCGGCCAGTGAGCCCTTTTCAACTTCCCGTCCTGGTGACATTGTGAAGGACCGTCACGGCCTTGACCAGGCTGGTGATCCGGGTGGTACTGCACCGGAGCTTGCGCAGGAGACGCCAACCCTTCAGGGCTGCGTTGGCCTGCTCCCCTACGGCCCGGATCCGGGTGTGTGAGCGGTTGGCCGCCTGCTGGCCTGCGGAGAGATTCGCCCACCGCCCCCAGTAGGGCACACGCACGGTGCCGCCGGCGCCGCGGTAGCCCTTGTCAGCCCAGCAGCGGATGTCGGCGGCGGTCAGTGCCTCGATTATCCCGTGGGCACGGGCGGCCTTGATGTCGTGCACAGCGCCGGGCAGGGCGGGCGAGGCCCACAACAGACGGCCGAGCGGATCGGCCAGGACCTGCACGTTCATCCCGTGTTTGCGGTGCTTTCCGGAGCAGAAGGGGCGGTCGGCGGCGATCCGGTCGATCGGCAGGAGCGTGCCGTCCAGGATCACAAAGGCGATCCGCCGGGCCTGCCGGATCGCGTCGGCCAACTTGGGCGCGAGCGCGGCAAGCAGGTCGGCTGCTTCGCGGATGTAGCGGTAGGCAGTGGCCACGCCGATCCCGAAACTGGCGGCGAGGCGTGCGTAGGTATCCCCGCAGCGCAGGTGCGCGAGCACGAGCAGTGCCTGGCGGTGCACCGGTAGCCTGCGCCACCGAGTGCCTCGTTCGCGGCGACGCCGTTGCAGGTGCCCGGCGAGGAACCGCAGGTGCGAACTGGACAGGTCGATCGCGGATGGGTAGCCAAGCATGGCGAAGCTCCTGGTCGAGCGAGTGATCTTGGTCGTGAACTCCTCTATCAGGAGCTTCGCCACATTCAGCACCTGGGGACCGACAAACTCCAGCCTGTCGCAACAAGGTTGGGAAGTGCTCACTGCCTGACGGATGATGTTCCGGGCGCGATACTGGCCTTCATGACTCCAGCGAACCGCCCAGACACAGTCCACTTGAGGGCGTTCACCGAGGCCGACCTCGCCTTTCTCGACCGCCTCTGCACGGATCCCGATGCGCTCGGCGAGTTCGAGTGGCCCGGATTCGGTGATCCGAGGGCACGCCGCAAGCGATGGGAGATCGACGGGTATATCTCCGCCGAGTCCGCGGCGGTTGCGATCGCGCGGGCCGACGACACGGTTATCGGCATCGCCACCTGGAAGCCCCGCGGCTTCCCTTCGGGTGTCACCTACGAGATCGGCGTGGGGGTGCTACCCGAGCATCGTGGACAGGGGGTGGGCACGGTGGCACAGAGGCTGCTCGTGGACTACCTGTTCGGCCGCACGACCGCGAACAGAATCGAAGCCCTCACCAATGGCGGTAACCTCGGCGAGCAGAAAGCCCTCGAACGCCTGGGGTTCCGCCGGGAAGGGGTCATGCACGGCAGGTCCTTCCAACACGGCGAGTATGTCGATGTGCTCGTCTACGGTCTGCTCCGCTCAGAGCATTGTCCCGGAACGCCATGAGCACTCCTCCCAACCTGTTCAGAGTGAGGTTGGAAAAGGCTCAGTGGCACCCTCACAATCCTGCACATGGTGCCCTTGGAAACAAAGAACCTGCGGCTGCGTCACGTCACACGTGACGACACGGAATGGCTGCGGTCCACCCTCGACCGCACCAGCAGGCGTTTCGGAACCCGGGTCGGTGAGGCCGACGGCACCGGGTACCTGACCATCCGCCCAGGGTGAGCGGGCCTGCCGCGCAGCCTGCCGGAATGGAAGGCCCAATGGCCTCCCTTGAAGCGACAGTGGGCTCTGCCGCTGACCTCTCCGTGAGCGCCAGCCTTGGTCGTGGCCTTCCCGCGACAGGTCCGTGCACAGGGAAACCGGAGGTTCGCCGATGATGTTCGCCGATCGCACAGATGCGGGACGGCGCCTGGCTCGGCGCCTGGAGGCATTCAGTGGTGAAGACATCGTGGTACTCGGGTTACCGCGCGGGGGTGTACCGGTCGCGTTCGAAGTGGCGCGGGCGCTTTCCGCCCCACTCGACGTGATCATGGTGCGCAAGCTCGGCGTGCCCTACCAGCCAGAGCTCGCGGTGGGTGCCATCGGCGAAGACAACGTGCGGGTGGTGGACGACGAGGTCGCGCGCTGTGCGCGCGTGACCAAGGAAGAACTCGCCGCGGTCGAGCGTGCCGAGCAGGCCGAGCTGCGGCGCCGGGTCGCGAGGTTCCGCGCCGGACGAGAACGAATCCCGTTGGCCGGGCGTACCGCACTGATCATCGATGATGGGGTGGCGACCGGCTCCACGGCCCGCGCCGCGTGCCAAGTCGCGCGTGCACAAGGCGCGGCAAGGGTCGTGTTGGCCGTGCCGGTGGGCGCCGCGGCCGCGATCCTTTCACTGCGCCGAGTCGCCGACGATGTGATCTGCCTCGAGACGCCCACCTGGTTCGTCGCCGTGGGCCGCTGGTACCGCGAATTCCGGCAAACCTCCGACGAGGAAGTCGCCGATTTCCTCAGTCGCGCCGGCCTGGCGGCCCGGCAACTCGCCGCCGACGCGATGGGCCCGGCGGATCCGCCCGTGCGCGACGAGGACGTCGAAGTGCGTACGGGACAGGTCACGCTGGCCGGGCACCTCACCATTCCCGAAAACCCCATCGGCGTCGTCGTGTTCGCCCATGGCAGCGGCAGCAGCCGGCACAGTCCGCGCAACCGCCATGTGGCCGCGAACCTCAATGACGCGGGCTTGGGCACCTTGCTGTTCGACCTGCTGACCCCGCTCGAAGAACTCGACCGCGCCCGCGTCTTCGACATCGAACTGCTCGCGCATCGCCTGATCGAGGTCACGCACTGGCTGAGGGCCCAGCCGGACACCGCGCACCTGCCGGTGGGCTACTTCGGGGCCAGCACCGGAGCCGGCGCGGCCCTGTGGGCCGCGGCCGACTCCGGAAACGCCGTCCGAGCCGTCGTCTCGCGCGGCGGCAGACCCGACCTCGCCGCACAGCGGCTGAGTTCCGTCCACGTACCGACATTGCTCATCGTGGGCGGGCACGACAAAGCCGTGCTCGGCCTCAACCAGGTCGCGCAGGCGGCCATGCCATGTGACTGCGAGATCGCGATCGTGCCCGGCGCCACCCACTTGTTCGAAGAACCCGGCACACTCGACTGGGCCGCCGCACTGGCCCGGGACTGGTTCATCCACCACCTCGGATCCACACCGGACAGCGCGGCCGCGTCGAACACGACCTAAACGCGATCCCGCATCCCGGCCACGCCCGCGGTCGTGGCGCATCGGGCACAGCAGTAGACCGCATTACCTCCTTCGACACCGTGCCCGACCACCCGGCATCCGCAGTGACCACACGTGGGCGCCAACCGGTGTATCGCGCATTCGAAGCTGTCGAAGACGTGGGACTCATCGTCCACCACGATTTCGAACGCTTTGTCGTAGTCGTTACCGCACACCTCGCACAGCGCCACGATTCTCGCCTCCGTTCCCGGATCGGTATTCAGCGAGCCGCGCAAATGGCCTCGACGAAGCGGCCAACCGTGGCCTCGGGGAGATGACGGGCCAGGTCGGCCTCGCTGATCATCCCGACCAGCCGGTGCTCTTCGAGGACCGGCACCCGCCGGACTCGATATCGTTCCATCACGTCGAGCACGTCCTCCACTTCGGCGTCGGCACGCACGAGATGAGGCACCCCTTCGGCCAGTTCACCAGCGGTCATGACGCCGGGGTCACCGCCCGTGGCGACACATTTGATCACGATGTCGCGGTCGGTGACGATGCCGTGAAGCCGATCGTCATCACCACAGACCGGCAGCGCGCCGACATCGAGTTCCCGCATCCGCCCTGCGGCGGATGCCAAGGTGTCATGCTCTCCGATACACGTTACGCCCGCATGCATGATGTCCTGTGCGGTCGTCATCATGACCTCCTGTCGGATCGTGTTCTTCCCGGAACTCGTAGCGTGCTCCCGTCCTGTCACCAATCAGAAGAGACCAAGGTCCCTGTCGAACGGGTCAGCGATGAATCAGTCGGCGTCGCCCAGGAAGGTGATCTCCTGGATCGTGCTCTGGTAGCCCCGCGGGCCGGGAGTGAGACGGACGAGCCAGACCAGCACGACCGCACTCGCCGCACCGGGCGGCACGGAAATCCTGGTCGTGCCCGGCGTCAAGGTCGCGGTCACCAGCGGCACCGTCTCGACGAAGGCGGGACGGGCCGAGGCCGCCGTCCGGATCTCGACCACCGACCCGGCGCTGGGCGAGGTGACGTCCACTTCGCGCACCCGAAGCGGACGGCCGAACGCGGCCAAAAGCCCGGCTCCCCGTGCGAACTCGGGGAACTGCTGCCGGTACTGGTCGGTGGACCACGCGGTCATCGGATCACCGTCGGTGGCCAGCGCGGCCGCACGCGGGTGATCGGGGCTCCCGGTCACGTTGTACACGGTCACGCTGTCGGGACGGACCGGAACGGGAACGGCAGGCGTCGTCGAAGACGGGGTCGGCGACGGAGGTGCGGGATGAGGCAACACCGCCGTCGGCGCCGACGAAGACGCTGGCCTCGGGGCCTCGGCCGGTGCGCGGCCGGACTGCCCGCTCACCTGCGTCACCCCGCCGGCGATGAGCAACACCACCGCGATCGCCAGGATCGCGGTGGTCACCGAGCGCGCGTCCCGGTCGCGAGGGCGCATGGACCGGGACGGCGGCTCCACCACCGGCTCCGAAGCGGGGCGGGGCACCGGCGGTTCGGCGACGACACCACCGGTGTCGAAGCGC
Organism: Amycolatopsis sp. NPDC043887; assembly: GCF_056435665.1. NCBI lineage: Bacteria > Bacillati > Actinomycetota > Actinomycetes > Pseudonocardiales > Pseudonocardiaceae > Amycolatopsis > Amycolatopsis sp. NPDC043887. The sequence goes on from NZ_JBWKEB010000031.1 coordinate 41,977, forward strand.
GTCATCGCCTCCGCCAGCGGGGTGACCGTGTGGATCTCCCCCAGCATGGGGCACCCGAGGCTGAGCTGCACCACGAGCTGCAGCTGCTCCGGCACGACGTCGGGCAGGCTCTGGGGCGCATCGGGGGCAGGCCACTCCCCGACGATCAGCGCATACAGCAGGGCGCCGAGGCCATAGATGTCCTCGCGCTGCGTTCCATTCGGCGCCGGGCCTGGGAACGCCAGGATGAGGGCGTCGTCCTGGCCGATCCGGATCCGTTGTGGACAGTCGATCCCGGCGAGGAGGCCGCGATGGTGGACGTGGTCGACAGCGGCGGCGAGGGGCCGTAGCATCCGGCAGGCACGTTCGGGCGGTACCGAAGTCTGTCGCACGGCGTCGAGCACCTCCATGCCGGGCGTCCAGGCGGCGACGACCAGCCCGGTCACACCGTCACCGAGTTCGGCCTCCTTCGCCGGGCCGAGCACGTCGAGCACCGGTGCCACGGCCGCTTCGGGGGCCGTGGCGGTCAGCCGGGCGTGCTCGAGCACGCGGGCACTGCCTCCGAAGAGGTGCCGCCCGCGGGTATCGGCGGTCAGCACGGTCATCGCGACATCCCGCGCGCCCCGTTCGTCGCGGCCCCGCCAGAACTCCACAGCCCCGTCCCGGGTGGCGCCACGCCGGTTCAGCAAACGGTAGCGGCCGCCGACGAGGGAAGTACCTGTGACCAGCATTTCCCCAGTGCACCCAGGCACAACTGCCGTCCGCTAGGGCACAAAGTCTTCGGTGGCAACGCTTGTGCGCGGGAAACGACTTTGGCCCTTTCCGTTCTTCAGCGTGCACGTTCTTCAGCGTGCACGCGGATGCTGGTCATCACGGTGCGATACAGGCTGCACGACAACCGTCCGCAGACGCTTCAGGAAACGGCTGACCGGCTCGGGCTTTCGCGCGACCGCGTCCGCCGGCTGGAACAGCGGGCCTGGTCCGGCTGCGCGAGCCAGGCGAGCACCGACGACCACTGTTCTCGCGGGATGATCGGTACACCAAGTGCCGACAAACAGGATCGAGTGCTTTCGAGGACCTCTTGAGCCGAAGGGCATCACCGGTCAGAGGTCACGCCGTGATCATCGAGACCTCGCTTGTTCCCCGTCCGCGCATGACCATCACCGAGTCGAGCACCCATCCGTTGTGGCGCTGAAGGGAAGGCCATAGCAGCTGCGGTCGAGTCTCGGGCTACCAACGGCTGGTGACCGGGTGAGAGCAGCAACAGCGTCAGCGGAAGGCTGCTACCGGGACATCTCCGGCGGTGCCCCACTGCCTGGTAGTCACCGCACCGGTTGCGCTGTCCATGACATACCAGACCCCGTTGCCTGGCCGCCAGACCACGAAATCATTACGACCGTCCCCGGTGAAATCGGCACTCACCGGGACATCGCCTGCCGTGCCCCACTGCTGATTCCTCACGGCTCCGGTGGCGGAATCGACGACGTACCAAACGCCATTGCTCGGCCGCCAGATGGTGTAGTCAGCACGGGCGTCCCCGGTCATGTCACCACCGACCGGGACATCTCCGGCGGTGCCCCACTGCCTGGTAGTCACCGCACCGGTTGCGCTGTCCATGACATACCAGACCCCGTTGCCTGGCCGCCAGACC
>NZ_JBWKEB010000031.1:43704-56234 GCF_056435665.1 Amycolatopsis sp. NPDC043887
CCACGAAATCATTACGACCATCCCCGGTGAAATCGGCACTCACCGGGACATCGCCTGCCGTGCCCCACTGCTGGGTCGTCACCCCTCCACTGATCCGGTTATTGACGTACCAGAATCCATTGCTCGGCCGCCAAACCACGAAGTCGAAGGCGCTGTCGCCGGTGTAGTCACCGCCAACCGGGACGTCCCCCGCGGTACCCCACTGCCTGATGACGACCGCTCCGGTGATCCGATCATTGACGTGCCAAACGCCATTGCTTGGCCGCCAAACCACGAAGTCGCTTCGGCCGTCCCCCGTGTAGTCGCCCCCGACCGGGATGTCTCCGGAGATACCCCACTGCCTCGTGGTGACCGATCCTGTCGCAGAGTTGCTCACATACCAAACCCCGTTGCCAGGCCTCCATACGACGTAGTCGTTCTGCACAGCGCGTGTTCCGACCTCAACAATAGAAGGCGAATCAGCATGGGCCGAATGAGACGAAAGGCTCAAACCTGATAGCGTCGAGGCAAGCGTTGCAATGACTATCGACAGACTCTTCCTGAAACGCACAGATTCTCCTTATCGCAGCAAAGGCGATCAACTGCACTCCACCGATGGCGTCGACCTGTCGAAATGTAGCGCAGTCAGATTCATTCACTAGCTGGGCCAGTGCAATAGACGACACACAGCGACCATCGCCACCACCTCATTGCACGAAAATCGACTTCCAATACCAGACTGTTCCCACTTTCACGGTCGCACAAGTGGCCAGCAAAGGGGCCACTACTACATCGGCTTCCGTCGACAAGATCCGGCTCAAGCCCGGGCGGCCTCAATGGTGGGCTCGGCCCATCGCGGTGTCGATGCGCTGTCGCTCGGCATCGCGGAGCTTCCGGTAGTACCCGGCTTTGGTCCGGTCGCCGACTTTGTCGGCCGCTTCGGCGGCGCTTTGCAACACCAGCAGGGGAAGGCCGGGCATGTCGCGAGCCTGACGGTCCGCCTCGGCGAACACAGCCTCGGCGAACTCGCCCTCCGCGGAGCCGGCCAGCAGGAACAGTTCCTCCACGTACATCCGGCCCAGCCCCACCTCCGACCATCCGGACACGCCTTCCAGGGCTCGGCGGCACTCGCGCAGCGCTTCCCAGGCGGCGGGGTGGTCGCCGGCCTGGCGTTCCAGCCCGGCAAGGGTCTGCCAGGCCGACGCCGAATCCCGGTCGTCGCCGGCGAACGCCAGGCTCTCGCGCTGCGCTCGAGCCGCCTCGGCGAACGCCCCCAAGCCGGCCAGGTAGTAACGGAGCCGTCCCAGTGTTTCCTTGTCCCGATCGCGACCGGCCGCCCACCGGTCGAGCTCCCGGCGGGTCAGTTCACGGTCGCCGGTCAGGTGAGCGCGCTCGACCCAGGTGACCGGGTCCTCCGCGGCTGGATCCGCGGGGAAGTGAGAGCGCTTGCGCTGCGACCACTTCGCCAGGCCCTCCTCGGATACGCAGGGTCTGCCCGCCTCGTCGAGCAGCCGCTCGAGCACGGCGTCACGGTCGGCATGGCCGCTACCGCGGACAAAGGCGGTGGTGGCCCCTACTCCAGCGGCGAACAGGTGTTCAAGGTCGTAACCACACCAGGTGTCGAAATTCGCCACCTTGATTTCCCAATGCAGCCACACGTCCTCCACCTGCCGGTATTCGGCGAGCAGGAAACCGGCGAGCTCGGTCTCCTCGCTCAGTCCCTGGAACGGCGCCTCGTGACGGCACGACGCCTCCTGCCCGGCCAACCACCGCACCAGCGGGAGGTCTTCGGGACGGCGGTCGTATTGCAGCGCCCACAACACCTTTGCCCGCCGCACCGCGTTCCCGTCGCGGGCTTCGCCATCGGCATCCGTCGCACGCTCATAACGCAACTCCCGCCACGCACCGGACGATCCCCGCATCCGCTCCAGCTCACGCCGCGCGCTCTCCATCACCCGCCCAGGATCCCATTGGCACCAGCCATGTGAGCCGTCAACGTGTCCGGGGTGGAGTGCGGCGCGGGGTCGTCGGGCGCTTCGCGGTCGTCGTCTTACGCTGAGTCGTGGTGCGATGGGTCGTCGTCGTGCGGGTCGTGTCCGTCGTCGTACTCCGGGTCGTGGTGGTCGCCGGCGGCCGCGTCGTCGTCTCCACGACGCCTGTCGTCGGGATCGTCGCCGTGGTCGAAGGCACCACCTGACCCCGGCCCGCCCCGCCCCCGGCACACGCGCCGAGCAGCGCGACCGCGCCTATGACCAGGCCACACCACCACACCCGCATGGCCGGACCCTAACAGTCCGGTCCCCGCGGATCCGGCGAACGGCGAAGCCGGCCAGGTCATCCGACGCGACTAGGTCGCGGTTCGCAGGCGATACAGCTCGGCCAGGGTGGCGCCCTCCGCGCCGATCTCCGCGCCTGTGCCCAGCCAGGTGGCCGCCTCCTCTTGGGGCAGCCGAGGGATCTCGATCTCGGCGAGGCAACGGCCCGGCCGGACCACCGCTGGGTGCAACCGCGCGACGTTCTCGTTGGTGGTCAGGCAGACGAGGATGTCCAGGCCTTGACCGAGCAGGCCATCCGTCAGATTGAGCAGCCGGGACAGGGCCTGTCCGGAGTCGCGTTTCGCGTCGGCGCCGACCAGTTCGTCGCAGTCCTCGAGGATGAGCAGCCGCCATTTCCGCTTGTCCGCTCGCTCCTCACCGAGCACCACCGACGTCAGATAGCCCGGATCGGCGAACAGGACCTCGGGATCGAGGACGTTGTCGACCTGGCACCAGTCCCGCCATTCGTGCGCGAGTGCGCGCACGGCGGTCGTCTTGCCGGTGCCCGCGGGGCCATGGAGGAGCACCAGCCTGCCGGTGATGTCCTGCGGCCGCACCGTCATGAGCGTGTCGAGCGCGGTCACCGCCGACCGCGGGTAGTTGCCGCGGATCTCCTGCCACGGCGGCAAGTCCATGGTCCTGGGCGCACGCACCCCGGCGCCACCACACCCTTGCACGTGCCAGAAACCGACGGGTACGGCCGACTCCCCCGGCGTCCCCGTCCGTGCCGTTCGGACCGCGGCCGCGAGCACCTCGTCCGCCAGGGCGCCGGATGTGGCGGACACGCATACGGTCGCGGCACCGGCGCGTCGCCGCAACGCGACGAGTGTCCATTCCGGTCCGAAGGCGAGGTGCGAATGCCGCCCGTCGAGCTCATACGTCAGGTCCGCGCTGACCCCCGGCGGCAGCAATGTCGCGTCCGGCGAGACCTCGGTGATGTCGGCGGCCCTCGAGTGCGGCTGCGGCCCGGTGATGAAAGGCTCCATCGCCAGCGAATTCAGCACGCCTTCCATCGGCGCGTTGCCGCCGAAGAACATCGCTCGATCGAGAGTTTCGGTGGTCGCGGGCCGGGATGACCCGGTTGTCCATGCTGTCACCACGCCACGATCCATCCGGCGAGGCCGGCGCACATCAGGGACCGTCCCCTATTCACCCCTGACAGGGATCATGATCGGGCGTGTCGAAACGCGCCGACGCCCCCACCCCCGGCACCCCGATGATCGAAGAGATGCTTTCCTGGTCGCGAAACCGACACGAACGCGGCTCAGACGAGAGAGAACCGAATGACCAGAGACAACAGCCCCGAGCTGGTCGCCGTACTCGACCGCCTCGGCGAGGCGAGGAGCGAAGGAGCCGCGCGGTGAACGACGCAGATCCGGACGACGGCTTCGTCGAGGTGATCGCGCGCGAGGTGGAGGCCGACCCGGGCAATCTGGCGCTGCGCGAAGACTTCGTGACGCTTCTGCTGGAGCGGGAGCCGGCCCGCGCCGCCACCGAGCTGGCGGCGTTCGAGGCCCACGGCGGTGATCCGGCGCGGGTCCGGCTGCTGCGCGCCCGGCTGATGGCGGCGCGGTTGCGCACCTCGAACCCGGTTCCGGCCCCGGCCGACGAAGACCGTCAGGAAAGCGGCGCCGCCGTGTCTGCGTCGCTGTGGGACGCCGAGCGCCCGGCGGTGACGCTGGCCGACGTCGCGGGTCTCGCCGAGGTCAAGCAGCACCTGGACACCGCGTTCCTCGCTCCGCTGCGCAATCCCGAGCTGGCGGCGGCGTTCGGGCAGACGCCCGGCGGGTCGCTGCTGATGTACGGCCCGCCCGGGTGCGGCAAGACCTTCATCGCCAGGGCGATCGCCGGCGATCTCGGCGCCTCCTTCCTCCACGTGACCCTCGCGGACCTGCTCAGCAAGTGGATCGGGGAGAGCGAGAAGGCGATCCAGAGCGTGTTCCGCCACGCCCGCGCGGCGACGCCGTGCGTGATCTTCTTCGACGAGTTCGACGCGCTCGGTGGACGGCGTACCTCCGGTGGCGGCGGATCGCACGCGATGCGGATGCTCGTCACTCAGCTGCTCGAAGAGCTAGACGGCATGGCGGGCAAGAACGACGGGGTCTACTTCCTTGCCGCGACGAACCGGCCGTGGGACATCGACTCCGCCCTGCGCCGTCCGGGCCGGATCGACAAGACGGTGCTGGTGCTGCCACCGGACGCGGTCGCCAGGGCGGCGATCGTCCAGGGCGCGCTGGCGGGCAAACCCGCCGACGATGTCGACGTCGTGGCCGTCGCGGCGGCGACCGAAGGGTTCTCCGGTGCCGACCTCAGCCACCTGACGACCACCGTGCTGCAAAAGGCGATGGTCGAGTCGATGAGCAGGGGTGAGCTGGTGCCCGTCACCACCGACGCGCTGCTGGCCGCGGTCGGCGGCATCACCCCGTCGACGACGTCCTGGTTCGACCAGGTCGCGCCGGTACTGGAGTACGGCGTCGACGACGGGACCTTCGACCAACTGCGGGCATACCGGGTGAAGCGAGGCATGCGATGAGCGACGACGTGGAGCGCGACCTCGACCTGGCCTGGGAACTCATCGGGGCACAGCCGACGCATCCCCGGATCGCCGAGCTGGCGCTGCGGGTGCTCGCGGCCCAGCCGGAGCGGAGCAGCGCGTTGATGCTGCTCGGCGATCACCGCCAGGTGTGCGGCGAAGTCGACGAGGCGCGGCGGCTGTTCCTCCGGGTGGCCGGCCGGCGCGACACTTGGTTCACGATGGCGGCTCGTGCGCTTCGGCATCTGGAATCGGCGGAGCACAACCATGACGAGGCGCTGCGATGGGCGCGCACCGTGCTGGGCGAGAGCCACGAGGACTGGGACGACTGGATGAAGCTGGGCTCCGCCCAGGCACTCTCCGGGGCGCACGAGGAAGGGTGGCGGCAACTCGACGAGGCGGTGGCACTGTGCGCGCGGACGGCGCCGGATGACCTCCCCAAGGCGCTGGCGAAACGCGCGGAGTACCTGCTGGAGAGCTTCGCACCCCCCGAACGGTTCGCTCCCGCGGCCGAGGAGGCCATCCGGGCCAACGCGGCGGACTCCTGGGTCGCCATGCTGCTCGGCTACGCCTACCTGGCGCAGTACCGGTTCGATGACGCCGAACAACTCGGTCTTCGGCTGCTGCGTGAGGATCCGACCGACGACCTGCTGCAGAGCCTGGTGGGTGCCGCTCGGGCGATGCTGCGGATCCTCGAGAAAGCGAGCGGCGACGACATCACCCTGTCGGACCTCCAGGGCACTGGCGCGCTCGAGATGGCTTGGCAGCAGATCCGCGACCAGCGGCTCGGCACCGACCTGCCTTCCGCGCTGGCGGCGCTGGACGCCGTGCTGCCCGCCGACCTGCGTGCCACCCTTCGGCCGGGCGCCACGGCCGCCGATCTGGCGGACAAGAAGGTCGGCTCGATGGTCGCGAAGCTGCTTGTGGCCTGGCACGACGGCCAGCAGCCCGGCTCGGGTGCCGCCTGGGGGCAGGCAGAGCCGTTCCGCCTGATGTCCGCGGCCGAGATCGTCGCCATGGACGCCGAGATCGAGGCCGACCGGGCGGCGCACCCCGACTGGCCCGAGAACGAACTCTGGGAACAGGTGATGACCGACGACGCCGGGGCGTACCTGGTCGTCGTCGCGTTCGGGGCGCTGGTCCGGCGCCGGCCAGGACAGCCCGACGAGCCCGTCGCCGACTCGATGGCCGACTGGATCTGGGACCGCGTGGCAGGCTTCGGCGGCCGGGACCCGCGGCCGGCACCCAGGAAGACCGAGAAGCCCGCGGCCGATCCGCCCCCTGCCCCCGGGACGCCGCTGACCGGCGTCATCGTGACGATATGCGCGGCGCTGGGTGCGCCCGAGGACTCCGCGGCGTACGCGGACCTGCGCGGGCTCTTCCCGGACTCGGCCGTCCGGCGGTTTTTGGTGGGCCGCAAGGAACCGAGTGTCGACGGCGTCGACATCACGGTGCTCGACGGGCTGGTGAAGAGGGTCAGTGTCGATGTCGCGCGCTGCCCGAACGCGGACCGCGTGATCTCCGGGCTCGACCTCGGCGGGCATCGTGGGTCGGTCGACGCCTTCGTGCTGGCGCACGGGGCCGTTGCGCACGACAGCTGGCAGAACCGCGCCACCGGCGAGACCTGGGTCAACTACGACTTCGCCGGGCATCAGCTCGGCTTGGTGTGGGGGGAAGGGAGACTCGCCCAGATCTTGGTGTCCACCACCGATATCTGAGCGGCGGTGAGCGAAAACCACGCACGCACGACGGCGACGGCCGGGACCGAAGCGCGGGGTCACCCCGAGTGGCTTTCGCAACGTCAGCGGAGGCAGGACGAGTGCCCGGCCCAGGTGGCGGTGAGCCCCACGGGCCGGGCATGTGTCGCGAACGGCCATCGCAACCGATACGTTTGCCGCCGAGGTCAGCCCCTGGCGACCTCGCTGGCGGTGGTGAACTCGTATCCCTGCGCCCGCAGGCCGAGGACGACCGTGCTCAGGTGCTCCAGCGGCAGGAACGGGTGGAAGAAGAAGCTCGCCACGTTGTCACGGACCACTTTGGACTTCGCGCCGTCGGCGAGCAGATCCGCGGGCAGCCGGGCCGGGTGCTGGTTGAACGGCTCCGGCGCGATATGGTCAAGATTCTCCGGGATCACCACCGCGCCATAGACATCCCTTACCGGGTAGGGAAAGTACTGACCGTATTTGGTCTGATAGGACACGGTCGCGGTGGAGCCGCAGGCGCCGCGGGGGCAGTATCCCGCGAAATAGCTGCCCTGGTCGTAGCGCGCCGCGAAATGCGAACTGACCTCTTTGTAGTCCACCGCGGAACCGCCGTAATGCGGGAACTCGAACACTTCCGGCTCCGGCAGCCCGACCCGGCGGAACTCGCCGAGCCCGGTGGCGATCCGCCCGCGGAACCATTCCGCGGAATCACCGGGGACCGGGCCGGTCTCCACGACGTGGTTGTTCTTGTCCACGATCGCCGTGTAGAACTCGTAGTCTGCGGAGCTCGCCCCGCCGTAAGGGTTCGCCATCTCCTCGAATTGGTGACTGTAGCCGTGCATGATCATCGTCGCGCCGCGCCGGATGGCGTGGTGCAGCGCGTCGACCAAGGCCGGGCTGTCGACGAGCCGGGCGAAGGTCGGCCTGCCGCCGTTGGCAACGCCGTGCGGGTCCGCGTAGTACGGATAGACCGCCAGCGAGAACGGGATCCCTTGCCCGCCGAGCAGATCGGCGATCCGGCGGATCTGGCCGGGATCGGTACGCGGCCCGATGTCTTCGATCCGCACGAGCGCGCGGTGCCGTTCCGCGGTCTTCGGGGCGAGCGTGCCGAGCAGGATGTCGGCGGCGGCGAGGTACCGGTCCCCCTCGTTGACGTAGGAGAACGGCGCCTCCGCGAGGTAGGTGAAGGTCCCGGAGCGCACCGCCCACGGCGTGTGCTCCCCGACGGCGACCCCGTCCGCGAGCACTTCGTTGACCGCCGGGTTTTCCCGCCGTATCAACGGAATTGAGCCGACCTCGGGATTGCGTTCGAGCGGCACGTTCTTGTAGCGGACCTCGGTCGGCGAGGTCGGGGTGCGGCCAACCGGCGTCCATCCCCACCGCGCGGTGATACCGGGGTCTTGTTCCGCCAGGCGGTGGATGTTCTCGCCCATCCAGACGACGGGCACCTTCGCGGCCGCCACGTCCGCGAGAAACGCGGCCGGGAGTGCGGCCTCGCTGATCGCGCCGACGTAGACCAGCGCCTGGTATCCGCCGATCTCACCGGCCCGGTAATCGGCCGCGGCCCGCATCGTCCAGCTGCCCGCCCGCGAGACCAGGTTCGCGGTCTGCATCGCGTGCGCCTCGGCCATTCCGGCCTCGTCCGCGCCGGCGGGCGGATTCGGCGCGTCCCGCTCACCCGCGTCGTAGACCACCAGCGTCCGGTGGTCGCCTCCTGGCGGATCATGGACGAGTTCACGCCCGGTCTCGGCGGCGACCGGCACATCGACGTCTACCTCGGCGAGGAGACCGGGCCGGACTTCACTTCCGACCCGATGTACTCGTCGCTGCACAACGCCACACTGGAACTCGGCAGGCCTTGACCGTCAGGAAAGGTGCCCGGCCTCGGCCAGCGCGCGTTCCCGTACCTCCCGCACGACGCGGGAGTTCGTGAAGGCGGACGACACGGCGCTCAGCCAGGCGCTTTCCTCCCGCACGCCGGGATGCGCGCCCTCCGGCCCGGCCGGAGGGTGCGGCCAGCTGCGCCCCGCCGCACGCATCACCAGCGCCGCCGCGAGTTCGGCGGCGGCGCGCGTGGGCTCGTCGACCGGGGTGCGCAGCCAGTCCCCGAGCTGCGGCGGAACGTGTGCCCGCAACGCGAGTAGACCGTCACGGATCTCGATCACCCTGCGGTACAGCGTGAATTCGAGGTCGTGGCGCACGGGCAGCGCGATCTGCGGATGTGCGGCGACGAGTTCCTTCCACAGCGGTGTCACCGCCCGGATCCCTCGCCACGCGCGCGCCAGCCGGAGCGCGCCGTCCCAGGTGGTGAACAGTCCGCCGAGGACCCACAGCACCATCGCGCCGAGGCCGACCAGGCGGGCGCGTGGCAGGAAATCGAGGTCCGCGAGGTCGGTGATCTCCAGCCACAGCGAGGGAAGCCCGGAGAACAGCACCCACGCGATGGTCGTGACGGCGGCGCAGACCAGGATCCGCAGGCCGGTCCGGAACGTCCCTTGTGGACGGCCCGCGGCACTGCGGGCCAGCGTGCGCGTGAACAGCACCAGGCAGGTGACCCCGTACGCCGTGAGGACCACTTGGTACGCGACGACGCTCCAGCGCCACTGGAACGCGGGCGTGCCCACTTCGAGCCGATGCGGAACGATGTCCAGGTAGCACAGGACCATCAACGCCCAGCACAGCACGATGGGCCAGAACGGCGTCGGCTTTTCCGGTGACCGGGTACTGCGGACCACCTGGACCAGCGCGCGCATCGCGAGCAGTTGCAGCGCGTTGGTGACCAGCCGCGGGAGCAGGTCGTCGCCGAGGAGCCGGACCGTGGCGTCGGCGGAGACGGCGAGGCCTGCCGCCATGCTGAGGAAGAACGTGGCCAGATGCCTCGGCCCGGCACGCACCGTCATCAGCCGGGTGACGCCGATCAACGCCAGCATCGTGGCGGACAGATAGCTGATCACGAACCGAGGGCGTGGCGCAGCCGATCGGATTCCGGCCCGGCGTTCACGGCTCGGCGCATGAGCAACGACGCGAAGAGTTCGGCTTCCTTCTCCTGCTCCTGCGCGTACGTCGTGCGGCCGAGGACCCGGCGGACCAGATCCGCCGAAAGCGAGGGCGCGACCATCGCGGCGATCGCCTCCGGCCGCACCTCGCCTTCGACGTGCCCGCACAGCAGATGGCCGAGTTCATGCAGCAGGATGTGCCGCTGGTGCAACGGAGACGTGTCCCGCGTGTAGAACACGTAGTCCGCCCGGTCGGTGGCCGCGAGCACCCCGCACGGCGCCCCAGGCCGCGCCTCGAGCGCCACCAGTTCGATGGGGCGCCCGCGCATCGCCGCGACCTCGCCGAACAACGTGGTGACGTCGAACGGTTCCGGTAGCCGCACGGCGGACGCGATCCGCTCACATCTGCGCCAGAGCGCGCTCTTCCTGCCGAACATGGCTACTCCCCCTGGTCACGCTTGGACTCGCGCCGCCTGATCGCCTCGACGATGTCGGTCACGGTGCCGAGCCCCTCCTCGGACAGCGTCACCGCGCGCAACGCCAGGTTGCGCACCGCGGTGTTGCGCAACGCTCCCAGCAACTCGACCTCTTCGGCAAGAGCCCTTCCCTGTTCGTCGTCGAAGAAGTACGCGGGCGGCACCTGGAAGAACGCCGCGAGCGCTTCGAGATGCCGTTTGGTCGGGTTGTCCCGGCGGCCCGTCCGCAGTTGCCAGAGGTAGGCGGCGGAAAACGACTCGCCGGTGCTCTCCCGGCAGGCCCGCGCCACTTCCTCGTGGCTGTACTGCTCGCCGTTGGGCCGCCGGACCACCTGGAAGAGGCGGTCGATCCGGTCGGTGAGCGTGGTCGCCCGTGGTTCGGCCATCTTCACCTCCTTAAGCTGAGATGAATCTCAGCGAGATTGTCGTTCATGTGAGTTGACAGCCGATCCGGCGGCCCCTTACGGTCATCACGTTAGCTGAGATGAATGACTGAAGGGAGTCGGTCGATTCTGGCTGACACCCTGGAGGGGGAGCTCCCATGAAGAAGTTGTTGACCGCGGCGGCACTGGCGGTGGCCGCCATGACCGTGTCGGCGACCCCGGCTCTCGCCGTGGAGACCGGAGATTTCTACGCCAGCGGCATCGGCCCGGGTCCGTCGGACGCCATCACCTCGGCGGAAAAGGTCGCCCGCACCTTCGCCCGCAATACGGGCTGGCTGGACTCGCAGTGCTACGTCCGAGCCTCCGACGTCCGGTCGCAGACGCACTACTACAGCGCCACCGTCTGGCTCTACTGCCAGCGCTGACACCAGGAGGGGAAACGATGAACAGAACGATCGCCCGCGCGACAGGGGCCGCCGTGGTCCTCGCGGGACTCATGACGCTCGCACCGGGGGTGGCGAGCGCCCAAGAGACCCGGGCGTTCCTCGGGACCACCGTGGAGAAGACGGCGGCGTCGGCGAAGCGGACGGCGTTGCAGCAGGCCTACGACCAGGCCTCCGCCTACGGGTACACGCCCGATCAGTGCGTGACCATCCACCTGTACTCGGTGAAGATCAGCTTCGTGATGTACCGGGGTGAAGCCGGGATCCACTGCACGAAGTAGGCGATGCCGCGAAAGCCACTTTCGGGACACCTGACGTCGCGAAAGTGGCTTTCGCGACGCACCGGGCGATCGCGCAATGCCACGTAGCTTAAGTTGATCTTGGATGGGAGTCTTGATCGTAAGCGATGAGGATTGCCGCAGGTCACGCGCACGGTTGCCCTGGCCGACAGGAGCCGACCGCACCCCTGAGTGTCCATAAAGGACACTTTTCGCTGACTCAATGACTGGTTTAGGCCCGAATGGGGGTCGTGAGTGGCTTTTCGGGTTAGAACCCGAAACGCCACTCACGACCAACCCGACCCGCGCCCCCTTCGTCGCATCAGACACAGCGAAGGGAGCCTTCACCCCACCCGTCAACCCCACCCAAGATCAACTTAAGCTACGTGACACCGGGCGATCACGACTCGTCGCACGAACGCGCGGAGCGGCAGGCTAGGTTGACCGGATGAGTCTTCTCGATGACGTGGCCGAGCGCGACGGCTGGCGCTGCTGGGTGTGCGACGAGCCGGTCGACCCGGACATGTCGGTGAACGACCCGCGCGGGCCCAGTGTCGACTGCCGGACCGCCGACCGGAAGGCCAAGATCCCCGAGCGGCTCGCGCATCGCGGGTGCAACACCCGCAAGGGCGCGGTCAAGGTGGTCATCGCCTGGCCGGACCGTCTGCACGTGGCCGAACCCGCGCCGCTGATCACGGTCGCCGGACGGCTGGAGCGCAAGGGAGGCCGCGAGCTGGTGGCCCGCTGCCCGACCGAGCAAGACGCCAAAGAGGCGGCGGAATGGCTCGAAGACCGGTTTTCCCGCCTGGTACCCGGATTGCCGGTGACCGCGGGCGTCGAGCCGGGTGGAGGCCAGTTCCTCGTCATCCTGGCCGCCGGCCGCCGGTGACGCGAGCGACGGACCACGTCTATCCACAGAGGACATAGGGTGGTCGCCGCCCGTGGAGGAACCCTTTCGCCGCCTTCGCGCAAGCCCTGAACGAACCATTGTCCGAGCCGTGGCACGCCTGTTCAGTCAGGGGCGCCCTGCCGACGACAGGGCCTTGATCACTCGGAAAGCGAGGACATCATGGGCGGAACCGGAAAAACATTACCGCGCAGGCTGGTCACGATGGCGGCCGCGGTATTGCCGGCGGCAGGCCTCTCGATCACCGGCTCAGGCACGGCTTCGGCCGCGAACTACTACCATAGAGGGGTAAGGCAAACGTGGCGTTCCGGAGTTGGCGACAGGAGCAGGACTCGCCGACCAGGCACCTTTCCAACTGTTCATAACGGACTTTTTCCGCGGTGACAGTGTCCGACTTGGGTGATTTGCACGGTTCAATGAGGGGGTCGTGGGGGGGGGTTTTGGGTTTTCCCCCCCAAACCCCCCCCCCCCCCCCCCCCGGGCCCCAACCACCAGTGGGGGAGAAAAAAAGGTCCTT
>NZ_JBWKEB010000032.1:0-54331 GCF_056435665.1 Amycolatopsis sp. NPDC043887
TCCGCGACGACCTCCACGAAGCCTTCCTCACCATCGGCTGCGCCATTATCTGCTGGCGCCGACTCAAAGCCCACTCATTCTGTTAGGACCCCTAAACGCGGTCAGCCGCCGAACATCAGCCGCCATTCGTCCAGCGACTTCGGCCGGAACACGAAGTTCGTGTCCTTCACCCGCGACAGGTTCGCCGACGGCTCCGCCGAGTACTGGTGTCCCGGGTAGACGACCGGATCGCCGTCCAGTCCGGCCAGCCATTGCAGGCTCCGGTAGATCGCCTCCGCGTCCCCTCCGGGGAAATCGGTCCGGCCGCAGCCTTCGAGGAACAGAGTGTCGCCGGAGACGAGCTTCCCGTCGACCAGGAAGCACTGGCTGCCCGGAGTGTGCCCCGGCGTGTGCAGCAGCCGGATCGGCACCGCGCCGACCTCCAGCACGTCGTCGTGTTCGTGCGAGCGCAGATCGGTTCCGGAGACGCCGGTGATCCGGCGGACCCACTCGGCCTCCGCGCCGTTGACGTGGATCGGCACCTGGACGCGTTCCAGCAGTTCCGCGATCCCCGGCAGCGAGAAGCCCATCATCTCGCCGCCGACGTGGTCGGGGTGGTGATGCGTGGCGAGGACACCGGTCAGCCGCATGCCGTCGGCTTCCAGCAGGTCCAGCAGATCACCGACCGCGTACGCCGGGTCGACGACGACGGCCTCGTTCGTCTCCCGATCGCCGATCAGATAGGCGAAGTTGACCATCTGCGTCGCGACGGGATCCCCCACCGCGAAGTCACGGCCAGCGAGCAATTGCCGGAAGTACAGCCTGTCAGCCATGCGGACACCTTACGGCGCTACTCCCCCGTCGTTCCGTCGGCCAGCTCCCGAAGGATGTCCAGATGCCCGACGTGCCGGGCGGTCTCCTGGACGACGTGCGCGAGCACCCAGCGGACGGTGAACTTGCCCGACTTGCGCGCGCGATCGTCCGGCGAGACCCCGGCCAGCGACGATTCCGCCAAGGCCCACTCGGCGCGGTACGCCTCGACGACGGAACGCGGATCGTCGTCCTCGGTCAGGTCCCAGCTCGGATCCGGTGAGCCTTTCCACAGCGAAGGCAGGTCCGCGCCGCCCGCTTCGATCGAGAGCCACCAGCGCTCCACCGCGGTCAGATGCTTGAGCAACCCCAGCGCGCTCATCCGCGGGGACGACGGCAGTGGTGTCGCGGCCGCCTGGTCCCTGGTCAGCCCGGCGACCTTGTTCACCGCTGTCGCGCGGAGGAAACGCAGGAAGTCCCACTGGAGCCCGGCTTCGTCCTCGGCGATCCCGTTCGGCCAGGCGCGCTCCACCGGCTCGGCGGCGCTCGAACCCGTGTTCGACATGCGGTCACTGTACACATACGGCGATCTCGCGTGACTGAAGGCGTAACTCGCGTGCTTGAAGGCGTAACTCGTGAGTTACGCGCCCAATCACGCGAGATCGCCCTTTGATCACGCGAGTTACGTGCCCAATCACGTGAGATCCCCGTGTGGACACTGCGGGGCTAGGCTCACGGTTCATGTGGTGGGGTTTGGTTTGCGCGTTCTTCGCGGCCTGTGCGTACGGCGTCGCTTCGGTGATGCAGGCGATAGCCGCGAAAGCGACGTCGGGCGCGGAAGATCGCGTCGATCCCCGCCTGCTCGTGCGGGTGCTGCGGCAGTGGAAGTTCGTCGCGGGTCTCGCGCTCGACGTCATCGGGTTCGTCGCCCAGGTCGCCGCGCTGCGGGTACTGCCGCTGTTCGTGGTCCAGGCGGCGCTGGCCGGAAGCCTCGCCGTGACGGCGGTGGCCGCGCGGACGCTCGGAGTCCGGCTGGGGCGTCGCGAGTGGACGGCGGTCGCGGTCGTCTGCGCCGGGCTCGCGTTGCTCGGGATGTCCGCGGAAAGCGAGGGCTCGGCGTCGACCGGGCTGGGTTTCCGGCTCGTGCTGATCGGTGCGGTCGTGGTGCTCGGCACGGCCGGGATGTTCGCCGGTCGCGCGTCGCGCCGGATCCGGACACCGGCGCTCGGGTTGATCGCCGGCCTGTGCTTCGGCGTGGTCGCCCTTTCCGGGCGCGCGCTCACCAGCCTCGCCCCGCTGGATCTGCTGACCGACCCGGCGACGTACACGCTGGGTGTGGCGGGTGCGCTGGCGATGTTGTTCTACGCCACCGCGTTGCAGCGCGGCAGTGTCACGACGTCGACCGCGATGATGGTGATCGGCGAGACCGTCTTCCCGTCCCTGATCGGGGTGCTCGTACTGGGCGACACCACGCGACCGGGGTTCGCGGCCGTGGCGGCGGTCGGGTTCGTGCTCGCGGTTTCGGCGGCGCTCGCGCTGGCCCGCTTCGGCGAGCCCGCGCCGATCGAGCCGGTCAGCGCGCAGCTCGGCTGACCCCGCGCCGGGACACCAGCAGCCAGGCCAGGTACAGCCCGCCGATCGCCCCGGTGACGAGACCGACGGGCAGGCCCGCCAAGAACTGCTGGGTGATCAGATCGCTGGTCACCAGCAGGAGCATGCCCATCAGCGCGGCCGCGGCGAGGCCCGGCCCCGAAGACCGCGTGAGCCGCTTCGCCAGCTGAGGCGCGGCGAGTGCCAGGAACGCGATCGGACCGGCGGCCGCCGTCGCGATCGAACACAGCCCGACGCTGACCCCGAGGAGCACGACCCGGCTCCGCTGCACCGGCACGCCGAGCCCCTTGGCCGAGTCGTCCCCCATCTCCAGCAGGGAAAGCCTTCTGCCGTAGACGAAAGCGGGCGGAAGCAGGACGGCGATGGCGATCGCGACAGGGCCGACATGCTCCCAGCCGCGCCCGTTGAGCCCGCCGACCAGCCACGCTTGCGCCGCGAGACCGTCCTGCCAGGAGGCCCTGGTGATCAGGTAGGAGTTGAACGCGATGAGCATCGCGTTCACCCCGATACCGACGAGGATCAGCCGGAAGGTGTGCACGCCGCCCTTCAGCGCGAGCAAGGCGATCAACGCCGCAGTCGCGACCCCGCCGACCAGCGCTCCCAAGGACACCTGGAGCATGCCGCCGTGCACCACGATGATCGTCAGCAGCGCACCGGCGGCCGCGCCTTCGGTGAAGCCGATGAAGTCGGGGCTGCCCAAGGGATTCCCGGACAGGCTCTGCAGGATCGCGCCGCTGACCGCGAGCGCGCCGCCGACCAGCAGCGCGGTCAGCAGGCGAGGCAGCCGCAGGGTGGTCACGATGAACTCGGTGCTCCGGTCGCCGAAGCCGAACAGCGTCTGGATGACCTCGCCGACGGACAACGGGTAGTCGCCGGTGGTCATGCTGACCGCGCCGAGGAAGAACACGGCGATGGCCAGCAGCGCGACGACGATCGCGGCTCGCGGGGTGACGCGAAGGGAAAGTCCGCCGCCCGGGGTGCGCAGGACGCGGGTGCTCATCCGTGGGTGCTCCTTGATCGCGGTCACAGCCTGGCCAGCTTCCTGCGGCGGCAGAGCGCGATGAACACCGGCGCGCCGAGGAACGCGACGACGATGCCCGCCTGCAGTTCCTCCGGCGGGTTCAGCACGCGGCCGACGACGTCGGCGCCGATCAGCGCGATCGGCGCGAGCAGCATCGAATACGGCAGGACCCAGCGCTGGTCCGGGCCGACCAGCATGCGCGCGGCGTGCGGCACGGCGAGCCCGAGGAACAGTACGGGTCCGATCGCCGCGGTCCCCGCACCGCAGAGCAGCATCACCACGACCGCGCCCAGCACCCGGGTGCGGCCCACGTGGGCGCCGAGCGCCTTGCCGGTCTGGTCGCCGAGCGCGAGGACGTTGAGCGGCCGGGCGAGCAGCAGCGCGATGATCACGCCGACCGCGACGAACGGCGAGATCTGCAGGAACACGTCCCATTTGCGGCCGCTGAGCGAACCGACGTTCCAGAAGCGGAACTGGTTGAACGTCTCGGGCATCAGCAGCAGGATCCCGACGATGTAGGCCTGGAGCACGGCCATGACGGCCGAACCGGCGAGCACGAGCCGGTCCGGCGTGGCACTGCGCCCCGCCGAGCCGAGCACGTACACCACGACCGAGGCGATCGCGGCGCCGGCGAAGGCGAACCAGATGTAGCCGAGCACGCTGGTGACCCCGACGAACGCGATCCCCGACACGACCGCGGCCGAAGCACCGGTGTTGACGCCGAGCAGGCCGGGATCGGCGAGCGGGTTCCGGGTGAGCGCCTGCATCACCGCGCCCGCCAGGCCGAGCGCCGCCCCCACGACCACGCCCAGCAGGGTCCGCGGGATACGGAGGTCGTGGATGATCACCGCGTCGGTCGAGCCGTCGTTGTGCCACAGCACCGACCAGGTCGAGGTGAACGGGATGCTCTTCGACCCCACCCAGATACTGAGCAGGAACACCAGCGCGAGCAGGGCGAGCCCGACCACCAGACCGCCGGCGCGGAACGTCCGTGCCGCCGCGCTGGGCGGGGACGCCGCAGCGGGCGGGCGTTCGGTGACGACCACGGAACCTCCTTCGAGTGAGGCGAGGCTAACCGAACGCCGGAGTTCACCTCAACGAGCTACCTACTTAGACTAGCCTTACCTTCCCCACCACGAACGGAGGCGCCGGTGACCGCAACGGCCACCACCAGCCGGAGTGTCCTGCGGCAGGCGATTTCCGGGCAGCGACGGCGGGTCACTCTCGCCTCCGTGCTCGCCGCCGGGCACCAGGGCGGTGAAGCCCTCGTCCCGGTGATCATCGGTGTGGTGATCGATCAGGCGGTCGACGGCGGTTCCGTGGGCACGCTCGTGTTCTGGATCGCCGTGCTCGGCGTGATCTTCGCCGGACTGTCCTACAGCTACCGGTTCGCCGCGCGCGCGGCCGAGGGCGCGTCGCTGCGGGCGGCGCACGACCTGCGCATCGCGATCAGCCGACGGGTCCTGCATCCCGGTGGCGGCGCCGACAAGGGCAAGCTGGCGGGCGAGCTGGTCAACATCGGCACCAGCGACGCGCAACGCGTCGGGGTGGTGAACGCGGCACTGCCGTTCGGGATCGCCGCGCTCGCCGGGGTGCTGGTCAGCGCCATCGCGCTGCTGCGGATCTCGCTTCCGCTGGGGCTCCTCGTGCTCCTGGGCACACCTCCACTGCTGTACCTCGCGCATCTCATCGGCAAGCCGCTGGAGCGTCGCAGCGAAGCCGAACAGGAACGGTCCGCGCACGCCTCGGGCGTCGCCACGGACCTGGTGTCCGGCCTGCGGGTGCTCAAGGGCATCGGCGCCGAACCCGCCGCGGTCGCCCGCTACCGCGACACGAGCCAGAGCTCGCTCAAGGCGACCTTGCGCGCCGCGCGGGCCAAGGCCTGGCACGACGGCGCGGTGCTCGCGCTGACCGGCGGCTTCATCGCGATCGTCGCCCTCGTCGGCGGGCATCTCGCGGCGTCGGGCTCGATCAGCGTCGGCGATCTCGTCGCCGCGGTGGGGCTGGCCCAGTTCCTGCTCACGCCGTTCCTGATCTTCTCGTGGGTCAACGGCGAACTGGCGCAGGGCCGCGCGTCGGCGTCCCGGGTCGCCGACCTGCTGACCACGCCGGTGGCGGTCGAACCGGGTGACGGCGAACTCCCTTCCCCCGCCGGCGGGAACGTCCGGTTCACCGAGGTCTCGTACGGCAGCCTCCGCGGCGTCGACCTCGAAATCCCGGCCGGGCAGCTGATCGGCGTCGTCGCCGCGGATCCGGCAGCCGCGACCGATCTGCTCGACTGCCTCGGCCGCGCGGGAGATCCGGCCGAGGGCAAGGTCCACGTCGACGGCGTTGATCTGTCCACTGTGGATCCGGAGCGAGTGCGGGAGGTCGTCCTGGTCGCCGCGCACGACGCGGACCTGTTCGAAGGGACGCTCGCGGAGAACGTCCACGCGGACGGCCTTTCCTCCGACGAGGCGTTGGCCGCGTCGGCCGCGGACGAGGTCGCGGCGGCCTTGCCGGACGGCACCGCGACTGCGGTCACCGAACGCGGACGTTCCCTCTCCGGCGGCCAGCGGCAGCGTGTCGCGCTCGCCCGCGCGCTCGCCGCGGACGCGCCGGTGCTCGTCGTCCACGACCCGACGACGGCGGTCGACACGGTCACCGAGGCGAAGATCGCCACCGGGTTCGCCCGGCTACGACGAGGACGGACCACGATCCTGGTGACCACGAGTCCCGCCCTGCTCGCCGTGGCCGACCGCGTCGTCGTCCTGGACGGCGGCCGGATCACCGGCGAGGGCGGCCACGCCGAACTCGCCCGCGATCGCGCCGACTACCGCGCGGCGGTGCTGTCATGACCCGTGAACTCCTCCCCACCGCCGACGGCAAGCGGATCCGCGCGGTCCTCGGCGAACTGCTCCGCACCTCGAAGGCCCGTGCCATCGGCGCGCTGGCGATGCTCGTCGGCGCGACCGCGATCGGGCTGCTCACCGCCCGGCTGCTCGGCCACATCGTCGACCTGGTCATCGAGAAACGGCCCGCGACCGAGCTGACCACCCCCGTGGTGGCACTCGTCCTGGTCGCCGTCGCACAGGCCATCGCGACCGCGTTGGGTGTCTCGCTCACCGCCAAGCTCGGCGAAACACTGCTCGCGGAACTCCGCGAACGGTTCGTCGACCGGGCGCTGGGGCTCCCGCTGGAACAGGTCGAACGCGCGGGCTCCGGCGACCTCACCGCCCGCGTCACCAACGACGTCACGGTGGTCGCGAGGGCGGTCCGCGAAGCCCTGCCCGAACTGGGTCGCTCGGTGCTCACCATCGTGCTGACCCTCGGCGCGCTCGCCGTGCTCGACTGGCGGTTCCTCCTGGCCGCGCTGCTCGCGACACCGATCCAGCTGCACACCGTCCGCTGGTACGTCCGCAACGCCGTCCCGTTGTACGCGAAGCAGCGGATCGCGACGGGTTCGCAGCAGCAGCAACTACTCGACACGATCGGCGGCGCGAAGACCGTCCGCGCGTTCCGGCTCGCCGACGCCCACGTGGAGCGGGTCCGGCAGCGGTCCGAGGGCGCGATGGACCTGATGCTGCGCGGTGTCCGGCTGATGACGAAGTTCTTCGCCCGGCTCAACCTTGCCGAGTTCGTCGGTCTCTCGGCCGTACTCGCGGCCGGCTTCCTGCTGGTGGGCGCCGACGCCGTGACCGTCGGCGCGGCGACCGCGGCGGCGTTGTACTTCCACAGCCTCTTCGGTCCGATCAACACCGCGCTGGCGCTCGTCGACGACGCGCAAGCGGCCGCCGCGAGCCTCGCCCGGCTGATCGGTGTCGCCGATCTGCCCGCGCCGCGCGAACCCGAACGGCCGGCGAAACCCGTCGACGCCTCGGTGAAGGCGGCGGGCATCTCCCATTCCTATGTGGACGGTCATCCGGTGTTGCGGGACGTCGATCTCAGCCTCTCCCCCGGTGAGCGGGTCGCGCTGGTCGGCGCGAGCGGGGCGGGCAAGACGACACTGGCCAAGCTGATCGCCGGGATCCACACCCCGGCCTCGGGGACCATCGCCGTCGGCGGGGTCCCGCTCGACGAACTCGGGCCGTCCGCCACGCGGCAGGCGGTCGCGCTGATCAGCCAGGAGGTGCATGTCTTCGCCGGTTCGCTGGCGGACGACCTCCGGCTCGCCCGTCCCGGCGCTTCCGACGCGGAGTTGCTGGCGGCGCTGGAAAAAGTCGGCGCGCGCGGCTGGGCGGAGGCGCTGAGCGAAGGCCTCGCGACCGTGGTCGGCGAGGGCGGGCATCAGCTGACCGTCACCCAGTCGCAGCAGCTGGCGCTGGCGAGGCTGGTGCTCGCCGATCCGCCGATCGCGATCCTCGACGAGGCGACCGCCGAAGCCGGCAGCGCGGGGGCGAAGACCCTCGAAGCCGCCGCAGCCGCGGCGCTGGAGGGCCGGACCGGTCTGGTCGTCGCGCACCGGCTGACGCAGGCCGCGGCGTCGGACCGCGTCGTCGTGCTCGACGCGGGCGTGATCGTCGAAAGCGGGACGCACGACGAACTCGTGGCCTCCGGCGGTCACTACGCAACGCTCTGGGCGGCCTGGTCGGACAACCGTTCACGGACGTGATCCGGGACGCACCGTCACCGGTTGCAATCGGGCGGTCGGCGTCTTAGGTTAGCCAAACCTGATCCTCGATTAATCCGGCATTCCGCCGGACAGCCGATCACGAAGGACGGACGATGGCCCGAATCCCCACCCTCTCCGCCGTGCGCGGGCGCCTGAAGACCGCCGGCCTGCTGGCGTCCACCCTGGTGCTGGCCGCCTCGCTCACCGCATGCGGAGGAGGCGGCGAGTCGGCCACCCCGGCCGCGCAGAACTCTGCCGGCTCCGCGGTCGACGCGAACGCGTTCCCGACCACGATCGAGCACAAGTACGGCAGCACCACCATCACACAGGAGCCCAAACGCGTCGTCACGGTCGGCCTGACCGAGCAGGACGCGCTGCTCGCGCTCGGCGTGGTCCCGGTCGGTGTCACCGAATGGCTCGGCAAGTTCCCCGGCACCATCGGCCCGTGGGCGACCGACAAGCTCGGCGGCGCCGCGCTGCCCGAGGTCCTCAAGGACGTGGACGGGCCGCAGTACGAGAAGATCGCCGCGCTCAAGCCGGATCTGATCATCGCGCTGTACTCCGGGCTCACCAAGGAGCAGTACGACAAGCTGAGCCAGATCGGCGTCCCGGTCGTCGCGCAGCCGAAGGAGTACAACGACTACGGCATCCCGTGGAACGAGGCGACCAAGAAGGTCGGCCAGGCCGTCGGCCGCGCCACCAAGGCGAACGAACTGGTCAAGGGTGTCGAGGACAAGTTCGCCCAGGCCCGCAAGGAGCACCCGGAGTTCGCGGGCAAGTCGGCGCTGATGGCCTCGACCTACGAGGGCTACTTCGTCTACGGCAGCCAGGACGGGCGTTCGCACATCCTCGAATCGCTCGGCTTCAAGCTGCCCGCCGACCTCGACGCCGTCATCGGTGACAAGTTCGGCAAGAGCCTCAGCGCCGAGCGGACCGACCTGCTCGACCGCGACGCGCTCGTGTGGCTAATCGACACCCCGGCCAAGGCGCAGGAGATCCTCGGCAAGGACGCGCTCTACACCGGCCTGAAGGTGGCGAAGGAGAAGCGCGAGGTCTTCATCGAGAACGAGGGCACCTATGGCAGCGCGGTCTCCTTCGTGACCGTGCTGAGCCTGCCGTACGTGATCGACCGGATCGTCCCGCAACTCGCCGCCGCGGTCGACGGTGACCCGAAGACCGAGGTCAAGCCGGCGAACTGAGCCGTTCGTGCGCGTGAAGGCCTCCTTCCCTACCCCTCGAAGCGGGGAAGGAGGCCTTCGCTACCTTCAGGGCCGCCCACGGTCGCGAGCAGGCCGAGTTGGTCGTGAATGCCTACCCATTGCTGTCGCGCCGCTGACGCGGGGCGTCCATGAAGGATTTGGGACGTTGAGTGTCCCAAATCCTTCATGGACGCGAGACCGCCCCGCTCCCCAGCCGCACCCCGAATCGCCGCTCACGACCCGCAGCACCGGCGCCCACTCAGTGCGGGAACCCCCAGGAGTCGTGCAGCGGAACGGTGATCTGCTTCAGCCACGTCTTGGTGGTGAAGTCGCGAGCCTTGATGACCACCGAGAACGGCGAGACCTCCACCTGCAGCCCCTGGTTGAACGCGCCGCCGAGGGACACTTCCCCGCCCTTGCCGTCGTCCGTCCAGCCGGTCTGCACGGCGGCGGTGTTGACGACGGTGAACCCTTCGAGATTGCCGGTACCAGGCACCACGCGGCGGACCACCCAGTCCGACAGGTTCAGATCCCAGTGCGTGTGCCCGGAGAAGAGGAACACGTCCCGGTGGCGGCCGAGGATCGAAAGCAGCCTGTCGGGCTGGAGGTAATCGGACCGGTAGAGCTTGTTGTGCGTGCCCGAAACGGTGTTGGGCAACGGATGATGCGTCAGCACCATCACCGGGCTGCGCCGGTTCGACCAGTACCGCAGGCGTTGTTCGAGCCAGGTGAACTGGCGGTCGCTCATCCAGACCTCGTCCCACAGCTTGGGGTCGTGGTACTTCGCGTACCGCTCGGTGCCGAGGCAGAGCACCGGAACGCCGCCGAACGACGTCTCGTTGTAGACGGTGTTGCGGCCCGCGAACCGGTAGAAGCCGCGGAAGAGGGAATCCTCGGTCGTCCCGTTGGGCCAGGTCTCCTGGGCGAGGGTGTCGGGATCCCGCCATTTCGGGACGTAGAACTCGTGGTTGCCGATGGCCCACGCGACCTCGCGCGGATGCGGGTGCTTGTCGAACGTCGCGCGAAGCTGGGCGTACTCGAAGTCGTAGCCGCGCGGGGTGAGGTCGCCCGCGATGCCCAACCCGGCGCTGCCCGGGTTGATCGCGTGCAGGTCGTCGAGCGCCTTGCCGAAGTCGGTGAGGTCGCCCTGGATGTCGCTGAGGACGTTGAAGCGGACGACCGGCCCATGCGGGCCCCGCTTCCCCTGTGTCCGCGGTTGCGCCTCCGCCTGACCCGGCAGCATCGCTGCCCCTGCCGCCG
Source organism: Amycolatopsis sp. NPDC043887 (assembly GCF_056435665.1). Taxonomy (NCBI): domain Bacteria; kingdom Bacillati; phylum Actinomycetota; class Actinomycetes; order Pseudonocardiales; family Pseudonocardiaceae; genus Amycolatopsis; species Amycolatopsis sp. NPDC043887. The sequence continues at coordinate 10,472 of NZ_JBWKEB010000032.1, forward strand.
CACCACCGGCGGTCACCATGAACGCTCTTCGATCCATAACCCGAACGCTACTCACGTTTTATGGCCGGATTCTGAACAACGCAAGTCCGTGAAGACCTCCTTGAGCGACCAAGGAGGTCTTCACGGAACGAAGCGGGTCAGGACTCCATGGCCTTGACGAGCGAAGCGGGCCGCAGGTCCGTCCAGTTGGTCTCGACGTATTCGAGGCACTCCGGACGCGAAGCGGGGCCGAACTTCGTGGTCCAGCCCGCCGGGACCTCGACGAACTCGGGCCACAGGCTGTGCTGGCCCTCGTCGTTGACCAGCACCAGGTACGTGCCGTCGGGGTTCTCGAACGGGTTCGTCATTCCTTGTTCTCCTTCTTCGTGGCCGGTGAATCAGCCCGGCGGATGAGCGCGTCCAGCGCGAGGAACCAGCTTTCGGCGAGTTCCCGCACCGAGTCTTCGGTGAGCACGGCCTCCGGCCAGGACCAGTGTGCGCCCAGTTCGGGGCCGCCGGGGCGGTCCTCGGTCACGACGTCGACCGTCAGCGCGTGCGAGACCGGCATCCCGTCGTCGGCGCCGAGTTCGGCCGCCTCGGCCTCCGCGGCGTACGACCAGTCGGCAGCCTCGGGGACACCGATCCGGCCCAGGTAGTTGAACTCGATCTGCGGCTTCGCCAACTTCGCGAGCTCAGGGCCGGTGCGCGGGTCGAGATACCGGAGCAGGCCGTACCCGATACCGCCGTCCGGCAGCCCGTCGAGATGGGTCCGGACCCGTTCGAGCGCCTCGCCGGCGGCGGCTCCGCCGTCGAACGCGTCGTCGAGGTCGAGGTCGCCGAGGTCCAGGCACACCGGGACGACGCTGGTGAACCAGCCGACCGTCCGCGAAAGGTCCGCGCCGGCGACCAGTTCCTCTTCGCGGCCGTGTCCCTCGACGTCGACCAGCACCGCCTGTCCCCCGTCCCGGCGCCACCGGGCGACGGCGAGGGCGAGGCCGGTGAGCAGGACGTCGTTGATCGTCGCCCGGAACGCCGACGGAACCCGGGACAGCAGCGGGGCCGTCCGCTCGGCGGGCAACGTCAGCGACACCTTCTTCACGGTCGCCGCCACGTCCCGCGAGGGGTCGAGCGGCCGGTCCAGCGGGATCGGATCCCCGCCACCCAGTACCGACTTCCATCGATCCAGCTCGCCGGCACGATCCTCGGTGGACAGGGCCCGTGACCATCGCCGGAACGAAGTGTCCACAGAGGACAGTTCCGGCTTCCCGCCGAGCGCGACCGCGTCCCAGGCGGAAGCGAGGTCCGGCAACAGGATCCGCCACGACACACCGTCGACGGCGAGGTGATGGATCATCAGCAGCAACCGTCCGGGCGCCGACGGCCCCGCGTCGAACCACGTCGCGCTCAGCATCACTCCGGCGTCCGGGTCCAGCCGGGCACGGGCCGGCTCCGCGTGCCGCTCGATCAGCGCGAACAGATCACCGTCCCCAACGTCGACGCGCTCGATGTGCACGTCGGCGGATTCGGCCACCCGGAGCGCCCAGCCGTCCACCGACCGGTCGAGCCGCGCGCGCAGCATGTCGTGCCGCGCGGCGACCGCGCCGAGCACGGTCTTCAGCTGGTCACCGGTCATCCCGGACGGCGTCCGCAGCAACGCCGCCTGGTGGTAACCGTCGATCGGGCCGCCGAGTTCGCGGAGCGCGTGCATGATCGGCGTGAGCGCGACCGTGCCGTCGTCCTCGATGCTCTCGGCGACCTCGGCCAGCGCCTCGACCGTCCGGCGCGCGAACACGTCGTGCGGGGTGATCTTCAGCCCGGCGGCACGAGCCCGGCTGACCAGCCGCATCGCGACGATGCTGTCCCCGCCGAGGGCGAAGAAGTCGTCGTCGGCGCCGAGTTCCGGCACATCGAGCACCTCCGCGAAGAGCGCGCACAGTGCCTTCTCCCGTGCGGTCTCGGGCGCCCGGCCACCTGCCAGCTCCGTGTAGTCCGGCGCGGGCAGCGCCCGGCGGTCCAGCTTTCCGTTGGACAGCACGGGAAGCGCGTCGAGCGAGACGAACGCCGCCGGCACCATGTAGTCCGGCAGCGTCTCGGCCACGAACCGCCGCAGCTCCTCACGGTCCGCGGTCGAAACGACATACGCCACCAGTTGCTTGACCCGCGGGTGGTCCTCACGCACCAGGGCGACCGCCTGCGCGACGTCCTCGTGCCGGTCGAGCACGGCCTCGACCTCACCGGGTTCGACCCGGAAGCCGCGGATCTTCACCTGGTCGTCGGCGCGCCCGCCGAAGTCCAGCCGCCCGTCCGCGGTCCAGCGGGCCAGGTCGCCGGTCCGGTACATCCGGGCCCCCGCCGGGCCGAACGGATCCGCCACGAACCGCTCCGACGTCAGCGCCGCCCGACCGAGGTAACCCCGGGCGAGCCCGGAGCCGGCGAGGTACAGCTCCCCGGTGACTCCGGGCGGCACCGGCCGCAGTGCCGAGTCCAGCACGTAGGCGCGGGTGTTCGCGACCGCCCTGCCGACCAGCGGCTTCTCGCTGTCGCCGATCCTCGCGACCAATGCGTCCACTGTGGACTCGGTGGGCCCGTACAGGTTGAAGGCCTCGGTTCCGTCCAAACCGGCCAATTGGCGCCACAGGCTCTCGGGCACCGCCTCGCCGCCGACACCGATCACGGCGAGCGGACATCGGTCGCCGTCGAGCAGCCCCGCGTCCGCCATCTGCGCGAAGAACGACGGCGTGACCTCGATGAAGTCGAAGCCGTCCCGCTCGATCATCGCGGCCAGCAGTTCGGGGTCGCGCCGGGTCTCCTCGTCCACGATGTGCACGGCGTGCCCGTCGAGCAGCCACAGCTGCGGCTGCCAGGAGGCGTCGAAGGAGAACGACCACGCGTGTCCCACCCGCAGGTGCGGTTTGCCGGTGGCCTCGACCGCGGGCCGGTGCAAGGTGGCGCGGTGGCTGTGGAACAGGTTCACCACGCCGCGATGCGGGACGACGACCCCCTTGGGCGTCCCGGTCGAGCCGGACGTGTAGATCACGTACGCCGGGTGTTCCGGGTCGAGCGGGCGGACCCGGTCTCGATCGGTCAGGTCATGGGCCTGCCGGTCCTCGGTGACGAGCGCGCACAGCGCCAGCGTCTCGATGTCGTTCCGCGGCAACGACTCCAGCAGTTCAGGCTCGGTCAAGATCAGCTTGGGTCGCGCGTCCGCGAGCATCGCGGCCAGCCGCTCGGCCGGGTAGTCCGGGTCGAGCGGCAGATACGCCGCCCCCGCCTTGTGGACCGCGAGGATCGCCAACAGCACGTCCGCCGAACGCGGCAACGCCAACGCGACGAAGTCCTCGGCTCCCACGCCGTGGGCGACCAAGGCCCTGGCGAGCCGGTTCGCGCGCTCGTTGAATTCGGTGAAGGTCAAGGCGACCTCGCCCGAGACCACCGCCGTCGCGTCGGGCGAACGCCGCACCTGGTCCTCGAACAGACCGGCCACAGTGGACGGTTCGACGGCGAGCGCCGTGCCGTTCCACTCCCGCACGATCAGGTCGAGGTCGGCCTCGGCCAGGATGTCCACCCTGCCGACCGGGACGTCCACGTCGGACACCATGGCGGCGAGTACGCGTTCCATCGCCGGGAGAAGCCGTTCCGGCAGACCGGCCTCGAACAGATCGGAGCGGTACTCGGCGGTGAGCTTGAGCCGTGTGCCGGGTTCCACCGCCCAGGTGAGCGGATAGTGCGTGGAATCCTCGTGGCGCACGATCTCCCCACGCAACCCGGCGCCGGTCTCGTCCTCGTCCGCACCGGGGTAGCTCTCGAACACCATCAGCGTGTCGAACAGCTCTCCCAGCCCGGCGCCGCGCTGGATGTCGGCGAGCCCGAAGTGCTGGTGCGCCAGCAAGCCGGACTGCTCGTCCTGGACCCGGTCGAGCAGATCGCCCAGCTTTTCGGCCGGGTCGAGCCCGATCCGCACCGGGATCGTGGTGATGAACAGGCCGATCATCCGCTCGACCCCGGCCAGTTCGGGCGGGCGCCCGGCGACCGTCGCGCCGAACACGACGTCCGACCGGCCGGTCAGCCTGCCGAGCACGATGCTCCACGCGGTCTGGACGAGCGTGTTCAGTGTCAGACCGCGCGAGCGGGCCACCGCGGCCAGTGCCTCGGTCGCTTGCTCCGGCAGCTCCAGCGACAACCGCTCCGGCAGGGCCGGGACCCGCTGCGGGTCGTGCGGGACGAGATGCGTCGGCTCGGTCAGGCCGTCGAGCGCCTGCCGCCAAGCGGCCTCCGCCGCCTCCCGGTCCTGGTCCCCGAGCCAACCGAGATGGTCGCGGAACTGACGTGCGGGCGCCAGGTCGGCGCCGGCGTACAGCTGGGACAGCTCGGCGAACAGCTGCGGCACCGACCAGCCGTCGAGCAGGACATGCTGGTGGGTGAACACCAGCCGGTGCCGTCCGTCCGGCAGGGCCATGAGCAGGAATCGCAGCAGCGGCGCGCTGGCCGGGTCGAAGCGGCGCCGATCGTGGACCGGCTCCGCCTCGGCATCCTCCATCGAGGCCACGAACCGCCACGGAACGGTGACCGAACGCGCCACCAGCGCGACCGGACGGCCGGACGCGAGGTACCGGTAGCCGGTGCGCAGGACGGCGTGCCGGTCCAGGAGCGACTGCGCGGCCTCGCGCAGTCGCTCCGGATCGAGCGGCCCGTAGAGATCGAACGACACCTGCACGGTGTAGACATCGGGTCCGTCGCCGTCCATCGTCGCGTGGAAGAGCAGCCCGGCCTGCAACGGCGTCAGCGGCCACACCTCGGCCGTGTCCGGCGCGACGTCGAGGATCTCCGCGCGTTCGCCCGCATCGAGCTCCACCAACGGCTTCCTGGACGCGGGCGCGTCGAGCCGCACCGAGCTGACCTCGGCCAGGGCCGCGACGGTCCGGTGCCGGAAGACGTCACGCGGGCTCAGCAGCAGCCCGGCGCTCCGCACGCGGCCGACCATCTGCATCGCGACGATGCTGTCCCCGCCGAGGCGGAAGAAGTCGTCGTGGATGCCCACCTTGTCCAGTCCGAGCACAGCGGCGACGAGCGACGCGAGCAGCTCCTCGCGTGGTGTGCGCGGGGCGTCGCCGGTCACCGCGTCGGTGAAGTCCGGCGCGGGCAGCGCTTTACGGTCGAGCTTCCCGTTGGGTGTCAACGGGAACGCGTCCAGCACCACGAACGCGGACGGCACCATGTACTCCGGCAGAGTGGCCTCGGCCAGCCGCCGGGCCTCTTCGACGTCCGCCTCCCCCGCCAGGTAGGCGACGAGCCTGCCCTCGCGCAGGACCACCCGCGCGGAGAGCACGGACTCGATCTCGCCCAGCTCGATCCGGAAGCCGCGCAGCTTGACCTGGTCGTCGGCGCGGCCGAGGTACTCGAGCGCGCCGTCGGCCCGCCACCGCGCGAGGTCACCCGTGCGGTACATCCGCTCCCCGGCCATGAACGGGTTCGCCACGAACCGCTCGGCGGTCAGCCCCGCCCGGCCGAGATAGCCACGCGCGAGCTGCGCACCCGCCAGGTACAGCTCCCCCGCCACGCCCGGCGGCACCGGCCGGAGCCGGGCGTCGAGCACGTGTACCTGGGTGTTCCACACCGGACGTCCAATGGGGACGGTGTCATCGACGACCTCCCAAGAGGTCACGTCCACCGAGGCTTCGGTCGGGCCGTAGAGGTTGTGCAGCGGGACGTCCACGCGGGCCGCCAGCTCCGACGGCAGCGCCTCGCCACTGCACAGGACGCGGCGGACGCCGTGCCACGCCGGCTCTTCGGCGAGGAACGCCTCCAGCATCGACGGGACGAAATGCAGGGTCGTGATCCGCTGGTCCCGGATCAGTGCTTCGAGGTACGCCGGATCGCGGTGGCCGTCCGGTTTGGCGACCACCAGCGTCGCGCCGGTGATCAGCGGCCAGAAGAACTCCCACACCGACACGTCGAAACTCGACGGCGTCTTCTGCAACACCCGATCATCAGCCGTCAGACCATACTCGTCCTGCATCCACAACAACCGGTTCACGATGCCGGAATGCGGCACCACCACACCCTTCGGACGCCCCGTCGAACCCGACGTATAGATCACATACGCCGGAGACGACGGATCCACGACCCGGCCCAGACTCTCACCGGAGTAACGATCCAAGACGGGCAGCTCATCGAGGACGACCGCAGGCGCGGCGTCTTCGAGCATGAACGCCAGCCGGTCCGCCGGATAGTCCGTGTCGAGCGGCAGATACGCCGCGCCCGCCTTGTGCACGGCATACAGCGCGACCACGAGATCGAGCGACCGCGGCAGCGACACCGCCACCACCGACTCCGCACCCACACCCCGCTCGACCAGCCACCGCGCCAGCCGATTCGCGCGTGCATCGAACTCGGCATACGACAGCTCGGCGTCCTCGAACACCACAGCGGGCGCGTCCGGCGCCCGCGCCACCTGCGCCTCGAACAACTCCGGCAGAGTGGTCGCGGGGACGTCGTGCGCGGTGTCGTTCCAGCGCCCGAGCTGGGCGCGCTCGTCTTCGCCGAGGATGTCGAGTTCGCCGACCGGGATCGCGGGATCGGCGGCGACCTGGTCCAGAACGGCGACCAGGCGCCGCGCGAACGACTCGGCCGTGGCGTGGTCGAACAGATCGGCGCTGTACTCGATCGCGCCCGAGATCCCGTCGCCGTTCTCCAGGAACCCGAACTCGAGGTCGAACTTGGCGACGCCCTGCGCGAACTCTTCCTGGACCGCACGAAGACCGGGCAGCTCCAGCCCCTCGCCCGATTCGGGCAGGTAGACCACCATCACCTGGAACAACGGGTGCCTGGCCAGCGAACGTTCCGGGTTGACCGCGTCGACCAGGCGCTCGAACGGCAGGTCCTGGTGTTCGGAGGCGGCGAGGTCGGTCGCGCGCACCCGCGAGAGCAGGTCGCCGAACGCCGGGTCACCGGACAGGTCGGTGCGCAGCACGAGCGAGTTGACGAAGAAGCCGATCAGCGGCTCCAGCCGCTCGTCGACGCGGCCCGAGCTCGGTGCGCCGAGCGGGATGTCGTCCCCGGCGCCGAGCCGGTGCAGCAGTGCCGCGACCGCGGCCTGCGCCAGCATGAACATGCTGACGTCGTGCCGCCGGGCGACCGCACGCAGGCGCTCGGTGAGCCCGCCGTCGATCGGGAAGGTGACGAGACCGCCGCGATGGCTCGACTCGGCAGGCCGTGGCCGGTCCGTGGGCAGGGCCAGTTCGTCCGGCAGTCCGGCCAGCGCTTCCCGCCAGAAGTCGAGGTGTGCGGGAGCCGTCGAGTCGAGCAGTTCCCGTTGCCACAAGGCGTAATCCGCGTACTGGACGGGCAGTTCAGTCCACTGTGGAGCGGCCCCGGCCAGACGAGCGTCGTACGCCGCGGCGAGGTCCGCCATGAGCGGCCCTTGTGACCACTCGTCCGTCGCCACGTGATGGATCACCAGCAGCAGGACGTGCTCCCGTGGCGACACGGCGAAGACCGTGGCCCGGATCGGGAGTTCCTCGTCGAGGGCGAATCCGCGACCGGCCTCGGCGGACAACTGCGCCGGAAGGTCTCCGGCTGCCTCGAAACGGACCATCGGACGCGTGTCGGTCAGGATCCGCTGCGCCGCGACGCCCTTCTCCTCGGCGAACACGGTCCGGAGTGGTTCGTGCCGCTCGACGAGGTCGCCGATCGCCGCGCGCAGCGCGTCCGCGTCCAGTTCGCCGTGCAGGCGCCAGGCGAGCGGGATGTTGTAGGTGGACGTGACCCCTTCGAGCCGGTACAGGAACCACAACCGTTGCTGCGCGGGCGAAAGCGGCAGCACGTCCGGCCGGTTCCCGGCGCTCAGGGCCGGCTGCGCGGACGGGCCGGCGAGTCGTTCGGCCAGCGCGGAGACGGTGGGGGCGTCGAAGACGTCGCGGACCGACACCGTGGCGTCCATGCTCGCCGAAATCCGGCTGACCAGGCGCATCACCAGCAGCGAATGCCCGCCGAGGGCGAAGAAACCGTCATCGATCCCGACCCGCTCGACGCCGAGCACGTCGGCGAACAGCGCGCACAGGGCCGATTCCCCCGCGTTCCGCGGCCCGCGGCCTTCGGTGGTCGCGAACTCCGGCGCGGGCAACGCCTTGCGGTCGAGTTTGCCGTTCGGGGTCAACGGGATCTCGTCGAGGACGACGAACGCCGACGGCACCATGTGCTCCGGCAGCTTCGCCGCAACCGCTTCCCGCAGGTCTTCGACCGAGCCGACGATGTATGCCACCAGTCGGTCTTCGCGAGCGACCACCACGGCACGCGAGACGGATCCGGACGCGGTCAAGGCAGCCTCGACCTCACCGAGTTCGACGCGGAAGCCGCGGATCTTGACCTGGTCGTCGACACGGCCCAGGAACTCGAGGACACCGTCCGCGGACCAGCGCGCGAGGTCCCCGGTGCGGTACATGCGCGCACCAGGGCCGCCGAACGGGTCGGCGACGAACCGCTCGGCGGTCAGCCCCGGCCTGGCCAGGTATCCGCGAGCGAGCTGCACGCCGGCGAGGTAGAGCTCACCGGGGACACCGGGCGGGACCGGGTTCAACCGCGCGTCCAGCACGTACGTCCGCGTGTTCCACACCGGACGTCCGATCGGGACCAACGGCCTCGTTTCGACGGCCGCACGCCACGCCGTCACGTCGACGGACGCCTCGGTCGGGCCGTAGAGGTTGTACAGCGGGACGTCCACGCGGGCCGCCAGCTCCGACGGCAGTGCCTCGCCACTGCAGATCACGCGCCGCAGGCCCGTACACGTCGCGGTCTCCAGAAACAGCGCGAGCATCGACGGGACGAAGTGGACGGTGGTGATCCCGGCGGTGCGGATCAGCTCCGCGAGGTACGCCGGATCGCGGTGGCCGTCCGGTTTGGCGACCACCAGCGTCGCGCCGGTGATCAGCGGCCAGAAGAACTCCCACACCGACACGTCGAAACTCGACGGCGTCTTCTGCAACACCCGATCATCAGCCGTCAGACCATACTCGTCCTGCATCCACAACAACCGGTTCACGATGCCGGAATGCGGCACCACCACACCCTTCGGACGCCCCGTCGAACCCGACGTATAGATCACATACGCCGGAGACGACGGATCCACGACGCGCCCCAAATTCTCACCGGAGTAGCCGTCCAAAACGGGCAGCTCGTCGAGCACGACCGCGGGCGCCGCGTCTTCGAGCATGAACGCGATACGGTCAGCCGGATAGTCGCGGTCGACCGGCAAATAGGCGCCACCGGCCTTGTGCACGGCATACAGCGCGACGACCAGGTCGATCGACCGTGGCAGCGACACCGCCACCACCGACTCCGCACCCACACCCCGCTCGACCAGCCACCGCGCGAGCTGATTCGCCCGCGCGTCGAACTCGGCATACGACAGCTCGGCGTCCTCGAACACCACAGCGGGCGCGTCCGGCGCCCGCGCCACCTGCGCCTCGAACAACTCCGGCAATGTCGCGACCGGGACTTCACGAGCCGTGCGGTTCCACTCGGTCACCCGCGCGAGTTCGTCGCCGACGAGGACGTCGAGCGCCGCGACCGGCCGCTTCGGCTCGGCCGTGACCTGCTCCAGCAAGGACGTCAGCCGGGTCAGCAACCGTTCGGCCGTCGTCGCGTCGGCGAGGTCCTCGGCGTACTCCAGCATCAGCGTGGCGGTGGTCCCGTCGTCGACCATCGTGAAGTGCAGGTCGAACTTCGCCATGCCGGTGTCCATCTCGAACCACTCGGCGGGCAGCCCGAGCACGTCGTGCGCGTCGCTCTGCCGGTGGTAGCCCACCATCACCTGGAACAGCGGGTTGCGGCCCGGCACCCGGGGCGGGTTCAGCTCCTCGACCACGCGCTCGAACGGCAGGTCACCGTGCGAGAACGCGGCGAGATCCGCTTCGCGCACCCTGTCGAGTAGCGCGGCGAACGTCGGCGCGCCGGAAAGATCGGTCCGCAGCACCAGCGTGTTCACGAAGAACCCGACGAGGTCGTCGAGTGCCGCGTCGGTGCGTCCGGCGATCGGGGCGCCCAGCGGGATGTCGTCTCCAGCGCCGGTCCGGTGCAGCAGCGCGGCCACCGCCGCCTGAAGCACCATGAACGGGCTCGCTCCCGCCTTCGCCGCCAGATCGCGTACAGCGGCCGACAGTTCCTCGGAGAGCGGGGACTTGACCTTTCCGCCCTTGCCCGTCGGCCGGAGCGGACGGGGACGGTCCAGTGGCAAGGTCAGCTCGTCCGGCGCCCCGCGCAAGGAGTCGGCCCAGAAGGCGACCTGAGCGGCTCCGCGCTGGTCGAGGAAGTCCCTCTGCCACAACGCGAAGTCGGCGTACTGCACCGGGAGATCCGTCCATACGGGAGCCTCGCCCGCCCGCCGGGCCCGATAGGCCGAGGTCAGGTCGCCCAGGAACGGCCGGTCGGACCATTCGTCGGTCGCGCTGTGGTGCAGGACCAGCGAGATCACCTGGTCGCCGTTGCCGAGGCCCAGCACCCGCAGCCGGACCGGGATCTCCGTCGCCAGGTCGAACGGCGTCCGGGAGAGCTCGGCGATCCGCGCGGCCAGACCGTCCTCGTCACACTCCTCGACGGCGAACGGGATCTCCGGCGCGTCGAGAACGCGCTGGCAGGGCTCCCCGTCGTGCTCGGCGAGAACGGTCCGCAGGACCTCGTGCCTGCCGAGCACGTCGCCGAGCGCGGCACTCAGCGCTTCGATGTCCAGCTCGCCGCGCAGGCGGAAGGTCAGCGGGAAGTTGTAGGCGACCGCGTTCGCTTCCATCCGGTCCACGAGCCAAAGGCTGCGCTGGGCCGCCGAAAGCGGGATCCGGTCGGGGCGCTCGGCGCGGACCACCGCCGGGCGAGCCGGTTCGCCGCCACCGGCGCGAGCGGCCAACTCGGCCACCGTCGGCGCCTCGAACAGGTCACGGATGGCCAGTTCGGCGCCGAGTTCGGTCCTGGCCCGGCTGATGAGCCGGGTGGCGAGCAGGGAATGACCGCCGAGATCGAAGAAGTTGTCCTCGACGCCGACCCCGTCCACGCCGAGGACCTCGCCGAAGAGCGCGCACAGCGTCTCCTCCTCGGCGGTCTCGGCCGGGCGGCTTTCGGCGAGCCGCACCGTCTGCTCTGCGTCCGGGAGCGCCCGCGTGTTGAGCTTGCCGTTGTCGGTCAGGGGCAGCGCGCCCAGCGTGACGAAAGCGGACGGGACCATGTAGTCCGGCAGTTCCGTCTTGAGCCTGTCCCGCAGGCGCTGCACCAGCTCGCCGCCGCCACGGGCCGCCGTCGGGCTCGTGGCGTACTTGGCCAGATTCGTGCCGAGGGAGAGCGGCAGATGCACACCGGTGACCAGCGCTTCCGTCTGTCCCTTGTGGACGAACACGGCCTCGAAGGCGCCCTCGGCCGACCAGGTGCAGTACACCCGGAACCCGAGCCGGTCACCGAGTTCGTGCACGTCCTCGGGCTCCACACCACGGGAAGCGCGGAACAACGCGAGGACGTCGACGAGCGGCGCGCCGGCGTCCAAGGCACGCGTCGCCTCGACCTCCGGAGCCTGCCGGGCGTCCGGGATCCGGCTCACCCGCAGCGTTTCCACGCCGGAGAGACGGTCCTCCAGCGCGGCCAGGGAGCCCACTTCGTCCCAGGACACGCGCGGCGCCTGAGCGACCGACACCGTCTCGGCGGGTTCCTTCATGAGGACCGCGTCGTAGCGGTACCGGCTCAGTTCGTTGTGCAGCCGGGCCCGTTTGATCCGGACCTGCGCGGCGACGTCCGGAAGCCGCCGCGCGAGCGCGGTGAAGTAGTCCGGGTCGATCAGCAGTTCCTTCTCCAGCGCGGCACCGCGTTCGATCGCGCGCCGCACCTGGGCGACGTCGGACGTCGCGTCGGCGCGGGTGAGCTGGATCGCGGTGTGGAAGGCGCGGGCGAGCCGCAGGTTCCGGATGTCGCCGACGAACAGCGCGCCGCCGGGCGCCAGCAGGCCGATCGCCTTCGTGATGACGTCGGTCAGGTAGTCGACGCTCGGGAAGTACTGGATGACGGAGTTGATCACGATCGTGTCGAACCGGCCGGCCGGCAGGCCGTCGAACACGTGCGCCGGCTGGGCCCGCAGATTCACCCTGGCCGCCAGGCCCGGATCCTGTTCCAGCTCACGGTTCAGCTTCGCGATCACCGGCGCGGCGAGGTCGGTGCCCCAGTACTCCCGGACCAGCGGCGCGATCTGCCCCATCAGCAGACCGGTGCCGACGCCGATCTCCAGCACCCGTTCCGGCTTCAGCTCGGCGATGCGGTCGACGGTCGCCCGCCGCCATTCCCGCATGTGCTCCAGCGGGATCGGTTCGCCGTCGTAGCTGGAATCCCAGCCCGCGAAGTCCTCGGTGAACAACGCCGTCGGGATCTCGGTGTACTCGTCGGAGTAGATCTGCTGCCATTCGCCGACCTGGTCGGCTTCGGCCTCGGCCCGCGCGTCCCCACTCAGTTCGGCCGGGACGACGTACCCGATGAGCCGTTGCAGACCGGGCGCCGATGGGTCCGGCCGAGCGATGACGGCGGCCTGCGCGACCTCCGGGTACCGGCTGAGCGCGGTCTCGATCTCGCCGAGTTCGACGCGGTAGCCGCGGATCTTGACCTGGTCGTCGGTGCGGCCGAGGAAGTCGAGATTGCCGTCCGGGCGGCGGCGCACCAGGTCACCGGTGCGGTACATGCGCCCGCCACCGGGCACGAACGGGTCGGCGACGAACCGTTCGGCGGTCAGCCCCGGCCGGCCGAGGTAACCGCGGGCCAGCCCCTCGCCCGCGATGTAGAGCTCACCCGCGACACCGTCGCGGACCGGCCGGAGCCAGGCGTCGACGATGTAGGCGCGCGTGTTCCAGATCGGCTTGCCGACGGTCGGGGTGTCGCTGTCGGTCGTGCCGCCGCCGAGCGTGTTGATCGTGTACTCGGTGGGTCCGTACAGGTTGTAGCCGTAGGTCCCGTCGGTGTCCCGCAGCCGGTTCCACACCGACTCGGACACCGCTTCGCCACCGAGCAGGACGAGCGCCGGCCGGTGCCCTTCCAGCAGACCTTCTTCGATCAGCAAGTGGGCATACGTCGGCGTCACGTTGACGACGTCGACCTCGTGCTCGTCGCAGTACGCCACGAGCGCCCGCGCGTCCCGGCGCAGTTCCTCGTCGCAGACGTGGACCTCGTGCCCTTCCACGAGCCACAGCAGTTCTTCCCAGGACATGTCGAAGGCGAACGACACGGTGTGGGCGATCCGCAGCCGCCTTCCGCCCGCCGACGCGATGGCCGGGGCGAAGACGGCGCCCTGGTGGTTGAGCTGCATGTTCGTCAGGCCGCGGTACGGCGTGACGACACCCTTGGGCTTTCCTGTCGAGCCCGACGTGTAGATGACGTACGCCGGGTGCTCCATGCGGTCCGCGCGGCCGCGCGCGAACAGCGGGCGCTCGGCGTCGGAGATCGGGCCGTCGCCGAACGCCCTGTCTTCGTGGTCGTCGACGAGGATCCGCGGCGTGTTGCCGGGCAGTGTCGCCGAGACCTCCTTCGTGGACACCAGGCACAGCGGCCGGGCGTCCTCCAGCATCACCGTGAGCCGGTCGACCGGGTAGTCGAGCTCCAGCGGCAGGTACGCCGCGCCGGTCCGGAGTACGGCGAACAGCGCGACGACCATGTCGATCGATCGCGGCAGGCCGAGCGCGATCACCTGTTCCGGCGCGGCCCCCCTCGCCAGCAGCAGGCGGGCCATCCGGTTGATGCGCGCGTCGAGTTCGGCGTAGGTCAGGTGCTCGTCACCGAACACCAAAGCGGTCGCGTCCGGGGTCCGCCCCGACTGGACGGCCAGCAGATCGGCGATCGTGTCGTCGACGACGGGATGCTCGGCCTCGGCCCAGCCCGCCTCCAGCGCCGCACGGTCCTCGGCGGACACCGTCGCGAGCGCGGCGACCGGTTTCGCCGGGTCTTCGACGATCTGCGCGACCAGTGACGTGAACCGGTCCAGCACCGACGCGGCCTCGGCGGCGTCGATCACGTCGTCCCGGTACGACACCGTGATCCGGATTTCCTCGCCCGGCGTGACCACCAGCGTCAGCGGGTAGTGCGTGGCGTCGATGTTCAGCAGGCCGGTGATGCCGTGCCGGTGGCGCAGGCCGTCGCGCCGTTCGTCGCCGTCGGCGTTGCGCAGCACGAAGAGCGTGTCGAACAGGACGCGGTGCCCGGCCTCCCGCTGCAGGACACCGAGGCTCATGAACTCGTACGGAGTCAGGTCCATGCGCTCGGACTGCAAGCGCCGCACCAGGTCCAGGACGGATTCGCCCGCGTCGAGCCGCACCCTGGTGGGCACGGTGTTGAGGAACAGGCCGATGGTGTTCTCGATTTCGGGTACGGCGGCGGGCCTGCCCGCGACCGCGGCGCCGAAGACGACGTCGGTCCGCCCGGTCATGGTCGAGAGGACCAGGCCCCAGGCGGCGTTGAGCACGGAGTTCACGGTCAGGCCGTGCCTCCGGGCCTGTTCACGCAGTCCACGGCCGAGGTCGGCGGGCAGCACCGTGTCCAGGTTGACCGGGGTGGACGGCACCAGATCCCGGCCTTCCGGGCCGATGACCGTCGGCTCCGCGAGACCGGACAGCGCCTCGCGCCACGCGTTCGTGGCCGCCTCGATGTCCTGCCGGTCCAGCCAGCGCAGGAAGTCCACATAGGACCCCGCGGCGGGCAGTGTCCGGTCGTCGCCGCCGAGGTCGTACAGCGCGAACAGCTGCTCAATGAACAGCCAAGCGGACCAACCGTCCCAGAGCAGCAGGTGCCGGTTCAGCACCACACGGTCGCGTCCGTCGCCGAGCCGCACCAGTTTCAGCCGGAACAGCGGCGGGGCACCGAGGTCGAACCGCGTCGCGCGGTCCTCGGCCATCAAAGCGTCGAGGCGTTCCCGCCGCTCGTCCTCGGGCAGGGCGGAAAGGTCCACTTCGGACACCGGAGGTTCGGCCTCGGCCGCCACGAACTGCACCGGCCCGCGCAGCCCCTCACTGGTGAACCCGGCGCCGAGACTCGGGATCCGGCGCAGCAAGGCGGCCACCGCCGCCCGCAGCCGGTCGGCGTCCAGGCGGTGATCGAAGTCGATCGCCTCCTGGATCGTGTAGATGTCGACCCGGTCGGAGTTGTAGCTGGAGTGGAAGAACAGGCCTTCCTGCAGCGGCGACAACGGCCAGACGTCGGCGACCGGCACCGGGCTGACCCGCTCGACGCGGGCGATCTCCTCCTGCGTCAGCGACACGAGTTCGAGGTCGGACGGCGTGAGGCCCACCGGCGCGTGCGTGTCCACGGCCGCGAGCTCGCGCACGGCCGCGAGCCAGCGGTCGGCGAGCGCTCCGGCCGCACCCGCGAACGTCGCCGTCAGCCTCGGCCCGTCCGCGGTCTCCTCGCAGGCCACCCCGATCCGCAGGGCGTGGTCTCCGGACGGCGGCACGGCCGCGTGCCCGGCCACCTGCCACTCCCCCGGGCCGGCCGGGATCCGGCCGTCGTAGCGCAGGGCGATCCGCGGCTTCGGGAGCCCGGCCAGCAACGGGCCGGTCTGGACGTTGAGGTAGCGCAGCGGGCCGTAGCCCTCGGGCGTCGTGCGGACGGTCTCCTTGACGGCCTTGAGCATCGCGAGCGGTTCGCCAGTGGCGGTGATCCGCACCGGGAGGACCGACGTCAGCGCGCCGACCGTGTCCGAGGTGTCCACCCTGCCGTGGAGATCGACGACGAGGTCGCCGTCGACGGCCATTTTCAGCGCGGTCAGGAGGACGTCGGTCACGTCGCCGTGCACGGCCGACGGGAGCGCTCCGACGAGCGTCCGGGTGTCCTCGATGGACAGGGTGATGCGACGTTCGGCGACGTCGCCGGAAATCTCGGTGGAGCCGGGCGCCAAGGTCCCTGCCCAGTGCTCGATCTCGCCGAGCAGCGCGGGATCCTGCGCTTCGTCGGTGATCCGGCGGGCGATCGTCCGCAGCGACGTCCGCACCGGGGCGAACACCGGCGGGCGGCCGTCGGTCACCGCCTGCCAGGCGATCGCGAGATCGGCCGCCACCGTCGCCCAGCTCCGCGCGTCCAGCAGGACCGGATGGGCGACCAGGAGCAGCCTGCCCGGCTCGTCGAACCAGACGGCCTGCAGCAGGCTGTCCGGCAATCGGTCGGCGGCGTCCCGGTATTCGTCCGCCAAGGACCCGGTCGCGTGACGAAGCAGATCCGCCGCCTGAACCGTCCCTTGTGGACGGACTTCGAGCGACCACAGCACCGAAGCGACCCGCGACAGTTCGAGCCGCAGGCCGTCGTGGTGGTCGAGCACGAGTTGCAGGGCGGCGGCGAGCGTCTCGACGTCGGCGCCGGAGGGCACGGTCAGCAGCACGGACTCCGGCTGGACCGCGTCGCCGAGTTCCCGCAGCCTGAGCACTTCGGGAAGGAGAGGCACGGCGCCGACACCGTCGGCGACGGCCGTCGGCTCGGCAGGTGCGGCGGAGGCGGCGAGCGCGGCCGGGGTCCGGAGCTCGAACACGTCTTTGGGGCTCAGTCCGAACCCGGCCCGCCGGGCGCGGCTCGACACGGCGATCGACGAGATGCTGTCGCCGCCCAGCAGGAAGAAGTCCCCGGCGGCGCCGACCGCGTCCAGGCCGAGGACGTCCGCGAAGATCCGTGCGAGTGTGCGTTCCCGGTCGTTCCCGGCCACGGCCGCGGGCCTGGCGGCCTCGGGCGCGGGCAGGGCGCGGACGTCGAGCTTTCCGCTGGGGGTCAAGGGGAATTCGTCGAGGACGACGAACGCCTGCGGGACCATCGGCGCCGGCAGGGCCTCGCTGACGGCGGCACGCAGCCGCTCCGGATCCGCGGTGCCGACGACGTAACCGACGAGCGCGCCGTCCTTCGCGACGACCGTGGCGGCCGTGACCTCCGGCAGCGCGACGAGGACGGCTTCGATCTCGCCGAGTTCGATCCGGTTGCCGCGGATCTTCACCTGCCGGTCGGTGCGGCCGAGGTACTCGATCTCGCCGTCGGCGCGGCGCCGCACCAGGTCACCCGTCCGGTACAGCCGCTGCCCCGGCTCACCGAACGGGTCGGCGACGAAGCGTTCGGCGGTCAGGCCGGGCCGTCCGTGGTAACCGCGGGCCAGCTGGACACCGGCGAGATACAGCTCGCCCGCCACGCCGTCGGGCACCGGGCGGAGACAGCCGTCGAGGACGTGCACCCGCGTGTTCCACACCGGACGGCCGATGGGCACAGTGGCGCCCTCGACCCCAGTGCCGGCGAAGAAGGTGACGTCCACGGCCGCTTCGGTGGGGCCGTAGAGGTTGTGCAGCGGAACGCCGGTGAGCGAACGCCAGCGGGCGGCGGTCTCGCCGGTCAGCGCCTCACCGCTGGAGAACACCCGGCGCAACGATCCCAGGTCGCCGGTGGCCTCCTCACTGCCGAGGAACGCGGTGAGCATCGACGGGACGAAGTGCAGGGTGGTGATCTTCCGCTCCCGGATCACCCGCGCGAGATACGCGGGGTCGCGGTGGCCGTCCGGTTCGGCCAGGACCACCGCGGCGCCTTCGCAGAGCGCCCAGAAGAACTCCCATACCGACACGTCGAAACTCGACGGCGTCTTCTGCAGCACGCGATCCGAGGCCGTGAGCCGGTACTCGTGCTGCATCCACGCGAGCCGGTTGACGATCGCGCGATGCGTGACGGCCACGCCCTTCGGCCGCCCTGTCGATCCGGAGGTGTAGATCAGGTAGGCGGTGTTGTCCGGTCCGGCGGCCGCGCCCTGCACGTCGTCGACGGGCTCACCGATGACGGGAACCTGCGTCAGCCCGGCGACGACCGGGATCCGCGCGGCCGTCCCGGGTTCGGACAGCACGAGGCGCGCACCTGAGTCGGCGAGCATGTATTCGAGCCGGTCTGCCGGATAGTCGAGGTCGATCGGCAGGTAGGCGGCGCCGGCCTTGAGGACCCCGAGCAGGGCGACCATCAGCTCGGCCGACCTCGGCACGGCGACGGCGACGACCTCTTCGGGACCGGCCCCGAGGGAACGCAGCCTGCGAGCCAGGTTCTCCGCGCGGGCGTCGAGGTCCGCATAGGACAGTTCGGTGTCCCTGAACACGACCGCCGTCGCGGACGGCGTCTTGGCGACCTGCTCGGCGAAGGCCTCGGCCAGCGTTCGCTCGGGCACCGGGTGCGAGGTCGCGTTGAGTTCGGCCAGACGGCCGCGTTCGGCGGGCGACAACAGGTCGAGGGCGGCGACCGGCAGTTCGGGGTTCACGGTCAGCGTCTCCAGCAGGCGGGCGAACCGCTCGGCGAGCTGCCCGGCCGCGACCACGTCGATCCGCGCGGCGTCGAACTTGAGGCTGAACTCCAGGTCTTCACCCGGTGTCACGATCACCGCGACCGGGAAGTGCACCGCGTCGGTGACCTCGACACCGGTGAGACGGACGGTTCCGGGCGCGCGTACGTCGTCACGCGGGAAGTTCTCGACGACCACGAGGGTGTCGAACAGTTCTTCCTGCCCCGCACCGGCGAGGCGCTGCAGTTCGCCGAGGCCGAGATGCTGGTGATCCAGCAACGCCGCCTGCTCGTCCCGCAGCCGCCGCAGCACGGCGGAGACGGTCTCGGATCCCGACCAGCGCAGCCGCACCGGCACCGTGTTGATGTAGAGGCCGACCGCCGACTCGATACCGGCGGCACCGCTGTCACGGCCGGAAACCGTGCTGCCGAACAGCACGTCATCCCGGCCGGTGAGCCCACCGAGCAAGAGTCCCCACGCGCCGTGCACCACAGCGCCGAGGGTGAGACCGTGTGTGCGAGCCATGGCCGACAACGCCTTCGTCGCCTGCTCGCCGAAGCTCAGCTGCAGCCGCGACGGCTGTCTCCTCGCCCCGGCCCGTGCCTCGACCAGCCGGGTGGGTTCGTCCACTCCGGACAGTGCCGTGCGCCAGGCCGCGCGCGAAGCCTCGTGATCACGGGACGCGAGCCGCCGCAGGTGGTCGGCACGGGTGTCCGGCTCCGGGAGCGTGGCGTCCGCTCCCTCGTGACCCGCCAGCAGTTCACGGAGCAGCACCACGACCGACCAGCCGTCGGCGATGATGTGGTGGAACGTCAGCGCCAGCTTGGCGTGACGCTCATCGAGCCGGGTGAAGGTCGCCCGCAGCAGCGGCGGCCGGGCGAAGTCGAACCGGCGCGCGCGATCGGCTTCGAAGGCCTCCACGGCGTCTTCGGCGGCCACCTCACGCCACGGCAGTTCGGCGTGCCGGGTCACCGTCTGGACGACCTGGCCGCCGTCGAGCTGCCGGAAGCCGGACCGCAGCGACGAATACCGGTCCAGTAGCGCCTGCGCCGACCGGCGCAGCGCGTCGGCGTCGACGTCACCCTCGAGGTCCAGAACCTCCTGCACCGTGTAGATGTCCGCGGCCTGGCCACCTTCGAACTCCGCGTGGAAGAAGAACCCTTCCTGCAACGGCGTCACGGGAAGGACGTCGGCGTACTCGGCGAGAGACGCGCGCTCGGCGCTTGTCAGCTCCAGCAGCGGCCGCTCGTCCACAGTGGACTCCGCGGTGACGTCTTCCGCGCAGGCGGCGAGCCCCTCCGGCGTCCGATGCTGGAACACCTGGCGCGGGGTGATGGCGAGACCGTGTTCGGCCACGCCCAGCACCAGCCGGATGGACAGGATGCTGTCGCCGCCGAGTGAGAAGAAGTCGTCATCGGCACCCATCGAGGCCAGCCCGAGGACCCGCGCGGCGACATCGCACAGGATCCGCTCGCGTTCGGTGCGCGGCGCGCGACCGGTGGCGGCGGCGCCGAAATCCGGCAGGGGCAATGCGGTGCGGTCGAGTTTGCCGTTCGGCATGATCGGCAGCCGGTCGAGGTCCACGAACGCCGACGGCACCATGTAGTGCGGCAGCGCCGATTCCGCGTGGGCCCGCAGGTCCTTGAGCAGCGTCGGTGATCCGCCCGCCCCCGGGACGACGTACGCCACCAGCCGCCGATCCCCCGCCTTGACCTCGCGTGGCACGACGGCGATCCGCTCGGCCCCGGTGAACGTGGCGAGCGCGGACTCGATCTCCCCCGGTTCGATCCGGAACCCGCGGATCTTGACCTGGTGATCGGTGCGGCCGAGGAAGTCGAGGTTCCCGTCCGCCCGCCAGCGGACCCGGTCGCCGGTGCGGTACATCCGCTCGCCGCCGCCGGTGAACGGGTCGGCGACGAAGCGTTCCGCCGACAGTCCCGGACGTCCCGCGTAGCCCCGCGCGAGACCGCGTCCGCCGACGTACAACTCCCCTTCGACGCCGACCGGGACCGGCCGCAGCGCGGTGTCGAGGACGTAGCAGCGGGTGTTCGGATCCGGAACGCCGATCGGGATCGGGCCGGTCCAGCCGGGCTCGGCCGCCCACAGCGTCGAGTTCACCGTCGCCTCGGTCAGCCCGTACGCGGCGACGACCCGCAGGTCTTCGGCCCAGCGCGCGATCAGCTCCGGTGGGACGGTCTCGGTGCCGACGATCAGCACCGCGCCGTTCGGCAGTTCGCAGTCCGGCGGCAGCGCCGCGACCAGCGACGGTGGCAGGATCATGTGCGTCGCCGCGTTGTCCGCGATGTAACCGGTCAGTTCGACGCCCGCGACCCGGCGATGCGACGGGACCACGATCAGCGTCCCGCCGACGCACAGCGACATGACCAGATCCCAGACCGTCACGTCGAAGCCGGTGGAGGCGAACTGCACCACCCGGCTGTCTTCGCCGATGCCGATCCGTTCGGTCGCCGTGCTGATCAGGCTGCCGATCCCGTCGTGGGACAGGACCACGCCCTTCGGCTTCCCCGTCGAGCCCGAGGTGTAGATGACATACGCGGCCTGGCTCAGCGCGATCCCGCTGACGTCCACAGTGGACGATTCGAGCGCCGCGAGTTCCGCGGTGATCTCGGGATCGTCGAGCAGGATCCGCTCGACGTCCACACCGGACGGCAGCTGCGCGGACTCCTCCACAGTGGATACCACGAGTTCCGCGCCCGCGTGCGAAAGCATGTACGCGAGGCGATCTTCGGGGTGGTCGAGGTCGAGCGGGAGGTACGCGGCGCCGGCTTTCATCACGCCGAGCAGGGCGACGACGAGAGCCGCCGACCGCGGCATCGCCACGCCGACGACGTCCTCGTCACCGACGCCGCGTCGCCGCAGCAGCCGGGCGAGCCGGTTGGCGGCGGCGTCGACCTCGGCGTAGGTCATCCGGACGTCCTCGCAGACGACCGCCTCCGCGTCCGGCTTCCGCGCCACGACCCGGGCGAACGCCTCGGGCCAGGACACCTCGGGCGACTCCGCGACCGCCGTCCCGAGCGCCAGGACCCGGGCACGTTCCTCGACGGTGAGCAGGTCGATCGCGGCCAGCGGCAGGTCCGGCCCCGCCACCAGGGCATCGAGCACCTCGGCGTACCGGCGACGGTGATCGGCGAGTTCGTCGTCGGAAGACACGGACTCGTCGGCGTCGAAGTCGAACCGGAGCCCGCGGCCCTCACCGGCGTCGTACACGGCGATGGCGACGTCGCTGATCGGCCCTAGTTCGAGGTTGTGCACCGTCGCGCTCGCGTCGCCGAACGCGAGTTCGCCGTCCACGGCCATGTAGTTGACGCTCAGCCCGACGAGTTCGTGCACCCCGCCGCTCGCGCCGAGCTCGCGGGCGAGGTCCTCCCCGCGGTACCGGCTGTGTTCCAGGAGCGCGGAGACCTTCTCCGCGACCTGGGCGACGAGCTGCGCCGGCGTCGTCTCAGGGCGCACCGTCAGGCGCAACGGCAGGACGTTGGAGACCATGCCCGGCTGCTCACGCAGGGCGCGGGTGCTCCGCGCGGTGACCGGCAGCCCGAGAACGAGATCTTCGGCGCCGGTCACCCGGTGGGCGTACGCCGCCACCGCGGCGATCGCGACCCGGGACAGCCTCGTTCCGGCGTCGAGCGCGAACTTGCGCAGGCGACCGGTCTTCGCCGCGGGGAGCTCCCACGAATGCCGCCGCAGTCGGACCTGACCGGACGACGCGCGGCCGAGCAGCCGCACCGGATTGGGCCTGCCCGCGAGTTCACCGAGCCAGTAGTCGCGGTCGGCCTTCGCGTCGTAGTCCGCCTCGGTCGGCCCGGAAAGCGGCCAGGAGACCTCCTCGGCGGTGCCCGAATAGAGGGCAGCCGCGCGACGGGTCAGGACGGCCTGCCCGTGCGCGTCCATCACCAGATGGTGGTAGCGCTGGAACCAGCGGACCCGGTCCGCGGCCAGGACGAGCAGTGCGTGCGCGGTGAGCGGCCCGCGGCCGGGGTCGGTCACCACGGCGAGCTCGGCCCGCGCCCACTCGTCCGCGGCCCGCTCCGGATCCGGCTCGCCGGTGAAGTCGAGGACCGCGACCTCTCCGGGGGCGACCGGCCGCTGGACCGGCGTGTCGCCGTCCAGCTCGACCGTGACGTGCAGGCATTCCGCCTCCGCGACCGCCCGCCGGACGGCGTCACCCAGCCGGGGGACGTCGACGTCGCCGCGAAGCTCGGCGAGCCAGCCGATCGTGTAGATCGGATCGGCCGGGTCGAGCTGCTGCGCGAGCCAGATCCCCTGCTGTGCCGGGGACAAGGGAAAGCCGCGGTTCATCGGGTCGCCTCCACCGTTCAGAGCTTTCGGGATCGTCCGCGCCTCAGGCTGGCCCGGTCCCGCTCACCGCGTACTCGGGCCGGGACGCGCCCGCGGCCCGGCGGTCCACAATGGACTGGAGGATCTCCCCGACCCGGACGGCGGTGTTGGACAGCAGCGACGACGTGATGCCGTGCGTGTGCTCCGTGCCGCCCTGCAGGTAGATCCCGCCGTCCAGCGGCGGTTCGGTGACGATCCGGTAGTCGCGCTCGACCCGCAGCCTGCCCTCGTCGTCGCGCGCGCAGGCGGAGGCCAGCTCACCGAGCAACGGTGTCGGGTCCGCCGGGCTGTACCCGGTGGCGTACACGACGAAGTCGGCGTCGAGCCGGGTCCGCTCCCCCGTCTCCAGCGCTTCGACGGTGACCCGCACTTCGGAGCCGGTGTCGGTGACCTCGGTGGGGCGGGAGACGTTGATGAGCTTCAGCCGCTCGATCCCCTGCACCTTCTCGCGGTAGACGCGCCGGTACAGCTCGTCGATGAGTTCGATGTCCACGGCCGAATAGTTGGTCGCCCCGTGGTAGCGCATCAGCCGGTCCTTGACCTCAGCCGGCGCTTCGTAGAACCGCCCGACCGCCTCGGGGTCGAAGATCCGGTTGGCGAACGCGCTGTCGTCGGCCGGGCTGTAGCCGTACCGCGCGAACACCGCGCACACCTCGGCCCGCGGGAAGCGGTCGTGCAGCAGCGCGCTCACCTCGGCCGCGCTCTGGCCGGCACCGACGACGACGAACCGGCGCGGCTTCTCGGCGGACATGCCCTCCAGCCGGTGCAGGAGTTCGCTGTTGTGCCAGATCCGTGTGCCCGGCGTCACACCTTCGGGGAGGTTCGGCCGCAGGCCGGTGCCCATCACCAGATTGCGGGCGCGCAGATTCACCAGTTCGCCGTCGGTCCGCGCGTGCACGTCGAAGAACACGATCTCGTCGCCCTCGAAGACGGGAGTCACGGAAAGTACTTCCGTACCGTAGGAGACCAGGTCGTCGACCTTCTCGGCCGCCCATTCGAAGTAGTCGTGGAACTCGATCCGCAGCGGGAACAGGTTCTTGTGGTTGATGAAATCGACCAACCGATCCTTGCTGTGCAAATACGACAGGAAGCTGAACGAACTCGTCGGGTTCCGCATCGTCGCCAGGTCCTTGAGGAAGGACACCTGCATGGTCGCGTTGTCGATCAACATCCCGCGGTGCCAGCCGAAACGCACCTGGCGCTCGAGGAAGTGGGCGGTGACGGTCTCCGCCCCCGGCGCGGCGTTGTGCTCGGTGACGGCGATGGCGAGCGCGAGGTTCGAGGGACCGAACCCGACCCCGACCACGTCGTAGACCGGAACCCGTTCACCGACCACTGCTCGTGCCATCTTGAACCCCTAGCGCGGCTCAGCCGCATCTCGGTACTTCGTTACAAAGACCAGGGAACCCTAACCTAAGTTAGGTGAGGCTCAACTAGTACTTTCAGTGGTGATGTTCATCCCTCGACCAGGAGGAGGCCGGTCCCATGCGGGTCGCCATGTTCGGATACCAGACCTGGGGACACCGCACCCTGCGGGCGTTGATCGACGCGGGGCACGACGTCGCCCTCGTCGTCACCCACCCGAAGAGTGACCACGCCTACGAGAAGATCTGGTCCGATTCCGTCGCGGACCTCGCCGGGGACAACGGCATCCGCGCGCTGCTGCGGCAGCGTCCCGACGACCCGGAACTGCTGGCGGAGCTGAAGGAAGCCGATCTCGACCTGATCGTCGCCAACAACTGGCGCACCTGGCTGCCACCCGAGATCTTCGAGATGCCGCGGTACGGCACCCTGAACGTCCACGACTCGCTGCTGCCCGCCTACGCCGGCTTCTCGCCGCTGATCTGGGCACTGATCAACGGCGAGAAGGAAGTGGGCCTCACCGCCCACATGATGGACGCCGACCTCGACGCGGGCGACATCGTGCTGCAGCGCGCCGTGCCGGTCGGTCCGAAGGACACGACGACCGATCTGTTCCACCGGACGGTCGAGCTCATCGCGCCGATCACCACCGAGGCGATCGAGCTCATCGCGAGCGGCGACTACACACCGGTCAAACAGGACAGGTCGAAGGCCAGCTTCTTCCACAAGCGTGCCCTTGAGGACAGCCTCATCGACTGGTCCTGGCCCGCCGAGGAGATCGAGCGGCTGGTGCGCGCGCAGTCCGATCCGTATCCCAACGCGTTCACTTATCACCGCGGGAAGCAGCTGCGCGTGATCCGCTCGTCGGTGTCGGTGGGTCACTACGGCGGCACCCCCGGCCGGATCTTCATCCGTGAGGGTGACGGCGTCGTGATCGTCGCCGGGCCGGAGTCGCGCCGGGGCCGGTCGCACGGTCTCGTCATCGAGCGGGTCCGGACCGAGGACGGCACCGAACTGACCGCGAACGAGTACTTCCGCACCATGGGTGGTTATCTCACCTCGCGCCCTTAAGGTGGCCCACGGTTCGACAGCCACCCTGGAGGGAACGTCATGCCGGAGAAGATGACCGACGATCAGCGCCGCGCATTCCTCGCCGAAGGCACCCGCACCGCCGCCTTCGCGACGGTCCGCCCGGACGGCAGGCCGCACGCGGTCCCGATCTGGTTCGCCCTCGACGGGGACGACATTCTGGTCAACCTGGGCGCGGACACCGTCAAAGGCAAGGCGCTCAAGGAGAATCCCCGCGTCTCGGTGGTCGTCGACGACCCGGTGCCGCCCTACTCGTTCGTGAGCGTCGAAGGGGTCGCGAAGATCGTTTCGGCCCCGGACGGCGTCCGAGCGGGTTCGGAGTCGATCGCCCGGCTGTACCTCGGCGAAGCCGGGCATGAGGCCATCGACGACTGGCTGGCGTACGCGACGTCTCCGGGCAAGGTGATCGTGCGGGTACGGCCGGAGCATTTCGTGGCGATCGCGAAGGTCGGCAGCTGAGAGGCTTCGGTCTCCGCACCGGTTTCCCTTGCCCGCCCGAGTCCGTGAAGGCCTCCTTGCCTACCTTCAGGGTAGGCAAGGAGGCCTTCACTACCTTGGTGACCGCCACGTGCGCCCCACAGGCACCGGCGGTCACTGCGGCTGCGCGTGAAGGCCCCCTTCCCCCGGCTCAGCCGAGGGAAGGGGGCTTCATGTACGAGGGGAAGGCAAGAGCCTGCACCGAACCGGCGGTCTCGCGTGACTGGATGGACGACACGGCCTGGACTTCGCCGAGTGTCGTCCATCCCCACACGCGTGTCGTCCGTCCGGCGTGATCGGACGGCCCACTCACGAAACCCGATGTACCGCCGAGCGGGAGCCCTCTGGCCACTGCCACCGTTCGGCGCCAGGATGGCCCCGTGGCCGAGATCGTTTTCGACGAGAACACCCGTTCCTGGCTCATCGGCGCGGCATCCACGAGTTACGCGCTCAGGCTGACCGAGGACGACACGCCCTCCCACGTCTACTGGGGTCCTGCACTCACCGCAGACCAGGTCACCGACCTCCTCCCCCGGACCAAAGAACGCTGGGACTCCTTCAACGATCCCAACGAGGGACTCGACGAACTCGCCGCCGACGGCGGCACCCGGTACTGGACCCCCGCCCTCCAGGTCCGGTTCGGCGACGGGACCCGGGCCCTCGAATGGCGCTACCTCGGCCACGATATCGACGGCGGACAGTTGCGCGTCCGGTTCCGCGATCGCCACTACCCCCTCCGGATCACGCTCGGCTACCGCGTCCCGGAAGGCACCGACGTCATCGAGCGCTGGACCGAACTCGGCCACGACGGCACGGACGGCCCGATCGAGATCATCCGGGCCGACTCGGCGACCTGGGTCGTGCCGGACCGGCCGGGCTACCGGATCAGCCACGTCACCGGCCGCTGGGCAGCCGAAAGCCAACTGCTCCGCGAGCCCGTCCCCCACGGCGAAACGACGTTCGGCAGCAGGCGCGGCAACACGAGCCACCACGCCAATCCGTGGGTGATGCTCGACGACGGCGAAGCCACCGAGCGGCACGGCGAGGTCTACAGCGCCGTGCTCGCGTGGAGCGGTTCGTGGCGGATCACCACCACCCGCTCGTCCACCGGCCGCCTCACCGTGACCGGCGGTTTCGGCCAAGACGGCGTCATCCCCCGGCTCGCACCCGGCGACACGCTCACCACACCGGTTTTCGCTGGGTTGTACACCGAGGGCGGATTCGGTGCCGCGAGCCGCGCCTGGCACGCGTACACGATCGGCCATGTCCTCCCGCATCCCGGCGAGCTCCGGCCGGTGCTCTACAACTCTTGGGAGGCAACGGGTTTCGACGTCAGCGACGCGGGGCAACGCGCGCTCGCGAAAAGAGCGGCCGCGCTCGGCGTGGAACTGTTCGTGGTGGACGACGGCTGGTTCGGCGCCCGGACCGGTGACCACGCCGGCCTCGGCGACTGGCAGGTCAACCGGGAGAAGTTCCCCGACGGCTTCGGACCACTCGTCGCCGAAGTGCATCGCCTCGGCATGAAATTCGGGCTCTGGGTCGAACCCGAAATGGTCAATCCGGACAGCGATCTCCACCGCGCCCACCCCGACTGGGTCCTCCATCATCCGCATCGGACTCGGTCGGAGCTCCGGCGGCAACTGGTCCTCAACTTCGCCCGCCCGGACGTCGCCGAGTGGGCGTTCGACACGCTCGACTCCCTCGTCGGCACGCACGGGATCGACTTCCTGAAATGGGACATGAACCGCCCGTTCAGCGAGGCGGGCTGGCCCACCGACAGCAATCCGGACAGGTTGTGGGTGGAGCACACCCGCTCGGTCTACGCGATCATGGACCGCCTGCGCGCCCGCCATCCCGGCCTGCGGATCGAGGCGTGCAGCGGCGGTGGCGGCCGGATCGATCTCGGGATCATGGCCAGGACGGACCAGGTCTGGACTTCCGACAACACCGACGCGCTCGACCGGCTCGTCATCCAGCACGGCTACGGCCAGGTGTACCCGGCGCGCGCGATGTCGGCGTGGGTCACCGACGATCCCAACTTCGTCACCCGGCGATCCACGCCACTGCGCTTCCGGTTCCACGTCGCGATGACGGGGGTGCTCGGTATCGGCGGCGACATCGTGAAGTGGTCCGAGGAGGAGCTGGACCACGCGCGCGAACAGATCGCGCTGTACAAGGAGATCCGGCCCATCGTCCAGCACGGCAGGCTCCATCGTCTCGTGCCGCCTGCCACCGATGGCGTCTCCGCGCTGCAGTACGTTGCGGCCGACGGTGGACGCGCGGTGGTGTTCGTGTTCCGGCAAGCGGCACATTTCCCCACTCACGAACGACTGGTCCGGCTCGACGGACTCGACCCCTCCGCCCGCTACCGCGACGAGGACACCGGAAAGGTGTGGCACGGTGCCTCGCTCCTGGCACACGGCCTGTTCCCGGGTTTGCCGGAGGGCGACTTCGCCAGCGTCGTGATCCGGCTGACAAAGCTCTGAGCGGCCAAATAGATCCGATGTATCTCCCCCTTCCGGCGCATTTGAGCCACAGAAGCCGCTTGACATCACTCTAGACATCCGATCGAATGCCGTCGTATATGAGACGCCGTGCATCGCCGCGAGAAGGGTGACTGGGGCATGAGAAGGTCCTTCGCGTTGGGAGCCGCACTACTCCTCGCCGCGAGCCTCACCGGATGCACCGTCGGCGGCGGGACGAACGCCTCCGGCAGCGAGATCACCTTCCTGACGTTCGAGACGCCGAACCTCCCACCGTCCTATTGGGACTCCGCCATCAAACGCGTCACCGACCGCGATCCCGGCCTGAGCGTGAAGAAACTGGTCGCCCCGTCGACCGACCGCACCGGCTACGCCAAGCAGCTGTTGCAGTCCGGCCAGTTCCCCGACGTCGCGATCGCCATCGACTCCGCCGGTTTCGCCGAATCGGGCAACCTCTACGCGTGGACGCCCGAGGAGCTCGAGGACTTCCAGTTCCCGGCGGCCAACCCGATCAAGGGCGGACACCATCAGCTGCCCGCCAACACCCAGACCATCCCGCCGATCTACTACAACAAAAAGCTCTTCGCCGACGCCGGGATCACGTCGACGCCGAAGACGTGGAACGAACTCCTCGCCGCGTCGGAGAAACTGAAGGCGAAGGGCATCACCCCGTTCACCATCGGCGGCGGCAAGGAAGGGTTCCCGTCCGCGATGCTGCTGGACGGCCTGGTCAGCGTCGACGTCTACGGCAGGACACCGGACTGGCTGTCCCAGCGCCGGGCCGACCAGGTCAAGTTCACGGATCCGGCCTTCCAGCAGGCATTCGGCAAGTTCGCCGACCTGGTGGCCAAGGGCTACCTCGACAAGACCCAGGTCTCGCGGGACTACTCGGCGACCGAGGCGGCCTTCCTCAACGGTGAAGGCGCCATGTACCCGATGGGCAACTGGTTCGCCGCCAGTGCCGACGCCAAGAACCCGCCGTTCGAGATCGGCGTCTTCAATTTCCCTTCCGAGGACGGGAAACTTGTCGTGCCCGCCTACACCGGCGGCGGCATCGTCGTCAACGCCAAATCGCGGAACCTCGACGCGGCAAGGAAGTTCGCGCTCGCATTCCAACTCGACAAGGAGCAGATCGACGCCTCGGTCAAGGCCGATGGCCTGTTCCCCGCGATCAAGGGATACACGCCGCCCTCCGACGTCGGCCCGGTCTTCAAGGCGGGCTACGACCTGTACCAGGAAGCCGTCGCGAAGAACGCGATCGTGAACGCCTTCAGCTGGGAAACCGCGGACGACGGGCTCCTGCCGGGGATGAAGGACAAGGTCTACCAGGCCGCGCAGGACGTCATCACCGGCCGCAAAACGGTGGCCGACGCGTGCGCGTTCCTGGACACCGAATGGGCGAAGGCACGCTGACACCACGATGGGGAGAAAACCGATCCTGCCGCGGGTGTGGCATTTCGCCTCGTTCGGCGCGCCCGGCGTCGTCATCTACCTCTGCTTCGTCATGGCGCCGATCCTCATCAGCTTCGGCTACAGCCTGACGAACCACAATCCGTTCAACCCGCCCGCGGAATTCGTGGGCCTCGAGAACTACCGGTCGCTGTTCCAGGACGAACAGTTCCTGACCGCGCTGCGGGTCACGACGATCCTGACCGTGATCGTCGTGGTCGTCCCGAACGTGCTGGGGCTCGGCGTCGCGTTGCTGCTCGACCGGAAAGGCCGGCTGTACAACGTTCTGCGGAGCGTGTTCTTCACGCCCGTGATCCTCAGCTCCGTCGTGGTGAGCATCATCTGGACGAAACTGCTCGACGACCGGGGCCCGGTC
Source organism: Amycolatopsis sp. NPDC043887 (assembly GCF_056435665.1). Classification (NCBI taxonomy): domain Bacteria; kingdom Bacillati; phylum Actinomycetota; class Actinomycetes; order Pseudonocardiales; family Pseudonocardiaceae; genus Amycolatopsis; species Amycolatopsis sp. NPDC043887. Next base: position 40,326 of record NZ_JBWKEB010000032.1, read on the forward strand.
AACGACGCGCTCCGCGCCCTCGGCGTCGAGCACCCGCCGGGCTGGCTTTCGGATCCGGATCTCGCGCTGTACTCGGTCGCGTCGATCGTGTGCTGGCAGATGCTGGGATTCTGCGTGGTCGTGTATCTCGCGGGCTTGCAAGGTGTCCCGGCCGAACTGCTGGAGGCCGCGGAGATCGACGGCGCCGGACCGGTCCGCCGATTCCGCGCGGTGACCTGGCCGCTGCTCGCGCCGTCGCTGACGATCAACACCGTCGTCCTGCTGATCTCGGCGTTCAAGACCTACGACTACGTCAAGGTGGTCACCAACGGCGGGCCGGGTTCGGGGACCACGGCCACCATCGCGTTCGACGTCCTCGCCACCGGCCTCGACGCGAACCATGTCGGCTACGCGTCCGCGATGGCCGTCGTGATGCTGGTGATCGTGGCGGCCCTGACCACGATCGTGCTGCGGTTCCTGCGGCGGCGGGAGGTGGACCTGTGACCACGAAACTCCGGCCCGCCGCGGCGATCCTGGCGAGCGCGCTCTTCGCCGTGCCGCTGTACTACGTGCTCGTCAACGTCTTCAAACCCGGCGACCAGATCGCCCAGGAGCCGGCGTCGGTCCCGCTGCCACCGACGCTGACCAACATCCACGCCGTCCTCACGCGGCCCGACGGCCTGTTCTGGGTGAGCCTGGCGAACAGCCTGCTCGTCACCCTGCTGTCGATCATCGTGCTGACCGTGCTCTCGGCCATGCTCGGGCACTATCTGGCGCGTTCCGGCAAGCGATGGACCAAGGTGCTCGCGCTGATCCTGTTGGCCGGCTTGATGATCCCGCCGCAGGTGATCCTCATACCGGTCACCGAAGTGCTGCGGCTGACCGGGCTGATGGCGACGATCCAGGGCTTGGTGCTGTTCAACGTCGGCTACTACGTACCGTTCGGCGTCTTCGTGTTCACCGGGTTCATCCGCGGGGTTCCTGTGGAGCTCGAGGAGGCCGCGCTGCTCGATGGCGCGAGCAGGACGCAGGTGTTCTGGCGGATCGTGTTCCCGCTGCTGCGCCCGGCCACGGCGAGTGTGCTGATCTTCCTCGGGGTGTGGATCTGGAACGATTTCATCGACCCGTTGATCATCCTCGGCCCCAGCCAGGGCACGACGATCACCACCGGGATCTACCGGTCGATCGGGCAGTACCAGGCGGATCTCGGCAGCGTGTTCGCGTTGATGTTCCTGGCGACCCTTCCGGTGCTGATCTTCTACCTGGCTTTGCAGAAGCAGTTCGTGAAGGGGCTGACCGGCGGGGCGACCAAGGGCTGACCTCCTGCCGCATTTAGTCCTCTGAATGCGCTGAGCATTCAGAGGACTAAATGCTCAGAGTTCCGTGACCTTGCCCTCGGCGACTTCCAGCCGCCGCGTCGTCGCCACCGCGTCCAGCATCCGGCGGTCGTGCGTCACCAGCAGTAGTGTCCCCGGATACTCCGTCAGCGCCGACTCCAGTTGCTCGATCGCGGGCAGGTCGAGGTGGTTCGTCGGCTCGTCGAGCACGAGCAGGTTCACCCCGCGTGCCTGCAGCAGCGCCAGCGCGGACCGGGTCCGCTCCCCCGGCGACAACGTGGCCGCGGACCGGAGGACGTGCGCGGCCTTGAGCCCGTACTTCGCCAGCAGCGTCCGCACGTCGGCGTCGGCCAGTTCCGGGACCTCGCGGGCGAAGGCCTCGACGAGCGGAAGGTCGCCGAGGAACAGCTTCCGCGCCTGGTCGACCTCACCGACCACGACACCGGAACCGAGTGACACGGCGCCTTCGTCGGCCGGGACCCGTCCGAGCAACGCCGCGAGCAGCGTCGACTTCCCGGCGCCGTTGGCCCCCGTGATCGCGACCTTGTCCGCCCAGTCGATCTGCAGGTCCACCGGGCCGAGGGTGAACTCGCCCCGCCGCACCACCGCGCCGCGCAGGGTAGCCACGACCGCGCCCGCCCGAGGTGCGGCGGCGATCTCCATCCGCAGTTCCCATTCCTTGCGCGGTTCCTCGACGACTTCGAGCCGCTCGATCATGCGGTCGGTCTGCCGCGCCTTCGACGCCTGCTTCTCCGTCGCCTCGCTCCGGAACTTGCGGCCCACCTTGTCGTTGTCGGTGGCCTTGCGCCGGGCGTTCTTGACGCCCTTCTCCATCCACGAACGCTGCATCGCACCACGCGCTTCGAGTGAGGCCTTGGTGTTCGCGAACTCCTCGTACTCCTCACGGGCGTGCCGCCGCGCGACGGCGCGTTCCTCCAGGTACGACTCGTACCCGCCGCCGTAGGTCCGCACCTGCTGCTGCGCGTAGTCGAGTTCGACGACGCGGTCCACGGTGCGGGCGAGGAATTCCCGGTCGTGGCTGACCAGCACGGTCCCGGCGCGCAACCCGGTCACGAACCGTTCGAGCCGTTCCAGCCCGTCGAGGTCGAGGTCGTTGGTCGGCTCGTCGAGCAGGAAGATGTCGTACCGGCTCAGCAGCAGCGACGCCATCCCCGCTCGGGCCGCCTGCCCGCCCGACAACGACAGCATCGGCTGGTCGAGGCTCACGGTGAGCCCGAGATCCGCGACGACCTCGCCCGCCCTGTCGTCCAGGTCGGCCCCGCCGAGCGCGAGCCAGCGGTCGAGCGCGAGACCGTACGCGTCGTCCGCGCCGGGTTCGCCCGCGGTGAGCCCTTCGGTGGCGGCGTCGAGCGCGGCCTGCGCGGCGGTGACGCCGGTGCGCCGGGAGAGGAACGCGCGGACGGACTCACCCTCACGGCGTTCCGGCTCCTGCGGGAGGTGACCGACGGTGGCCGTCGGCGGGTTCAGCCGGACGCTGCCCTCTTCCGGCGGGACGAGGCCGCCGAGGGTCTTCAGCAGGGTCGACTTGCCCGCCCCGTTGACACCGACGAGACCGATCACTTCGCCGGGCGCGACGACCAGGTCGAGACCGGAGAACAGAACGCGGTCGCCGTGGCCGGCGGCGAGATTCTTGGCAACGAGTGTGGCGCTCATGAGATCGGTAAGTCTACGGGGGCCGATTGGACACCTCGTGGTCCCTCGGAAGAGTGGCAAGTATCCAAGCGATCACGGAACGTGGGTAGCCTGGTTGTTCTTCTGGACCCGAACGAATCCCCGAGCATTGAGGTCGGTGACAGCAAATGGCGGACTCCGCCACCCCGGTCCCCGTCGTCCACCAGCAGAAAGGCGGTACCCGTAGGCCGACGTTGAGCAGGCGGCGGGAAGTCGGTCATGCCAGCGCGCGGTCGCTGCTGATGACGATCCTCGGCGAGTACGTCCTGCCCCGTGACCAAGCGATCTGGACCTCGACGCTGGTCGAGGCGCTGCGCGTGCTGGACATCGAGGAGAAGTCCGCACGGCAGGCGCTGGCCCGTTCCTCCGCCGAGGGCTGGGTCGTCTCCGAACGCGTCGGACGAAGAGTGCGCTGGTCGCTCACTCCACCCGGCAGGCGTCTCCTGACCGAAGGCGCGGAACGGATCTACGCGTTCGGCAACGAGGAGAAGACCTGGGACGATCGCTGGCTGATGCTGATCGTGTCGGTCCCCGAAGCGAAGCGGGATCTCCGGCACAGGCTGCGCACCCGCCTGACGTGGGCCGGGTTCGGTTCGCCGGTGGCCGGTGTCTGGGTCAGCCCGGATCTCAGCCGCCAACGGGAGGCCCAGCAGATCGTGCAGGAGCTCGGCCTCGACGCGCAGGCGATGTCGTTCACCGCCGCCTACGGTGACGTCGGCGATCAGGAGACGATGGTCGCGCGGTCCTGGGACCTGAGTGACCTCAAGGACCGCTACGAGGACTTCATCGACCGGTTCACCGGGTTACACCCATCCGGTGAACGCGGCGTCCTGCGGGCGCAGACCGAACTCGTCCACGAATGGCGCAGCTTCCCGTTCCTCGATCCCCGGCTTCCGCTAAAACTTCTCCCCGACGGTTGGAGCGGCGTGCGCGCGGCGGACCTGTTCCACCGCAAGCACGTCGAATGGCGACCAGAAGCACAGGCGCAATGGGACGAACTCGTGGCGGCGTCGGGCTAGGGTCACGGAAAACGACCCCATCGGAGGGAACCCGCCTTGGCCGCCTCGATCCGCCTCGACCGTGAAGCCGACCTCGCCGTCCTGACCATCGCTTCGCCGCCACTGAACCTCTATACGGCGGATCTGCAGGCCGAACTGGGCGAGGCGATCGGTGAACTGGAGGCCACGCCGCCGCGCGCGGCGCTGATCCGCGCCGAAGGGAAGATCGTCAGCGGTGGCGTGGACGTCTCCCTGTTCGACGCCCAGTCGAACGCGGCCGAGGCGAAGGTGCTCTTCGACGAGATGCTGGCGATCCCCGACCGGATCGCCGCGCTCCCGTTCCCCACCGTGTTCGCCGCCCACGGCCTGTGCCTGACATGGGCGTTCGAGGTCGCGGTCGCCTGCGACCTCATCCTCGCGAGCGAGAAGGCCAAGTTCGGCCTGGTCGAACGGGTCGTCGGCCTGACCCCGACCATGGGCGGCACGCAGCGGCTCGCCGCCCGCGCCGGCGTCGGCCGCGCCAAGGAGTTCGTGATGACGGGCGCGACCTACGACGCCGCGACACTCGAACGCTGGAACGTGGTCAACCGGGTGCTCCCGGTGGACGGCTTCGACGAGGCCGCACGCGCCTTCGCGACCGACCTCGCCCAGGGGCCGACGAAGGCGCACGCCGCCACCAAGAAGGTCCTGGAGCACTACGAGCACGGCGGCGTCGCCGAGGCGAACGAACACATCACGACGATCGCCGCCGGGCTCTTCGACACCGAGGACCTGCGCGGCGCGGTGAAGTCGTTCCTCGCCGACGGCCCCGGCAAGGCGACCTTCACCGGCCGCTGATCCGCTATGGCCGCTGGCCGACCGCGTCCACGACGCCGGACGCGGTCACCGCGGTCGAATTCGTGCCCAGGAACTGGAACGTGTCCGCGGTGAAGACGATCACGATCGGCTCCGCGTCCGGACCGTCGCTGGGCTTCAACGGCCACGTGATCCCGACTCCGGGCCTTCCCGCCGCGTCGTGGGCGGTCTCCACGACCCGGAGCCGGGGCACCTTCGCAGCGGCTTCGAACAGGGCGGCGCGAGTCGCGGGCGACAGGTAGTACCCACTCGCCAGCTCCTGGATGTCCTTGCCCATCGCGTTGTAGTCGCCGTCCTCACCGGAGTGGTGGGCGTTGAGGTAGGCGAACATCGCGTCGGCGCCGGTGGGGAGGTCACGGCGATCGCGGACGGTCGGCTCGCACGGCTCCGTGACGCCCTTGAGCGGTTCTTCGCCCTTGTACGCCTGCGCCCGCCCGTTCCGACAGCCCGGAAGCGGGAACGAACTTCCGTCCGCCTCCTTGATCACCCCGTCGTGGGTGCCATCGGCCGAAAGCCACGATTCCCGTTCGCCGTGGGGATCCTTGGTCTTGGTGTAGAGGAATTGGTCGGGCCTCGGCGGCGTGGCGGGAGACTTCAGCGCGGCCGCGGCGGCGTTCCGGAGCACCGTCACGGGATCCGCGGCGGCCGAGGGTGGTTCGAGACCGACCTGCTCGACGGGCGCCAGCGCGACGACCGCGGTGATGGCCGCGGCCAGCCCGGCCGCGCCCGCCCCGGTCCAGACCCAGCGCCGCCGTTTCCGCAGCGGCACCACGTTTTCCGCTTCGGCGGCGGCGATCTCGGCCATCAAGCGCGCCCGCGCCGGGCCGAGTGCACCGGATTCCGCGAGCGGCACCGAGCCGGTCCGCTCGGCGATCAACCGCAGCTCATCCATGGGTGGAGATCTCCTTCGAAGTCGTGGTGTCCGGGCGCCCCAGCGCCTCGCGGACCTTGCGGCGGGCGCGGTTGAGCCGCGAGCGGACGGTGCCGAGCGGAATACCCAGCGCCGAGGCCACTTCCTCGTAGCTCAGGCCTTCTCCGGCGAACAACGTGAGCGCGTCCCGGTCTCCGTCGTTCAGTTCCGCCAACGCGGAGTCCAGCAGCTTCCCCATCGCCTCGGCGGTCACCTGTTCCGCGACGCGCTCGGCGTGTCCTTCTTCGTGAGACGGCGGGCCGAGGGCGTCCCGCAGCTTCAGCTCCCTGGCCTCCTCACGGCGCCGCTGCGCCACGAGGTTGGTGGCGATCCCGTAGAGCCATGGCCTGGCGTCGCGGCGCTCGGTGTCGTAGCCCTCGCGTTTGCGGAACGCCACGAGGAACGCCTCCCCCAACGCGTCGTCGGCGGCGGCGGGCCCGATGCGCCTGACCAGGTAACGGTGGATGTGCGCGGCATGCCGGTCGAAGATCGCGGAGAACCAGTCCGGCCTGGTCGCCGATCTCGCGATCAACTCAGCGTCTTCGAGATCGCCCGGATCCGCCCCAGATGAGCTCATGGACCGCCCTTCGCCGTTCGTCAGTGTCACCTGCTGTCCGCGGCCGGGGCCGAACGGGTTCACGACCGCCGAATCGGTCTAGACCTTTTATGCGTCCCGCGCTACATTCAAGTGTGGTCTAGACCACACGCGCCATCATTCAGAGCAGGTCAGTCTCGCCGCCTCTTTTGGAGAGAACCGCCATGAGACGCACCCGAAAACGACTACTCAGCGCACTCACCGTGACACTCCTCGCCGCCGGGCTCCTGGTAGCCGCGGGCACTCCGGCACTAGCGGCGGGCCGCCTCCGCGCCGCCTTCACCTTGGCCGGAACCACCGGTGAGTACACCGTCACCAACCCCAGCGGCGAAACCGTCGCCGACTGGTCCATCACCTTCACCGTCCCCGCCGGCGTGACCGCCACGAGCGGCTCGCACGCCACGGTCTCCCAGTCGGGCGACCAGGTCACCCTCACCCCGGCGTTCTACATCAAATCGCTCGCGCCGGGCCGTTCGACCTATCCCTACAGCCCGTCGTTCCGGCTCAGTTCCGCGGTCAACCCGCTCACGTGCCGGATCGACGACGCGAACTGCGACGGTTCCGGCGACACACCGCCGTCGACACCGTCCAACCTGCGGCTCGTGGCGAAGACGACCACGACCGCCGCACTGGCCTGGAACGCCGCCGCCCCGGGCTCCCTGCCCGTCGTCGGCTACGACGTCTACCAGGGCACCACGCTGGCGGCCTCGGTCACCGGCACCGAAGCGAGGATCACCGGGCTGACGCCGAACACGGCGTACAGCTTCACCGTCGTCGCCAAGGACCGGAAGGACGCCAAGTCGCCGCCCACCCCGGCACTGGCGGTGACCACCAACAACCCGAGCGACGACACCCAGGCACCGACCGTGCCGTCGAGCCTCCGCTCGACGGCGGTCACCTCGGGCTCGATCTCGCTGGCGTGGAACGCGTCCACCGACAACACCGGCGTCGTCTCCTACGACGTCTACCGCGGCACGACCCTCGCCACCACGGTGACCGGGACGACCGCGACGGTGACCGGGCTTTCACCGTCCACTTCGTACTCTTTCACGGTCAAAGCCCGCGACGGTTACGACAACGTCTCCGCCGCCAGCGCCGCCGCCAGCGCTCGCACCGGAGACATCGTGAACGGGTACGCCCGGGTCGGCTACTTCGTCCAGTGGGGCATCTACGGCCGCCAGTTCTTCGTCAAGAACCTGGTGACCAACGGATCCGCCGCCAAGCTGACCCATCTGCTGTACGCCTTCGGGAACATCGACCCGGTCAACCACACCTGCCTTTCGGGTGTCACCAAGGGGACGACGTCGAATCCCCAGGACCCGAACCAGGGTGACGGCGCCGGCGACGCGGAAGCCGACTACTCACGGCCGATGTCCGCCGCCCAGTCCGTCGACGGCGTCGGCGACACCGGCTGGGAGACGCTGCGCGGCAACTTCAACCAGCTGAAGAAGCTCAAGGCCAAGTACCCCAACCTGAAGATTCTCATCTCCTTGGGCGGCTGGACCTACTCGAAGTACTTCTCCGACGTCGCGGCCACGCCCGCGTCGCGGCAGAAGTTCGTCGCGTCGTGCATCGACACGTACCTCAAGGGGAACGTGAAGCCGTACGGCGGCGCCGGCGGTCCGGGTACGGCCGCGGGCATCTTCGACGGCATCGACATCGACTGGGAGTGGCCGGGCAGCCCCGACGGGCACCCCGGGAACCACTGGAGCGCCAACGACAAGACGAACCTGACCGCTCTGCTCGCCGAGTTCCGCACGCAGATGGACGCCTACGGCGCGACCACCGGCAAACGGTACGAACTGCAGGCGTTCACCCCCGCCGACCCGGCGAAGGTGAAGGGCGGCTGGGAGATCCCGAAGATCTTCGACTACCTCGACGTCGCGAACGTGCAGGGCTACGACTTCCACGGCTCCGGCAGCGACAACTCGTGGGAGCCGAACCGCACCGGCCACCAGGGGAACCTCTACGCCGACGCGGACGATCCGTACAACTTCAAGTTCAGCGTGGAGTCGGCGATCAACGCCTACACCGAGGCCGGGGCCAATCCACGGAAACTCACCCTCGGCCTCGCCTTCTACGGGAGAGGCTGGCAAGGGGTCGCGGACGGCGGCAAGAAGGGCGAATGGCAGAGCGCGACCGGAGCCGCGCCAGGCCAGTTCGCCGAGGAAGCAGGTACTCGTGGCTACGCGAATCTCTTGGCCAGTGTCCCCAACTGCGCCGTCCAGCACGACACCGCGGCCGTGGCCACGTCGTGCTACACGGGCAACGGAGGGCAATGGTGGACCTTCGACGACGCCTGGTCCATCCAGCAGAAGGTGGCCTGGCTCAAGACCAGAGGGCTGCTCGGGGTCATGGCCTGGGAGATGTCCGGTGACACCGGATCCCTCATGACCACGGTGGACAACTCACTGAAGTGACGACTCCCTCGCGCGTGGTGAGCCACGCGCGAGGGCTTCACCTCCACCTCGGCTTGCTGCACAGTGTGCTTCGTGACTTCTGCGAATGATGACCCGACTCTGCTCATCGCCGGCTCCTACACGGCGGCGAGCAACGGCAGCGGCGAGGGCATCGGCACGTTCTGGCGCGACGCGCGGACCGGGGAGCTGACCCCGGCTGGTTCGCTCGCGCTGGACTCGCCGAGCTGGCTGACGCCGCACCCCACGCTTCCTGTGCTCTACGCGGTGAACGAAACGGCCGAAGGCGCGATCACCGCGGTGGCCGTCGCCGAAGACGGCACGCTGTCGGCGCTGAACTCGCTGCCGACCGGCGGCGCTGATCCGTGCCACCTGGCGGTCACTCCCGATGGCCGGTACCTGTTGTGCGCCAACTACAGCGGCGGCAGCCTGGCCGCTTTCGCGCTGGGCCCGGACGGAGTGCCCACCGTGCGGACGGCGCTGGTCCGGCACGAAGGCAGCGGCCCGGACACCGAGCGGCAGGAGGCGGCGCACGTCCACATGGCCGTCGTCGACGAGACCGGGACACTGGTCAGCGCGGTCGACCTGGGCACGGACGAGATCCGCGGCTACCGCCTCGGCGAGGAGGGCGAGCTGATCCCCTTGTCGGTGTCGACGCTGCCCGCGGGCACCGGTCCGCGGCAACTGGTCCGGCGTCCCGGCACAAATCACGCGTACGTCGTCGGCGAACTGGCCGCCTCGCTGGTGACGGTGCGCGAAGAGCCACCAGGCACGTTCGCCGTCGAGAACGCCGTTCCCGCGACGCTCGAACCCGGCCGCGAGAACCTCCCGGCACAGCTCGTCCTGCACGAAGACCGGCTGTTCCTGTCGAACCGGGGTCCCGAGAGGATCACGGAGTTCACGTTCGACGGTGTGCTTCCGCAGGCCGTCGCCGACCATCGGACCGGCGCATGGCCGCGGCACTTCTCCGTTGTCGGCGAGCATTGCTATGTCGCGTCGCAGAACTCTGACGCGATCCAGGCCTACGAACGCGCGACCTGGCGCCTGATCGGCACTTATCCGGTCGGAAGCCCGGCCTTCATCGGTGTCTGGCCGCACTGATCCGTTCAGCCCGCTGAACGGGCGGGCCTTCTTTCTTTTCGAGGTGAACAAAGGCCTTGACGCACCTGGTTCAGACCATGACACTGAATCGCGCGCCGCCGGTGACCTGGTTCACACCCACTCGAGGAGTCCCATGTCCCTACCGAGGAAACTGCTCGCCCTGACCACGCTCGTCCCGTTGGCACTGGGCCTTTTCAGCGCCCTCGCGCAGGCCGCACCCGCCACCTTCACCCATCCCGGCGTACTGGTCAGCCGCCCACAATTGGATTTCGTCCGCGCCAAGGTGCAGGCCGGCGCGCAACCGTGGAAACAGGCTTACGACGCTATGATGTCGAGTTCGTACGCCTCACTGTCGCGGTCACCGAAACCCCGCGCCATCGTCGAATGCGGTTCCTATTCGAATCCGAACATCGGCTGTACCGATGAGCGGCAAGACGCGATCGCCGCGTATTCGCTTTCGCTGGCGTGGTACATCACGCGCGACGCGAAATACGCGACCAAAGCGATCGAGATCATGGACGCGTGGTCCGCGATACTGAAGGATCACACGAACAGCAACGCTCCCCTGCAGTCGGCGTGGTCGGCCTCCTCGTGGCCACGCGCGGCGGAGATCATCAAGCACACGTACACGAGCTGGCCGAATTCCGGCCGCTTCGGCACCATGCTCCGGAACGTGTACCTGCCCGAGGTGATCAACGGCAGCCACAGCAACGGCAACTGGGAACTCAGCATGACCGAGGCCGCGATCGGCATCGCCGTGTTCCTCGACGACAAGGCGGCCTACGACAAGGCCGTCGCGAAGTTCCGCACCCGCGTCCCCGCTTACCTCTACTTGACCAGCGACGGTGCGCTCCCGAAGACCGCGCCCGGCAGCGGCCTGGACACCCGCGACAAGATCGTCAAGTACTGGCAAGGCCAGACGACGTTCGTCAACGGCCTCTCCCAGGAGACCTGCCGCGACTTCACCCACACCGGCTACGGCCTCGCCGCCATCGCGAACTTCGCCGAGACCACCCGCATCCAGGGCCAGGACCTCTACCCCGAGATCGCCGACCGCCTCCGCGAAGGCCTCGGCTTCCACGCGAGGTACCAGATGGGCGCGGCCGTCCCGTCGTGGCTTTGCGGCGGCGACTTGAAGCTCGGCCTCGGCCCGATCACCGAGGTCGGCTACAACCATCTCCACACGCGCCTCGGGCACACCATGAGCAACACCGAGGCCCTCACCCTGCGCCAGCGCCCGGCGGGCACCAACAACCTGTTCGTCTCCTGGCAGACCCTCACCCACGCCGGCAACCCCCAGTGACCCCGTGAGGGCCGCCCGAATGCGGCAGGGCGGCCCTCACGGACCGTTTTCCCAGCTCAGACACACAGTGACCCCTGGTTGCAAGCCCCCGTCCGGGACCCGCTAAAGTACTCACATCGCACTCCACGGAGCGCGGGTCCGGGCTGTGGCGCAGTTTGGTAGCGCACTTGACTGGGGGTCAAGGGGTCGCAGGTTCGAATCCTGTCAGCCCGACCGGAAGAGTAGTAGGAAGCCCAGGTCAGGGCCTTGGATCACTTCGGTGAGGCAAGGCCCTGAGTTGCGTTTGGGGCCTGTCGTCTCACATTTTCGCACGAACGGTTGTACTGCTTGTCAGCTAAGCAACGCGCCGAGATGCTTAGCCGCGGTTTCGAGGTGGGCGACATCCGGATGGACGTAGACCCGATCTGCGATCGTCAGGTCCCCATGGCCCGCCCAGGCGGACACGATGGGGCCAGGCACTCCCGCCATCCGCAGGTAGGTCAGGCAAGCATGCCGGGCGTCGTACAACCTCACACGTCTCACACCAGCACCCTCCATCAGCTCGTATGCTCTGCGACGCAGCCAGTCAGTACGGCACGACCGGCCCAGCTCGTCAACGAGGACATAGCCGGAGTTCTCGTAGGCTTCGCCAGCGGCCAGCCTCTCGCGAGCCTGCCGCGCCTTGGCGCGACGCAGCGCCTCTGCAACGGGCGACGGAAGCGGTAGCTTCCGTGGACGGTTCTCGGTCTTCCCACCCTTCTCCTCGACCTCACCGCCGTTTTCGCCCCAGACGAGCGTCCGGGTGTTCTCACCGGCCTTGATGGTCGGAGACTTTGCGTCGAGATCGACGTGCTCATCCCACTTCAGTCCACAGACCTCAGCGGGTCCCAGCCCGATCAACGTCAGCAGCATGCCCGCTTCCAGCCGGTGTCCGGCCAGGTGCGCGAGGAAGGTCTTGACTTCCTCCGCATCCCACGGCTTGCGCTGAGCCTTGGCCGCACGCGCCTGCTTACGCGCCTCCCGCGGTATCTCCGTGTACTGGGCAACGTTGCGCACCACAAGCTTCCGTCGTACCGCCACGATGAGCGCCGACCGAAGCCGCCCGAGGGTGAGCTGTACGGACCGAGCACTCAACCCCGTACCTGTCTTGCCCCCGCGTTTACGGCCGGAGGCAAGCATCCACTCCACCAGGTCGTCGACGTCCTCCTCGGTGAGCAGTTGAAGCCGCTTGTCCCCAAGGCGTTCGCGGGCCGGACGTATGGCGTCCGCGTAGTTCCGGGCCGTGGCCTTCTCGACGTGGATCGTCGCCGACTTCAGCCAGGTGTCGAGCCAGGTCGCAACAGTGATCTTGTCCGGCGATACGAACGTCCCCTCGTCAGTCTGATGCCTGATCCGGGCGTACTCCGCTCTTGCGTCCTTCTTCGTGTCGAACGTCTTGGTCAGCTGCTTGCGCTTGCCTGTCTTCGGCTCACGGCCGATGTCCACCACGAACCGGTACCTGACCGCCCCGTCCTTCAGGGTGATCTTCTTGATCGGGTCACTCACCGGGCTTCCGTCCCCTCCTGGTTACCCGCACCGCCCGGCGACGAGTCCAGTGAGGTTGCCCCTGTGGACCGGACATCCTTCCCCAGACCACTGTCTGGGATCAGGGTGTCCGGTCCACAGGGGCAACCTCAACATCCAGACCGCCCTGGACGCCCGCACCGAACCCGACCTGTCCAACTGTCACCCCGGCTGCCGCAACCGCTACTACACCGACCACTACGCGCAGCACCACGAACACGCCGCGGCCCGGCTGGAGGCCTGGGCAGAAATCGCCCCCGAACCCGAGGCGATCCGGCTACGCCGCAACGCCGCCGGTCATCGCGCCACCGCCGGCTTTCACTGGGCGACCCGGATCGGCGCCACGGGTACCCCGCTCCCGCACCCGGCCAACATCGAAGGCGACATCCCATGACCGACAGCCCAGCACTGCCGCCCACTCGCCGTGAGCTGGAGCAAGAGACACATCCGACCCGCCAGGCCGTGCTCGCCGCCATGACCCGCATGCTCACCGACACACCGACCCAGGTCCCACCGGGACGGCTGAACAAATCAGCGCTCGCTCGCGAAGCAGGCGTCGACCGCAACCACATCACCCAAGGTTCCTGCCGCGACCTCGGCGACCGCCTCGTCGCTCTCGCCCGGCAACGCGCCACACCGACAACCCCGCTCGAGACCGAACTCCACGGCCGCAACGATCAGCTCAGCACTGAGCTCCACTTCCTGAAAGCCCGCCACACCGAGATGTGCCATGAGCGCGACGAATGGCGGGCCACCACGCACACCCTGCTGCGCGCCATCCAAGTCCTACGACTGGAGAACAACCAGCTCCAAGCCGAGAACCGGGTGCTCACGCGGCAGCGCGACGACGCACGAACCGGCTCGGCCACCGGCCTGCTCGTGGTGCCGCCGCTACCCTCAGCGGCCCGGCGGGCTGAGTCGGCCAGCGACCCCGACCATCAGAGGCGACCGGACTAGGGCTAACGACAAGCCTAAACCTCTCCGTAACACTGAATCGGAGCGGCCGCACGGGGCGGCGACCTCTCTGACGCTGGGCGGCGTGTCTATGACCGGGCAGAGAGTCGGGCTTGCAGGCCATCCAGGATCGTCTGGAGGCCGAATTCAAGTTCGCGGCCGGAGGTGGTGGCCGGGTCGTCGTCGGTCCATCCCTCGCTGAGGGCGCGCAGCCGCGGGAACTGCATAGCGATCTCGGTCATCCGTGCGGCCCTGGCCTGGTCGTCCCCGTCACCGGCGGCGCGTGCTTTCCACGCGATCTCGGACGCCGCGCCGAGAGCGGT
>NZ_JBWKEB010000033.1:0-29657 GCF_056435665.1 Amycolatopsis sp. NPDC043887
CCAGGCATCTGGGGATCCCCTGGGGCGTCGCTTCGCTCCGTCCCTGACGCAGGAAAAGCGGAGTCGCTGCGCTCCCCCGCCGTTACGTGATCATGTGGAGCCATTTTCCTTGCATAGCAAGGAAAAATGCAACCCAATCAGTACACAATGGACATATTTGAGTCCATTGTGTACGAACAAAGAGGACTTAAGCATGGTCGTATGCACATAGTTCGACCCACTTTATGCCCGAACAAAGATCAATATACACGCACAATCTAAGGTTTCTGCTGGTCAAAGCATGTGCGTAGGACGTTTTGGGCAAGGATTACCCACAGGGAAGGGGTGGTGAGGAGCCGAAAAAGGGGTTGTCCACCTGGTGGACAACCCCTTTTCATGAAAACTCATCTACTCGAAACTGAGGTCGTCGATATCGCCGACTTCCCATCCCCCTGGCGGATTCCAGTCGGACCATCCGTGTTCTGCGATTGCGTCTTCGAGAATTCCTGCCGCCGCGTCGTCGTCGCCATTCTCATATGCTTCCGCCATGGCTTCGACCACTTCGCCCGGCAGGTCGAAGGCGACGTCGCGCTTGCGTCCGTAGCCGCCGCCGGCGGATCCCTTGGGTCCTTGGAACGCCTTGAGCTTGACGTTGAGCCCCTCGGTCTTTCCCCTGGCCAGACGGCGACGGGCGGCTGGTTTCATCGCTGCTTGGCGAACCTCGGGACGCTTGGCGAGCGCGTCGAGCTTGGCCTGCGTGCTCGCGCTCGGCTTGCCGCCCTTGCGGATGCGGAGCATGGTTCGCGGGGAGATGCCCACTTCCTGGGCAATTTCTGTCCAGGGTTTCCCGCCGAAGGCCTCTTTTGACGTTTCGAGCACTGCTTTATTGGTCACCTTTTGTGAGCGGCGACCGGTGATGGCTTTTGAAATCGCGTCTTTGGGGTCCATTTATTCGCTCCGCCCGTCGTTGTTCGGGGTGGTCCAAATGCGTTCGATGGCCTTGAATCGCTCCACGGGGTCCGTGACCGATTGCGCCTGCAGGAAGTCGCTCATGGTCGCCGTGCTGGCCCACTTGACGTGTCCGACCGTGTAGGCGGGCGGCGGTTCGAGCTGGAAGCCGCCCTTCACGTTCACCGGCGTCAGCTGTGCGGCGGCGTAGCCGGTCGGCATGGCGTCGTCGCTGGTCACGGCGTAGAAGATGGCGTCACGGCTGATTCCGACGGGATAGCGGCCGGTGGCGGCCGCGGTGTTGCGCGCCTTGCGCCAGATCGAGGTCTGCGCGGTTCCCTTGGTGCCATGGTTCCAGTACGGCAACCACATCGGCGAGCCGGACCGGTACCGCTCGGAATTGAGCTGACCGAGCCCGGCGGCGTAGGTGAGCTTCAGCTCGGTGAGCACGGCGTCGAGGTCGTCGTCGCTTCCGGAGGCCTTGATCTCGTAGATGGCGTCTCGGACCGTGTACGCCCACTTCTGCATGTGCTTGCCCCATGTCGGTTCGCCGGCGTCGGTCCGACCGTCGTAGACCCATGCTTCGAGCACGACGGGGTCTTCGCCTGCCTCGATGAGCGCGTTGAGCGTCGGCATGGTGACCACGAACGGCTCGCCGGTCTGGCGAACGTGGCGGGCTCGGTCGACGCCTGCGTGGAGGTCGAGCAGGTCGGGAAGCAGGGGGTCGGCGAGCGCAGTGGTGATGGGGGCGAGCAGGCAGTAGCCGGGGAGCTTCCGGATTTGCTCGAGGGGCGGGCGGGTCAGGTGGGTGGCGTCGCCCATGCCGACGACGGTTTGCGGGGCGGCGGCGCAGTAGGCGGCGTTGACGTCGATCCCCACGATGTGGGTGCATTTGCGTTCGACGTCGGTCAGCTCACGCCAGTAGCCCCATTCCATCTCTTCCAGCGGCGCCTGGTTGCCGCCCTTGTGCGCGGGGGGCGGCACTTCGGTGACGTCGGCGATCAGGGGGTGCGGCGTGACCGCGCGCAGTTGACGGAGGATGCCGACGCCGGTAGCACCGGCGTTGTAGACCAGCTGGTAGCCGAGCGTGTCGACGTAGACGGTGAGGCGGTAGGCGAGCAGGGAGGCGTCGGTGACGCCGTCGTAAATCGGGTCGGTGGTCCACTGGGGGAAGACGGCGAAGTGGCTACGTCCGCGGCTTCCGGTCTCGCTGATCTTCCAGACCTGCGTGTAGGCCTGCAGGCCACGCTGCCCGACCATCCAGCCGTCATCTTCCAGGGTCTTGACGACGCGCTTCGCGGCGGCGGGCGGCTTTTTGGCATCGGGCTTCTTCTTCGGGATGCCGAGTTTCTGCGCCAGGGCGGGCATGACGACCACCAGACCGGCGTCGTCGCGGACGCCGTTGTCGCGGCTGGTTTTGTGGCCGGGGTGGTGCACTCCCAGGTTCAGGGTCAGTGCCCAGGCCATGAGGTCGGACAGGGTGTCGACGTCGGGGGTGTCGATCGTCGTTGTGCCGTTGATCAGGTAGGCGGCGTCGACGTCGACGACCACGCCAGCGGCGGCATAGCGGCCTTCGGTGGGGCGCATCGGAGAAACGGCTTTCGGTGTGTGTTTGGTCGTCTGCACAGGCTTCTCAGGGCTGGTTTCGGGGTCCTGAGCGGTCGGCTCGGCATGCTCCGAAGCGGGTGTCTCGGTGGTCGACGGGGCATCCTGTTCCGCGGGGAAAAGGGTGGTCTCGTCGTCAGCCGGGTCGGTCGGGGCGGGTGGGACGTCGTCCGGGCGGTTGGGCTGGTCGCCGTCGCCGTCGTCCGGGTACAGCCAGGAGTAGGGCAGTGCCCACACGCGGCGGCGGGCACCGGAGAGGCTTTCCCGCTTCTCGCGGGGTGTGGTGCCGTCCTTGGCGGGCTCGAAGGCATCGGGGTGCGCGGTCGCGAGCTTGGATTTCAGGGCGCGTTGGGTGACGGCGAGCATGTCGTCCTGCGCTTTGCCTTCCGCTTCGCCGACGGCAAAGGCCGTGCCGGGTTCGAGCCAGATGGTTTCGCCGTCGGTCCAGCCGATCGTGGCGCCCTTGGCGTTGGATCCAAAGTCGTTGGTGCTCCAACCGAAGAGGCGGGAGTTAGCCGGTTCGCGACCATCTGGGCTGACCAGGTGTGCGCGGCCGTTCAGCAGTGCCGAGCGGATGAGGTCGGCGAAGCGGTCGGACAGGGAGCGGCCTTCGGTGATGCTGAACTGGACTTCGAGGGTGGTGCGGAACGCGTCCCATGCCTCGTGCCAGCGGCGGCGGGCTTCGTCGCGCTTGACGACGCCGGCGTCGACGACCAGTTCGAGCAGGGCGTGCATTCCGGTAGCGAGTTCGGCGACGGTGTTGCATCGGCCTACGACCATGCCGTCGGTGAGGTCGTGGTCTTTGCCGAGCTGCTTGGCCCACTTCGCGCGTTCGGTTTCGAGCCAGGCCGTGGTCGGCATCCGGGCGGCGGTGCGCTGTGCCAGGGCGGCCGTCAGCGAGGACCGGGCGGCGATCAGTTCGTCGGTGCTCAGCTTGATCAGGTTTTCGATCGCGACGTCGCCGTGGCGGAACGGGACGTAGATGGTGCGGCGCTCGGCTGACTGGACGGTCGGCTGGTCTTCGCCGGTGAGGATGACGAACGCGCGTGGCGGCTTGTCGGCGCGCAGGCCCTTGTCGGTCTCGCGGTTCAGGCGCGCTTTCATCTGGCGGTTGCCGACCGCGCGGATGAGTTCGGCGGCGCGAGCGGCTGAGCGGGCGGCGCCCCGGTCGGGTGCGAGGTCGTCGATGACACAGACGGCGTCGCCGACTTCGTGAAGGATCTGTTCCAGCGCGGGGCCGGTGGCCGCGGCTTCGCCCGCACCGGCGGGCAGGTGGTCGTAACGGGCGGAAGGCATGAAGGCCTGCTGGATCAGGGCGGCGAATCCGGACTTGTAGGTGGCCGGGGGACCGAGCAGGAACAGGCTTGTGCTGCAGGAGCCGAGTACGGCACGGGCGAACGCGGCGATGATCGGGTAGGCGATGCGGTGCGGGAAGTGGTCGGCGATGGTCATCACCGAGTCGTAAGCGGCGCGCAGGTCGTCGCCGGTGGGGATGGTCGGCGGGAGGGTGAAGCCCTGCAGGCGGGGGCTGACCTCCACGCGGGTGCCGAGCAGGGGTCCGTCCTTGCCGATCGCACCACCCGCATGCAGGTAGGCCCATTCGCCGGGGGTGATCTCGCGCCAGCCGAGCAGGCCGTAGGAGGTGACGACCGGGACCGCGCCGGATACGGCGACGATCGCGGACACGACCTTGCCCTTTCCGTGGCTGCGCGGGAACACCAGCGGGAGCGGGATCTGGCCCGCCCACTTCACGGGGTCCTCGAACTCCTTGTTGGACAACGACCGAAGCGTGTGCGTCTGGCCATCCTTCGACACCTCGAGGTCGATCCGCGGTTCGGCATCGACGCCCGGTCCGAGGTCGCGCACGATCTTGCAGAGGATCCGGGCTTCGGCGTTGAGCAGTTCGGTCCGGGTGATCGAGTCGCGGGTTTCCTTCACCTGGACCAGGGCACCGTCGAACAGTTCGTACTGGTCGCGGACGTAGATCTGCTTCTTCTGGCCGTCCGGCGGGTTGCCGCCGCCACCGCCGCCGCCCTTGCGCTGTTTTCCGGTGCCGCGGTTCGGGAACTGCAGGACGTCGGCGTCGGTGTCGTCGGTGGTCGACTGGCCTGAGCTGGCGGGGGCGGAGGCTGCCCACTTGGCCAGGATCGTGTCGGGGACGCGCTGTTCGGGGACGATCTCGACGGCATCGGCAGGGGCGTGTCCGGCGGCCAGGTGGTCGAAGGCGTCCTTTCCGGCGGCGGCTTCGACCACGCGGACGCTGGCGGCGACGTCGGCGAGCTGGTCGCGCACGTACATGGCGTGCCGGTAGCCCTGGTATCCACGTTCGGGGCTCTTCTTGTCCGGGCCGTCGCGGTCGGCCCAGATGACGACGTGGGCGCCGGTCAGCACGGCGACGTGCTCGGTGATCGGCGCCTTCGGGACTCCCTGCTGAGTCAGGGTGGAGCCATTGGGCACGGTGGTGCCGACTTCGCCTGCTTCGATCAGGGCGTCGGCGTCCTTCTCGCCTTCGGCCAGGTGCACGGTGCGGCCTTCGGCGACGGCCTGCAGGACCAGCGGGAGCTGGTAGAGGGGGCACGGCTTCGGCTGGCCGCCGATGCGGCGCCCGGTCGAGCTGAGCTTCTGCCAACGGAATTGCTTGCCCTCGAAGCGGCGCATCCAGCCGATGACGGCGCCGTCGGCGTCGGCGTACGGGTACTCGGCTTCGAGCGGGCCGAGCGGTTCCGGCTCGCGGGTGGCTGTGCGTTTGGTCGTTCGCACAGGCTTCGACGGGCGGGCAGCAGCCCGCGGGGAAGGGGTGGTCGAGCGGGAGGAAAACGGCTCGGTGTCGTAGGTGTCGCTCAGGCGCAGGCCGATCGCGTCGACGACGTCGCGGGCGTCGCATCCGGCGGCGTGGCACCGGACCAGCGTCATGCCGCCCTTGCGCGGGTTGTTGGTCCAGTCGACCGTGAGCGAAGGATTGCGGTCATCGTGCGCGGGACAGCGAGCGTCCGCGTGGCGGCGCTCGCCCTGCAGCCGGGTGACCCGGTCTCCGAGGGCGTCGATGACACGGTCGAAGCTCGAGCCGTCGGCGCGGGGGGCGGGGGCGCTCACCGGCCACCACCGCGTGTCGACGGCGGCTTCGTGCCGCTCAGGGTGATCACGTGCTACGGTCCTCTCGTTCCGGTTCCTTGGACGGGTCCGGGTACGACAAAGCCCTTGGCGGGGCTTTCACAGGTGAACAGCGGGGTTGGCGGCCCCACCGACTTAGAGAGACCCGGAATCCAGTTGGCGCTGGAGCCGGGTTTTTCGTTTTTCTACGGGTCAGACATGCGCGAAGCCTCCCACAGGCCATGATCGAGGTGGCGGACCGCCACGCGGTCAGGATCACAGCCACGGCGAACGGTCTTCCCGGTACATCCGCCGAAGTGCTTCCAGCTGACGGAAACGCAGCTTGCCGTGCGTGGTGAGCCACAGCGCCGTCGTCATGATCAATCGCCAGTGGACAGACACCAGAAGATCCACTTCGGCCAGCGTCGTCGTCGGAATCTCTTCTACGCGCAGGTATTGCAGCGCGTGCTCGTGGTCCAGGTGGCTGTCGGCGACGGCCAGGATCGTGCGGGTGTCCTTGCCCAGGTAGCGCGCTTCGGCGGCCGGACCGGCGAGCGCGGCGCGCGCGCAGAGTAGCCGGTCGGACGTCCAGCGGGTCAGCGGCCGGACAGTGCCGTCGCCGTCATCGGTGATCCGGACGCTTTGGATCCGGCGGCCCGCGGCGAGCCACGGAGCGGTGTGGCCCGCTTCGTGGATCGCCACGAGAAACCGCGCGGTGTGCAGCATCAGCAGTGCTCCAGCATCAGGGTCAGGGCGTTCTTTTCCGCGCCGGTGATGGTGAGTCGGTAGTGCGCCTTCACCGCGATCCAGTCCGACGCGTAGCGGCACCAGGCGGCCACCGACGGGGGCTTCCATTGGTCGGGCGCCTTGTCGCCCTTGGCCTGGTTGACGTTGTCGGTCACGGTGAGCAGTTCCGGGCGCTGCAGGTCGTTCGCGAAGGCCTCGCGCTGCGCCTGCGTCCAGCTGGCTGCGCCGCTCATCCACGCGTGCTTGCGGGGCACGACGTGGTCGACGTCGACGTCGCCCGGCGCGGTCCAGGACTCGCCGTCGTACGGGCTGGTCCAGCGGCCGGAAACCGGCCTGCATTCGCCGTCGACCTTGACGTCCTTGCCGTCGCGGATGAGCGTGGCTTCGCGGGTGTCGCAGCCCTTCCCCGCGGTCGGCTGCTTGGACCAGTGCGGGAAGGACTTCTTCGAGTAGCCGTCGCCGGTGGTGCGGGCGGCGACCTGCAGCTGGTTGAGCAGGCGGGCAGAGTCGCCGGCGGATGCCGCGTGCGCGACCGGGGCGGCGGGGGTGCATCCGGCCGGTGTCATCGCGGCCGGGAGTGCGGCGGCGAGCAGACCGGCGAGTAGGAGTCGCGTGGTCATCGGGTTCACACTCCCCCGGTCGCGTGGTCGTGGGCGCAGTCCGGGCAGATCCAGTGCGCCTGGTCGTGTCCGCGCCAGCCCGCATTCCACGCAGCCTCTTGAAGTGCGGCGCGGGTGGCCACGGCTGGCAGGACGTAGTCCCAGTCGTCAAGGAAGAACGAGTCCTTGTCGGTGCACGCGATCGAGGCGCATCGCAGTGCCCACCCCGGAGAGTCGGTGTCGCGATGGATGACAGCCGTCGGGCACAGCGCCCCGTCCGGGTCGGTGACCGCATCCTCAGCGAGAGCGGCGGCGGCCTCGTAGGTGTCGAAGCCCGTCGGATACAGCTCCCCGCGATGGCAGATTCGCCACAGCGGCGGCCATTCCACCCATGAGGTGCGCGCATACACCAGCGGGCAACCCTTCTCGCGGGCGTCGATGAGCGCGAAGTACAGCGCGTGGAACGCCTCACTCGCGGCAGGGTCGGCCTGCAGTTCGGCGGCGGGCCGGTCCCAGTTCACTCCGACCTGGTCCAGCCAGAGCAGCGCTTCGCGGGTATGCAGAAGGCTTGCCGGGGACGAAATCCGCGCCCCGGAGGCGGCGTGGGTCAAGCACCACAACCCGTTGTAGCGCAGCACCTGCCCGGAGGTGTGCGGGGTGATCACCAGCCCCGGCGTGTCGGTGCGTTCACCGACGGCGGGAACGAGCCCGTTGGAATGCGCGGTGGCCAGCTCCATCAGGGCGGTCTCGGCCGCGGGGATGGGGTGACGCGGGAACGGGTCACGGGCTCTGGGCTTCGTCCGGGCCGACGTGGGCACACAAGGGCGTTCGGCGGGCAGCAGTCGCGTGGTCATGACGACGTCCTTCCGGTGAGCGGGATGGCGGCGAGCAGGTCAAGCTGGTCGGCGACCGGGATGTGCAGGTCGGCGTCGCTGCCGTTGCGGCGGACCCGCTTACGACGGCGGGACCGGGCGGGCATGGTCGGCGGGTGCGGGAAGTCGTGCATGCACGCCGGGCAGAAGATGATCGTCGTGCCGTCGGTCGCGGCCGGGACGCCGTCCGGGCGGTCGGCGTTGAAGGCGTCGAGCAGGCTCTTCTCGGTGGGGTAGATGAAGGTGCATTCGAGGCAGCGCTGGTAGTTCGTGTCGGCGGTCATCGCGCGGGTACCTCCCCGCGGCTCGCTGCCTGCCGCATCCGCTCGGCGGTCTCGTGGGCGACGTGCGGACCGTGATCCACGAAGATCTCCTGCAGTTCCTCCTGCTGAGCCTCCGTCAGCTCGCCGTTGCCCACCTCCTGGTCGATGGCTTCCAGCCACGCGGCGCCGATTCCGAGCGCGTACGCCAGTTCCGCGCGCAGGCGGCGCAGGTCGTTCTGCGCGAACGTTTCGGCCATGTGCAGCATGAGCAGCTGGCGCCAGCTGAGGTTTCCGGACGCGGCGGCCTCGTGTGCTCGGGTGCGCGCCTGGTCGGCCAGGCCGCGGTCGGTGCCGCGCCCGGTGCCGTGCGGGTACTTCTGCTCGCCGTAGCTGGCGCGCTGGTCGAACAGCGCTTCCTGGATGGCGTGGATGGATGGGCGAATGGTCGTACGCACAGGGTTCGTGGTGGTCATTCGTGGTCTCCTGATTCGATGCGGTTGGACCGTGGCGAGTAGCGGGAATGCGCGGGAGGCGGGCTAGATGATCGTGACGAGCGAGCCGAGTTCGTAGCGGACGTCGCGGGCGCGGTCGGTGGTGACGAACACGGCGTTCGGCTCGCGGTCGTGGTCGACACCATGGACGCGGTCCGCCCGACCGTCGGCCTGAACGATCTGCTCGCCGGACGCGACGTTCTCGATCCTGCGCTGAGTGGTCATGGTCAATCACCTTTCAATCACTGTGCGTCTGGTCGAACACACATGATTTGCCTTGCTGAACGTCGGTTGTGGATCGCTGTGGCGTCCGCGCGGCGGCGGCTAGAGCGTGATGGGGTCGCTGGTCGTCGGCGGCAGGGCGGGCGTGTGGCCCGCGTAGATCTCGTGGGGGTCGAAGGTCAGGCCGTGGGCGACCATCGCTTCCCGCACGGCGGCGAGCGCGGCGTCCCATCCCTGTTCCCACCGGTCTCCGGTGACGAAGACGACTTCGTCGGCGAACAGTGCCGCTTCGTCCAGCGCCGCGTGGATCAGGGCGTCGGTCGACGGGTCGACTTCCGCGCCGGTGGACAGCCAGGTCGGGTGGGCGGCGGTGGTGTAGCCGTTGTCCCATTCGACGATCACGCGGCCGTCCGGGCGGGTGGCGCGCGCGATGCCCCACTCGCCCTTTTTCACCAGGCGGCGGAACAGGCCGCCGTGGCGCCGGTTTGCCCACACCATCCGGCCGAAGTCGAAGGCGGCGTACTCGGTCATGATCTCGTTCCTTCCGATCACTGTGCGTCTGGTCGAACGCACATGGTTTGACTGGCGACTTCACTCCCCGCGGGGAGAGGGGTCAGGGCTGAGTGCGGCGGCGGCGCGCTTCCTGGCGGCGTGACTCCCATGCTTCGTCCTGCATCCGGCTGAGCTTCTGGAACGCATTCCAGTTCCGGGTCATCTCGCTGGCCGGTTCATTCGACTTCGCCGGGGCCGGATGAACGATCCCCGGACGGCGAGCCTTGCCGGTGGGTCGCGTCGACGGCGGACGGCGCCGCGTCGACGGCGGGCGCGGGGACGGCGTCGAAGCAGCTCGCTTGCTCCCGCCGATGAGCAGGCCGCCGGTGATGAGGGCGAGCAGGATGGACAAGATCGTGGTGATGACGCCGGTGAGCGACCAGGCGAGCCCGGCGGCGATGGTCGCCGTCCCGCCGATCGCACAACCGACGGCCATCGCCCGACGCTTGCTGGCGGCGTAGCGTCCGGCGCGACCGAGGCGCTTCGCGCCGTCGCGGGCGAGCATGGCGCCCTGCTTCCCGCGCTTGCGGATCACCGTGCCGCCCTTCCGTGCGGCCACGCTCGCGCGGGCCAAGGCCTCTTGCCTTCGGTCCTTCGCCTCGACCTTGACCCGCGCGCGGCGGTGGTTCTCGACCGGCGACCGGACGCCGCTGTCGGTCGCGGCCGCCGGGGCGTAGCTGCGGTCGTGGCTGTGCACGGTCACCTTCGTGCCGTTGGCCAGCAGCCGCGTGTGCTCCTCGACCTTGGCTCGTCCGAGTCTGGCCATCACGCCTCCTTCCTCTTGCGCTTTTCCTGCCGTGATTCGCGGTCTTCGGCGCGCTGGCGGGACCAGTCGCGCAATTCGATCTCAGACCAACAAGGCTGGTTCTTGTAGCGTCCTTCGCCCGGAATCGGGTACAGCTCGCGCAGGCGCCGGAAATTGCGTACGGTGAGCCCACAGAATTCCGCTCCTGCTTTGAGACCGGCGATTGTTTTGATTTCCACCGAAGGGGGCTCTTCGTCCTCTTGACCCGCTTCTTCGGAGGCGTCATCATCGATTTCGTCGTAAATATCGTCGTCGTCGCCTGCCGAATTCTTCTTCTTTCGCGGGCGGGTAGAGCCTGCGGTCTCATCTGCCACCTGACACGCCAAAGTGGCAGGTGACGGTACCGGGATGCCACCCAGGAGAAGTTGACCATCAGACGTGACGTGACCATGCTTCTGAAGTGCGGAAACGCCCCGAATTGCGATGTCACGTAGCGCCGTCGGATTGTTCTTCGTCTCGATAATAGCGCCCTGGATAAGGAACGGGTCGCCCTGCGCGACCATCATCACGCCAGCGCCAACCTGCCCAGGGACGTCCGGTTTGGCCACTCCGTGACCGGCAATGGTGTACCACGCGCTATTTTCTCGTGTATTTCCCAGGACGATTCGCTGACCGCACAATGCGCGGGTTTTCGTTCCGGCGGGCAATTCGTCCGCATTCGACGACTGATTCGCCGAAACCGTGAGACAGCGGGCTTCGGCGCCCATGCGCATCAGCGTGTGCCACAGCTCGCGCGCCGGGGTGTCGCCCTTGTAGCCGTCGGGCTTGCGGTGCTGCCACTCCCGGTCGCAGAAGTCGAAGAGCACGCCCAGCTCATCGGCCACGACCAGGATGGTCGGGAACTGGATGCGGTCGTCGAGGATGTCGCGGTCGAAACTGGTCGCGTCCGCCTCGTAGCGGCGCTGCATCTCGTTGACGACCAGAGTCAGCACGCCTTCGTACATCCGGGCGGCGATCATCGGATCCTTGTCGGCGAAGACGCGCACGTGCGGGACGTCGCGGAACTGCTTGCCGAAGCGCAGCTTCGGGTCCAGGACCAGCACGATCAGGCCCTTTTCGCCCGCGGCCGCGCAGATGACGCGTTCCAGGGTGGTCTTGCCGGACTGCGAGCCGCCCACGATCAGGACGTGCGGGTTTTCCATGCCTGACCAGCGCAGTTTCACCCACTGGCCGTGGGAGTCGGCGCCGATGCGGACCGAGTCGGTGTCGACGGCGTTCGACGTCGACGGGGGGATGGGGAAGTCGCGAAGAGCGGTCATGGTCAGTTCACCTCCGGATGAGCGGGCAGGGGCGGGGGCGTGGGCAGGGGAGTGGGCACAGGCGGGGCGTAGGAGTCCCAATCGACGCGCTTGGGCGGCTTCGGCGCCGGCGCCTTGCGGGTCAGCACGACGGCGCGCTCGCGCTCACCGCGCTCGGTGCGGACGGACCAGTCGCCGGTGAAGTTCTGGTTCACCACGCGCTTGAGGTCGTCGGCGAACGGGGTGTCGTCGACACAGTCGTCGGGCAGGCGCACCCGCACCTTCGCGCCGGGGGAGAGGTCGTTGGGCACGGTGAGCCAGTTGTCGGCAAGGTCGTCGGGCGACACCCCGAGCACCGCGGCGACGGCAGGCCAGATGCGGGGTTCGGCGGGGCGGCGGCGCAGGTAGACCAGACGCGCGGCGTAGTCGACGTCGCCGATGTGGCGGGCGCCGAATCGCTGGGTGAACAGCTGCATCAGGTCTTGGACGCGTCGTTCGTCGTCAGCGTCCGCCGCGCGCAGGCCCACCACGATGCGGGCATCGGGGGCGGGGTCCTCGGT
Source organism: Amycolatopsis sp. NPDC043887 (assembly GCF_056435665.1). Lineage (NCBI taxonomy): Bacteria > Bacillati > Actinomycetota > Actinomycetes > Pseudonocardiales > Pseudonocardiaceae > Amycolatopsis > Amycolatopsis sp. NPDC043887. The sequence goes on from NZ_JBWKEB010000033.1 coordinate 11,972, forward strand.
GGCCATAGTGCGGGGGATGTCCAGCCAGCGCGACGGGGGCTCTTCGGCGGGCACGCCGATGATGCCGGCGACCGCGGGCCACACGGGGCGCAGCAGGGTCTTCTCGTGGCGGACTTCCTGCCAGCGGCGGTAGCTGCGGTATCCCACAACAACAATCGCCAGGCCGAGCGCGACGTAGGCGAGCGTCGGGTGGCTGAACCACAACACGGCGAGCGAGAGCAGGGCGAGCCGGGCGACGGCCCGCACGATGCCGCGCTGGTTGCCCCACCAGGAGCCGCGGGTGTTGTAGGCAGTGCGGAAGAAGGTGGCGTCGGTGGTGCGGCCGCCACCGATCAGGTTGCGGCCCGACAGCACGCGGAACACCAGGCGCGGGATGCCGACCACAACCGCCACGAGAAGGGTGAGCTTCCAGTGACGCAGGTCGTACACCAGGCCGCCGATGCGGCCAGTGGTGAGCTGGTTGCGGGTGCGGGCCATGGTGGGTCAGTCCTTCGCGGTCTCGATCATCGCGGTCACGGCGGCGTCCCTGCGCTCGCGGCGCAGGGCACGCAGGTTGCGCTCGGTGACGCCGCCCCAGATGCCGTAGCGCTGGTCGGTGGTGAGCGCGTATTCGAGGCATTCGGCCTGGACAGGGCAGAGGCTGCAGATCGTCTTCGCGTTGCGGACCGAGCCGCCCTTCTCCGGGAAGAAGGCTTCCGGGTCGGTCTGGTTGCAGATGGCGTCTTCCTGCCAGGACGTCGTCGTGGTCATCGGGTGCCTCCGGTGGTGTCGGCCAGGGCGGCGGCCCCGGCGGTGGTGAGCAGGGCGGGAACGTGCGAGCCGCGGCGGCCAGTGGTGGCCGGGCAGATGAATCCGGCGTGCGCGAGGGCGTGCGCGGCGAGCTGGTCGCAGCAGAAGAGACCGTCGACGAACAGGTCGGGTTCGCTGCTCAGGGCGATGTCGACGCGGCCGTCGGCGACGGCGCGCAGGATCGCGCGGTCGCGGCCGCTGAGGGCGGTCAGGGCGGCGGTCATCACGCACGCGCCTTCGGGACGAACGCGGCCGGGACCAGCTCGACCAGGGCTTCGACCAGTTCGGCCAGCGGCGCCTCGAGGGCGCGCACGGTGGTGGGGTCGTCGACGACCGTGGCCAGCTGGCCGACGGCGGTGATGAGTTCGTCGACCTCGTCGGCCAGGTTGAGCAGGTCGCGCGGGGCGGGGGTGGCGGTGGTGAGGTCGTCCAGCTCGACGTGCAAGGCGCCCAGGCGGCGGGCCAGCAGCGAGCCGGGCATGGTGTCGGCCAGGGTGTCGTCGTGCTCGATCATCGCGGCGAGTTCGTCGACCATGCGGGCGTAGGTGTCGGCGACGTCGGTGATCGGGTCGGTGCTGTAGAGGGCGGTCACGGCGCTGATGGGGGCTGCGGTCGTCATCTCGGTAGTCCTTCGCTTGCGTGTGCGTTTGGTCGTTCGCACAGGGTTTGGGCTGGTGTGGTGTGGGGGTCGCGGTGTCCGCGGCTACGCGGTGCGGGCGATCGCCGCGTCGACCAAGGTCGTGGCCGTGTCGCGGGCGGTGTTGGCCTGGTCGGTCATCCCGACCGCGTCGAGGGCTTTGGCGACCTTGAGCAGCCAGGTGATGCGGCTTGACATGGCGTCCGTGGATCCGGGGCGGGTCTTGAGCACGGTGTGCAGAGCGTCGATCGCGCCGTCGGTCGCGACGGGGGCCGGAAGGAGGTCTGCGGGCGTGAGGGGAAGGTTGGCGGTGGTCATGGCTGCAAGTCCTTTCGGCTGGTCAGTGCAGGGAAGGCGCGACGTACGGGGTGGTCTGCTGCGGCTGGTCGTCGGCGGGGTCGTGCTCGAAGCCCGCGGGGGAGGAGGTGGTCTCGGGAGCCGGGTCGGTGTCCAGCCCGGTCGGGTCGACCTCGTGGCGGACCAGTTCGGCGGCGACGGCCTGGCGGACCGCGTTGCGGCGGAACAGCCGTTCCTGGCGGCGGGCGGCCTTGCCGACCACGACCATGCCGACGCCGAATCCGACGACCGAACCCAGGAAGAACTGGATCGTGAAAATGTGCTGGATCATCGGGCACCTCCGGCGATCGCGCGCAGCTCGGCGGCCTTCGGCGACCACTTCACCGTGTAGGCGTAGGACCGGTCGACCGTGACGCCCTGGTGGGCCAGCAGCTCGAGCGCGGCCGGGATGTTGCGCTCACCGAGGTGGTCGAACGCGGCCTGAACGGCTTCCTTCTTGTTCAGCGCGGCACCGTTCAGGCGGAAGTCGTCGGCTACGCGAAGACCGTCCGGAAGAACACCTTCACCGCGTCGATCGTGCTCATCAGCCAGTTCCACCCGGTCTTCACCGCGTGCCCCACTCCCGTCGGGTCGTCCAGGAACAGCGTCACCAGCGCGATCAGAATCACCAGCGTCGCCAACCCCTTCACCAGGCCGCTCAGTCCGCCGCCCGACTTCACCGGAACCATCGATCCCCTGCTCATCAGCGTTTTCCTCTCCGTTGTGTTCCAGCGCGGCGTCCAGCTCGCGCAGGTCTGTGGTGGTGAGCCGCTCGGCAACCGCGGTGCGCACCGGGATGGTGGGCAGGCCGCGCAGCTCACGGGCGCGCTGCAGCGCTTCGTTCGGGTCGGTGATCTGCTCGATCACGGCGACGCGCCAGGCGCGGGCGGTCATCGGAAGGTCAACCAGCCAGCGCAGCAGGCGGAATTTCGGCAGCGGCGCCTCGATCGCTCCGAGGTCGCGCAGCTGGTCGCGGCGCAGAGCGCGCAGCGTGACGTCCCACAGCACGACGGCCGACAGGGACGCGATGGCGAAGTAGAGCGCGGCGGCGACGCTGCCCTGCTGGGTGGTGTAGGCGTGGAAGGCGTTGAAGCCCGCGGCGACCATCGCGTACAGGGCGGTCAGGAACCGCGCGCCGAAGGCGGAATCACCGGCGAGGATCGCGCGGATGGCCAGGGCACCGGCGTAGAGGGCGGCGCCGTCGAGGGTGAGGGGGACCAGGTATTCCCAGCCGTCGGTGAGCTTGAGCAAGTCGCGGCCGGTGGAGACCAGGCCGTGCCAGCTGGCGGCGGCCGGGGCGATCACCACGACGGCGAGCGCGAACACCGACATGCCGGTGAGCAGCTTGCGCTTCGTCTCGTCCTTCACAGATCCACTCCGTTCCAAGTTGCTTCCTAGGATGACCTTTCTAGGACAACACGTTAAGCCTTCTAGAATGATCTGTCTAGACCGAGTGGGTAAAATGCGGCGGTGAGCGAACGACGAGCCACCCAGATAGCCGACGACCTGCGCGCCCAAGTCGAGCGGGGCACCTACGCACCCGGACACCAGTTGCCCAGCGTCAGCGCGCTGATGAACCACTACGGCGTCGCGCGGCAGACCATCCAGAACGCCATCGACCAGCTGCGCATCGAAGGCGTCGTCGCCACCCGCAAAGGCGCCGGCGTCTTCGTCGACGACCGGCAACACCAGGAAGTCGTCCGCACCGAGATCGACCACGGACAACCGCGCACCATCGAGCGGGTGACCAGCCGATTCGCGACAGCGCAGGACCTCGAAGAGCACTCCGACCTCAAGGTCGGCACGCTGGTCTTCGCGATCACCCGCACCGCCTACGACACCGACGGCCAGGTCACGCACTCCGAACACGAAGTCATTCCGGCCAGCAAGCACGAACTGGTCTACGTCGTGCCGAGCGGATCGCCAGCATGAGGCGCTCACCATCAGGCCACCGCCTGAACGAACGTCGCGATGCCCTCGATGGCGCCGGCGAACAGCGAGACCAGGCCCCGCACAAACGCCGCGGCGCCCGTCGGGTCCTGAACCGCGAAAACCACCAGCCCCGCCACCGCCAGGAACAGGATGAAGTTCCGCACGCCGTGGCTGCGAGTCGCGACCATCTGCTGACGCCTCATCCTGACCTCCGAGTTCGTGTCCGCCCCGCTGTGAGGCATGCCATGAGCTTCGAAGATCAGTCGCTGTGTCGGTGACCTCCGACACATGTCACTGACACAGCGCCGACAACACCGACAACACGCCGACAACCGCCTGACCTTCGCGTTCATGTCCGTCGTGGACGTGTCTCAAAGATCAATCCGCGCGCAGTGAATTGGGAGATGCGCCAGGGGTGCGGCACACCCCGCACTGGTCGGCGCACCCCAGGTTGACCAGCAATTTCGTGTCACACTCGAGTTGGACCGCGAGGAGGAGGAGACCTCTTGAGCACCGACACGTACAGCACCATCCCCGCGTGGGCGATCCGTATTCGGACGGAGCGCACCGCGCGGGAGTGGTCGGTACCGCAGGCCGTGAAGGCCTTGATGGCGCACGCGACCGACGAAGAAGCGAAGAGCCTTCCGTCGGCGGACACCCTGAAACGGCGCTGGCACGAGTGGGAAGCCGGCGACGCTGATCCCAGCAAGGGGCAAGGCTTCTACGCCCCGATCATCGCGCGCACCTTCGGCGTGGCGCGGTACGCGCTCTTCCCGCTTGAGCCGCACGAGCGGCAGTCCGGCCTGCTTGTTCCCACAGGGATGGAGACCGTCGACATCCTCGCGCGAATCAAACGCTCCGACGTCGACGCTGCCACCCTGGAAGCCCTGACTCGCACGGTGGACATGCTGTGCAGCGAGTACCCGTACATGCCTCCCGAGCAGCTGGTCCAGGAAGGCCGACAGTGGCTTCGACGCGTGGTCGACCTGCGCGGCCAACGACTCACTTTCGCGCAGCACCGCGAACTCCTGGTGATGGCCGGATGGCTTTCCTTGCTGGTGGGCTGCGTTGAAAACGACATGGGCGACCGTCGCGCGGCAGAATCCACCCGCAAGATGGCGCTCTCTCTCGGTGAGGAAACCGGCAACGGCGAGATCGTCGGATGGGCGTACGAGATGCGCGCCTGGTTCGCGCTCACCGACGGCGATTACCGCGGCGTCATTGCCGCCAGCAGGGCAGGCGCCGAAGGTGCGAAGACGCACAGCGTTGGGGTTCAGCTTTTCGCGCAGGAAGCAAAAGCATGGGCGCGGATCGGTGATCGACGCCAAATGGAGGTCGCACTCGACAAGGGCCGAACCCTTCTGGATTCGTTGCCGTATCCCGAAAATCTCGATAATCACTTCATCGTCGACCCCAGCAAGTTCGACTTCTATGCGATGGACTGCTACCGAATCGCCGGCGTCGACTCTCTCGCGGAGACCTACGCCAACGAGGTGATCCGGACCAGCACGCGACCGGATGGCACGCTCGGCAAGCCAATGCGTGCGCAGGAAGCCGAAGTCACGCTCGGAATCGTCGCCGGTCGAAACGGCGACGTCGACAGCGCCGTCGCACATGGCGAAGCCGCGCTCAGCGGAGACCGGAAATCCCTCTTTTCCCTGCTCATGGTCAGTGGCGAGCTAGGCAAGCTGGTGCACGATCGCTACGCCTCGAATGCCGCCGCGCAGGACTATCTGACGCACCTTCGCGACCTGCGAGTATCTGCCTAGTCGTCGTTGCGGCGACAACACCGACAACAACGCCGACAGGCACCGACAACGCCGACAAGCGATCACGGCTGCCAGGCTCCGAGGGGTGAGGATCAATGACGCAGCCGCGGGAGACCGTGCTGGTCGCGCAGCAAAACCTTGGCCGGGCGCTCGCGCATTGGCGCGGCGTCGCCGGTCACGGACAGCACGGCCTGGTCGAGCTGCTCAAGAAGGCGGTGCACGCTGGCCAAGCGCCAGGCGTGCATCCCTACACCCGATCCTCACTGGCCAATTTCGAGGCAGGGCGACAGCGGCCGGACCGGCTCTTCTGCGAGTGGGCCGACGCAACGCTCGGGGCAGGAGGACAGATCGTGTTGGCATTTGAGGCGATGGAACAGGCCGTAGCGACGCTGCATGAACGCTCGCGGCCTGCCGCCGTGACCATCGCGGGCGACTGGCGCCGCGCGGATCACCACGTGGCGCAGGCACCGATCGCGTCACCACTGGACGACGTCATTCACAACGCGTTCGCGGGTTCGGAAACGTCCGGGTCGGACATGTTGGAGGGTCGAGTGCTGGCTGCGCATCACTCCGCTACCGAGCAGGGCAACGGCCTTTCCGTGGTGGTCGTCGGCGGTTTCGCAGGGTCCGGGAAGTCGGAATTTGCGCGGTTCCTGTCGGCGGCGGCGCGATGGGCTCGGCTGAACAAGGACACGATCACGCGGCCGGTCGTAGAGCAGCTTCTCATCGCGCTCGGTAGCGACCGCCACGATCGGCATTCCGACCTGTACCTCACGAAGGTCAGGCCATGCGAGTACCGCGCGCTCATGGACGCGGCCATGGAGAACCTCGACGCAGGGGTGTCGGTGGTGCTCGACGCGCCGTTCATCCGGGAGCTGTCCGACGAAGCGTGGTTGACCCGGTTGAACAACAACTGCAGGGCGCGCGGGGCCACGCTGTCGGTGGTTTGGGTGCGTTGTGACGTCGAGTCGATGTACGACTACCTGTCCTATCGGGGCGCGGCGCGTGATGATTGGAAGCTGTCGAACTGGTCCGACTACGTCGCGACGATCGATCCCGACTTCCGGCCAGCCTTCCCGCACTACCTGGTCGACAACCGACTGAACGCGGCCACCACGCTGGTTGAGCAGGCCGACCGGATCGTGAAAGCGATGCGCCATGGTGAATAGCCGCGGTGTCCTGCTTTACGGACCGCCGGCCGCGGGGAAGGACACCATCACCGAGCAGCTGGTCACGCTCGGCCCGTACGTGCATTTCCAGCGGCTCAAGGTCGGGGCGGGCCGGACCAGCGGCTATCGCATGGGCACGTCCGAGCAGCTGACGACGCTGCGCGAGCGCGGGCAAGTCATCTACGAAAACCAGCGTTACGACGCGACCTACGTCATCGACCGTGGAGAGCTGGACACCATCGTGCGCGAACGCGGGCGGGTTCCGGTGCTTCACGTCGGGCAGGTCGACGCCATCCACGCGGTGCGCAGCGGCTACCCGCTGAACTGGACGATCGTGATGGTGTTCTGCCCGCGGGGAGAGGCTGAGAAGCGGCTCATCGGGCGTAACGACGCGCGGGTCGACGAGCGCCTGGCGGTGTGGGACGACACGCTCGCCGAAGCCGACCCGACGCTGTTCGACCTGGTCCTGAACACCGCCGCATTCGAACAGGCACACGCGGCCGGTTTGATCGATTGGTGCCAGCGCCACCGCCAGTAGTCCACTTAAGACACCATCGCACACCCTGTTTTCCCTTCCATTACAAGGAAAGGAGTGTTTCGCATGCCCAGAATCCTCGCGAGCTGCGAACCCGACGATCAGACGGGCGTCGACCTTCTCCGTCGCCTCGATGATGCCGACGTCCTGCTCTACGACCCGAATGAGTCCGCCCTGACCGCAGCGCAGCAGAACGCCGACATTCTCGTGGTTCCCTTCCGGGGCAGTCACCGACCGATTCCGCTGATCAAGCAGTTGCCCCACCTGCAGATGGTGCAACTGCTGTCCGCCGGAACCGACGAATGGGCGCCACACGTTCCTGTCGACGTGGTTCTCGCCAGCGCGAGAGGTGGGCACGCGCATTCCGTCTCCGAGTGGGTCCTGTCCGCAGTGCTCTGCCTGTACCGCGGCTGGCCCACGCTGCTGGACTACCAGCGAGCGGGCGTGTGGGCGCACCGCAAGGTCGACCCGGAAACGGTCGCCGGAAAACGGGTCCTCGTCATCGGCGCCGGCCACATCGGCGCAGCCTCAGCCGAGCGACTCCGCAAACTCGACGCCACCACCACGCTGGTCGCGAGTGCCGCACGAGACGACGTACACGCCGCCACCGACATCCCGGACCTGATCAGCGACCACGACATCATCGTCATCGCCGCGCCCCTCACCCCCGACACGCGCCAATTGGTCGACCAGGGCTTCCTGGCAGCGATGCCCGACGGCGCGCTGCTGATCAACGTCGGCCGCGGCGAGATCGTCCACACCGACGCGCTCATCACCGAGCTGCAGAGCGGGCGACTGCGCGCGGCACTGGACGTCACCGACCCCGAACCCCTGCCCGCAGACCACCCGCTGTGGACATGTCCGGGCGTCATCATCAGCCCGCACATGTCGAAGAACGCCCCTGGAACCGCGCGACGCTGCTGTGAGGTCGCGGTGCAGCAGATCAAGACCTTCCTCGAAGGCGGCGTGCCGTCGAACATCGAACGGCGCCGCTGAGCACTGTTTGCGCTGGTACTGCCGTTTTCCGGCGTCAAGAGCTAGCCTCCCAAGAGAGCCCGATGATCGCGAAGGAGAGGGGAACTCAACGTGAGCGGAAGGCCAGAAGCAGGCGGGAACGCATGGGACGCCAGCGGCTCCGACCTCCCTGACGACTGGAAGCCCTGGCGACCAGGCGATCCCAGCACGATCAACGAAGCGCCCAGCAGCTACGCGGCCAGCGCCTTCGCATCCGACGGCATCTACCGCCCCTCCCCCGACAGCACTGCAGGGGAGCGCGGTCACGAGACTGACCAAGCAGGCCCGGAGCCGAGCAAACGGGGACAGCGCACGCGCTGGTGGACCGAAGAGAGCGCGCCCCGGAAATTCCGCGAAGGCGACACGGTCAAAAGCTCCGAAGCGATCGGCGGACCGTTCATGCGTCACGTCGACCCCGGAACCCGCGGGGAAGTGGTCGGCAGACGAGACGGTCTCTTCGGCGACGAATACCTCAAGGTCAAGTTCAGCAACGGCTACACCGAAGAGGTCAAACCTGACGCTATTCAGCGAGACAGCTGGTTCTGACCAGCCGAAACCCTGAGGGGGGAACCATGGCAAGGCGCTACACCCACATGATGGTCGTACCCGTCGAACAACGGCGGCCGCGGAACTGGGCCGCCTACGTCGCGATCGGGTGCGGACTCGCCGGCGCGTTCGTCATCGGCCAGATCTTCACCTTCGTACTCGCCGTCATCGGCGGCGGCCTGCTTGGCGGCGTCGTCTACAGCACCTTGCGACGGCGGCGTCGACCACCGACCTGGTAAGGCTGTGTGCCTGGTCGTACGCACAGTCTTTACGCACAAAGGAAGCCCGCCCACGTTCAGTGGGCGGGCTTCCTGCATTCCCTACTTGCTCTCGCCCTTCAAGCGCTCTTTCACTGCCGTGTAGACCTTGTCCGCGATCGGCTCACCGTTGCGACCTGCGCCGCGCTCAGGGCTGGGCTGGGAGGTCGTGCCGTTGCTCGTGGTCATGCTCTTTTCCTTTCAGGGCCTAGTCGTTGCCGGAGCAGCAGGGGCAGGTACCGCAGTGCTTGGTGTTGCCCTCACCGGCGTGCCAGCAGTCCAGACAGGTTTCCATGATGCGCTTCCTTTCCATTGTGTTACTGGGGTTTGCAGGTTCCGCCAGGCGGCGGCGATCGTGGATGCTTCGTTGCGGAGTGCGCGACGCGGGTCTACTGATTAGCGGAGACGATCAACGGGCAGTCGTCGCAGGAGATCCACTGACCCTGCACATGGGTGTTTCGGTGATCGCAGTTCTCCACGTCGGGCTTCATGACCGAATCCCAAGCCTCTTCGGCTTGCTGCCTCTTGCTCTTGCCCATGAACGCTCCCTGCTGGGTTTCCCTTGGGGCTGTCTGATCAGGCGGCGACTTGCTGGCTGTCGAGCGCGGCTATCGCGCGGGTGCCGAACCATCGGGCGATGCCGACCGGGACGGCGTTTCCGATCAGCCGCTTGACCTCGGTCGGGCTGCCTTCGAACTGGTAGGTATCGGGGAATCCCTGTCCCCGTGCGCATTCGCGGTTGCTGAGGAGCCGGTGGTGCTGGACGCCGTCGATGAGGGTGGCGACGGCGTGGTGGTTGCCGCCCGCGGTGATCGTGGCGAGTCGATGCTGGTCTGCGCGCAGCGCTCGCGCATGGCGGCGGTAGGTGACCAGGTGCGGGACGTTGTCGACGGTGATCTGGTCGATCTGGTCCGCCACGTACAGGCGGCGAGTGACCTCCTTGCCGGGGTCAGGGTCGATGATGTCCGCGGCCATGACCGGCTGAGCGTCCGGCAAGGTCAGGTCGAGGTCGACGCCGCGGGTGGCGGCGATGAACAGCCGCTTGCGGTTCTGCGCGTGGCCGAAGTCCGCGGCGTCCAGCACGAGCGTCTCCACGGTGTAGCCGAGCGCGCGCAGGCAGTCGAGCCAGCTCGGGTAGAGCGACCAGGCGAGAAACTCGACGACGTTTTCGATCACGATCACCGGGTAGAGGTGCACTTCGGCGGCGGCGATCACGGCCCATGCCGTTGCGCGATCGATCGATCCAGGATCGGCGCGCTTCCGTTCGACGTCAGCGGATGGGCGCTTGCGTCCGCCGGAACGGGCGAACCACACACACGAGGGCGACACCCACAGGAAGTCGGTACGGGGGAAGGTGCGGAAGTCGACTTCGATCAGGTTGTCGTCGCGATGCTCAGTCTCCGGGTGGTTGAGCTTGTGCGTGGCGACCGCGACGGGCCAGTGGTTCGCGGCGATCACCACGTGACAGCCCGCCTGGCGCAGGCCTTCGCTCGCACCACCGCCGCCGCCGTACAGGTCGGTTCCGGTGATGATCACCGCTCGTCGCCTGCTTTCAGGACGCGCGGCAGGTGGGCATGCAGGTGTTCGACCTCGACCTGGTGGCCACGCTGGATCAGGCGTTGGGCGAGCAAGTTGATCAGGGCGCATGCTCGGTGCTTCCCGCCGGCGCAGCCGATCGCGATTGCGCGAGGGCCCGCTGGCAGGGCGGCGTAGTCGGTGAGGTTGGCGAGCAGCTCGCGGGCGCCGCGGGTTTTGAGCACGATCTCCTGGACTCGCAGGTCGTGTCCGTCGAGGTCCAGAATTCCGCGCGCGGCGGCGGGGTCGCGCAGGCGGCCGCGGACGTCTTCGACTCGATCCGCTTCCGGCGGCGGTCCGTCGAGGTGGAGGTAGCCGAACGAGATGAGACGGATGGTGGTCATGGTCAGTTGCCCCATCCGGCGGCGTCGATGCTCTTCTGCAGGTTGGCGCACATCTTGGCCGCCGCGCGGCGGGTGACCGCGTTGTTCGGGATGACGTCGTACGGCTTGCCGTTGTCGTCGCACCCGGTCTGAAACTCGACGTTGTCCTCCGGGGCGCGGTCCGTGGCGTCGACTTCCTGGTGCCGCTGCTTCTTCGTCGGGGCGGGCTTCTTCGACACCGGCGTCGCCTTCTTGCTCGACGATGCCGGGGCATCGTCGGTGGAGGTCTGGCGCGACGGTGTCGACGCCGGGGCGCTGGTCGTCGACGAACTGGTCGACCGGGCCGCCGCAGCGATCGAGGACATTCCGTCGACGACCTCGGCGGCAACGACCTGGGGGCCGATGGCGAGCACGGCGAGCGCGGCACCGGCGGCGAAGAGGACTTTCAGGCTCATGGCGACCTTTCCGATCAAGTAAAAGCTTGTGCTCTTGGTCGTACGCACATGGTTATGGGCAGAGTTTTGCCGGTTTCGGCTAGCGCTTGGCCGTCTTGCAGTTGGGGCAGGTGACGCTGGTGGTCCAGCTGTTCTCCTGCTTCTGGTTGTCGGACTCGAAGACCAGGCCGCACGCGGTGGTGACCTTGCCGTTCCACCACGACCTCTTGCCGAAGTGCACCAAGCTGGCGTTCTTCTTCGCCATCGGATTTCGCCTCCCCTCGTTCTGATCACTGATTTGGTGCCCGGTCGGGCGCCGCTCTGCGATGAGGCCCTTGCGCCCGACCGGACGGATTTTGGGATGGGACGCCGGCGCGAAGCACCGGAGCTTTTCGCTAGGCGCCCGGCAGCAGCCGGGTGACCTCATCGACGGTCGGCGACGTCGTCCAGCACCACGCGTTTGCGTCTCGGTCTCTCGTGCACGTCCAGCCGGAGCGGGACGACAGGGCCGACAACGCCTCAATCTTGAGGATCAGAAGACCGAATGCCGGGGTGCTAGCAGCCCTGGGAGCCCACTTCAGCAGGTCGCGGTGAACGTTGGTCAGGTTCGGTGTCGACGACAGGCGGACGCGACGGGGGGTCGGGTATGGCACCGTGTCGTGTCCCAGCGCACCGGCGAGCGCCGTGGTGCGCATGATCTCGGCAGCGGCGGACGTGTAGAAGCCGGGGCCGCTGATGTCCGGCCGGTGGATCATGCGCAGGCGGTCGGACTCGGTCAGCCCGGTCAGCAGCAGCTGCACGTCGGCGCGGGTCAGCGGGACAGCGGGCGGGGTACGCAGTTCCTCCAGTTCAGCTTCGCGTACGTCAAGGTCGACGCGGCGAGCGTGGCGGCGGCGGAAGAGGCTCATCAGGACTCCATCGTCATGAGCGTGTGGCGGATGAGGTCGGCGTGGTCGAAGGCCAGCTCTCCCGCGCGGCCAGCGAGCGCGTCGGTGACGGGCATCCACGCGACGTCCACCGCGTCGTCGCCTGCCAGCGCTTTGGGGGCGTGCGGGAAAACCGGGGCGGTGTAGACGGCGGACACGATCCGGCCGCGCGGGTCGCGGCCGGGCTGATCAGCCAGCTTCACGAACGTGAGGTCCGCCGCGGTGAGGTCGTCGACGTCGGTCTCTTCCTTGAGTTCGCGCAGCGCGGCGGTGGCGGAGTCCTCACCGGGGTCGACGAAGCCGCCCGGCAATGCCCAGCAGCCGGGGAACGCTTCGGAAGTCGGGGAGCGGCGGATCAGCAGGACGCGGCGAGCGTTGCTGTCGAACGCCTGCTCGCCAGACTCGGCGAACAACACCAGGTCAGCGGTGAAGAACATCGGCGACCAGTGGCCGTCGCTGGCAGCCGGGGCCGGGATGAACTGGTCGTGAGCGAAGAACGGCACCTCGACCATCTCGCGGGTGATCTCGTCACGGCTGTCTTGGGTGAGGTAGTGGTACGCGTCCGGACCGAACTCGAACAGCGTGACGTCCTCGCGCTCGACCAGGCCGCGCACCACCAGCAGGCGGGCCACGCTGGAGGACTTCCCGCCGATGAGGTTCAGCCGGGCGGCGATCACGCGCGCCTTCGAGGAGCCGTCGGTCCACGGGTGGGTGTCGTTGTGGGTTCGGACGTAGTGCTCAGCCATCGACGCGGACTCGAACGAGCCGAGAACCTCGGCGGCGCGAGCCGGGGCGGCTACGACGTAGGTGCGATGGGCGGTCTGGTCGGCGAGTACCTTCGTGAGCTTGTTCGTCACGGGGTTGAACCTTTCGATCGTGTCCACTTAGTGGACATTCTGCGACGGAAGCATGTGCGACCGATACCCCCAAGCGGGTGAAGCTTGGTCCTACGCACATACTTCTACCGCGAAAAAGACTGTGCGTTTGATCTTGCGACCATCCTTTAAGATCTACCCATGACCCACATCATCGGCGTCATGTCGCCCAAGGGCGGCGTCGGCAAGAGCACGATCACGTGCGGCATGACCGCCGTGATCAGTCGCTACACCACACGTCGGGTGATGGTGCTCGACTCCGGCGGGCAGGAAAACACGCTGCCCTACCTCGAGGGAATCAACAAGAACGGCGAGCTGCTGAACGTCGACTTCGACTACGCCGACGACCCCCACGTCATCGCGCAACTTCGCGAGCTGCACAGCGGCCACATCTTCACCCTGATCGACCTTCCCGGATACAAGAAGGCACAAGAGCAGAAAGCGGCCCTCGAAGGATCCGACGGGAAACGCCCCGTCGTCGACCAGCTGGTCGTCCCGATGGGACCGTCGCAGTTCGACATGGAAACCGTCGCGCCGTTCTGCCTGGAAGTCCTCAAGCCGATGGGGATCCCCTACGGCGTGGTCCTGTCCAAGGTGTTCCCGCGCGCCCTGGCCGAAGCCATGGACCTGCAGAGCCAGCTCGAAGCCGCCGGCATCGAGGTGTTCCGCACCATCGTGCGCGACTACCGCGGCGTCCGCGACGCGCAGCAGGCACGGCGACCGATCACCACCTTCGGCGGAAAACACGCCGAAATCCGCAAGGCCGAAGACGACCTGCGCGCCCTGACCCGCGAGGTCCTCAAACGCGCAGGCTCTCAAATCATGATCCCCACACGTCTGGACGAAGCAGCAGAGGAGCGCACCCGTGGCTAGGTTGAACGTCGCCGCAACCCTGGGAGGAACACAGGCCCCGGCAGACGACACCAAGAAGGCCGACCCTGCGCCCGTAAAACCTGCAAAACCAGAACCTCCCGCGGGGAAGGGGGACCAGGCGAAGAAGCCCAGGTTGCCGAAGATCCCGGAGCAGCCCGTCAGTGACGACGACAGCACGCCGCTTCCGAACGAGCACGCCCCTGAGGCTCCCCGGAAGAACAAGGGGCGCGTCGCCGTCCCCATGCCCGAAGACATGCGCCGGGACCTGGCGCAGGCGCGGGTCGACGACGGCATCGAGGCGACCGTGCGGATCCGCGCGATGGTCGAGCTGTGGCAGAAGGACATCCGGCTGCGTCGGCGGATCGACAAGCTGGCGCGGGTTCGATCGGCGGAACTCATCGCGCACCGCTGGCCCGCCGACGCCGAATAGCCTCACGCACACAAGAGCGGCGGCAGCATGTTCGTCGAACACCACGTCGACGTCATGCCGCCCCCCGCCGGCCACCCTGCACGCAACGACGACGAGGTCAGCAAGGCGATGTGAATTATTCGGAGCAAGTACTATTCCCCCGCTTCTTCCGTGATGAGCCAACTGCGGGAGACGCTGGTTTCGTGGTCACCTCGAAGCCGAAGCGGCGACGCTGCGCCCAGTGCCGACAGCCTCTCCCGCGCAGCGCAAGCTCGCGACGCCGGTACTGCTCGCCCGCGTGCGTCGCTCGGGCTTACCGGGCGCGCCGACGCGCCCGGCTCGCTGATTTCCGGCAGCGCGGCCTGATCAAGGCGATGGCCATCACCGGCCCGCCACCGCCACACCGGAACCGTCAGGCGTACGAACGGTGGTGTTCCTACGACGTGGCAACCATGGAGTTAGCCAGCTCGATCATGGACCGGGCCGCGTGCCCTGTATGCGGCGCGATGGTTTGGGCAGGCGTGCGGCGACGCGTCGATGCCCGTTACTGCTCTCCAGCCTGCCGCACCACGGCCTGGCGACGTCGCACGCAACGATGACGCGCAGCCGTCACGCTGGACACGATTAGACGGTCCGCTGTGACGCCTCCGCGTCATGCTTCCTGACGTCGCCGGGCACCTGACTGGGAACTCAGAGTCAGTGCGGCTCGGCGGCTATCCATCGAACCTGACCAGTTTCGCGCACGACGAAGCCTGTGCATCGGCGTCAACGCACAAGCTTCTAGCCGCGCTCCAGCCCTAAATAGTCAGCTCATCGAGCCGTCGGCGGCTACCGTGGACGACATGCCGACCATGCAGGGGAGGCCTGTCCGGCAGGGATCAGCCGGGGGCCGTGTGGAATGGGCGGCGCTGGTGTTCACGGGGACGCTGGCCGTCGTGCTGTGGTCGTTCCTGGGCGACTGGTGGCCATGGGTACTTGCGCTCGGGATTCTGGTGGTGGCCGCGCTCATCGGCGTCCGGCGTCCGGGCGCGCTAGCGGTAGGCCTGGCGGTCGCGGACGTGTGGTGGCTGCTGAGCATCCCGCTGTGGGGCTGGTCGCTCACCTTCGGCGGACTCGCCTTCGTCGCAGGCTTGTGGTGGTCCTGGAAGTACCGGAAGACGCGAGTCGCGTCACCGGCCCCGCCTGCCGTGCGGGGTTCGCAGCTCATGCCGCCGCCCGAATCGCCGAACGAGATCACCGCGCCGATTCCGCGGCTGACGTTTCCGCGCACCGGCCGGGTCCAGATCTTCGGACTGGCCGGCCGCCCGGTCGCGCGCTGGCAGCCGATCGCCGCGCTGGTGGTCGCCGTCGTCCTGCTGACGCTCGGCATCGTCGGGTGGCGACTCGATGCGGCCGCCGATACTCGACGACAGGAAGCCGAGCGGCAAGCGCTGCATGAGCAGTCCGTCGCCAAGATCCTGCCCCGGACCGGGGTGGACGTGGTGTGGGGCATCGCGCGCGCGATCAGCTCCCGCGATCCGCGAGTGATCTGCTTCGCGTTCACGCCTCCCACCGCGCGGGACTTCGCGCAAGCGCACGGAGCCGACCTGTGCGAAAACGCGATCATGCTGCTGGCGGGACAGGTTCCATCCGGGCGCGCATACGAAAACGCGGTCACCGTGATGCCATTGGCCAGCAACGCCGTCACCTACGTCAGCTCGACTCGCATGGTCGTCGACGCCTGTGCGGTCAAGGTCGATCCGCCGACGGCCGGTCCGAGTCGGCTGGGGATCTTCACCATGGATTCCCGCTACGGCGAAGGCTCCCAAATCACCGCGTACGCGAGGTGCTGAACCGTTCTTGTCGGTGGGTGCCGCTAATATGCGCAACGCGGGAAGCAGGGACAACAGCAAGGCACGTGCGTTGGTTCGCACCTCTACCTGGGGCACGCGAGCTTCCTGACGCCGCCGGGCGCCTGGCTGGGAACTCAGAGTCAGTGCAGCTCGGCGGCTACCCGTTTAGCCACGAAAAAGCCTGTGCGTCGACGTCAACGCACAGGCTTTTTCGTCTTCTCTGCTTGATCAGGACTTCTTCGCGGAAGCCAGCCGGCGAAGGCGCTTCGCGACGCCTTCAGGGCTTCCCACCTGCAGCGCGGCCGCGAGCATTCGCAGGCTTGCGCCCTTTTCGTGAGCGGCCTGCAGGACCAGGTCCTCGAACTGGTCCCAGCTGGCCCGTGCGCCGCGGACTTGCTCGAGCAGGGCGACCAGGGCATCGCGGGGCATCTCGTCCAGTTGAGCACCGGCGACCAGCTCAGCGAGTGCGTCAAAAGCTGGACCCGCGGGGGGAGAGGGTTCGGCAGGCGGCGCTGGCGCCTGCTCTGCAGGTGGTGCTGAACCCTCATCGGCGGGCACTGGTGGCACTGGTGGCTGCTCTTTCAGGTTCGCCTCGACCGCGAAACCGCCGGCGACCTTGTCCACGCTGCAGCTCGCCAGGCCGTACGTGCGATCAACCCAACCGAGCCAGGCGTCGACCTCGGCCTCCGACTTGAGAGTTTGTTTCAACGGGCTTTCTGGCATGCGGGTTGCTCCACTTCAGACACAGGGGTCGTCCACTCGGTGGACACGATAGCAACGGAAGTGCGCTCAGGAGCGGTCACACGCCGGCGCGTGCACTTCGAGACGAAATCGCTCTTTTGACTACGCGCTGAACACGCTAACGAAACGCGCGTACTGTATCGGTACGATAACGTGATACTGCCTGATATGCCCGATTTGCCTGCAAGATACGTTTTTAAACTGGTCCACGACGCCGCCGGCGGGACCAGTTTGGTCCGCCGGGACCAGTTCGACTTTGAGCCTCGCGCGAGTTGGTCCGCGTGATTCATGCCCTTCACCTGCAGAAATGTCGCTCGTGGACCAAAGGACCACTTTTTGCACCAATGGTGGGGGTATAGAACGAGCACACACGCGCGCGCATCTGCAGATCACTGTAAATGCTCACTCTATGCAACCATGCCGATTGAGTCTTTACCATGATCGCAAGTACGTACGCACATACTTTTACCTGGACTTTGCTCAGTTTTGACGTCCAAAACGATCAGATACAATGGTCCTTCGCACATGCTTAATGCGGAATTCTCTGTCCACAAGAAGCAGTGTTCGTCCACTGTGGACAGAAAGCAACCGGCGCGATTTCTCTTGCACATCAACGAATTTTGCTCCTTGAGTTCAGAGCTTCCCACGGAGAACAGGTGTCCCCTGAGTGGACGAGCGCAGCGAGGATGAGCGCAGCGATCACCAGATGCCTGG
>NZ_JBWKEB010000034.1:0-27754 GCF_056435665.1 Amycolatopsis sp. NPDC043887
TCGCCTGCCTCGCCGAACTCGCCGGCGCCGCCCCCACCGCGGTCAGCCAGCACCTGGCGAAACTCCGGCTCGCCGGCCTGGTCAAAGGCCGCCGCAAAGGCACCTTCGTCTACTACTCCGCCGCGAACGAGCACGTCAGCAGGCTACTCAAGCAGGCCCTCTTCCACGCCGACCACATCGACGCCGAGCCCCGAGCGGCCGCCCGTTGACCTGATCCGCGTAGCCAGGGATTCAGCGCTCAGTGGCTCAATCGTGGTCGGGGATCCCGTGCAGATGGTGGTCGGCCGCGTTCATGACCTCCGCCAAGAGACGCCGGACATGCCCGCCACGAGCGCGGTAGAGGATCCGCCTGCCGTCCCGGCGTTGCGTGACCAGACCGGCCAGCTTGAGCTTGGCCAGATGCTGGGACACCGCCGGACGCGCGATGGCGACCGCGGCCGACAACGACGCGACGTCGTACTCCTCGCCGCTGATCAGCCACAGCATCCGCATCCGGGTCGGATCGGCCAGCATCCGCAACGCCGTGGACGCGGCCTCGACCTGGTCATCGGGAGGCAGCCGGGTCCACTGGTCGCCTGATTCGTCATGTGCGTACATGAGCACCTATCATGGAAGGGGCTTCGAGCGAGCGGAGTGGTGGAGCGTGTCGTTGTTCGGCCATCGGGACTACCGGCATCTGTTCGGGGCACAGCTGGTCGCGCTGTTCGGCACTGGATTGACGACCGTAGCGCTCGGCCTGCTGGCCTACGACTTGGCGGGGGCCAGTGCCGGCGCGGTGCTGGGAACAGCGCTGGCGATCAAGATGATCACCTATGTCACGGTCGCGCCGCTCGCCGGGGCCTACGCCGACCGGGTGCCACGCCGCCTGTTCCTCGTTTGCCTGGACGCTGTCCGCGCGCTCGTCGTCCTCGCGCTGCCCTTCGTCGACCAGGTCTGGCAGATCTACGTCCTGATCGTGGTCCTGCAATCCGCGTCGGCGTCGTTCACCCCGACCTTCCAGGCCGTCCTCCCGGACATCCTGCCCGACGAACGCGACTACACGAAGGCGCTCTCGCTGTCGCAGCTGGCCTCGACGATGGAGAGCCTGCTCAGTCCCCTGCTCGCCGCCGCCGTGCTCAGCCTCGTGTCCTTCCACTGGTTGTTCACCGGCACCTCGATCGGGTTCGTCGCCTCCGCCGTGCTCGTGCTGAGCACCCGCATCCCCGACGCGACCCGCAGTCACCGCGGCGGAATCTGGGACCGTACCCTCGCCGGGATCAAGATCTTCACCGCGACCCCGCGCCTGCGTGGAGCACTCGGTCTCGACCTGGTGGTCGCCGCGGCCGGCTCGATCGTCATGGTCAACACGGTCAACTACGTCCAGGACACCCTCGGCCGGTCCCAAGCCGACGTCGCGCTTCTCCTGGCAGGCAACGGCATCGGCACCATCCTGGTCGCACTCCTGCTCCCCCGCGCCCTCGACCGGATCCCCGAACGCACCGTCATGCTTTCCGGCGGCGGAACCCTCCTCACCGGAATGACCGGCGCCATCGCACTGTCCACCGCGGACTCCGGCAACTGGCGCTGGGGAGCCGCGCTCACCGTCTGGGCGATCATCGGCCTCGGCACCGGACTGGTGCTCACTCCTGTCGGCCGGGTCCTGCGCAGGTCCAGCCAACCCAGCGACCGGCCAGCGATCTTCGCCGCCCAGTTCTCGCTGTCGCACGCCTGCTGGCTGCTCGCCTACCCCATCGCCGGCTGGCTCGCCACCACCGCCGGATTCACCACCACCTGGCTCGTTCTCGGCGCACTCGCACTACTCGGGCTCGCCGTCACGATCCGCTCGTGGCCACGCCGCGACCCCCTGCTTCTCGAACACACCCACCATGAGCCCATCGACCCCGCTCACCTCGCCGACGCCGTCCAGGCCGGCGACGGCACGTGGCGGCACAGCCACGAGTTCGTCATCGACCAGGACCACCGCCGCTGGCCGGCGGCCTCGTGAGTGGTAAGGACGGTTCTCTTGAGGGGTAAGGCAACTGTGGCGTGTTGCGAAGCCACTTTCGCACCGTCAGCCGAAGTGATCGACCCAGGTGGTGGTGAAGGCCTCCTTGCCTACCCTGAAGGTAGGGAAGGAGGCCTTCGCTACGTCGTCGACATGGCCCGGGGCGTGTGTCGAAGGGCGGCCATGAGCGGACCGCCCACCGCACCCGACACAGTTGCCTCACCCCTCAATAACCGTCCTTACCACTCACGAGGCCGCAACGGCAGCACCCGCGCGTCACCCTTCTCCAGCGTCGCCGCGGCCTGAGGCGGCTCAGGTCATGGCGACCAGGGTCCGCCGCTTGCCCGTGAACGGCTCGCGTCCGTGCGCCATCAGCATGTTGTTGATCACCATGATGTCGCCCGGCTGCCACGGGAACGCGTAGCTGACCTCGTCGTACGTCGCCTTGATCGTGGCCAGGTCCGCCTGCGGGATCGGCGAGCCGTCGGCGAAGAAGGCGTTGCGGGGCAGGTCTTCCTCGGGGTACAGCTCCAGCAGCGCCTCGCTGACCTCCTCCCCCAGGCTCGAGACATGGAACAGGTTGGCCTGGTTGAACCACACCGTCGCGCCGGTGTGCGGTTCCGCGACGAACGACGGGCGCACGTGCCGGGTGCGCAGGCCCTCGTCGGTCCACTCGTACGTCTGCCCGTTGCCGGTGCAGTAGTCCGCCACCGCCTGGCGGTCGTCGGTCTGGAACGCCTCCTGCCAGGTCAGCCCGAGGCCTTCACGGAACGCCCGGGTGTAGGTGACACCGCCCGCGAAGCGCTCCCGCAGGTCCTCCGGCAGCAGGCGGTACATCGCGCGGCTGTCGGCGATCGGCGTCGCGCCGCCGGTTTCGGCCGCGGTGTCGCACAGGAAGAACAGGCGGGCGGGCCAGCGCGCCGAGTACGAGTTCTCGTTGTGCATCGGGATCGACTCGGCAGGCGGGTACTCCGTCGAGGTGTAGATGTTGCCCGAGACCGCCGACCGCGGCGTCGACCGTTCCGTGTACGTCAGCAGCGAGCCGCCGATCTCCTCCGTGACCTGGTTGAACACCGCCAGATCGGCAGGCATCCCGCGCAGCAGGATCGCGCCGTGCTCGCGCAGCCGGCCCTGCAGCACTTCGCGATGCGCGCGCACCCAGTCCAGACCCGTGGCCGCGTACACGGTGATCTTCGTGTGTTCGTTGCCCTCGACGTGGCCGAGGTTCGCCGCGAGTTCGGCGGTCATGACTCCTCCAGTTCGAATCGGATCAGCTTGGCGGCCTCGGCGTGCAGCGCGGCGAGGTCTTCGGTGTCGGCGAACCCCGCGGCGAGTACGTTCACCGCGTAGATCTCCTGGTCGTCGGTGAGCAGCTGGCCGGGGCGCACGATCGTGACGACCTCCAGGACCTCGGGCAGCCCTGCGACCTCGTCGGTGCCCTCGACGCGGATCAGCCGCCCGGTGCCCTCGGCGTAGAAGATCAGGTAGCCCACCGGCACCGGCAGGCCCGCACCTCGCGCGGGCGGTGGCGTGCCCAATGCCAGCGACACGGCTTCGGCGATGACATCGATGCCGGTCGCGAGCTTCAGCAGCACCGGCTGGGCGCCGCCTGCCGGGCGGCCCGCGTTCACCTCGACGATCGTCGGGCCCAGCTCGGCATCGTCGATCAGTTCCAGGTGAGCGCAGGTGTTGTCCAGACCCAGGGCGAGCGCGGCGGCCGTAGCGGCCGCGAACAGCCGCCCGGTGTCCTCTTCGGACAGTTCGAGCGGCGGGCAGACCATGCCCAGCTCGAACTTGCGCTCGTCGATCAGCGGCTTCTCCACCACGGCGACCGGTTCCGCGACGCCGTCGCGCACCAGGACGTCGACCGCGTACTCCGGACCGCGCAGCAGGCCTTCCACGAGGAACACCTTCAGCGGGTCGATCGGCGCCGGTCCGCCACCGACGAGCCGGTGGTACCGTGCGTCCTCCGACAGCGGCAACCGCTCGGCCAGCAGCCGGTACGCTGCCGCCAGTTCGTCCACTGTGGACACAGTACGCACGAGATTGCTCGCCGCGCCGTTCACCGGTTTGACGATCGCCGGGAGCCCGACTGCCGAAGCCACCGACGCCGCCTCGGACTCGGCCGAGATCAGCGCGCAGCGTGGCCCCGGCAACCCGGCCGCGCCCAACGCCTGCCGGACCGCGAACTTGTTGTGCGTCACGGTGAACACCGACGCCGGGCAGCGCGCCACCCCGAGCAGCTCGGCCGCACGGGCGACGCTCGCGATGATCCCCTCGGCGGCGGTCACCACCCCGGCCGGACTGACGGTCCGCACCCGGATCGCCTCGGCGACGGCTTCGGCGTCACGGACGTCGTCGACGACGACGATGCCGTCCACCAGTTCCGCCACCTGTGCCTGCTCGGCCGGTTCCAGGGGTTGGGTGACCAGCTCGGCCCGCAGGCCGGTCGCGTGCACAGCGGCCACGAAGTCGGCGATCCACTGCCCTGCGGTCTCGCAGACCACGAACGCGGTTTTCACACTTCCTCCAGTTCGAGCCGGACGAGCTTGCTCGCCTCCGCGTGCAGGTCGGCGAGGTCCTCGTGATCGGCGAACCCGGCCACGACGAGGTTGACCGCGTAGGTCTCCTGTTCGTCGGTGAGCACCTCACCCGGCGAGACGGTGGTGACGACGTCGATCACCTCGGGCAGCTCGGCGATCTCGTCGAGCCCGCCGATGCCGGTCAACCGGCCCGAACCGGCCGCGTAGAGGATCAGCATGCCCAGCGGGATGGGCAGTTTCGCGGGTTCCCGCACCGGCGGCGGAGCGCCCACCGCGAGCGCCGCCAGCTCGGCGAACACGTCGATGCCGGTGCGCAGCTTCGCCAGCAGCGGCATGATCGAGCCGGCGGGCCTGCCCGCGTTGACCTCGACGATCGTCGGGCCACGGTCGACGTCGTCGATCAACTCGACGTGGGCACAGGTGTTGTCGAGCCCCAGCGCGCGGACGGCGGTGACCGCCGCGGCGGTCACCAGCTCGGCCCGGTCGGCGGTGAGCCCGGCGGGCGGGCACGACAGCGCCAGCTCGAACTTCCGCTCGTCGATCAGCGGCTTGTCGAGGATCTCGACCGGCTCGGCGACCCCATCACGGACCAGCACGTCCACCGCGTACTCCGGGCCGGACAGCAATCCTTCGACGAGGAATGTCGCCGAAGGGTCCAGTGTCCCCAATGGACGGTGGTAGCGCGGATCCGCGGACTCGGGCAGCCGCGCGGCCAGCAGCTCGTACGCGGCCGCTAGTTCGTCCACAGTGGACACCGCGCGGATCAGATTGCTGCCCGCCCCGTTGACCGGTTTGACGATCGCCGGGAGCCCGACCGCGGAAGCGACCGATGCCGCCTCGGCGGCCGACGAGATCAGGGCGTGCGCGGGCCCGGGCAGCCCGGCCGCGGCGAGCGCCTCCCGGACCGCGAACTTGTTCGCGCACAAGGCGAACACCGACGCCGGGCAGCGCGCCACCCCGAGCAGTTCCGCGGCGTGGGCGGTGCTCGCGATGGCGCCGTCCGAGCCGGTGAAGATCCCGGCCAACGCGCCGCCGTCGATCTCCCGGACCTTCGCCGCGACGGCTTCCGGGTCGTGGACGTCGTCGAGCGCGACGACGTCGTCTACCACGTTCGTCAGCGCGGCGCGCTCGGCCTCGTCCATCGGCGGGGCGAGCAGCACCACGCGGTGCCCGGCCGCCCGCATCGACGGCGCGACCTCGCCGACCCAGTGTCCGCGGGCCTCCCTGACCAGCACTGCCGTACTCATGCGGCTTCCTTCCCGGCGAGCTTGCGCTCCCGTTCCTGCGCCCCCACCAGATCGTCGGGCAGCGAATCGGGCACCTCGGTGTCGAAGCGGCGCAGGCGCCGCAGCGAGAACCCGCCCACGTTGATCAGCAGCAGGATCAGCGCGAAGACGACATAGGCGAGCCCGATGCCCCGGGTCTCGCCGGTGCCGAGCACGGCGCCGACCGACCCGGTCAGCGCGCCGCCCGGTGCCAGCAGCGGCGAGAACCAGCCGACGGCCAGCGGCGCCAGCACGGCGAACCCGATCGGCAGCGTGGACCAGGTGATCGTCTGGTTGATCGCGAACACCCGGCCGTGGAACCGCTGCGGCACCTTGACCTGCACCAGCGTCGCGTAGATGCCCTGCGACACGGACATCGCGGCGGCCAGGAGGAACACCCCGGCCGCGACGACGATCAGCGACGGCCGCAGGCCCATCACCAGGCTGCCGAGCGCGATCCCTATGTTGCCGACGAGCACACCGACCATCCGGCGGTGCCGCGGGCCGCCCCACAAGGCCATCCCGATCCCACCCGCCACCGCGCCGATGGCCTCGGCCAGCGCCACCTGCGCGACGTCGGTGACCGAGCCGAACGACAGCACGAGCGGCGAGACTAGCACCAGCGCGGGAGCGAGGAAGACGTTCGCCAGCGCGAAGTACAGCAGCATCGTGCGGAAACCGCGGTGGTTCCACGAGTACCGCAGCCCACCTGCGATCGCCGTCAGCAGCGGTTCGCGCGGGCGCCAGCCCATCATGTCCGGGAACCGCACCAGCAGCAGGCCCACGATCGCGAACGCGTAGCTCGCCATGTCCAGGATCAGGATGCCGGACAACTGAATCGTCGCCAGCAGCCCGGCCGCGAGCACCGGCATCAGCAACTGGGCGAAACCGGTGGACAGCTGCGCGAGGCCCATCGCGTGCCCGAGATACTGCTTCGGCACCAGCTGAGCCACCGACGACTGATAGGCGATGCGCTGGAACGAAGCGGCCACCGACCCGAGCGGGATCAACACGTAGAACAACCACAGCTGGACATGCCCGGTGATCAGCAGCAACGCCAGTATCAGCTGGATCCCGCCGGCGATGCCGCTGGCCGCGATCATGATCCGCCGCCGGTCGCCGCGGTCGACCAGTGCGCCGGCCACCGGCAGGACGAGCACGCCGAACAGCAGCGCGAGCGCCCACAGCAGGCCGAGGTCGGCCACCGAGCCCGTGCGCGTGTAGAGCCAGATCGGCACCGCGAAGGACGTCAGCGCCGAACCGGTCGAGGACACCAGTTGCCCGACCGTGATGGTGACGAACCGGGCCATGCTCGGCCGCACCGCGGGTTTCTCGTCCACCTCCGCCCGGTGGGTCTCGTGCACCGCCCAGGCCGCGTCTTCGCCGCGGACCCGGACGTCGAGTTCGCCGGGGTCGTCCAGCGCCGGATGCACGCGCGTGACGATCTCCGCGAGTTCGTCGGCCCGGTAGCGCAGGAAGAAGTGCCCGGCCCGGTCGAGCACCACGAGCGCGGTGGTGTCGGTGAGGAACTCCCATTCCCGGTACCGCTCGGCGTAGTAGTCGGTGACCGGGTCCTCGGAGCCCACGACCGACACGATCGGCGCGCGCAGCTTGGCCACGCGGGCGTCGAGCAGGCCGCTGAAGTACTCCTCGGCGGCGCGGCTGTCGGCGCGCATGTTCGTGATGATCCGGTCGGCCTGCGCCGGGTCGAGGTCGTCGGTGTCGACGCCCATGCCCTTGAGCCAGTTCGAGTAGTACCGGTTGCTGCGCAGCTTCTCCAGCCGGGTGCGCAACGTGCCCACCGGGCCCTTCATGCGGGCGAACGGGAAGATCGCGCCGATGTAGACGACCTCCAGCTCGCGGCCGCGCTCTTCGAGCAGCCGGGCGACGGCGACGGCGAGCGCGTTGCCGACACCGCAGTGGCCGTAGATGGCCAGCGGGCCGTCGACGCGGTCGAGGATCTCGTCGGCCAGCCGCTCGACCAGGTCGTCGAAGGGCAGGGCCTCTTCGGACAGTCCGACGTCGTGCCCGGGGATGGCGACCGAGTAGAGCGAGTAGCCCTCCGGGAGCGCGTCGGCCAGCGGCTGGTACACGATCGCGCTGCCGCCGCCGTAGGGGAAGCAGACGTAGGTCAGCGTCCGCTGCGTCGTCGGCTTGGTCAGCTCGTACAGCAGATGCCGCGGCCGGTCGGTGGCGTCATCGTCCATGAAGGACGCCAGCTCGCGGATCGTGCGGTGCTGGAACAGGTCCATGACGCCGACCTGCCCGGCGCCCGCCTTGCCGATCCGTGCCACCACCTGGGTGGCCAGCATCGAGTGGCCGCCGAGGTCGAAGAAGTCGTCGTCGACGCCCAGCTCGTCCACCTTGAGCACGTCCCGCCAGATGTCGGCCAGCAGGGTTTCGACCGGGGTCGACGGCGCGACCAGTTCCTTGGTCGCGTCCCGGGACGCGACCGGAGCGGGCAGCGCCTTGCGGTCGAGCTTGCCGTTCGGGGTGAGCGGCAGCTCGTCGAGCGCGACGAACGACGGCGGGACCATGTAGTCCGGGAGGCTCTGCTTGAGCGCCGTCCGCAGCGCGCCGGGCTCGGCGTCGCCGACGACGTACCCGACCAGCCGCTTGTCCCCCGGCGTGTCCTCGCGGACGATCACGGCGGCGTCGCGCACACCCGGCTGGGCGCGCAAGGTCGTCTCGATCTCCCCCAGCTCGATGCGGAGGCCGCGCAGCTTGACCTGGTGGTCGATCCGGCCGAGGAACGCGATCGTCCCGTCCGGGCGCCAGTGCGCGAGGTCGCCGGTGCGGTACATCCGTCCACTGTGGAACGGGTCGGGTACGAACCGCTCTGCCGTCAGCTCCGGGCGGTTGTGGTACCCCAGGGCGAGGCCGACGCCGGCGATGTGCAGTTCGCCCGGCACGCCGACCGGGCAGGGCCGCCCGGCACGGTCGAGCACGTAGATCCGGATGTTCTGGATCGGCGCTCCGATCGGCACCGACGCGACGTCGGCGAGCGCGGCGGGCGTGCAGTGCCAGGCGGTGACGTCGATGGCGGCTTCGGTCGGGCCGTAGAGATTGTGCAGCTCGCAGTCCGGCAGCCGCCGCGTGAACTCGCGGGCAGCGTCGAGCGGTAGCTCCTCGCCGCTGCACACGACCCGCCGCAGCGCCGTGCAGGTCTCGACGCCTTGTTCGGCCAGGAAAAGCGTGAGCATCGACGGCACGAAGTGCGCGGTGGTGATGCCTTCGGACGCGAGCAGCTCACGCAGGTACGCGGCGTCCTTGTGGCCGCCGGGTTCGGCGAGCACGAGCCGCGCACCGGTGATCAGCGGCCAGAAGAACTCCCAGACCGACACGTCGAAACCGGCCGGGGTCTTCTGCAACACCGAATCGGTGTGGTCGAGGCGGTACGCGCGCTGCATCCAGTCGAGCCGGTTGACGATGCCGCGGTGACCGTTGGGCACGCCTTTCGGCTGACCGGTGGAGCCCGAGGTGTAGATGACGTACGCCGGGTCATCCGGTCCGGCAAGCGGCTCAGGCGGGGTGCCCGGTTGCCCGGCCGTCTCGGCGAGGTCGTCCAGGACGACGACGGTCGCGTCCCCCGGCGGCAGTGTTTCACGCAACGCCGCCTGCGTCACGACGACGGGCGCGGCCGCGTCCCGCAGCATGAACGCCAGCCGGTCGGCCGGGTACTCCGGGTCGAGCGGGACGTACGCGCCACCGGCTTTCAGCACGCCGAGGAGCGCGACGACCAGTTCGAAAGACCGCTCCGCGAATACCCCGGTGAGCACGCCCGGTCCGACGCCGAGCCCACGCAGCCGGTGCGCGAGCCGGTTGGCCCGCTCGTCCAGCTCGCGGTAGGTCAGCGACGCACCGCGGAAGGTCACCGCGGGCGCGTCCGGCGTCCGGGCGGCCTGCTCCTCGACGAGCGTGTGCAGCGTGGTCTGCGGGAACTCGGCGGTCGTGTCGTTCCAGCGCTCCAGGACGAGTTCGCGCTGTGCGGCGTCGAGAATGTCCACTTCGGACAGTCGCCGGTCCGGGTCGGCGACGATCGAGCGCAGCAGCGTGACCAGCCGCCCGGCCATCCCGTCGACCGTGTCCGGGGTGAACAGCGCGGTGTTGTAGACGAGCTTGCCGATCAGCCCGCGTTCGACCTCGATCGCGTGGAACTCGAAGTCGAACCGGGTAGCGGGCAGGTCCATCGGCAGCCAGCGGAAGTCCACTTCGGACTCACCGGCCGCGCCCATCCGGCCCATCTCGTAGTTCTGCAGCACGAACATCGCCTGGAACACCGGCGAGCGGCTGACGTCGCGGGGCACGCCGAGCGCGTTCACCAGCCGTTCGAACGGGACGTCGGCGTGCTCGAACGCGTCCAGCACGTGCCGCCGGGTGCGTTCGAGCAGCTCGGCGAACGTCGGGTCACCCGCGAGCTGGGCACGCAGCGGCAGCATGTTGATGAACATGCCCGCCACGCCCTCCAGCTCGGGCAGGCCGCGTCCGGCCGACGACGAGCCGATCGCGAAGTCCTCCTGGCCCGAGTACCGCGAAAGCAGCACCTGGTAGGCGGCCAGCAGGGTCATGAAGAGCGTGACGCCGTGCTCACGGCTCAGCTCGCCGAGCGCGCGGGCGAGGTCGCGCTCGACGAAGAACTCGTGGATCGCGCCGTCGAAGCTCTGCTTGGCGGGCCGGGGCCGATCGGTGGGCAACTCCAGCGGCTCGACCCCGGCGAGCTGTGCCTTCCAGTGCTCCAGTTGCCGGTCGAGTTCGCCACCGGTGAGCGTGCGGCGCTGCCAGTGCGCGAAGTCGCCGTACCCGATGCTCAGCGCGGGCAGCTGGGCCGTGCCGCCGGTGCTCAGAGCGTGGTACTGCGCGGCGAGGTCACGCAGCAACAGGTCGACCGACCAGCCGTCGCCCACGATGTGGTGCGTGCACAAGACCAGCAGGTGCTCCTCGTCGGACACCCGGGCCAGTGTCGCCCGCAGGAGCGGGCCCGTGGCCAGGTCGAACGTCTCGGCCGCGGCGGCGTCGACGGCGGCGCGGGCGGCTTCCTCAGTTCCCGCATCCACTATGGACAAATCAACCGAGACCGAAGGTTCGATGTGGACGGTCGGCTGTCCGTCGTCCCCCTCCGGGAAGCGCATCCGCAGCGCCTCGTGCCGCGTCGGCAGGGTGTCCAAAGCGGACTGGAGCGCGGCGACGTCGAGCCTGCCGGTCAGCCGGATCGGCACCGGGATGTGGTACGACCCGGTGCCCGGGGCGAACTGCTCCATGAACCAGACGCGCTCCTGCTGGTAGGACAGCGGGACGACGGCGTCGGCGGGGCGCGGCGTGATGGTCGCGGCCGGCTCCGCGCGCCGTCGCAGCCGCCGTTCGAGCAGGGCGCGGCGCGCGGCCGCGCTGGTTTCGTCGATCGCGGTCATGAGTTCTCACCTTCGGCCAGCTGGCGCTGGACCTCCTCGTCGCTGAGCTGGTCGAGGTCTTCCTCGAGCCGCCGCTCGATCTCGGCGGCGAGACCGGCGACGGTGGTGAGAGAGAACAGCCCTCGCACCGGGATGTCGACCTCGACCTGCTTGCGGATCCGGGCCATCGCGCGGATCGCCAGCAGCGAGTTGCCGCCACGGGCGAAGAAGTCGTCGTGCGCGCCGAGGTCGTCGATGCCGAGCAACTCGCCGAGCACTTCGGCGACGAGTTCTTCGGCCGCGGTCCGGGGTGCGACGTACGCCGGCGCCTCGCCGGGTTCGGGATCCGGCAGCGCGGCCCGGTCGAGTTTGCCGCTGGCCGACATCGGCAGCGCGTCGAGCGACACGAACCGGGTCGGCACCAGGTACTCCGGCAACGTCTTCCGCAGTGCCTCGGCCGCGCCCTCGGTGCTGCCGACGACATAACCGACGAGCGTGTCGCCGCGGACCGCCACGGCCGCGTCCCGCGCCTCCGGCAGCTCGCGCAGTGCGGCCTCGACCTCCCCGGGCTCGATGCGGTAGCCGCGCAGTTTCACCTGCTCGTCGATGCGGCCGAGGTAGTCGAGCGTGCCGTCGCGGCGCCAGCGGACGAGGTCGCCCGTCGCGTACATCCGGCCTGACAGGCCCTCGATGAACTTCTCCGCGGTCAGATCCGGCAGCCCGAGGTAGCCGCGGGCGAGCTGCGACCCGGCGATGTACAACTCGCCCGGGACGCCCGGCGGCACCGGCTGCCGCCGTTCGTCGAGGACGTACACGCGGGTGCCGGGCACCGGACGGCCGATCGGGACGGGTCCGGACGGCAGCTCGTCCCCAGGTTCGACCCGGTGCACGACGCAGCCGACGGTGGCCTCGGTCGGGCCGTACTCGTTGACGACGAGCGTACCGGGGTGCCGACCCCGCCACGGCTGGACGGCCTCGGCGGTCAGCGCTTCACCGCCGAGCACCAGCTCACCCGTCGGGAACAGCTCCTCGGCGAGGACGGCGAGGTGTGTCGGGGTCGCCTTGACGAACGTCGGGCGTCCGCCATCGACCACCGCGCCCCCGGCGGTGAGGGTGCCGAGCAGCGTCGTCACGGTGAGGTCGAACGACGGCGACGTGTGCAGCAACGCCCGTCCGGCCAGGCCGGGGTACGCCTCGCGCGCCCACGCCAGGTACGTGTCGACGGCCCGGTGCTCGACCTCGACGCCCTTGGGCCGCCCGGTCGAGCCCGACGTGTAGATCACGTAGGCGACGTCGCCCGGCCCGGCCGCCGGGTCCGGGTCCTCGGTGGCCGCGGCGGACCACTCGGCCGGGTCGTCGAGGGCCAGCGTCTTGGTGTCCAAAGTGGACTCTCCGGAGACCAGCACGAACGGGACACCCGCGTCGGCGAGGATCAGCGCCTGCCGGGGTGCCGGGTTGGCCGGGTCGAGCGGGACGTAGGCCGCGCCGCTCTTCAGCACGCCGAGCACGCCGGTCAGCAGATCCGCCGAGTTCGGCACGCACACGCCGACGACGGTGCCGGGACCGGCGCCCAGCTCGCGCAGCCGGTGCGCGACGCGGTTGGCTCGCGTGTTCAGCTCGGCATACGTCAGGCGAACTCCGCCGAAGTCGACGGCGGGCGCGTCCGGGGTCCGCCTGGCCTGTTCCTCGAAACGGGCGTGCACCGTCTTGGTGTCCGGAGTGGACAGTTCCGTCGGGTTCCACGCGGTCAGGACCAGCTCGCGCTCGGCGTCCGACAGCAGCGGCAGATCCGCGACCGACCGGGCCGGATCGGCGACCGCCGCGCTCAGCAGCCGCACGTACCGCTCGGCGATGGCTTCGGCGGTCTCGCGGTCGAACAGGTCGGTGCGGTAGACGAGCCTGCCGTCCACGGCGGTCAGGTCGATCGCGATGTCGTCCTTCGCGGTGGCCGAACGGATCGGCTCCAGCCCCGAGTCGGGCAGGAAGTTGAACCCGAGCTGGTACAGCGCCTGCACGCCGGGATCGCGCTCGGCCCCGACCGCCTCGGCGACCGCCTGGAACGGCACCTGGCTGTGGTCGATCGCCTCCAGCAACGTGGACCGGACCCGGCCCACCAGCTCGGTGAACGCGGGCGCGCCCGAGCAGTCGACTCGCACGGCCATCTGGTTGACGAACATGCCGATCAGGTCGGCCAGCTCGGGAAGGTCACGGCCGGCGACCGGGACGCCGACGACGATGTCGTCCGCTCTGGACAGTCGCGACAGAAGCGCCGAGTAGCCGGCCAGCAGCACCATGAACGGCGACGCCGACAGCTCCAGACTCAGCTCGCCGACCCGGTCGATCAGACCGTCCGGGAGGGCGAAGTGCACCTGGTCACCGGCGAACGTCAGCTCCGACGGCCGCGGCCGGTCGGTGGGCAGGCCGTGCACCGGCGGCAGCCCGGCGAGCTGCTTGCGCCAGTAGTCCAGCTGTTCGCTGGACGTTTCGAGCTGCCCGCGCTGCCAGGCCGAGAAGTCCGGGTACTGGATGGCCAGTTCGGGCAGCTTCGGCTCGCGGCCCTCGAACACGGCGTCGCACGCCTCGCCCAGCTCGGCCCCCAGCACCAGCACCGAGCCTGCGTCGAACACGGTGTGGTGCACGACGAACGTGAGCACCCACTCGGCGTCGGCCATGCGGCAAACCTGGGCCCGCCACGGCGGCGGCGAGTCGAGCGGGATGGCCTCGCGCGACACACCACCGACGAGTTCGGCGAGCCGGTCTTCACGGGCGTCGGCGGGCAGGTCTCGCAGGTCGTGCACCTCGGGCTCGATCGGCACCTCTGCGTGCACCACCTGCATGAGCGCGCCGCCCTCCATGCGGAACGACGTGCGCAGCGCCTCATGCCGCCCGACGATGACGCCGAGCGCGGCGCGCCACTGCTCCGCGGTCAGCGGGCGGTCCAGCCTGGCCTGGCAGTGCAGGTTGTACACCGGGGACGCCGGGTCGAGCTGGCCGGACAGCCAGATCCGCTCCTGCCCGAACGAGGCCGGGAACGTCCATTCCTTCGTGTCGCTCATGATTTCCTGTTCAGTGAGAGGTCAAGCGCAAGTGCCGCGTCGGTCCAGGGGGTCGTGAGTGGTAATGACGGTTAGAACGATCATTGCCACTCACGAGGCCTGACCCACCGCTTCAGCGTTCGAGCTTCGGGATGGTGGTCCGGGCGGATTCGTCCGGCGCCTCGGCCTTGCCGGCGCGCAGCTCCTCGATCCGCTCGGCCAGAGTGGCCACTGTGGACGCTTCGAACAGCGTCTTCATCGCCAGCCGCGTGCCGGTGGCCTTGCGCACCTGGGCGATGAGCTGGATGGCGACCAGCGAGTTGCCGCCGAGGGCGAAGAAGTCGTCGTGCACGCCGATCCTCTCCACGCCGAGCAGCTCGGTCCACTGGCGGGCGATCTCGGCCTCCAGCTCGGTGCGCGGGGCGACGTAGTCGTCCTCCGACACCTTCACCGGCGCTTCGTCGGGTTCGTCCAGCTCCTCGACGGTGACCTGGTGCTCGATCAGCTCCCGCACCGGGAGGGTGCTGATCACCACCTGCCCGCCGAGACCGGGAGCCAGCGCCCGCACGAACGCCTCGGCGCCGTCCACCGGCCGGATCCCGGTCGACGTCCCAACAGTGTCCACAGTGGACGCCGAAGTCAGGCCGCCGCCGACGGCGGCCTGATCGACCTGGCGCAGCACGAAATCCTCGATCGTGACGAGCACGCGACCGGTCTCGTCGCACAGCGAAAGGTCGGCCGCCACCACCTGGTCGCCGCCGGAGTCGCGGTAGCGCAGGTGGCTGCGGAAACTCGCCGGGAGCGCGTCGTGCACGACGATCCGGCCGTAGCTCATCGGCAGGTAGGTGCCGCTCCCCCGGCCGCGGCCGAACGCGGTCG
Source organism: Amycolatopsis sp. NPDC043887 (assembly GCF_056435665.1). Classification (NCBI taxonomy): domain Bacteria; kingdom Bacillati; phylum Actinomycetota; class Actinomycetes; order Pseudonocardiales; family Pseudonocardiaceae; genus Amycolatopsis; species Amycolatopsis sp. NPDC043887. The sequence continues at coordinate 15,094 of NZ_JBWKEB010000034.1, forward strand.
CGACGTCCAGCAGTGCCGGGTGCAGGCCCCACGCGCCGGCGTCACCCGCCGCCGCGTCGGGAGCCGTGATCGTGGCCAGCTCCTCCTCCGCGCCGATGCGGTGTTCACGCAGCGCCGCCCAGCGCGGGCCGAAGGTGACCATGCTGGTGCGGCCGGCGCCGAAGCCGTTCCCGTCGTCGATCGGCTCGGTCCGCCCGGTCACCGCCTCGATGTCCACAGTGGACGCCGGCCCCGCCTCGACCCATCCGGCGGATCCGCGCACGTGGGTCCGGCTCGCGCCGGCGACGTGGCTGGTCACGGTGAAGTCGTCGCCGTCGAACTCCACGCGGTACTCCGCGGTGGCGCCGTCCGGGACGCCGAACGGCTCCAGGAACGCGACGTCCCGCAGCTCGACGACGTGCCCGTCACCGGGCTTCGGCAGCGCCGCGGCCACCGCCGCACGGACGGTCTCCAGGTGTCCCGTGCCCGGCACCACCGGCACCCCGGCGATCCGGTGCTCGTCGAGCAGCCAGTGCGTGGCCGCCGAGACGAGCCCGTGCGCGCCGTCCTCGGTACGCGTGGTGAGCACGGGGTGCTCGACCGGGCCGAGCGCCCGCGACCGGGTGGTGCGGATCGTGGTCGGCGCGGCCACCTCCGCGGCCATGCCGACCTCGTCCCAGCCACCCCAGGCGTGCGACACCAGCCGCGCCTGCCAGCCGTGACCGCCCCGCGCGTAGGCGTCGAGGAAGTTGTTGGCGGCGCAGTAGTCGACCTGCCCGATGCCGCCCACCGCCGCGGTGATCGACGAGCACAGCGCGACGAAGTCCATCGGCAGGTCGGCGAACGCCTCGGCCAGCGCCAGTGTCCCGGCGATCTTCGGGGCCAGCACGGCCTCGGCCGCGGCCCGCTCCTTCACCTCGGCGACGCCGCCGCCGGGCAGCCCGGCGGCGTGCACGATCCCGTCGAGGCCGCCGAACTCGCGCTCGGCCAGCTCACGCACCTCGCGCAGGCGCCGCGCGTCGGTGACATCGGCGGCGACGACGTGCACTACCGCGCCCGCGGTCTCCATCCGCCGCACGGCGAGCATCGCGCGCCCGGCGCGGTCGGTGCCGCCGTGCGCGGCGAGGTGCGCGTCCCACTCCGCCCGCGGCGGCAGCCCGGCGCGGGTGAGCAACACGAGCTTCGCCCGCACCCGGCGAGCGAGGTCCTCGGCGAGCGTGATGCCGATACCGCCGGTCCCGCCCGTGATCAGGTACCGGCCGCCGTCGCGCAGCACCGGCTCCGCGGCCGCGGGCAGTTCGAGCTGGGTGTAGTCCAGCACCCAGCGACGACCGGCCCGCAGCGCGACCTCGGCCGCCGCGTCAACCGGGCGGAACAGCTCAGCGACAGCGTCCTGCGGGCGATCTACATCGATCCGGCGCACCACCGTGCCAGGGACTTCCAGCGGCACGACCCGGGCGATGCCGGCGAGGGTCGCGTGCTCGGGGCGGGTCAGATCGGTGCCGGTGACGTCGGCGGTGCCGGTACTCAGCACGTCGATCCGCACCGGCTCGCCCCAGGCCTGAACAAGATTGAGCAGGCTGAAGAACCCGTGGTCCTGTGCGGCCATGCCGCGCTCTTCCCCGGCCAGCGTCCAGGCGTGGACGACCCGCTCGGGCCGGGCGGGCAGCGCGGCCACGAGCGCGTCGTAGTCTTCGCGGGCCCCGGGCCGGACGGTGAATCCGGTCTCCGTCGCGGCGAAGCCGTCGCCGGGGCGCACCTCGGTGACCGTCACACCCGCCTCGCGCAGCAGACCGGGCAAGACGTCGTCAGCGGCGAAGACGAGCGCGTTCGCGAAGGGCTCGCGTCTCAGGTCCGGTTCCGCCTGCCGCCACGCCGGGACCGCGAACCACTCGGACAGCGGCAACGGACCGGTCGACCGCGCGGGCTGGGCAGCCGTGACCGGATCCGGGTCGACCCAGTACCGCTTGCGCGCGTACGGGTAGCCGGGCAGCGGTACCCGGTGCCCGGGCGCACCGAACGTCCGCGGTTCCAGGGAAACCCCGTTCGTCCACAAGAGACCGGCCGCGCCGTAAAGCGTTTCGACGTCGCCGATGCGCTCGGTACGGCCCGGCAGGCTCGGCTGCGGCGCGGGCATGCCCTTGGGGACCTGGCCGCGGGACAGCCCGGACAGCTGATGACCCGGGCCGCATTCGACGAGCGCCCAGCGGCCGCCGCGCGCGAACAGGTTCTTGACGCAGTCGCCGAACCGGACGGCCTGACGCAGGTGCGAGGCCCAGTAGGCCGGGTCGGTGGCCTGGGCGTCGGTGATCCAGTCGCCGGTGACGTTCGACAGGAACGGCAGCGCGGGCGCGATGCGGGTGACGGCGGCGACGGCCGCGGTGAACTCGGCGAGGATCGGGTCCATCATCGGCGAGTGGAACGCGTGCGAGGTCACCAGCTCGCGGCACTGCACGCCGCTGGCCTTGAGCGTCGCCGCGAAATCCGCGACCGCGTCCGACGGCCCGGCCACGACACACGTGCCGGGCCCGTTCACCCCGGCGATCGCGAGCGTGCCCGGCAGCCGCGAGGTGACGCTCTCCTCGTCGAGCTGGACGGCCAGCATCGCCCCGGCGGGCATCGACTGCATGAGGCGGCCGCGGGTGGCGACCAGGTTCAGCGCGTCCGGCAGCGTGAAGACCCCGGCGACGGTGGCGGCGACGTACTCGCCGACCGAGTGACCGATCATCGCCGCGGGCCGCACACCCCAGCTCTGCCACAGCCTCGCCAGCGCGTACTCGACGACGAACAGCGCGGGCTGGGTCACGCGGGTTTCCCGCAGCGCCTGCTCGCCGCCGGGCCGGAAGATCAGGTCGCGCAGCTCCGGCAGCTCGGGTTCGAGCAGCCGCAGGCACTCGTCGACGGCCGCGGCGAACACCGGCTCGGCGTCGTACAGCTCGGCGCCCATCCCGGCGTATTGGGAACCCTGCCCGGGGAAGAGGAACGCCACGTTCGTCTCCCCGGCCTGTGCGGACACGAGGCGCCGGGGGTCGCGCAGCCCGTCGACCGCGTCCTCCGGGTCACGGGCGACGACGACCGCGCGGTGCGGGTACTCGGTGCGCCCGGCGGCGAGGGTGTACGCCACGTCGGCGAGGTCGAGGTCGACGTCCCCGGCCAGCCGCTCGGCGAGCTGGTCGACCGCGGCCGAGAGCGCTTCCGCGGTGTTGGCCGACACCCGCAGCAGATGCGCCGGATGCGGCGTCCGGGACCGCTGCGGACTCGGTGCCTCCTCCAGCACGACGTGCGCGTTGGTGCCGCCGACGCCGAACGAGCTGACGCCCGCCCGCCGCGGCACCCGGCCCGCCTCCCACTTCGTCACCTCGCGCGCCGGGAAGAACGGGCTCGCCGGGAAGTCGATCCCCGGGTTGGGTTCGTGATAGTTGATGGTCGGCGGGATCAGCCCGTGCTCCATGACGAGCACGGCCTTGATCAGCGAGACCACGCCCGCCGCCTGCGACAGGTGGCCGATGTTGGACTTCACCGAGCCGATCGCGCACCAGCCGGTGTCCGCGACCCTGTCCCCGTACACAGTGGACAGTGCGGTGATCTCGATCGGGTCACCCAGCGCGGTTCCGGTGCCGTGCGCCTCGACGTAACCGATGGTGCGCGGATCGACACCGGCCATGCCGACGGCCTGCGCGATCGCCTCCGTCTGCCCGGACACGCTGGGCGCGGAGAAACCGACCTTGGTGGCGCCGTCGTTGTTGATCGCGTTGCCCAGCACGACACCCCGGATGTGGTCGCCGTCCTCGATCGCCTGCGACAGCCGCTTCACCAGCACGACCCCGACGCCGCTGCTCCAGACCGTGCCGTTGGCGTCCGCGTCGAACGCGCGCACGTGGCCGTCCGGTGAGGTGAAGCCGTCGACGCCCATGTAGCCGACGCCGTGTGGCATCTCCACGTTGACCCCACCGGCCAGCGCCATGTCGCACTCGCCGTTGCGCAGCGCCTCGCAGGCCAGGTGCACCGCGACCAGGGACGTCGAGCAGGCGGTGAACACCGCGAGACTCGGACCGCGCAGGTTGAGCTTGTACGACACCGAGGTCGTCAAGTAGCTCGGCTGGTTGCCGGTCGAGATGCCGATCCCGCCGTGCTGCGAGGCGAGGAGCCGCTCGTTGCGCATCAGGTTCTCGGTCAGGTAGCCGGTGCCCCCGGACCCGCCGTAGACGCCGATCGCGCCGTCGAAGCGGGCCGGGTCGTAGCCCGCGTCGGTGAGCGCGGCGTGGCACGACTGGAGGAACAGCCGATGCTGCGGGTCGGTGATCTCGGCCTCGCGGCTGGTCATGCCGAACAGCTCCGCGTCGAACTCGTCGAAGCCGTCGACCACGGCGGTGGCGTTCACCCAGCTCGGATCGTCCACTGTGTCCGGTGCGGCGCCGCGGGCGATCATCTCCTCGCGGGTGGCGGGCACGATCGACTCGACGCCGTCGACGAGGTTGCGCCAGAACTGCCGCGCGTCACGCGCGCCGGGCACGCGCACGTCGAGTCCGACGATCGCGATCGGTTCGGCTCCGGGATCGCCGGTGCCGGTTTCAGGGAGGTGGTTCACGGTGGTGCTCCTATCAGGAGCCGGCCGGGCCGGCGGTGCGACGGGGTCTTCTGGTCTGGGTCCGGCCTCGGCGGGCGGCGACGCGCTCGGCGGCGCGGGCCAGTTCCGGGACAGCGGCGCCGCCGGAGTGCAGGTGCGCGGCGAGGGCGCGGACAGTGGGGTGGGTGAACAGGTCGACCATCGGGATCCGGCGGCCGAGCCGGGCGGTGACCTGGGCGTGCACCCTGGCCAAGGCGAGCGAATTCCCGCCGGCGTCGAAGAAGTTGTCGGTGTGCCCGACTTCGGCGACGCCGAGGACGTCACACCAGGCACGAGCGATCACGGCCTCGGTCGCGGCGAGCGCCGCCGGATCCGCGGCCACCGACGGCGGCCGTGCCCGGACGCGGGTCGTCGCGGCGGGCGCGGCCGTGCGGACGTCCGCCCGCGGCAGCTCCGGCACGCTCGTCCCGACCGCCGCGTCCGGCGCCGCGGCCAGCGCGCCGAGCAGAGCGACGTAGTCCTCGGCGAGCCCGGCCATCCGGGCGTGGTCGAACAGGTCCGGGTTGTACAGCAGTTCGACGCCGTCGTCGTGGACGTACACCGTGAGGTCGAACGGCGACCCAGGCTTGTCGACCGGCAGCCACGCCGACCGCACGCCGGGCAGGTCCAGCCGCGGCTCGGTGAAGTTCAGGACGTTGAACATCACCTGCACGAGCGGGGCGTGCGCGGGATCGCGGGGCACGCCGAGCGCCTCGACGAGCCGTTCGACCGGCGCGGCCGGATGCGCGGTCGCGGCGAGGAGTTCCGCGCCGCCATCACGGACGTGCGTCGCGAAGTCCGCGGCGTCGTCGGCCCGCAGCCGCACCGGCACGATGTCCACGAAGAACCCCGCGACCTCCTGGCACTCGGCGAGCTGCCGGTCCGCGACGACCGTGGCGACCAGATGGTCGGTCGCGCCGGTGAGCCGCCGCAGCAGCTGGCCGAACGCGGCGAGCAGCACCCCGGCGCGTGTCGTGCCGGTGCGGGCGGCCAGCGCCCGCACCGACTCGGCGACGCCGTCCGAAAAGGACTGACGCAGGCTCACGCCTCGGTAGGTCTGCACGGCCGGGCGCGGCCGGTCACGCGGAAGGTCCACTGTGGCCGGTGCGCCGGTGAGATGTTCGCTCCACCAGGCGACGTCCACGGCCTCGCGGCGTTCGTCGCGTCCGGCCCGCCACACCGCGTAATCCGCATAGGACGCCACCTGCGGCGGAAGCGGTTCGCCCCGGTAGGCCACCGACAGGTCGGCGCACAGCAGATCCTGCGACCAGCCGTCGAACGCCGCGTGATGCAGCGTGAAGCCGAGCACGTGTTCCGTCTCGCCGAGCCGGTAAAGCCTTACGCGCCAAGGAGCCTCGCGGTCGAGGCGCACCGGTGTCGCGGCGTCGGCGGCCAGCCGGGACCGCAGACCGTCCTCGGTCACCGGCGTCACCGGCAGCGGAACATCCGACGGCGGCAGGAGATCCGCCAGCGGCGCGCCGTCGACGGCCCGGATCCGCCAGCGGAGCACGTCGTGCCGTTCGGCGACCGCGCGCAAGGCGTGGCGCAGCGCGTCGACGTCCAGCGCGCCGGTCAACCGGAACGCCATCGCGATGTTGTACGGCGCGGCGTCCGGGGCGAGCTGGTCGAGGAACCACAGCCGCCGCTGCTGCGGGGACAGCGCGGGCGCGTGCCCGGTGGTCAGCCCCGGTCCGGTCAGCGGCGGCGCGGCCGCGACCCGCCGGGTGAGCCCGTCGAGAGTGCCGCTCGCGAGCACGTCCTCCGTGGCGACGTCCGCGGCCAGCTCCGCCCGCAGCGCCGCGACCAGGCGCATCGCGGCGATCGAATTCCCGCCCGAGGCCAGGAAATCCGTCCCCGCGCCGTCACCGAGCACTCGCCGCCAGATGGCCGCGACCGCGCGTTCGGCCGGGGTGCCGAGCGGGCCGAGGTCCTCCCGTCGTCCCGCCAGCACCGCTTCGGCCAGGTCGCGCAGCGCGGGCCGGTCGATCTTGCCGGTGACCGGGTTGACCGGCAGGCGGTCGAGCACCCGGACCGCGGCCGGGCGCATCGCCGCGGTGAGCCGGTCCTGGCCGAGTGCGTCCACATCGGACGGTGCGGAAGCCGGTGCCAGGAACGCCACCAGCCGGGTGCCGCCCTGCCCGGGGACGGCCGCCACGGCGGCGGCGTCGACGTCCGGGTGAGTCGCGAGCGCGGCCTCCACCTCGCCCAGCTCGATCCGCTGGCCGCGGACCTTCACCTGGCGGTCGGCGCGGCCGGCGAACTCGAGACGGCCGTCGGGCAGCTCACGGGCCAGGTCACCGGTGCGGTAGAGCCGTTCCCCCGGCGTCATCGGGTCGTCGACGAACTTCGCGGCGGTCAGCTCGGGGCTGCCGAGGTAGCCACGCGCGAGGCCGGGGCCGCCGATGAGGAGCTCGCCGATCTCGCCCGGCGCGACCGGCCGCAGCTCGGCGTCCACGACGTACGCCCGGTGGTTCGGCGTCGGGCGGCCGAGCGGCAGCGGATCGGCGGGCATGCCGGTGACCTCGTCGGTGACGACCACGACGGTGGTCTCGGTCGGGCCGTAGGCGTTGAAGAACCGGCGGCCCGGCAGCCAGCGCGCGGCGAGCTCCGCGGGCACCGGCTCGCCGCCGCAGGCGATGACACGCCAGCCGGGCACGGCCGCGGGGTCCACCATGGACAGCAGCGTCGGCGTGACGAAGCCCCACTCGACGTCGTGCTCGACGAGGAACCGCCGCAGCCGTTCGGGGTCGGCCCGGTCGGCGGTGCCGGTGAGCTGGACCGATCCGCCGTTCACCAGCGGGACGAACACGTCCATGGTGAAGGCGTCGAAGGCGGGCGAGGCGATGCCGAGCGCCCGGGCGCCGGGCCGGATCCCGAGGGCGGCGGCGAACCCGGTGACGAACGCGACCACGTTGCGGTGACTGGTCAGCACGCCCTTGGGACGGCCGGTGGAGCCGGAGGTGTAGAGGAGGTGGACGAGGTCGTCCGGACCGGCGGGGCACTCGACAGGGCCGTCCGCGGGCGGGGGTACGTCAACGGCCTCGATGCCTTCCGTGGCACCGAATTCGGCCCGCGCACAATCACCTACGACGAGGGAGACCCCGGCGTCCGCGGCGATCTCGGCCAGCCGCGCCTTCGGGCCGCCGGGTTCGAGCGGCACGTAGGCGGCCCCGGACAGCAGCACGCCCACGACGGTCGAGATCAGCTCCGGCCGCCTGTCGGCGCAGACGCCGACGCGGGTGCCGGGCCCGGCACCCCGGGCCCACAGCAGCCGGGCGACGCCGGTCGCCGACGCGACCAGTTCGCGGTAGGTGAGCCGGGCGTCACCCTGCCGGACGGCGACGGCGTCCGGGGTGCGTGCGGCCTGGGCAAGGATCAGCCCGGTGATCGTGGTGTCCGGATAGGACAGTGGCGGTCCATGGCCACCCACGACGGGCAAGGTGTCGGTCACCGAGGGGTCTCCTGGTCGGTTGTGTGGTGAGGCGGTGGGTCGATCCAGTACCGCTCCCGCTGGAACGGATAGCCCGGCAAGGGGACGCGGCCGGGATCGCCGTCCGCTGCCCATTCGATCTCGCCACCTCCGGCCCAGTGGGCAGCCAGATCCCGCTCCGCCCCGGCCGGACCTTCGACGTCGGTTCCGTTCGCCAGCAACGCATCGAGCGCGGCGACCGCCGACGTGACCGAGTCCGCCACCACGGCGGCCCGGCACGCGAAAGCCCGCCGCACCGAAAGCGTGTACGCCACGTCCCTGAGGTCCGGCGCGTCCGTGGCGAGCCGGTCGCGCAGCCGGGATACCGCCTCGCGCAACGCTTTCGCGTCACGCGCGGACACCGGCAGTACGAACGGACCGTTCGCCGCTTGCCGTGGTGGGACGGCAGGGGCCTCCTCCACGATCACGTGCACGTTCGTGCCGCCCATGCCGAACGAGCTGACCCCGGCCACCCGCCGCTCGCGGGCGGGCCAGTCGGTGGCCTTCGCCGGGACGTACCAGGGTCCGCCCGCCAGGTCGACCTCCGGGTGCGGGGCCGTGAAGTGCAGGCTCGGCGGGATGACTCCGTGCCGTACGGACAGCACGGCCTTGATCAGCCCGGCGATACCGGCGGCCGCGTCGAGGTGCCCGATGTTCGTCTTCACCGAGCCCAGCGCACACGTTTCCGGCAGCGTGTCCCCGTAGACGCGGTTGAGCGCGGCCACCTCGATCGCGTCACCCAGCGGGGTGCCGCTGCCGTGGGCTTCGAGCAGCGCGACCTCGTCCGGAGCGACCTCCGCGACGGCCAGCGCCTCGGCCACCGCTGCCGCCTGCCCGGCCGGTCCCGGCACGGCGTAGCCCGCGCGGTCCGGGCCGTCGTTCGTGATCGCCCAGCCGGGCAGCACGGCGTAGACGTGGTCGCGGTCGGCGAGTGCGTCCGCCAGCCGCCGCAGCACGACCACCCCGGCGCCCGAGCTGAACCCGGCACCCGCCGCGCCGACGTCGAACGCGCGGCACCGGCCGTCCGGGGAGGCAAGCCCGCCACTGCGGTACCGCGGCCACGTCACGCTCGCCCCGCCTGCCAGCGCGACGTCGCACCGGTAGTCCGCGAGGCTCTGCGCGGCCAGCGCCACAGCCGCGAGCGAACTGGAGCACGCGCTCTGCACGGCCACCGCCGGCCCGGTCAGCCCCAGCCGGTATGCGACCTGGCCGGGTAAATGATCGGCGAGCTGGCGGCCGGTCAGCCGCCCCTCCCAGTCGTCCGGGTCGACGTCGCCGGTCACCGCCGGGTTGCCGAACAGGTGGAACAGGAAGTAGCGGTTCACCGAGGTGGCCGTGAACACCCCGACCGGCCCGGTCTCGGCGGCGGGGTCGCGTCCCGCGTCTTCGAGTGCCTGCCACGCCGTTTCGAGGAACAGCCGGTGCTGCGGGTCGGTCCGCGCGGCCTCGTCGGCGGTGAACCCGAAGAACCCGGCGTCGAACTCCTCGACACCGTCGATCCGGCCGCCCGCCCGCACGTATGCCGGGTCGGCACGCAGGCCCGGCCCGATGCCCAGCGCCGCCAGCTCTTCGTCGGTGTAGTCGTGGATCGAGTCGACGCCCGCGCAGAGGTTCCACCAGAACGAGGCGGCGTCCGGCGCACCGGGGAACCGGCAGGCCAGCCCGACGACGGCGATGAGATCCCCGGCCCGCTCCTCCGCGGCAGGCGGCGGTTGAGTGTCCGAAGTGGACTCCGTGAACCAGGCGGCCTGCCCGGCGATCGTCGTGCGCTCGAACAGGACGAGCAGCGGGACGTCCACCCCGAACTCGTCGGCCAGCCGCGCCTGCACCCGGCCGAGCCGCAGCGAGTCGCCGCCGGCGTCGAAGAACGCCTCGGTGCGCCCGACCCGGTCACGGCCCAGCACCGTGCACCAGATCCGGTGCACGCGTTCCTCGGCCGGGGTCAGCCGCTCGGCCGGGACGGTCGCGGCCGTCCGCGGGTCCGGCAGCGCCCGTTCGTCGAGTTTTCCGGTTACGGTCAGCGGAAAACCGTCCAGCACCGCGACGGCCGCGGGGACCGAATAGCCGGGCAGGACGTCCGCCAGCGCGGCCCGTAGCGCCCGGCCGTCCGGACGCGAGCCGGACGCGGTCACGTAGGCGAGCAGGTCGCCGTCGCGCACGATCGCACGGGCTTCGCCCACGCCGGGCTGTTCGGCGAGCCGGGCCTCGATCTCGGTCAGCTCCACCCGGAAGCCGCGGACCTTGACCTGCCGGTCGAGCCGTCCGAGGCAGACGAGGTTCCCGTCCGACAGCAGCCTGCCGAGGTCGCCGGTCCGGTAACGACGGTCGCCGTCGGCGGTCACCCCGAACGCCGGGCTCGGCTGGTCAAGGTAGCCGTCGACGAGATGCCGCCCGCGCACTTCGAGTTCGCCGCTGTCCAGCACGGTGAGCGTGAACCCGGGCAGCGCGTGCCCGATCGGCAGCGGCCCGTCGGCGTCCGGGTCCAGCTCGGCGGCGGTCGTCCGGTAGTGCGCGGCGAAGGTCACCTCGGTGGCGCCATAGCCGTTGACGAACACACACTCCGGCGCGAACCGGCCCCGGCGTACGTCGGCGTGGGTCGCCTGCTCGCCGCCGAGCAGCACGGTCCGCACGGACGGGAGGCTGGTCTCGCCGAGGACGTCGAGCAGGTGCCGGTAGACCGTGGGCGTCGAGTGGTAGACGGTCACCTCGTGCCGGGCCAGCTCGCGCGCGGCTTGGGCGAGGCCGTGCGCGCGCAGGTCGACCGGTACGAGCGCGGCGCCGGTGAGCAGTGCCGGGTAGAGGTCCGGGATCGCCGCGTCGAAGCCGAACGACGCGAGCAGGCTGAGCCGGTCGGCCGCGGTGATGCCGAGGGCGGTGATCTGGTTGTCTACGACGTGCAGGAGGTTGCGGTGGGTCTGCGCGACGGCCTTCGGACGGCCGGTGGACCCGGAGGTGAACAGCACGTACGCCAAGCCGTCCGGATCGGCTTCCGGCACCGGGAGCGGCGCGGTTTCCGTGCCCGCGCGTACAAGCCGCACGGATCCGGTGCCGCACAAGGACTCTGCCAGCTCGACGTACTCCGGATCCGCGAGCACGGCGGTCACCCGCGCGGCCGTGAGCTGGTACTCGAGACGCTCCCGGGGGAAGGTCGGGTCCAGCGGGACGTAGGTGCAGCCCGCGGCGAGGGTGCCGAGGATCGCCGCGATCGCGGCGCTGCCGTGCCCGGTGACGAGCCCGACCCGCTCCCCCGGCCGGACACCGGCGTCGCGTAACCGCAGCGCGCGGCCGCCCGCGAGCCCGGCGAGCCGGCCGTAGGTGAGCCCGGTGCCGCGCTCGAAGACCGCGACGTGGTCGGGCGATTGCCGGGCGTGCCTGTCGAATCGGCTGACGCAGCCGGGCTCCGTCATCGGGCGTCGAGCAGTCGCTCCGAGGTCTTCCGAGCGCGCGACGACAACGGCGTGGACTTCATCTTGCTCCCCAGTGCAGATTCAGGTGAAGAATTACGCAAGGTTAAGACGACCGGCCGCGCCGAGGAATACGATTTCCGCTGATTTAGTCCGAACGATCCATCCATATTGGACCATACGTCGCAGTTATCCACGGCTTACGCCCGAATCCGCACACTGGACGACACTTCGTGACCATCGTTCGGCCACCAACGACACTCGGTTGATTACTTTCGGTGACACGTCGGATATTAACCGACACCATGCCATTAGCCACGTTTACCGGCAACCGGCGAGCCGTTTTCCACAATCGATTCAGAAATACGGATCCCCGATCGCACGGGTGAACCTCGCCTTCAACGCCGGCCGCGGCGGCGTGAAGGTTCAAGGGCTTGCCAAGACGCCCACGGCGGTCCCGCGCGGGGCAGGCGGAGAACATCGGCTTCCCGGACGCGACGAACACCCGCCCGGCGATGGACGACCGACGTGGGTCGGCACGCTTCCCAGCCTCACGCATGAGTCGTTCGGCTCGCTTGCCTCGCGAATCGACGTGTATCCATTTCAGGCGAATTCGTGAATCAGAGGGACGTTACTTCGGCGGGATTTTCTCCCGCGCGAAACAGCCTCAGGAGTCGGATTCGCCCATCACGAGACCTTCGATGGTGTGCTTCTGAGTGATGGGCCGCAGGGAATCGATGATCGGGCAATCGGGATGGGCGCGCACAAAATCCGGCAGGGTCGCCCAGAATTCGTGCGTCACGGCGGTGTCGTGGCGCGCGTCGTTGCCCGCTCCCGGCGCGTCGAGACGGAGGACGAGGACGGGACGGCCTTTGGCCGAGTGGTTCGCGGTTCCCCTGTGGACGGTCAGGGCCGACCGGATCGAAATGTCGCCCACTTGCGGCTATCACGATGGCGTCCAGCGTCGAGTCGACATCCGGCTCCGCTTCCAGCGCGCGGGCGATCTCGCCGAACTTCTTGCCAAGACCGTCCGCGGCGGCGTCATCGGTCACGTGCGGCTCCTTGTCTCGTGGACAGGAGGCAAACGTGGCGTGGTCGGCGCGGGGTGGTCGTGAGTGGCGTTTCTGGTTTTCCCCCCAAAAACCCCCCCCCCCCCCCCCCCACCCCCCCTCCCCCCCCCCCCCCCCCCGGAAACCCACCCCC
>NZ_JBWKEB010000035.1:0-21742 GCF_056435665.1 Amycolatopsis sp. NPDC043887
TTGGTCAGGGGGGGGGGGGGGGGGGGGGAGGGGGGAAGGAAAAGGGGGGGGGGGGGGGGGGGGGGGGTGGGGGGGGGTTTTTGGGTTCCAACCCAAAACCCCCCCCCACGACCCTCTTCAAACCTGCACATGTGGACATCAACCGGACATCTTGTGGTCCGGGCTTGTCCCGCGTGGACAGTCAAGGCACAGCCTTCTTCTGTCGACCTTCATGACGGGGACTCGATCACGCCACCTTTGCCTCTCCCCTCAAATATAAGGGGCAGGGCAAAGGGGGTGCCGGGCCTTGGAGGACGCCTGTGGCCGTGTTTGCCGGGGCGTGATGGTGACCTGTTCACGCCTTACCACCAATAGTGGGGGCTCGGGCCAGAACCTGGCCCGAGCCCCCCGGAGCAGTAGTGCCGTGTGTGAAATCAGCCAGGACGGCCCGGGCTGGCCGGGAGCTTCTGGAAGTCGACCTGGTTGTTACCGACGAAGTTCACTCGGTGGAGTGACTTCTTCTGTGCCGCGTCCTGCGGGGTGAGCGGCGAAGCGGGGACACCCACGAAGAACGCCGTCCTGTACGTGGTGCCCACGACGTCCAGCTGCCGGCCCATGCCGGTCTGCAGGGAGATCCCCACCGAGTTGGGGATGTCGTTGGTGGTCGTGAAGATCTGGTCCGGCTGTACCGACCCCGCGAGCCGCTGGCTCGCCAGCAGGTAGGTCTGTCCCGGCGCCAGCCGGGTACCGGTCGGGATCCGGGCGATCTCGAACTCGAAGTTGCTGTAGTTGGCCAGCAGCTTGGCACCACCGATGGTCACGGTGTAGTTGGCGCGGTTGGACAGTTCGATGAATTCCTTGAACGTCGCGTCCGGGCCGACACCCTGGGTGGAAAGCTCGCTGATGTGAACGCTGCGCGGCACCACAGGAACCTGCTCTTCGGCAACGGCCGCATTGGCGGCGCCGAGGCCGAACACCGTCGCGACCGTCGCTGCGATCACGCAAAACGTGCGCTTCATATTGTATTCTCCTGGTTGGGATTCTGATGCAATCAGGGTTCTCGATGAGACCCTGAGATAGATTTTGTCAATGTGGGCGACCACAGAAAAGAGGCCATCATAATGGCTCCTGATAATCTTGTCGGTCGTTCGATTCCGCGCTCCGCCGATCGAGCTCGAATGGCAGCAGGGTCCACGGCTGTGGCTGCAGCATCTGCGCCAGCAGGCGTTCGCGCCTGGCGAGAGATGCCGCGTACTGCAGAGTGGGCAACGGTACCTCGAGAACGCGGCTCAGCCAGTGCAGCCAATGGCTGGTGGGGATGCGTTTCCCTCGCTCCCATCGGGATATGTCCGCACGGGTCACGGTGTCACGACCAGACGCCGAGGCAAGTGACTCGGCGAGTTCACGCTGGCTGAAACCACGCCTTTCCCTGATCCATTTGATCAGCTCCGCAATCGATTCAGGTGGTTCCCGGTCGTACACTTGGATTCCTCTGTCGAAAGGTGCGCGGCACGTGCGCGACGCTGCGTCTTGCAGAACGCGCTCAGCCACGTTGGATTTCCGCCGCGTCGGCGAACGCGAAACCCAGGTCTTGGATTCCGGTCACCACCTGCTTGAGGTAGCTGGTTCCCAGATACGGGTGGTAGAAGAAGCTCGCCACACCGCCACGGACCGCCGCGATCCGCTTGGCGGTGGCCAGGATGTCTTCTGGGAGCCGGCGGGACTCGCCAGAACTCGCCGGAGATACGTGGTCGAGTGACTCGGGTATTACAACCGACCCGTAGATGTCTCGCACCAGGAACGGAAAACGCTGACTCGTGGCCCGGGAGTACTCCGGTTTTCCCGAACCACACGCGCCGTTCGGGCACCAGCCCGCGGCATGGAATCCCTGGTCGTATCGGGTCGGGAAGAGCTCGTTCACCACGGTGTAGTCGATCGCCGAGCCGACATAGTGAGGGAACTCGAAGATGGTCGGCACGGCCAGCCCGGCTCGGCGGAATTCTCGTGCCGCGTTGGCGAGCCGTTGCCGTGCCCAGGACCGGGAATCGGCGGCGACCGGGCCCTGGTAGCGCAGGCCGCCGTCGTCGCCGAGCCGCACTCGATAGAATTCGTAATCCTCGCCACTCACCCCGCTGTAGGGATTCGAGCCCTCTCCGTACTGATGTGTGTAGCCGTGCATCACCAACGTTCCCCGTCGGGCGGTCATGTAACGCAGGGCGGCGACGACCGCGGGCGTGTCCGCCAAGGTCTTGTCCACCGGTTCGCCATTGTTGTGACGACCTCGTGGATCTCGGTAGCGAGGGTAGACCGCCACCGAGAAGGGGACTCGACGCGCGTGGAGGTAGTCCGCGATCGCCCGCAGTTGCGCGGGATCGGCGTCCGGGCCGACATCCTCGATCCGTATCAGGGCCTTTTTGCCCTCCGACTTGGAAGGGTCCGCGTGGCGGGACAGTAGATCGGCGGCCGCGAGGTAACGATCGTTGAGGCCGGTGAACGAGAACGGCACTTCACCCAGGTATGTCAAATGCCGGGAGCGCACTCCCCAAGGGAATCGGCTGCCATCCGGGCGAACCGCCTCGCCCACGGGGGCCGCGTGGCCGGGGTCGTTGATCTTGGAGCGCATGATGCCGCTCGAAGCCGCCGCACGATCACGGTCGAACGATTCGCCGCGGTAGATTACCCGGGCTGTCGCGCTCGTATCGACCCCGGCCGGCCGCCAGCCGAATTTTCTCGAGAAGTCACGGTCCCTGTCGTAAAGCTGACCGATGTTGCCGCCGATCCACAGCACCGGCGTACGCGTCTTCAACACGGCGTCGAGAAACGCACTGGGTAGTGGTCTGTGGTCACTGGTGCCGATATAGACCACGGCGGTGTAGTCCTGCAACTCGTTCCGAAAATGCTGCTGGACCGGGAGCATGGCCCAGGCGCCGCCATGGGACAGGAGGTTGCCCGCCATGACCGCGTACGACTCCCCGAGCCAACCGTATTCACCGTCGGCGTCGTAGAGCACGAGCGTCCGCCGGCCCGGCTCCGCGCCGGGAGCGGCCGGGTACAAGTGAGTGGTCGCGGAACTCGCGGCGGGGGAGGTGATCACCAGCGTGGTGCTCAGCACCAGAAGGGTCATGATGATGCGCCGAACGCCAAGCATTCTAGTCAAGAAGAACTCCGTATCTTTGTGATTCAGCCTCAACCGCGCCCGATCTCCGCGGCAGGCACAAACCGGTAGCCGGCAGCCTGAATGCCGTCGATGACCTTCATGAGCGCTTCGGCACCGAGGGAAGGATGGTAGAAGAAGCTGGCGACTCCATCGTCGACGACGCGGAGGGCCCGAGCCTCGGCGACCACCGCGGCTATCGCGCGGTCGCGTTCTGAAATGTCCGGCCATACCGGGAGATAGCCGAGGTTCTCGGGAACGACCACGGCACCGTAGATGTCGCGGACGACGTAGGGGAAAGTCTGCAGGTAGCTCCCCGCCGGATCGACCGCGCCGGCCTGGCCACAGGCAGGTTCACACCATCCCCGGAAATAGGTTCCCCGGTCGTACCGCATACCGAACGCCTTTGTCGCGGCTTGATAGTCCACCGCGGATGCGGTGTAGTGCGGGAACTCGAACATCGCCGGCCGGGGTAGCCCGGCGCCGGCGAGTTCGGAGAGGGCTTGGTCGATCCGGTCCCGTGCCCACGCCAAAGAGTCGCCCGCTACCGGACCGACCAGTTCGGTCGCGTTGCCGGCACCAAGGCGTGCGCGATAGAACTCGTAGTCGGCCGCGCTGACGCCGTTGTGCGGATTGGGTTCGTCGCCGTACTGATGCGTGTAGCCGTGCGACACGAGCGCGCCGCCACGGCTGATCAGATAGCGCAACGCGTCGACCAGATCCGGCCGGTCGGTCAGCCGGATGTCCAGTGGAACGCCATTGTTCGTTACCCCTCGCGGGTCCCGATGACGGGGATATACAGCGACCGTGAAGGGGATCCCGCGTTGTGCGAGGTGATCCGCGACCGTCCTCAGGACGCCGGGATCGGTTGCCGGGCCGACGTCTTCCAAGCGAACGAGAGCTCGCGGAGCCCGCGCCGGAGACATTGGAGGGCGCAGGAGGTCCGCGGCGGCGAGATACCGATCGGCTTGCCCGACATAGGTGAACGGGATTTCCGAGATGTAGGTCAAATCGCCCGAGCGCACCGCCCAGGGAGTCCGGTTGCCGTCGTCGTGAACGACCTCGGCGAGTACCTGGGCTTTGACCGTATCCATGAGCTCTACCCGTGTCGGCGGATCAGCGTGGTCGTCACGCCCGAGCCGGATCCCCTTGTAGTCGATACCGGCGATGGCCTGCACGTCACGGCCGGCAGGCCGCCACCCGGTCTTGTGCTGGTAGGCCGGATCCCGGGTGAACAAGCTCTCGATCCCGTGCCCGATCCACAGGACGGGTTTGCCCGCGGTGGCCAGATCGGCGAGCAAGCCATCGGAAACAGGAGCGGTGCCGCGATGACCGATGTACACGATCGATGAGAACTTGGAAGCATCGCCCGGCCGGTACCTGTCGGCCTGACGCAGCTCGAACGAGCCGCCATGGGAGACGAGGTTCGCCGCTTGCACTCCGTGTACCTCACCACTGGAGCCATCCGTACCTGGTTCGTAGAGCACCAGCGTGCGCCAGCCCGGCAGGGCGCCCGGGGCCGGATCCCCCGGTTTGCCGGGAACGGAGGATGTTTCCGCCGGCGTGATCCGCGACCCGGAGTCCACGACGGATACGGCGACGGGGACAGAACCGGCAAGCACAAAGGCGCATGCCAGCCGGAGCCACGCGGGCCATGAACGGGATCGCCGACGCAGGGATGGGGTGAGAGTGCTCATCACTTCCCCTTTGCCAGTATGGCTTGCTGCGCAGCTGCGGGCGCGCAGGAGTCGAGCCCGAGCAGGTGTGCGATGGCCTGCTCAGCCCTGACAGCGGCCAGACCGTCACCGAACGGATTGGCGCGATTATTCGAGCCCTCGTCCCGGTTCTCGGCCAACAGCTGAGCGGCATGCCGCGCGATCAGGACGGGATCTGGTCCCGCCAGCACCGAGACGCCCGCTTCGACGGCCTCCATGCGCTCGGTGACTTCGCGCAGCACGACGCACGGAACTCCGAAGCTGGGCGCTTCCTCCTGCACGCCTCCGGAATCCGTGAGCACCAGGCGCGCGCAGGAGAGCAGTCGGCAGAATTCCGCGTAATGCAAGGGGCCGGTGATATGGACACGATCCACACCGAGGAGGCCGGTGACCACCTGATTACGGACTTGAGGGTTCGGATGGACCGGCAAGACCACTTCGACGTCCGCGTGCTCCTCCACTATCGCGCGCAGGCCGGCGAGGATTCCGTCCAGGGGAGCGCCCAAGGATTCCCTGCGGTGCATCGTGGCGAGAAGCAGGCGAGACTTGCCGGTACGCGCCCGGTTCTCGACGGAGGGAAGCCGGTGATCGTGGTACGCGGTCGGTGTACGCGCTATCGAAAGCACCGCGTCGACCACGGTGTTGCCGATCAGCAGTACCTCTGGGCCGGCGATACCTTCTTCCAGGAGGTTGTTCACCGCACGAGCGGTTGGCGCGAGATGCAACGTACTGAGCTGGGCTACCAGTTTACGGTTGGCCTCCTCGGGAAAGGGTGCCCGCGGATCATGGGACCGCAGTCCGGCCTCGACGTGAACTACGGGAATCTGACGCCAGAAGGCCGCCAGGGCGCCGGCGAGCGCCGTCGTCGTGTCACCTTGAACGACGACAGCGGCGGGCCGGAGCCGTTCGAGGTGAACGTCGAGGGTCCTCACCAGTTCACCCAGTAGTTCGGACAGACTTCCTGTCGGGCGCTCGATGTCCAGCCGGACATCAGGGCTCAGTCCGAAGGACGACAAGGCTTGACCGAACATCGTTTCGTGCTGTCCGCTCGCGACCAGCACCGGTCGGATCCGGCCTTGGTCTCGCATCGCTCGAACGATCGGTGCGAGCTTCACCGCCTCTGGTCGGGTGCCGCCCAGTAATACCACTTCGGGTGCCGTTCGGGACGTATCGGCCGCTATTCCGGGGTCGTCCCGGTGAATGGCCCCTGAGCTGCTCCGAACAGTGCAATCCATTAATACTCCCACTCGGTGAACCCCGCGCGAATTTTCATGGGACTGTTGCCCAGGCTGTGCAGGGTGGGTTCAGTGTTAATGGGAGTGGCCGCTTCCGCGCTCTGCAGCTGGTTCTTAATGTATCGCACGCCGTCAAAAGGATTGTCAAGATGTCTGTTACATCGATTCCGGCGACCGGGGTCCCTTTATTCATGGGATTTGCCCTCTTCGGATCGTCCGGGGTGGTGCAAGTGGCCGTGCACGTACTGGTGGTCGCCTGTTCTTTGCTCGCGCTGCGATCCCTTGGCCTGCGTTTACGACGGGCGGTCAAGTAGAAACCATGCAGATCTATTCGCTGATGCTGGCGCTCATGCTCGGATGGCCGATCTACAATATTATTCTGTCTTTGCTGAGCCTGAGAACTCCCATGCCAGGCGCGGCAGGCCCCGGCAGACCGTCGTGTTTCTGGCTTGTGGTCCCGGCGCTTGACGAGGAACTGGTGATCGCTGACACCGTAAGGTCTCTCCTTGCCTTGGCCGACGACAAGAATCGGCTGCGCGTGCTGGTGGTGGACGATGGGAGTACCGACCGGACCTCGACGGTGCTCGAGTCCCTCTATGACGATCGATTGCTGGTCCTTCGGCGTAATCTGCCGGAGGCACGACAAGGCAAAGGTGCCGCTCTCAACGCCGCGTACCGGCTGATCCGCGAACTCGCGCGGGAAGAGGGCACGGCAGATGAGACCGTGGTCGGCGTGGTCGACGCCGACGGCCGGGTCAGCCGAAACCTGCTTACCGAAGTCGATCGATACCTCGCCGACGGGACGAGCGGTGCGGTCCAATGCAGGGTCCGTATTCGTAATCGGCACAGCTTGCTGGGGTTACTGCAGGACATCGAGTTCGGCTGCGTCGCCGACGCGGCTCAGACGGTGCGTGACACCGTCGGTACGGTCGCACTGGGCGGCAACGGCCAGTTCGTCAAGCTCTCGGTACTCATGGCTTTCGGGAACGACCCGTGGTCGTCCTGTCTGGTGGAGGACACCGAACTGGGACTACGTCTGCATCGGGCAGGGGTCAGAGTCCGCTACGTGAGACGCGCCGTCGTGACCCAGCAGGCCGTCGTCGACATTCGCCGGCTGGTTCGGCAACGTACCCGGTGGGCGCAGGGGAACCTCCAGTGCGCTCGCCATCTGCCCGGGTTGCTCACCTCTCGTCACGTCTCCGCGCTGGGGCTGGTCGACCTGCTGCACTACTTGATCATTCCTTGGTGCGTACCGCTCGTCGCCCTGCTGGCGTTCCTGTTTCTCGGCATTGCCATCCACGTCGGGCTCGGCGGGACGGCTCTGTTCCCGCTCGCGAGCGATACGACCGATGCGGTGTCGGCATGGGTGACGTGGCTGGGTGCGCTGCTGTTGCCCGGTGCGGTCTGGGGAATCATCCATCGGCTTAGACTGCGTGACGAGCCCCTGTGGCGATGTGTGGTCACCTCGATGACCTATCCGGTCTTCCTGGTGCTCGGTTCGGTCGCGGGCTGCCGTGGAGTCGCCCGGCACGTCGGCGGCCGTGTCGACTGGGTGAAGACAGAACGTCTGGTCGAGCGTACCGTGGCCAGGGGGCGGCACACGAGATGAGATACGAAGCGTATGGGCCGAAGAGTGGTGAACGGTATGCGAAGACCCGGTGGCAAGGGTGACCATTACCGAATCAAGACTGTTTCGATTGTCGCCTCGATCGTCTTCGGCGTGATCGGCTGCAAGCAGGCTCGCCACGAGCCGTCCAGCGGATGGTTGATCACGGTCTACTACACGGCTGTCGAGACTTATCATGCGGGTCCTTCCGCGGAGGTGTTCGGCTGTCCGGACAGTGAGTGCGCCGCTGGAAAACAATCGTTGGGCCGCTATCCAGTCGGATTCGCCGATGCGGTACGTGACGAGGGGACCGGGCGAATCACCAGTGGGCCGCATACGGGCCGCTACCTGAATTGGTCGTACAACATCGGATACTGGCTCGAGAATGCTCCACTGGACAGTCGGGGCGAACCGCTTGAGCCGTTCGTCAGTGCCGCGGCCGACCGTGATGTGCTGGCCATGGGCTCGCGATTCTCCGTTGTCGGGTGCGGCACCACCGAGTCGGGTGAAACCCCTCCGAGTGGGGTTTGTGCCGGGATCACCGCGGCGAAGTGGCAGATTCGCGATGAGTTCACCCCTGGTCTGGGCGGCCCTCGGCACCTCGATCTCTACATCGGCGAGGAGCGCGGGCCGGAGTTCAGGTCCGATGCGTGGTACATCTCGCTGCGGGGCGCGAGCATCGTGGTCCACTGACCCGGAGGTGTGCCTGTTTCGGCGTTCTCTCGCGTCAGGTGTGCCGCGGGGTGCAGTGAGGGTCACCTCAGGGACGCAGGTTCCCTGAAGGTGACCCTTTGCGCGCTAGCGAGGCCGGCCTACCGGACCGGTATCGGAGGAGCCGGGATTCCGGAGATCTCGAACATCTTCATGTAGATGTCGTCCAGCACTGCCATGACCGAGCCCGCGGCGTTGGCCGTGTCGCGGACATCGGCGATCTGAACGGCCCGGACCTTGGCCGCTCTGTCCGGCGCGCGCAGCGTGAGCTTCAGGACTCCGGCGGCTCTCTGGATGACCGGTTCGAACTCCCATTCGACATCCGCATGGTGCCAGAGCGGCCGCCGTGGGATCAGGTTCACCCAGTTTTCCGCAGCTGACAGTGTCGCGGTGTAGTTGAACACAGCAGGAGCCCTTCCTTTCTTGGGACAAGGATCGAACCTCGTCTTCGGGTGGCACTAGAGGGGGCATATCGCCGACGAGGCGCGGAGAGCTCCGATGACCGCGGTCCACGGGGGAAGCGGCCGGGTCGGCTTCGGCCCGCACAGCCATCGCACCGCGTCGTCGCCGGCTCTCGACGGGGGCAAGGGGATCAGTGACCCCCCGCACTGCAGGCGAACGCCGAGCCGTTGGAGGTCGGTCACCGTTGCCTGGCTCAAATGGCACGCAGGACCAGTAAGGAAGGCACAATCCGCGCCAGGCAAGGTGACGACGGGGCCGGCGAGCATCCGGATGGCGAGCAACGTTTGGGCGT
Source organism: Amycolatopsis sp. NPDC043887 (assembly GCF_056435665.1). Taxonomy (NCBI): domain Bacteria; kingdom Bacillati; phylum Actinomycetota; class Actinomycetes; order Pseudonocardiales; family Pseudonocardiaceae; genus Amycolatopsis; species Amycolatopsis sp. NPDC043887. Next base: position 9,155 of record NZ_JBWKEB010000035.1, read on the forward strand.
CCTCGCAGAGTGCCCTCCTCGCCACGATCGCGCTCACCTCGCCGGACACGGTGAGCACGACCTGTCCGGTCGTGTGGTCCACACTCGTCGGCCAGCCGTAGAACCGCCGATAGGCGTCGGCCGTCACCAACATGTGTTCCAGCTGTGAACTGGGCACGACCGCTTCCGCAACACCTTGAGAGGGCATTTCTGGAACCCGCTTTCTTGTCTACTGGCAGAGCCGGCGACCGCGGTCTCCGAGGCCGGTGCTCGATGGCGCGCGGCGGGAAACCGGGCAGGGGTGATCTGCCCTCCTCATGCGGATGACGGGAGGGCGGTAATGCGCATTCGGCGCGTGCGTTTCGCGGCGGGGCGTGGTTTCCGCGCAGTTGAGGGGGCGGTGAGGCTGGTATGTCGGGGAGGGTTCCCAGCCTCACCGCCGCTCTGGATGCCGGACGGCGGCGCGCGCTCGAGGAGGCGACGCGCACGCCGTCCGGCGGCACTGGTATCGGTCTAGCGGACAAAAGATTCCGACACCAGAAAAATCGATCCTTTACCGCGCCATGAGTCGCGCCGGGTCATTTCCAGGCGGTCCGCAAGATTGGCGACGATCTTTCATGTTCTGGAAATGTACGCCATTCCGGTTACCCCCAGATGGACGATGCCGCGTCGTGAATCTCATTCATGTATCGTGGCGAGTGTGGCCGTATCATGGCCTTCACGTGCGGTTTTGCCGGATTGGTCATGCGAACAGCTTGGCCTGTACGTACACAGCTGTACATCCGCCGACAGGGTTGTCGGGGCGTTACTCTGTCTGGGTCTACCGCAAATCAGCACAAGTGGTGGAAGCTACCCCGCAATGAAAGGAGTAAGAATTGGCCGCTGATTACAGCCCCACTGTCCGTCGTAGGCGTTTGGACAGCGAACTGCGTCGCCATCGGGAGAAGGCAGGCAAGAAGATCGGCGAAGTCGCCGAATATCTCGGATGTCGGCACTCGAAGATTTCGCGCATCGAGAACGGTCATGGCAGTATCAGTCCAGGTGACGTCCGCTTGATGCTGGACTTGTACGGCGTACAAGGCGTTGAAGCGGATCGTCTTGTCCAGGCCGCGAGAGAATCCCGTGTTCGGGGATGGTGGCACAGCTATGGTGATGTGTTACCCGGGTGGCTCGCGACCTATGTGGGGTTGGAGGCTGAAGCCGCCACGAGTCGAACATATGAAGGCGAAGTGATCACCGGGCTTTTGCAGACCAAGGAGTATGCCCGTGCGGTCACGGCGGCGACCGTGGTTCCCCGGACGGAGGACCAGGTCGACCGACAGGTGATGCTGCGCATGAAACGCCAGGAACGCCTGCACTCCAGCCGCCCGATCAGCTTGTGGGCGGTGCATAGCGAGGCGGCTTTGCGACGGCCGGTCGGCGGCAGGCCTGTCATGCGTGACCAGCTCACGCACCTTCTGGAGATTTCGGAACTGCCGCACGTCAACGTGCAGGTTCTGCCCATCGCGGCCGGTGAACACCCGGCGATGGTAGGACCGTTCACGGTCTTGGAGTTCCACGAGGAGTCCGATCCGGACGTCGTCTATGTCGAGACTCCTGTGGGGGGTCTGTACCTGGAGCGCGAGAGTGAGATCGCGGGATACACCTGTGTTTTCGGGCGGCTGAGGGAGATGGCACTGTCTCCGGAGCAAACCACCAGTTTTGTCGGCAAGATCATTAAGGAGTTGTAGCGCGAGTGGAGCAGGGAAACATCATTTCGCCGGACGCGGTCTGGCGGAAGCCGCTTCGAAGCGTCGGTGAAGGTGCCTGTGTAGAGGTTGCCGAGCTGGAGAAGCACGTAGCGGTACGCGACTCCAAAGACCGTTCGGGTCCGGCGCTGGTAGTCACCAATGCGGTATGGATGGCCTTGGTCGACACCCTGAAAGTTCCTTGAGCCCGATGTGACCTGCGGGTGCTCGGCAGGGTGAGACTCTGCGCCCGGCGGCCAGCTGGATGGCTCCTTCACCGGCGGGCGGTGAAGGGGAATGATGCCCTCATCGCGCAGGGCTGGTGAAACCGCCGCGCTCAGGTCGAGAGGAAACAATTCGTGCGGAAGCGCACAATCCGATTGGAGAAGCACCTTGCCGAGGCAGGATTTCCCAGAGGCGTGGGTGCCCCTTCCGCCGTAGTTCTGGTGCTGACCTTGTTGCTCGCCGCCTGCGTCCTGCTTCTCGATTCTCCGTCGGCGAGACCGGTACCCGATGTCGTCGTGCAGTCGCAAGAACGTTTCGCTGAGGCAACTGCCGGCGCGTTGGCGAAGACCGTGGCGGAATCCGTCATGGAACTCCGGTTCGGACTGACGCAGTCCGAGCGGGAGCAGGGCCGGGAACCGGACGCCCTGCTCGGTTCTCTGGGTGAGGTGTATCCCCGATGGCGCGGGATGGCACTCATGCAGAGCTCGACGGGACGATTGCTCGCCACTCGCGGCGAACCCCTGCCCTTCGCGTCTCTCGACAGTGAAGTCACGAAGGAAGCGAGCGTTCGTCCTGTGGCGTCGACGGGTAAGGGCGTCGTCATGGTCGCGACGGTCCCGATGCTCGCCGGCAACGAGCAGCGGACCCTGGTGGCATTCACCGACCTGGTGACCTCCGAGGTTCCGTTGGACTCGGGACTCGGACAGAGCGTGCTGGTGGTCACGGACGAAGGTCGCGTCCTCGATTCGAGAGGACCCGCTCCTGCCGTGGATGCCAGAGTCAGCCAGGGGTTGATCAACAAGGCCGCGGCCGAATCGGCGGGGGGACGTACCGGTAGCACCGTCGACCTTGTCGCCGGGAACGGAACGGGGCCGGATGGTGTCCGTGAGAAGGCGTTGGTGGTCGCTCATGCGCCGCTGACGGTAGCCGGTCTATCCGGGGCGTGGAGGCTCTCGCTGGTGTCGATGGCCCACGTGCCGGTGGAAGGGCACACGCAGACAGATCGCCACCCGGTGACTGTTGTCAGCCTGGTGGTCGTGGCGGTCTTCGGTTTCGTACTGGTACGCAGGACCATTGTCGTTCCGGTTCACCGGCTGCGAACCGGCGCGCTGACGGTCGCCTCCGGGGCCGGCGCGCCGAAGTCGCGTGGCTTGGAAGTGCGTGAGGTGCGCCGGATCGCCGCAGTTCTGGGGCAACTCAGTTGTGCCGCGGAACACGGACGACGCCTGCGTTGGTGGGTGCCGTCGGCACGACTGACGATCGTCGGCGCCGCGGCGACCATGCTGGCCTGGTCGTGCGCTGTGCTGGTGGCCGCCGGTGGTGCGGCACCCAGGGTGCCGGAACTCGTCGTGCGTGAACGGGGAATGGAGGTTTCGCGTATCGCGGACACGGTCCGCCGCAGCCTGAACGGAGCGGTCGCGGACTTGAAACTCTTGGCGAGGACCAAAGGGAACAAGGACACTGATTCGGTACTCCCGCTCATGGAGCGCCTGATCGCCAGGGAGGCCAGGTACCGGAGTATCTATGTAGTGGATTCGGCAGGCCGGATCGGCGCCCGGACCGGGCGGCCGCCACTGCGGGCCGAAGCCCGGCTGCCTTCCGGCGAAGGTGTACGTCAGCACAACACCGCCGGAAGCCTCCCCGTGATCTTCGCGTACGCGGAACTGCCGGATGACCGCCATGGCGTCGTCGCCGAGTTCGATGTGGAGCACCTTTCGGAACTATTGCACCGGCGCGCCGGTCGAGTCCGGGTCGTCGATCCCGGTTTCCGGACGATCGCCGACACCGAGGGGTATCTCGCGTTCCATACGCTGTCCGAGGACTCTCTCCGACGAAGCGCGAGTGAGGCACTCGCGGGGCGGCCTCGCGCGGAGATAGGGCGATCCCGGGGCGGTGAGTCGGTGATCGCCTCCGCCGCGATCGGCGCACCGGGACCGGCGGGCACCCTGCAATGGAGTGTGATCTCCGAACAAGACACAGCCACGCTAGGACTTCCGGAGAACGAAGTGAGCCGGCGCGCTCTCTCGGCCGGTCTCATCGGTCTCGTCATCGCTCTGCTGAACTTCGGTTGGCATGAGTTCATTGTCGTACGGCAGTTGCGGCGGACGGCGACGCTCGCGGAGCGGTTGGCATCCGGCGACCACGTATCCGGGATCCACCCGGTGAGGCAAGACCAGATCGGCACGATCACCTTATGCCTCGAGATCTGCAGGAAAACAGCGAGTGATTCCGAGTATCGGAAAGAGCTTGCCCGGCGAGAGAGCTGATGTGCTTTTCTGTTACGTCGTATATGTAGTCCTCTGTGTCCTTGTCCTGACGGCCGGCATCCTCGAACAGCGCCGTCACCACGCCAATCTCCGGTCCATTCCGACGAGAGTGCTGGTCAACGGTACTCGCGGGAAGAGCTCGATAACCCGGTTGTGCGCAGGTGCGCTGCGAGGTGGCGATCTGGTGACCGTCGCCAAGACGACAGGAACCGCTGCCCGGTTCGTTCATCCGGACGCGCATGAAGACCCGGTCTACCGGAAATTCGGCATCGCCAATGTCATCGAGCAGGTCGGTGTGGTGCGCCGCGCCGTCGCCTACTCGCCCGATGCCTTGGTCGTCGAGTGCATGGCTGTGATGCCAGAGCTGCAGGAGATCAACCAGAGCAAGCTGATCTCCTCGACAATCGGCGTCATTTCCAATGTCCGCCTGGACCACGTCGAGGAAATGGGCCCAACGATTGACGATATCGCCTGCTCGCTCAGCAGGTCGATGCCGAAGGGAGGGATTTGCGTCACCGCCGAACGAGAACGGCTTTCGGTGCTGAAGCAGGAGGCGGCTCGGCGAAACTGCGAGCTCGTCGTGATCGATCCGGAGACCGTGACGGATGAGGACATGAAGGGTTTCGGCTGGATCACTTTCAAGGAGAACGTCGCCATAGCCTTGGCCGTCGCGGCGCTCCTGGGGGTCGATCGTGGGGCGGCGTTGCGCGGTATGTGGTCCGCGCCACCCGACCCGGGAGCGCTGAGTGTCGATCGGTTCCGGGTACGCGGGAAGCAGCTGAGATTCGCCAACCTCCTCGCCGTCAACGATCCGGAATCCACGTTGATGAACATCGAGGAGCTCATGTCCGAGAAGCTCATCACTCGCCCGCTGCATGTGGTGATCGGATGTCGCCCCGACCGGATCGAGCGTAATCGCCAAATAGGATCACTGATCCCGCGGCTCGACCCGGAGCGAGTGATCCTGATCGGTGAGCCGACACGGAGCGCGAGAAGTGCCATTCCAGGCCAATGGCAGGACCGGGTATGCGATCTCGGCGGTCGTCGCAGCTCATCCGAGCTTCTCGACGGAGTCGTCGACGGGATCGAGGGTGAGGCGTCAGTCGTCGCGATCGGCAGCATCCACGGCCAGGGAGAGCGGCTCCTGGGCGAGCTGCAGGCTCTGGAGCGGATAACGGCCGACGCCGTTGTCTGGACCGCGGAACGAGGAAGGGAGGGATCGTAACCGATGGGAACCTTGTTGCCAGGCGTCGCGACACTCGGATTGGCCATCGGCCTCGTGCTGGCGCTGGCCTGTGTACTGCTCACCAATCTGTCGCCCGGTGGAATGATCAGTCCGGGCTGGCTCGCGCTGACGCTTGTGGAGGACTACCGGCGTGCCGCGATCGTAGTAGCGATGACCGTGTTCACCTATGCGGGGTCGAAGGGGCTGCAACGGCTCACCATCTTGTACGGAAAGCGCCTCTTCTCGGCCATCGTCCTGCTCGCCGTCTTGCTGCAGAGCACGCTCTTCCTGGTCCTGCAGCATGACTACCCACTGCTGTTCGCCCATCAAACGCTGGGCTTCGTGGTGCCGGGACTGATCGCCTACCAGTTGATCCGCCAGCCACCCGTCGCCACCATGCTGGCCACGGCGACGGTCAGCCTGGTCACCGGTGCGGTCCTGGCAAGCGGCGTTCTCGCCGGTTTCGTCTCCACAGTCTGACAAGCAGAGGATCTGCCCCATGCGAGTATCCCGCATTTCGCCCCGGAAGAAGTGGGTCCGCAACCTGCGTATCGCGCTCTGGTTGTCCGTCGTCGTCTTGTCCGTGGTGACCATTCACCTCGGGCCGGGTGTGCGGACGGTGACCACGGTCCCGCCGGTGAACGCACTCGCGGTTCGGATCATGGCCGGTCCCTACCCGGTGGCCGAGTATCGCTATGAACGTTTGCCACGTCCGGCGCGGACCGTGGTACGGAACAACGCGGGTGCGGTCGTGGCGACGTTCACCGACGGCGCCCGTACCGTTGTCCTGGCCGGCCCCGCTCGGGAGTTCCCGGTAACACGGTCCGGCGCTTCTGTCGTCAAAGGCGAAGCGTGGGTGCGTCTCCTGCCGGAGCCGTGGAAGGAGGGTGCTGAAGGGGGCGGATGGTTCCGCGGCTGGCTTGATGCCGCACTCGCCGATCGGAGTCCCGACGTGCTCGACACCGCTCGGCATCATTGGGCGGGGGATGCTTCGAAGATCAGCGGCTCCCGGTTGATCACACTCGTTTACGGGTTGCCGCGGAAAGCCTCGCTCGCCATGGTGAAAGCCGACTCCGGAGGAGTGGTGATCTCAACCGAGGCGCGTGAACAGAGCCTGCTTCAGCCTGGTGATCTTCTGCTCTTCGCTCTCGATGCGAACGGTGGTGGCCCGATCGACCCCGTCGGTGTGTACCTCGGCAGGGATAACCGTGGTCTTCATCGTGTTCTCCTCCGCGGATCCGCTCCTGCCGTGGCGCACGGCGGCCGGCTGTTTCAGGGGTTTCGCGTTGCCAAACGGATCTGACGAATGCTGTTCCGGGTACTAGGGAGTTTGGAGCTGAGCGGCCAGGTCGAAGGACCGGTCTGTGTGCGGCCGCGCAAGCCGCGAACGCTCCTGGCTCTGTTGCTTCTCCATGCGGAACGCTGGGTGTCCACTCCGCTGATAGAGAATGCGCTCTGGGAGGGGCCACCGCCGAGGTCTGCGTCAGGGAATGTCAAAACCTATGTCTCGCAGTTGCGTCGGACGCTGGCGGCACTCGGGGGCGATCCCGGCAGGATCGCCAATCGGGTCGGTGCATACCGGATAAGCGTGGAGCCGGGTGAACTCGACGTCTTCCGATTCGAGGAGTCGGTACGGCTGGGGCGCGAAGCGCGAAACCGGTCTGCCGACGGCGAGGCTGTCGAGCATTTCCGCGAAGCGCTCGGGCTCTGGCGCGGCGAGCCGTATGAAGATCTTCCGCTGTCCATCAGGCGTCCCGTAGCGGCTCGCCTGGAAGAGCTGCGCTGGACCGCCCGCGAGGAACTGATCGACGTACGGCTGATGCTGGGGCAGCACCATACGGTGGTCCCAGACCTCCGTGCGCTGACGATCGAACATCCGACACGCGAGCGGCTGTGGTGCCTGCTACTTGTCGCATTGCACCGTTCTGGCCGGCGAGCCGACGCGTTGGACGCGTACCAATCGGCCTACCGATCACTGACGGACGAGCTCGGCATCGAGCCCGGTGCCGAGCTGCGCCGGCTGCATGAGCGAATGCTCGCGGACACGTTGTGAACACGGACGACTCTTCATCCCTGGCCGGTGGCCGGTGAGGCGTGAGCCGGGCGATCGTGAATGGCTATTCGTGTTCTGACCCTCATTGCCACGCACGGCAGCGAAGTCGAAATCGGCCCCGTCCGCGCTGTGCCGAGAATGTACCGGAAATGGCTCTGCTTGGGGCAGAATTACATTAGTCGGACCGGATGCGTCCGGTCAGGCTGTTGCAATTAACCGAAATGTAAGGAGTAGTTGTGAAGGGTGTTTACGAGTCCCCGGCGCTGCAGGCCGCCGGGGCCTTCTCGAAGGTGACCGGATGTGGCAAGTGCGGCTGGGGCCGTGACCGTTACTGCCGTCGCGGCCACCGCCACTGGCACTGGTGAGAGGCATAGGTATCTAGCCAGATGATGGATTTCCCTGCGTTGGCGCCCGACACTTCATGGTTCGTCGTCATGCCAGACGCCGACGTGACAAGCACGGTCACGAGGCTGCTACTCGCCCAGGGGCGGGTGTCCGTGTCTCACAATTCTGGCCGCCCCTGGCTGGTGGGCAACTGGGGTGACGACGAGATCGTGGTAGCCGAGGCGGGGAATTCGCGGGTGGCGGTGATCGGGCACGTGTCCGTCACCGCCGCCCGTCTCGCCGGCATCCTCGAGAGGACCGGCGACGTCACTGCTGTCAGCACGGTGCTGTCTTCGCTACCCGGCAGTTATCACGTGATCGCGTACGTCAAAGGCCGTTCACTGGTGCGGGGAACGGCGGCCGGTGTCCGCCAGGTCCTCTATGCCGACGTGGATGGACAAGTGCTCGCCGCCGACCGGGCCGACGTGCTCGCCGGGGTGCTCGGTGCCGAACTGGACCTCGACGCGGTGGCACTGTCACTTTTGGACCCGATGCCACCGTACCCACTGGACGATCTCCCCATGTGGAAGGGCGTCGACGCTGTTCCACCGGATCATTTTCTGTTGACCGACGAGGCCGGGCGACCGGCGACCTTCCGTTGGTGGTCGCCGCCCGAACCGGTGGTGCCGCTCGAGGACGGCGCACGCGCGCTTCGACTCGCGCTCACCAATGCGGTCGCGGTCAGGACTTCCGCCGGCGGCAGAGTGAGCTGCGACCTTTCCGGCGGCCTCGACTCGACCTCGGTATGCTTTCTCGCGGCAGACAGTCCTGCCGAACTGATCGCCTACACCACGGTCGGTCTGGATCCGGCTGATGACGACGTCCCTTGGGCCATGAGGGCGATCTTCGCCTTGCCCGGGGTGGGACACGAGATCCTGCCCCGAAACGAACTTCCCTTGGTTTATCAGGGCATAGCCACCGCCGCCGACTGCCTGGACCGGCCCTTCATCGGGCAGATCGACCGGGCTCAGATACTGACGGGCTTCGAACGGATGGCCGCGCTGGGGTCACGGGTCCACCTCACCGGGTTCGGGGGCGACGAGGTCCTGGAAGGCGATCTGAACTATCTGCGTTCGTTGACTCGTATGGCGCCATGGATCGCGTTGCCCCGGCTTCGGGCGTACCACGCTCAGGGGCGTTGGCCGCTCATGAACGTCGTGTGGCAGCTGCTTCGACCACGTTCGTACGGTTCTTGGTGGGCAGGCACCGCTGAGCGGATCACCGATCCGCGCCAGGCGCTGAGGTCTCCGAAGTTCGACTGGGACGAGCCACCGCGGTTGCCGCCGTGGGTCAGTCGCGACTGCGTCGATCTTGTCCGCCAGATGCTTCGAGTGAGGCAAGAAGCCGTACGCCCGCTGGCAGGTGACCCCAGCAAGCATGCCGATCTCCTCGCCATCCGGTCGAGTGCGCGGATCGCCCGATCGTTCGGGCAGCTGGTGGGACCGACCGGCGTGCCGTTCGCTGTGCCTTTTCTCGACGATCAGGTCGTTGAGGCGTGCTTGGCCGTTCGCGCGTATGAGCGGTCCACGCCCTGGGAATACAAACCGTTGATCAAGGAGGCCATGAGGGGGATCGTCCCCGAGGCTTCGCTCGAACGCACGACCAAGGCCGAAAGTTCGGCCGAGGAGGAGGCAGGGTTGCGCGCCAACCATCTTGACCTGATGGCGCTGTGTGAGGACTCCCGGCTCGCGGAACTGGGACTTGTCGATGCCGATCAGTTGCGGGCAGCCAGTCATTACTCGCCTTCGCTGACCCGTCCGCACGAGTCGCTTCAGCAGACTTTCACTTCCGAGGCTTGGCTTCGACGGCTCGGAATCCAGTCAGCGCAGGCGGGACCGCGATCGTGAAGCTGGCCAAGAACGTCGTCTTCTGCGAAACCGACTACGGCGCCGTGGTGCTGAACGAGGCGAGCGGTCGGTATTGGACGCTCAATCCGACCGGCGCCCTGGCCATAGGTGTGCTGCTCGATGGCAAGAACGAGGACGATGCCGTCGATGCGGTGGTCGAACTCTATCCGGCGCGCCGCGACGCCGTTTCGACCGACGTCGGCAACCTTCTGGATCAGCTCCGTGAAGCCGGCCTTGTGGAGGAGAAATGACCACCCCGATGACCTTGCCCCGGCGTGGCGAGGGAATCCCGTTGCCGCGGCGGCTGCTGGCGCGGGCAGCCGTCGCTCTTGCCCGGCTGCTCGCCTTGCTGCCGCCCGCGCGGATCCGTATGGTACTCGGCTACATCCGCAGGGGAGCTCGTCCGGCGGGCCTCGGCCAAGCATCGGCCGCACGTGACGCGGTCACGACGGTGAGCCTGGTGTGCCGGGGCGCGCAGGGGTGTGTTCCCCGGTCCATTTCCACCGCGTTGCTCTGCCGCGCCTGGGGTGTATGGCCGACCTGGTGCGTGGGCGCGAGAAAGGTCGGTCCGTTCGCCGCCCATGCGTGGGTCGAGGTGGAGGGCGTCCTCGTGGGAGAAGAGTTCTCCGACGACTATTTCCAGCGTCTGATGATCGTTCCCCCGGTGGACTCGTGAACGAGGAGAGCCAAAATGCCGAGGCGGCAGGCGGTGAATCGCTGACTCGTTTGCCTCATTTGTGGCGACTGCTCCGCGGTCATGGGCGGCAGGTCGTCATCGCCACCCTGCTGACCCTGCTGGGTACGCTTGTCGGGCTGGTCCAGCCGATGCTGGTGAAACAGGTGATCGACGCCGCGCAGGCCGGCACCGTCGCGAGCTGGCTGGTGGTCGCGCTTCTCGCGGTGTTCGTCATCCAAGCCGTCGTGGACGCTGTCGGCCGCTTTCTGCTGGACCGCACCAGCGAGAGCATCCTTCTCGGTCTCCGGTTACGCCTGACGGCCCATTTGATGCGTTTGCATATGCGGGTCTGCGACCGTCAGCGTATCGGTGACCTGATCTCCCGGGCGAACACCGATACGTCGATGGTGCGCGAGGCGGCGACACAAAGCTTTTCCGATATCGTCACGAATTCCCTCGGGGTTGCCGGCGCGGTTGTCCTGATGGTGTGGCTCGACGCGCAGCTGTTCCTGCTTGTACTGGCGGCCGTCGCTGTCGCAGGTGCCACGGTGTTGGCGGTCTTGACGCGCATCCGACGTGCCTCCAACGAGGCACAGACCAGCGTGGGTAGCATGACCGCGGCACTCGAACGTGCGCTCAGCGCCACTCGGACGGTCCGTGCCTGTCAGGCCGAGCGGCGGGAGATCGAACGTGTCGGTTCTCATGCCCGCGACGCCTATCGGGCCGGAGTGCGGCTGGCCAGGCTGGACTCGACGGTGGCGCCGGCGATCGAGCTGGCGGTCAACGGTTCGGTACTGGTCGTTCTGCTGATCGGCGGTCTCCGGGTCACGAATGGTACGACGTCACTGGGAGATCTCGTCGCGTTCCTGCTCTATGTCACCTATCTGGTGATGCCGTTGTCATCCTTGTTCAACGCCTTTTCCACGGCACAGCGAGGGCTGGGCGCGCTGGATCGCGTGAATGAGGTTTTCGCGATGCCGCGCGAGAAGGACCGAGCGCTGGGGAGTGGTCAGGTGATGGCACTCCGACGAGTGCGTGAGACCCCGGTAGTGGAGTTTCGCGACGTCTGGTTCGGCTACGACGACCGTCCTGTCCTGAAAGGACTTTCCTTCGTCTTGCCCAGTCGTGGTCACATCGCGCTGGTCGGCAGGTCGGGAGCGGGCAAGTCGACGGTGCTGGAGCTCATCGAGCGCTTTTACGATCCAGACCGTGGGGAGATCAAGATCGATGGGCGTCCGGCGAGTTCCATGACCCGAGCGGATGCCCGTACTCTGGTGAATCTTGTGGAGCAGCAGGCACCTGTGCTGCATGGGACGCTTCGCGACAACATCACTTACGCCGTACCCGAAGCGACAGAGGACGAGGTTCGGTGGGTCGTCAACGAGGCATGCCTCGGAGAACTGGTGGCACGACTGCCGGCCGGTCTCGATACCGAGGTCGGTGACCACGGCACGCTCCTGTCCGGCGGCGAACGGCAGCGTATCGCCATTGCCAGGGCCTTACTCGCCCGGCCGGCGTTGCTGTTGCTGGATGAGCCGACCTCGCAGCTGGACATGCTCAACGAGCGGGCCCTCACCGCGGCGATGCGAGAGGTTTCCACACACCGTGCGCTTCTGGTGATCGCGCATCGGTTGTCCACCGTACGCGCGGCGGATCAGATCATCGTGCTCGATGAGGGCCGGGTGGAGGCGGTGGGTTCCCATGAGGAGCTTCTCCGGACGAGCGCGCTTTACCGGCGGCTCCTCTCCGCCGGCCCGGATCCTGAGCCTGGCACTTTGGCGGAGAAGCCGGGGCAGGACGCGCTTGTGGTGGAAAGCGAAGAAGGAGTTGGGTGATCGTTCCAGAACCCTGTCGACTCGACAGCGACCCTGGCGAGTGTCGTGCCCGAATATGAGTCCAGCAAGACTGTGAGTCCAAGATGCCTGAGACAGCCGAACGTCCCCTTGCCTCAGCGTGCGCAGCACTGAGTGCCACCGGCCGTTTTCCGGCCCGTGAGGCGGACGATCCGCCATGGTTGTTCGGTAATGTTCCGCCCCGCAATCCCCTTTTCACCGGGCGCGGCGAACTTTTGAAGCAACTGGCCAAACGGCGGAACAGGGGTACCGCGGCGGTGCTTCCTTCGGCGTTGCATGGTCTTGGTGGTATCGGTAAGACTCAGATGGCGACTGAGTATATTTATCGGCATCTTCAGGATTATGATTTGGT
>NZ_JBWKEB010000036.1:0-11734 GCF_056435665.1 Amycolatopsis sp. NPDC043887
TTCCCTACCTTGAGCGTAGGGAAGGAGGCCTTCACGGACCCGCGATCGACCGGCAGCCACCTCCGGTAGGTACGCAAGACACCGTTGGCTCTAACGTCCTTACCACTCACGAGGTCCCTCTCACTGTCCGGTGCCCGGCGCCATCAGGACCGACGCCGCCGGGAAGTCCGACGCGAAATCGCCGGGCAGCGGGGCGATGAAGACGTTCTCGGTCCGCGTGCGGGTGATGAGCCAGTGGCCGTCTTGGCGCCGGAACGCGTTGTTGAGCCTGCTGGATCGCAGCAGGCCGGTGCCGTCGGCGTACAGCCACGGCTGGACATGGATCCATTGCCCCTCGGCCCGGTCGCCGTCGACGTGAATCTGCTCCGACGTCAGGTAGTGGGCGTTGAGGACCAGCGCCGGATCCCGCTTCTCGCCCCAGAACCGTTCGAAATGCGCCCGGATCGGGTCCTTGCCCACCGCGCGGCCGAACTGCCCGTCGTAGTGCTCGCCGACGCCCTCCCAGACGGCGTCCTCGGCGTACAGCTCGAGGATCAGCTCGATGCGGTGGTCGTCGCCGGTGACGCCGAACTCCGGGCACGGGGTGTCGCAGAGGAACATGTAGCGGGCCTGGATGCGGCGGATCTCGGCCTCGGCCTCCAGCACTTCGACGCGGTGACGCAGTTCGGCGAGTTCGTCCTTCATCGGTGGGTCCTCACTGGCGCGGTTTCGGGAAGGGCCAGCAGGCAGACGACGGTCAGCGCCATCCCGCCCGCGAGGTAATGGCCGACCGACGTCGAGGAGCCGGTCCATTCGACGAGCCGGTTCGCCATCGATGGCGCGAGGCCACCGCCGAGCACCGCGCCGAGCTGGTAGGCCAACCCGGCGCCGGACTGCCGTTGCTCGGGTGTGAACAGCTCGGTCAGGTAGGTGATCAGCGGGCCGAACAGGAACCCGGTGAGGGCGAAACCGACGGCGATGGCGAGCGCCCATGCGGTCAGCGTGCCGATCTCCGCGATCGGGAACAGCAGGAACATGTAGGCCAGGACCGCGACGGCCGACGCGAGCATCACGGGTTTGCGGCCCAGTTTGTCGGAGAGCCGTGCGCCGATCACGACCGTGACCGCGTGGAGCGCGAGGCCGGGCAACGTGCACCACAGCACGTCCTGGATGTCCAGGCCGAGGCCCTTCGGCGCCGGACCGGCGGCATAGGAGAGCATGAATCCGGCCAGGACGAACATGACACCGTTGAGACCGGTGTTCGCGCCTGCCGCGAGCAGCAGCTTGCCCCAGTTGTCCCGGATGACGTTCCAGATCGGCAGTTTGACGATCTTCTTGTCCAGTTTACTGGCCGCGAGCTCGTGGAACACGGGCGATTCCTCGAGGGCACGCCGCGCCCAGACACCGATGGCCAGGACGACCGCGCCCGCGATGAACGGGATCCGCCAGCCCCAGCTGGTGATGACCCCTTGCGGCAAGGAGAAGATCAGCACGAACGCGAGGTTCGCCAGCAGCGCACCCAGCGGCGACCCGAGTGCGACGAACGCGCCGAACGCCGCCCGCCGCGACGGCGGCGCGTGCTCCACGGCGAGTACCGACGCCCCGCCCAGTTCGCCGCCGCGCGAGAAGCCGTGCACCAGTCGCAACAGGACGAGCAGCAACGGCGCGGCCACACCGATCGTGGCGTAGCCGGGCAGCAGTCCCATCAGGACGGTGGCCGCGCCCATGAGGTAGAAGGTGATGAGCATGGCGCGGCGGCGGCCGTAGCGGTCGCCCACCCAGCCCATCACGATCGCGCCGAGCGGCGCGACGACGTAGCCGATCGTGTAGGTCGCCAGGCTCATGAACGAGGCGAACCAGGGATCGGTGTCGCCGGAGAAGAACACCTTGGGGAAGACCAGCGCGGAGGCGACCGTGTAGATCGAGAAGTCGAAGAACTCCAGCGATGTTCCGGCGCCCGCGCCGATCGCGAGCCTGCGGGTCTGGGCCGAGGTGGTCTTGGATGGAGCGGTGGATGCTGTCATGCGCTCTTCCTTGAACGGTGACGGGACGGTCGACGTTGCGCCCCTCCCCGGCAACGTTCGTCCCAACGTAGGAAGCTCCAGGTGCCCCGCCTAGTGGAGGAACCCGCTGCCGGACTGAAGGTTTTCCCTACCGAGTCACCGATATCGAGGAGGTCCGCGCGTGAGCGCGATCAACGATCTGCCCGCCACCACCCAGGCCAGGATGCTCGCCTCCGGCGAGTTGTCGGCGAGGGAACTGCTCGACGCCACACTCGACCGCGTTGCTGAGCTGAATCCGGTACTGAACGCCGTCGTCAGCATCGACGAGGACAAGGCGCGGGCCGCCGCCGCGGCGGCCGACGAAGCGCAGGCGGCCGGGCGCTCGTTCGGGCCCCTGCACGGGCTTCCGCTCGCGGTGAAGGATCTCCACGCGACCGCCGGGATGCGCACCACCTTCGGCTCGCCCGCGTTCGAGGACAACGTTCCCGACGCGGACGAACTCGTCGTCTCCCGGATGCGGGCGGCCGGGGCGATCGTCTTCGGGAAGACGAACGTTCCCGAGTTCGGTGCGGGTTCGCACACCTTCAACCCGGTGTTCGGCCTGACCCGCAACCCCTACGCGCCGGACCGCTCCGCGGGCGGTTCGAGCGGAGGTGCCGCGGCCGCGCTCGCGGCGGGGCTGACGTCGCTGGCCGACGGCAGCGACATGGGTGGATCGCTGCGGAATCCGGCCTCGTTCTGCAATGTCGTCGGCCACCGCCCGAGTCCGGGCCGAGTCCCGGCGTGGCCGGCGAAAGACGCCTGGTTCACCTTCGGCGTCCAAGGTCCGATGGGGCGTACGGTCGCCGACGCGGCCCTGCTGCTGTCCGTGCAGGCGGGCCCGGACGAGCGCGCGCCGCTGTCGTTGCCTGACTCCGGCACCGTGTTCGCCGCCGGATTGCCGGCCCGGCTGGACGGCCTGCGGATCGCGGTCTCACCGGATCTGGGCGGCCGGGTGCCGGTCGACGCCGAGGTCGCGGCGATCGTGGAAGACCAGGTGGACGTGCTGCGCGGCCTCGGTGCCGAAGTCGTCTCCGGCTGTCCCGACCTGACCGGAGCCGAGGAGGTCTTCCAGACCTTCCGCGCCCTGAACTACGCGCAGGGGGTCGGTGACCTCGTCGACGCCGAACCGGACAAGGTCAAGCAGGCCATCCACTGGAATGTCGCGAAAGGACGCACGCTCACCGGCGTGGACGTCGCCAGGGCCATCCGGCTGCGCACCGAACTCTTCCACCGCGTCCGCGCCTATTTCTCCGATGTGGACGCCGTCGTTCTTCCCGCCAGCCAGGCACTTCCCTTCGATGCCGAACTGGAGTACCCGAAGACGGTGGGCGGGACCGAAGTGGACGACTACCTGCACTGGATGCGGGCGGCCTACCTGATCTCCGCCACGGAATGCCCGGCGACCGCCGTTCCGGCGGGATTCACCGGCGAAGGACTGCCGGTCGGGGTTCAGGTGGTCACCGCACGTCACGCCGACCTGCGCGCGCTCGGGATCGCGCACGCGCTGGAGAAGGCGAACGGTCACACCGCTCGCAGGCCGCCGCGTGGTGGTGCCAGCACTACCACGAGTCTTCCCTCACGTGGGATCGATCCGGCCCCTCGCCGGCCGTAGGTTTCAGGGGAGAGATCACCACCGGTTAAGGGGAAACAATGAATTCAGGGGGCACTCGCGCCTTGACGCTGGAATCCGTGAGCAAGGTCTACGGATCCGGCGACGGCGCGGTCACGGCCTTGAACGGGGTGACCGTCGAGGTGCGCAAGGGCACGTTCACCGCGGTGATGGGGCCGTCGGGATCGGGCAAGAGCACCTTCCTGCACTGCGCGGCAGGGCTGGACAAGCCGAGTTCCGGCCGGGTGCTGCTGGGGGACACGGAACTGAACAGGCTGCGCGAGAAAGCGCTCACCGAACTGCGGCGGACCCGGATCGGGTTCATCTTCCAGGCCTACAACCTGTTGCCGTCGTTGAACGTCCTGCAGAACATCACGCTGCCGACGCGGCTGGCCGGGAAGAAGCCGGATCCGCAGTGGCTGCGTGAGATCGTCGAGGGAGTCGGGATCGCGAAGCGGCTCGAACACCGCCCGTCGGAACTCTCCGGCGGCCAGCAGCAGCGGGTCGCGATCGCCCGCGCGCTGATCACCCGGCCCGAGGTCGTCCTCGCCGACGAACCGACCGGGGCGCTGGACACGCGCACCGCGCGCCAGGTCCTCGATCTGCTCCGCTCCATTGTGGACGGTATGGGGCAGACCGTGCTGATGGTCACCCACGATCCGGTCGCGGCTTCGGCCGCGCACGGCGTGCTGTTCCTCGCCGACGGCAAGCTGGCGGGCCATCTCCCGGAGCCGACTCCGGAACGGGTCGCCGAGCGCATGACCCACCTCGGGGAGTGGTGACGTCATGTGGGATTTGGCTTGGCAGACGACGAAGACCCGCTTGAGCGGTTTCGTCGGCGCGTTCGTCGCGATCCTCTGCGGGACGGCGCTGGTCGCCGGTTGCGGCATCCTGATGGAATCCGGTCTGCGCGCGGGTGTCCCGACGCAGCGGTACGCGGACGCGGCGGTCGTCGTCGGCGGTCAGCAGACGGTCGACCCGCCGGGTGCCGGCCCGCTCGAGACCCAGCAGGTCGCCGAGCAGGCTTCGGTGCCGGTGAGCCTCGCCGGGACGATCGCCGCGGTGCCGGGGGTTCGCGGCGTGGTGGCGGAGCAGAGCTTCCCGGCCACCGTGGTGACGGCCGACGGCCGGGTGCTGAACGGGCCCGAAGGCGGCCAGTCGTTGGGCCACAACTGGGACGCCGCGGCGCTGGCGCCGTTCTCGCTGCGTGACGGCCAGGCGCCCGTGGGCGCCGACGAGGTCGTCCTGGACGCGGACCTGGCGTCGCGGAGCGGAGCGGCGGTCGGTCAGCGGGTGAAGATCGCCGTCCGTTCGGCGCCGGTGGAGTTCAGGGTTTCCGGTATCGCCGCCCCGAAGTCGGGTGACGGACTCACCCGGCAATCCGCGGTGTTCTTCTCACCGGAGAAAGCCGCCGAACTCGCCGGGACACCCGGCCAGGCGCACGCGATCGGTGTGCTGGCGGACCCGGGTGTCGCGCCGGGGGACCTAGCCGACCGGATCCGCGGCGCGGTCGGCACCGACAAGGTGACGGTGACGACCGGGGTCGAGCGCAGCACGGTCGAGTTCCTCGACGTCAGCCAGACCCGGATGCTGCTGATGGCGCTGGCCGGCTCGTTCGGTGGCTTCGCCCTCCTCATCGCGGTGTTCGTCGTGGCCAGCACGCTGGCGCTGGTCATCAACCAGCGTCGCCGGGAGTTCGCATTGCTGCGGGCGATCGCGGCGACTCCTCAGCAGATCCGCAAGCTCATCGGTGCCGAGACGATGATCGTCGCGGTGGTCGCCGGGGTACTGGGCAGTGGCCTCGGGGTGGCGGTGGGTTTCGGGCTGAGGAACGCCTTCGGGGCCATCGGCGTGATCCCGCCCGACTTCGAACTGGCGCTCAGCCCGATCCCCCTCGTCGCCGCGCTGGCGCTCGGTCTCGGCACGGCACGCCTGGCCGCCTGGTCGGCCTCGCGGCGCCCGTCGTCGATCCGCCCGGTGGAGGCGCTCGGCGAGGCCGCGGTGGAGCGGCGTGAACTCGGCCGGGTGCGCGTCATCATCGGCTGCGCGCTGGTGGTGGCCGGTTTCGGCGGATCGATGGCCCCGATCTTCGTCCGTGGTGACGCGGGGCTCGCGGCTTCGGGTGGTTCGTCGCTGGTCATCGTGATCGGGCTGGCCGTGGTCAGCCCGAAGGTCGTCGCCGTCATGACGCGGCTGATCGCCCCGGTGCTCAACCGGACCTCGCGGATCAGCGGCTATCTGGCCGCGGCGAACAGCCAGGCCAACTCGCGCCGCCTCGCCGCCGCGGTGACGCCGGTGATGCTGGCCGTCTCGTTCGCGCTGACGATGTTCTACAGCCAGACCTCCGCGGCCGCCGCGCGACAGGAGGAGACCGTCGAGTCGACCACCGCCGACCACGTGCTCGCCGGGAGCACGGGCGGGCTCTCGCCGGAGGTCGCCGAGGCGGCGCGGCGGATCCCCGGGGTGGCCGCCGCGACCCCGGTCGTCCGCACCGAGGTGATCAACACGGTGCAGGAACAGGACAGCCTGCGCGTCGAGCGGTACGCGGCGCAAGGACTGGACGGCGCGCAGATCCGCGGGAACCTGGAGCTGGGCGTGGTGTCGGGCAAGATCACCGACTTGACCGGGAACACCGTCGCGATGAGCGAATCGGAAGCAGGCTGGTACGAGAAGAAAATCGGCGACGAGGTCGAGTTCTACTTCGGTGACGGCGCTCCGGCCAAGCTGCGGCTGGTCGCCACCTACAGCCGTGACCAGGCTTTCGGCCGTTACGTGCTGCCCGCGGACCTCGCCAGGGCGCACACCGGCGATCGGATGGACGACTCGGTGCTGGTGCGGCAGCAGCCCGCCGCGGACGCCGCCACCGTGACCGCCGCGCTGCAGGCTCTCGCGAGCCGCTACCCGGGACTGGTCGTGACGCCGGGTTCGGCGGTGGCGGCGCCCGCGGGAGGGCAGCAGCAGGCCCAGTTCTACGTGAACCTGGTCGCGGTCGGGGTGATCCTCGGCTACGTCGTGATCTCCGTGGCGAACACGCTGGTGATGAGCACGGCTCAGCGCTCCCGGGAGTTCGCGCTCCTGCGCCTGATCGGCACGACGAAACGCCAGGTGGTGCGGATGATGCGCTTCGAAGCGCTGACGACGGCCGGCGTCGCGGCGCTGCTGGGGACCGTGGTGGCGGGGGTTCCGCTGGTACTGCTGAACCTCGGTCTGCGCGGCACCCCACTGCCGTCCGGCACGATCACCGTCTTCGGCGGGGTCGTCGCCGGGGCGATCCTGCTCGGCGTCCTGTCGCTCGGCCTGGCCACCCGCGTGGCGCTGCGGTCGAAGCCGATCGAGGCGATCGGTCTCCGCGAGTAGGCGTTCCCCGTCGTCCGGTCAGCCCTCCGCGGCCGGCCGGACGGCGGGGATCTTCCCGCCGCGGAAGGCGTCGACGAACAACCGGTGGTCTTCCCTTGACTGCTCGGCGTAGGCCATCGCGAACTCGGTCAGCGAGCGGACGAATTCGTCTTCACGGTCACCGATGACCCCGGCGATGGCCGCTTCGCTCTGGAAATCGACGAGGGTCTGCTCGGAGTCCGAATCGGACACACAGTGCATCTTCGCGGTGGCCCGGCCGAGGTAGTCGAGGACCGGCCCCATCTCCGACGGTTCGGTCAGATCCGACCAGTCCAGGTCGTCGACGTAAGGCGACAGCTCCGAGACGACGAACCCGGTCCCGTCGATCTCCGTGTAGCCCAGCCAGGGATCCGCGTGCGCCTGCAAGGCGCGCTGGGAGACGGCGGTACGATGCCCCTCGTTGGTGAAGTAGCCGCGGATGCTCTGTTCGGACACGATACGGCTCGGCGCCGCGACGTTGCCCTGTTTCATCGACAGGACGACGTCGTTCTCCAGTGCCTGTGTCCGGCCTTCGACGAGGATGTTGTACGCGGGCAGCCCGGCTGAGCCGATGCCGAATCCGGTCCGGCCGACGATGTCCTTGACCCGGTAGGTGATGCTGCCGAACCGCTTGTTCTCCGGAATGGTGTCCAAATAGGACTCGAAGGCCCTGGCCGCGATCTCGTGTTCGGCCTTCTCGAGGACCCGGACACCAGGCCCGTGCCGGAACCTGCGGTCGTAATCCTCCACAGTGGTCAGCTCGTCGAGCAGGTCGATCCGTGTCTTGAGCCGGGCCCTCAGCAGGACGTGGTGGAGGACGCCCTCGGTGCTGTCCAGCTGGAGCCGGACGAGTTCGTCGCCGGGCCGCTCGGCGTACTCGCGGACCTGTTCGACGTAGGCGCGCAGATAGGTGCCGATCAGCGTTTCGATGTCGTCGTCCGAGATCGCCTTGCTCCACGCCAGCAGCGCGACACTGGCGGCCAGTCGTTTGAGGTCCCAGGTGAAGCAGCCGAGGTAGGCCTCGTCGAAGTCGTTGACGTCGAACACCAGCGTCCCGGACGAATCCATGTAGCTGCCGAAGTTCTCGGCGTGCAGGTCGCCCTGGATCCACACACGGCTGGTTTCGGCGTTCGCCCACGGATCGTCCTCGTGCGCCATGTCCGCGTAGAACAGGCACGCCGAACCCCGGTAGAACGCGAAGGGGGCGGCGGCCATCTTCCGGAACTTGCGGCGGAACGCGTCGGCGTCCGCGCGCATGAGGTCCTCGAAGGCCTCCACCAGCACCTCGACGATCCGCGCCTGACGATCGTCCTCGCCTCGCTCGCGGATCAGCCCGACCACACCTGTCATCACGACCTCCAGACGTCGTTCACGGTGCCACAGGTCGGTTCGCCGGGCAGGTCAGATCTTCCGGAAACGCGCGTCCAGTAGCGCGAAGGCGCCGAACGCGGCGATCCCCGCCGCGAGCACGAGGAGCATCGGACCGCCGTACGGCTGGGCGGAGAGCGTCTTCAGCGCGGCGTCGAGGCCGCCCGCCTTGGCCGGGTCGAACGTGACCGCCGCGACGACCGTCAGCACGCCGATGGTGCCGTACGCGGCGGAGAGCGCGATCCAGCCGATCTGCCCGAGCCGGATCGTCGTGGTCCTGGCGGGCTCGGAGGCACCGCTGAAGTCGAGTTCCCGGGTGAAGGTCTTCCGGATGCCACGCTGGGCGAGGAACACGGCCACCGCGACCACGGCGATCCCGGCGGCGGTGACCAGAACCGGTCCGTACGACTCCGCGAGGATCCCGGCGACGAGTGAGCCCTGCCCGTCGTCGGCGCCCGCGACGGCGATCTTCACCGCGCTGTAGGACACGAGGCCGTACAGCACGACCTCGATCCCGCTGACGATCCTGCGTACGGTCCGCCGCCGTGCCTTGACGTGCCGGTGCCCGGTGATCGCCTCGCTGAGCTGCCACAACGCCAGGACGGCGAGACCGGCCGCGATCAGCCACAGCAGCCACGCGCCGCCCTCGGCGACCACCATCTGCAGTGCGCCCGCCTTGTCCGCCTTCGCCTTGTCGCTGAGCGCGACCTGTGCCGCGAGCCACGCGACGAGCAGGTGCACGATGGCGTAGCAGACGAGCCCGCCTCGGGCGATCAGGCCGAACGTCTTGCTGTCGCGCATCGGACGATCCTCGTCGAGCGGACCTCCGCCCGCCAGACCCGGCCGGAGGAACATGTCGGGCAGGTCACTCTTGATCTCCACCGAGGTCGAGGGTGAAGGCTCGGGTCCACCACCTGTTTCGAGGAGTGAACATGAGTGAGGACAAGGGCTTCTACTCGATCATCGAGTACGCGGTCGACGGGCCGGAGACCCAGGCGGCGTTGGTGGAGGCCTTCGCGGAGATCCAGGAGCGCTGGGTCCGGTTCTACCCTGGGTACCTCTCGGCCCGCTTCCACGCGAGTGTGGACGGGACGAGGGTCGTCAACGTCGTCAGCTGGGCGAGCGAGGCGGACTACCGGCATTTCGAGGAGACGTCGGACACCGCCGGACGGCTCGCGGCCATCCAAGCGGCGCTCGACGGCCTGCCGGGCGAGGTCGAGTCGCTGGTGAGCGCGAATCCGCGCTACCGCGTCGTCCGGGAGACCGGCCCCGGCCCGCGGGTCGGTGACTGACACAGGGCCGAAGGCCTCGGTCCGAAAAGAACAGGGTCACTCCGGGCCCGGCTGCCGCCGGGTGGTCCGGATCCGGCGATAGAGGGCTCGGATCCCGAAGGCCGCGAGCAGGCCGATGACGGCCAGCCCGAACGGCCGGAGCGTGACCGTCCACGGCCACGCTTCGCCGTCGAGCGTGAGGTGCTCGGTCCGGTACTCCAGCGTTCTGGCCGTCCACCGCGTGGTCGCGGTGTCCGTGGTGCGCACGAGGTCTTCGAGTACGGCGTCGAACGGGAACCCCGGCGCCGCGTGCAGATACACCGGCGAGAACCCGGGGTACCGATCGGCGGCGCGACTCGCGGCCGCGTCGGCGCCGGGCACGATCAACCGGTCGTGGTCGGCGGTCGCCGGCGTGCCACGCGGCGCGAAGGTCAGTCCGTGCCGGGACCGGATCGGCGTGCCGTCGAGGCCGACCGCCGTCGTCCCGACCGCCAGCGACTGCCCGTAGGTGTCGAACACCGCGGCGAGTTCCAGTTCCCGGATCCCGTTCGTCAGCAGGACACCCAGCATCGGCTTGTCCCAGCGGAACGCCGTGTTGAACCCGACCACGGTGTCCGCCGCATCGAAGCCGTTCTGCGTCATCGGCGGGCTGGGGCCGGGGGAGTAGTGGGTCCAGCCGACCGCATCCGCGGCCTTCCGCGCGGCTTCGGTGCCGGCGAAGCGCTCGGTGAGGTGGAGCGCCCCGTCGATGCCGGAGAGGATGCCGGCCGTGGTCACGATGTTCCCGTCGTCGACGTAGCGCGTGCCGCGAACCCAGTCCACGGCGGGGAATTCGTCGTCGAAGCCACCGATGCGGATCCAGTGCGCGGTGGCCTTCCTCCCGTCGAGGAGCCCGGCCGTGGCGAGCACACCCGAACCGTTGCAGACACTCATGAGCAGCGAGCCCCGCGCCGACTGACGCTTCAGCCAGTCGGTCACCGGCCGCGTGGTCGGCTCACCGAGATCCGGCAGCGCGGGCACCACCACGACGTCCGGCGCGGCGGACGAAAGCAGCCTGTCGAGTTCGGCGAAACCCAGGTCGGGGATCAGGTCGAGGCCGCCGGTCAGGGGGACCGGCCGGACCTCCGGCGCGACGGTGTAGACGTTGAACGCATCGGTCGCCGCCAGGACCTCGTAGGGCGCGAGCGCGTCGGAGACGACGGCACCCTCGTTCCCCACGACGACCACCGCGGTGGGCTTCGCCGGATCGTGCGGCCGGTGGGCCGGGCGCGGCGCGACCCCGTCGGTTCTCTGTGTGTAGCGGTTTTCGAAGCTGGCGCCGAGGGTGACCGCGCCGAGTGTGACGGGCAGAGCCAGCGCGGCGACGGTGAACGCCAGCACGGTCAGCGTGATCCGGACGAAGGGTCGCATGGTCAGAGCCCGTACTCGGCGCGGCGGCGGATCATGGCGGCGAGCATCGCGGGCACCATCAGCACGTGCCCTGCCGTCATCAGGGTCGGACCCGAGACCAGGCCGGTCCAGAAGAACGGCAGGAACAGCACGTAGGGCAGGTACATCGCGGCCGACATCTCGGCGATCGAAGCCCAGCCGTGGCGCCGGATCCGCATCCACAGCGCCATCCCGATCGACATGTTCGTCGCCATCACCAGCGCGTTCACGGTCACGTTCCCGGCAAGGCCCGGCCACAGGAACGACCAGACCGGCTCCAGGACGATCATCCCGGCCACCATCGCGACCAGCATCTCCACGGCGTGGCGGATGAAGTGCAGGACGGCCTGCTTGCGGGTCTTCTGTTCAGTCGTGTGGTTCATTTCCGGCTCCCTCGGTCGATGCGATGGGAGCAATGTTCGGCCGAGACGGGGCACGGGAGCAGGTGCCGGAAGTCATGGGCGAGGTCATGTGACCGGTGTCCAGAGCACAACGCCGGCGCAGGGGCTGTCGTGAGTGGCGATTCGGGTCAGGGCCAAGAGCGTCTTGGGTGCCTACTGGATCTGGCTGGGGCTGATCATGTGTCCGTGAAGGCCTCCTTGCCTACCCTGAAGGTAGTGAAGGAGGCCTTCACGGACCTTCAGGGTCGCCGCTCTCGT
>NZ_JBWKEB010000037.1:0-10632 GCF_056435665.1 Amycolatopsis sp. NPDC043887
TCACCACACAAGCCCTGGTCACCACGCCGACAGGCCGGTCAGTGTCCGTGAGGTCCTGAAACATCAACTGTCCGACATGTCCTGAACTCAGACAGACTGTTAGAACCGTCCTTGCCACTCACGAGCCGGCTACGGAGCCCAAGCCGCGGAGACCGCCCAGGTCACGTCCTGGTCGTACGAGACCGGGTTGTCGAACGGGTGGCCACCGCCGCCGGCGGCGACATAGACCTCTTCGGCGTAGTGCCGCATGTTCGTGCCCAGCTCGTTCACCGACGCCAGCCGGACTCCACCGGCCGCGGGCTGGGCGCAGAACGTCGCGTCCTTCCGGAACAGGTCGGTGTTGTCGTTGCCACCCAGCCGCACCCGGAAGTCCGCGTGCCGCAGGAACTGGCCCGGATAGTTGCGTGCCTCCAGCGAATAACACGACGGGTCCGCGAGACCGCGCCGCACGACGAACGTCGCGTCCGCCTTCAGCAACGCCGTACTCGACGCGTTCACCACGTCCGTCCGCGCGAGGCCGTCACGGTGCCGCAGGAAGCGTTCGGTGAAGCCGGGAGTCGTCACCTTGAACGACCGCGCCTGGTCCAGCGGCAGATCCGCGCCGCTGCGCCAAAGCGGGACCGACGCCGCCCACGTCGTGTCCGCCGCGAAGCTCGACGGGGTGTCCCACGGGTTCGGCCCGCCGCTGCGCGCCAGATAGACGGTCTCGGCGTAGTGCCGGATGTACGCGCCACGCTGGTTGAAGGACTCCAGAGCCGTTCCGCCGGCGCCTTCCCTCGCGCAGAAGGTCGCGTCCCCGGCGAACAGCGCCGAGCCGTCGTTCGGGTCCTTGCGGATCCGCGACGACGCGTGCCGCAGGAAATGCCCGGGGTGGTTCCGCGACTCGAACGACAGGCACGACGCGTCGGCCAGCCCCTGCCGGGCCCAGAACGTCGCGTCCTTCTTGGCGAGGTCCGCGCTGCCCTCGCCCAGCACATCAGTCCTCACGAAGTCGTCCTGGTGCCGCAGATAGCGATCCGTGTATCCGGCCGTCGTGACCCGCAGGGACACCGGCTCGCCCCGGCCCACCTCGGTGCCCTTGGCGATGGCGAGCACCTTCTGGTTGATCTCGCGCACTCGCGCCTCGGTCATCTTCAGCACGCGGCGGTCGTAGGTGTAGAAGCCGTTGACCTCGTTCTCGACATCGTACGGCTCGGTGTAGACCGACGCGGAAAGCCCGCGGCCGTGGACGAACCGACCGACCTGCTTGGTGATCTCCACGTACCGGTTCGTCAGCGACGTCTCGTCCGGATACAGCGCGCCGTACGCGAAACCCTTGCCCGGTTCCCATTCGTGCCCGCTGACGCGTCGCCCGAGCCCGCCGTATTCACCCAGCACGGCGATCCGGCGCGCGTCGGGTTGCCTCGTACCGGTGGAGACCTGATACGCGTGATCGTCGATCACGTCGCCGTTGCCCGGATCCGGATCGGACACACAGCAGTTCGAGCCGGAGTTGTGGTTGATCAGCCGAGTGTCGTCGATCGAGCGGACCAGATCGACGATCCGGCCGGCGTCGTACTCGCCCCAGCCTTCGTTGAACGGCACCCACTGCACGATCGAGGTGATGCTCTTGTGCTGCTCGATCATCCGCCGCAGTTCGGACTCGAAGTTCGCGTGCCCGTTCGGGACCTCGTCGATCGAGTCGAGCGACGGCATGTCCTGCCAGACCATCAGCCCGAGCCGGTCGGCGTGGTAGAACCACCGCGCGGGCTCGACCTTGATGTGCTTCCGGACCATGTTGAAGCCCAGTGCCTTCTGGCGTTCGAGATCGAACCGCAGCGCCTCGTCGGTCGGCGCGGTGTAGATGCCGTCCGGCCAGTATCCCTGGTCCAGCGTGCCCAGCTGGAAGACGAACTTCCCGTTGAGCAGCGGCCGCATCACGCCGCCGACCATCGCCTTGCCCAGCGACCGCATGCCGAAGTACCCGGTGACGACGTCGCCTCCCGGCAGCCGGACGCGCAGGTCGTAGAGGAACGGGTCGTCCGGCGACCACAGCCGCGCGTTCGGCACCGGAATCCGCAGGCGGGTACCGACGGTACCGGTGGCGGTGCCGACCACTTGACCACCCGAAAGGACTTCGGCGGTCGCTTGCTGCCCCGCGGTCCCTTGGACGACGAGGTCGAGCGCGCCGCCGGGAACATCGGGAGTGGTGTCGAGCCGCGTGATGTGCTCGGCACGCACCGGCTCCAGCCAGACCGTCTGCCAGATCCCCGACGCCGCCGTGTAGAAGATGCCGCTGGGTGCTTTGCGCTGCTTTCCCACCGGGTACCGGCTCCCGTCGACAGGAGACGCGACGCCGACGACGATCTCGTTCTCCCCCGCCTTGAGCGCAGGGGTGATGTCGAACGAGAAGGCGTCGAAACCACCGGTGTGGCTCCCGACCGGCGTCCCGTTGACCCAGACCCTGGTCTCCCAGGTGACGGCACCGAAGTTGAGCTTCACCCGGCGACCGTCCCAGGTGGACGGAACGGTGAACGTCCGGCGGTAGAACATGTTGTCCTCATGCCGTTTGATGCCCGAAAGCATCGATTCGATCGGGTAAGGCACGAGGACGTTCTCGCTCAACGGCCTGCCGATAGGCGGCGAATTCAGGTTCGGTGCACCGGTGAAACCCCAGGTTCCGTTGAGATTGAGCCATTCCGAGCGCACCAGTTGCGGGCGCGGATACTCGGGCAGCGCGTTCGACGGCGAGACCTGGCCGGTCCACGGGGTGGGGAGCGGGACGGGAGCGGCTTGGGCGACGGGGACGAGTGTCGTCGCGGCGGCCAGCAGACCGGCCACGACGCTCAGGGCGCGCGCGGTTCTTCGGTGCATGCGATCTCCCTATCTCCGGGCGGTCGTACGGGCCAATGACCGTTGCAGCACAACGACCACCAAGAGGAACGCACCGCTGACCACCGACTGGTAGTTGCTGTCGAGAGTTCCTATCTGGTTGATGACGTTCTGGATGACCGTTCGGATGCCCACCCCGATGACCGTTCCGAGAATCGTGCCCATCCCGCCGGTCAGCAGGGTGCCGCCGATGACGACGACGGAGATGGCGTCCAGTTCGAGGCCGACCCCGATCACCGTGACACCGGATTGCAGGTAAGCCGCGGTGAGCGCGCCCGCGAGCCCGGACAGGACGCCGCTCATCACGTAGACGGTGACCTTGGTGCGCGCCACCGGCAGTCCCATCAGTTTCGCGGACTGCTCCGAACCGCCGGTCGCGAACACCGACTGACCGAACCGGGTCCGCCGCAACAACAGCCCACCGACCAGGCAGAGCGCCGCCGCGATGAACACCGGATAGCCGAACCCGAACAGCGTGCCACGCCCGAGTTCGACGAACGCCTCGCCTTCCGGGATCTTGTACGTCGTCGCGCCCTCGCTGGTGATCGCGAGCAGCAGCCCGCGGGCGAACAGCAGGGACGCCAGCGTGACGATGAACGGCGCCATCCCGGTCTTCGCGACGAGCAACCCGTTGATCAGGCCGATCAGCCCGCACACCGCCAGCGGTAGCAGCAGCGCGACGAGGAATCCCCATTGCGACCCGTAGGCGGCGAGGACCCCGCCGAGCGCGTAGACGGATCCCACGGACAGGTCGATCCCGCCGGTGATGATCACGAAGGTCATCCCGAGCGCGATGATGGCGAGGAACGAGCTCTGCAACGCGATGTCGCGCAGGTTGTCCAGGCTGCCGAAGCGCGGGAACAGCAGCCACGCGACGGCGACCATGAGCACCAGCGCGATCGCCGCGCCCTGTTTCTGCAGCACTCCGGTCATCAGCTCGCGCCGCGCGGAGTCCTGGGCGGCCATCGTGGGCGCCGCGGTCATCGGCTGCTCCGTTCCCGTGCGACGTACACCGCGCCGACGATGATCGCGGCCTGGATCATCTGCGCGGTCGAATCCGGCAGGTTGTGCTTGATGAGCGTGGCGCGGACGAGCTGCATGAGCAGGACACCCATCACCGTGCCGAGGATGCGGACCCGGCCGCCGGTCAGCGGGGTCCCGCCGACCACGACCGCGGTGATCGCGGACAGTTCCATCAGCAGGCCGGCGTCCGCGGGGTCGCCCGCGCCGAGCCGGGCGGTGGACAACACCCCGGCCAGCGCCGCGAGCAGCCCGCAGATCGCGTAGACGCCGATGAGGACGCGAGTGACCGGCAGCCCGGCGAGCACGCTGGCCCGCCGGTTGCCGCCGATCGCGACCAGCCGCCTGCCGAACGCCGTCTTCCCGACCAGCGCCGCCATCAGCACGGCCAGCACGGCCGCGATGAGCACGCTCACCGGGATCCCGAGCACCTCGCCGGTGCCGAGCGCGAGGAAGCCCGGATCGTGCAGCTGGATCAGCTGGCCGTCGGCGAGCACCAGCGCCAGCCCGCGCCCGCCGACGAGCAACGCCAGCGTCGCCACGATGGGTTGAATCCCGACTCTGGCCACGAGAACGCCGTTGAACGCACCCGCCGCCAGCCCCGCGGCGAGCGCGATGGCGACCGCGGGCAGCGTTCCGTAGCCGAGGTACAGCGGGACGAGCGCGGCCGACAGCGCCATCACCGCGCCCACCGACAGGTCGATGCCCTCGGTGCCGATCACCAGCGCCATCCCGAGCGCGACCACCAGCACCGGCGCGGCCTGGATGAACTGAGTGCGGAAGTTCCCGACGGTCAGGAAGTTCGCCGTGAACGCGATGTTGAACAGGACGAGCGCGACGACGGCGACGTACACGCCGTACTCCTGCAGCCACCGCGCCGCCCGGGTCCGGTCCACCGTTTTCGCCGTGTCCGTCATGGTGGGCCCCGGTTCCTCCGTTCTCCGCTGAGTGCTAGTGGTTGCCATCGGATGTCCTTCGGGGGTATTCGGCGGATCCAGGTTTCCGCTGGGCTTGCGGCCGCGAGGGCCTCGTACCGGGTTGTACTCGGGCTTCGCGGCCGTGCGTCCAGCGGGAAGCTGGGCCGTCGAGACCCCCGGAGGACATCCGATGGTGACCACTAGTCATCCGCGCCGCCCGAGGCGATCGCGGCCAGCACGTGGTCCTGCGTCAGCTCGTCCCCCGCCAGTTCCCCGACCACCGCGCCGTCCTTGAGCACGATCAGCCGGTCGGCGCCGTCGAGTAGTTCGTCCATCTCCGACGAGATCAGCAGGACGGCGAGCCCGTCTTTCGCGAGTTCGTCGATGAGCGCCTGTACCTCCGCCTTCGCTCCGACGTCGATCCCCCGGGTCGGCTCGTCGAGCAGCAGCACCTTCGGTTCGGTGCAGAGCCAGCGGGCGAGCAGCACCTTCTGCTGATTGCCGCCGGAGAGCTCCGCGACCTTCTGATCCGGGCTGGAAACCTTGATCCGCAGGCGTTTCACGAACGTGTCGACGATTCGGTCCTGCCGGGCACGGCTGACCAGGCCGAAACGGGACAGCTTCGGCAACGCGGCGAGCACGATGTTCTCCCGTACCGAGAGATGCGGGATGATGCCCTCGGTCTTGCGGTCTTCGGCGAGCATGCTGACCCCCGCTCGCATCGCGGCGGCCACATTCCCTTGCGGGACTTGCTTTCCCCCGACGAGGACGGTGCCACCGGACAGCGGCAGATCGCCGACGATCGCCCGCGCGGTCTCGGTCCGGCCGGAGCCGAGCAGCCCCGCGAGGCCGACGATCTCGCCGGGTCTGATCTCCACCGATACCCCGGTCAGGCGGTTGCCGCTGGTGAGGTTCTCCGCGCGCAGCACCGGTTCCCGGCCGGCCTCGTGGTCACCCTCGAAGGCCGTCGCGCCATGCGAACGGATGTCGCCGACACTGCGGCCGAGCATCATCGACACCAGTTCCAGCCGCGGCAGGTCGGCGAGCGGGCCGGTGTGGACCCGCTTGCCGTCCCGCAGGACCGTCACCCGTTCGCAGATCCGGTACAGCTCGTCCATGCGGTGGCTGACGTACACGATCGCGATCCCGCGTTCGTGCAGCCTGCCCATGACCTCGAACAGCGTCTCGACCTCACGCGGCTCCAAAGACGACGTCGGCTCGTCCATGATCACGACGTCGGCGTCGACCGACACCGCGCGGGCCAGCGCCACCATCTGCTGCGCGCCGACACCGAGTGTCCCGAGTGGACGGCGGACGTCGGCGTCGATGCCGTAGTCCTTCAGCAGCGCCGCCGCGTCGGCGTTCATCCGCGCCCAGTCCACCAGCCCGAACCGCTTGCTCGGCTCGCGGCCGAGGTACACGTTGCTCGCCACGCTCATCAGCGGGATGAGGTTGACCTCCTGGTAGATCGTGGAGATCGCGCCCCGCGCGTGGATCGTGCCGGAATCCGGCTTGTGCACGCCAGTGAGCACCTTGATCAGCGTCGACTTCCCGGCGCCGTTCTCGCCCACCAGCGCGTGCACCTCGCCCGGCCGCAGCGCGAACGACACGTCGTCGAGCGCGCGCACCCCGGCGAACGTCTTCGTCACGCCTTCGACCTCGAGAACCGGTTCCATCGTCAGTACGCGTTCCCGAGCTTCTGGGCCGCGTTCGCCGAGTCGTACTGGTCGTCGGAGATCACCACGGTCGGCGGGATCTCCTTGCCGGCGGCGAAGTCCTGCAGCGTGGAGAAGGCGAGCGGGCCGAAGCGCGGGTTGGACTCGATCACCGCGTTGTAGCTGCCGTCGGCGATGAACTGGACGGCGTTGCGGGTGCCGTCGATCGAGACGATCTTGACGTCCTTGCCCGGCGTCTTGCCCGCGGCCTTGAGCGCGGTCACCGCGCCGATGCCCATCTCGTCGTTCTCGGCGTAGACGGCGGTGATCTCCGGGTTGCTCTGGATGAGCTGCTCCATGACCGCCTGGCCCTTGGACCGGTCGAACTCACCGGTCTGCTCGGCGACGATCTGGATACCCGTGGTCGCGGCGATCTCGTCCTTGAAACCCTTGGTGCGGTCGGTGGTCACGTTGTTGCCGGACGCCCCGAGCAGGATCGCGACCTTGCCGGTGCCGCCCGTGGCCTTCACCATCTCCTGCGCGGCGCGCTTGCCCTGCTCGACGAAGTTGGAGCCGATGAAGGTCAGGTAATCGGTACACGGCTGGGAGGTCACCTTGCGGTCGATCGTGACGACCGGGACCTTCTTGGCCTTCGCCGCGTCGAGGGCGGGCTGGAGGCCGTCGGAGTTCAGCGGGGCGACGATGAGCAGCTGCGCGCCCCGGTCCAGCAACGACTTGATGTCGCTGACCTGCTTGTTGAGATCGCTCTGCGCGTTGGTGATCAGGAGTTTGTCCGCCGGGACACCGAGTTTCGTCGCTTCGTCCTTGATGGACTGCGTCTCGGCGATGCGGAACGGGTTCGCCTCCTTCTCCGACTGGGAGAAGCCGATGACCGCGTTCTTCACGTCCACCTGCGGGTAACCGGTCTTCTCGCGGGCGCATCCCGGCCCCGCGGCCTGGTTCGGCGCCGCCGAAGCGGCCGGTCCTGCCCCCGACGGGGCGGATTGCTGGGTCTCGCGGCTGGTGCAGGCCGTCAGCGCGAGCGCGAGGCCGGTCACCAGGAGCAGGGTGCGGCGGATGGGCAGGGACATCGATCGCTCCTCGGGAAGTCGAGCACACGGATCTGCGGTGACCCATGTCACTCATAGGGACGATGCCAGATTTACATCGTTGGTACAACGTTGTAAATCCGCCGTTCGCGCGGCTAGGCTGTGCCGGAGCACTGCAGAGGGGAGCGAGGGTGGCCACGCTCAAGGACGTCGCCAAGCTTGCGGGCGTCTCGGTCAAGACCGTGTCGAACGTGGTCAACGGCTACGACTTCGTCAAGCCGGAGAACCGCAAGCGCGTCGAGGAGGCGCTGGCGTCGACCGGATACCGGCCCAACCTGGGCGCCCGCAACCTCCGCCGCGGCCGCACCGGGTTCCTCGGGCTGATGCTGCCCGAACTGAGCATCCCGTACTTCGGCGAGCTGGCGGGCCTGGTGCTGCAGGCGGCGCAGGAACACGAGTGGAACGTCCTGATCGAACAGACCCTCGGCACCAGGGAGCGGGAGCGCAACGCGCTGTCCGCGCTCGGCCCCCATCTGATCGACGGCGCGATCATCAGCCCGGAAGCCTTGCACACCAACGATTTCGAGGATCTGGCGCCGGGCGTGCCACTGGTGATGCTCGGTGAGCACGTCGTCGACGTCCCGATCGACCACGTCGGTATCGACAACGTCCAGGCCGCCAGGATCGCGGTGCGGCACCTGATCTCGCTCGGCCGCCGCCGGATCGCCGCGATCGGCGCGCATCCGCAGCGCCACACGGCCGCGCAACGGCTGGAGGGTTATCACTCCGCGCTCGAAGAAGCGGGGCTCGTGCCCATTCCCGAACTGGTCCTGCCCGCCCTGCGCTACCACCGCTCCAACGGTGCCGAAGCGATGGCGCACCTCCTCGCGCTGCCGGAACCGCCCGACGCGGTCTTCTGCTTCAACGACCTTCTCGCCATCGGCGCCCTGCGCGCCGCGGCCGAACGCGGCGTCCAGGTGCCGTCGGACATGGCGATCGTCGGCTTCGACAACAACGAGGAGAGCGCGTACAGCCTGCCGTCGCTGACGACGATCGCGCCGGACAAGGCGGCGATCGCGCGGGCCGCGGTCGATCTGCTGCGGCGGCGTATCGCGGGCGGGAGCGACCTGGAACCGGAAGACGTCCAGACGCCGTTCTCGCTGGAGATCCGGAACAGCACCATCGCCTGACTCCCGCGTTTCGTCCTCTGAATGCGGTGGTTGCACGCGCAAGTACCGCATTCAGAGGACGAAACGCGGGAGTCGTGGCATTGTGTGTCCGTGAACCGGGCTCTGGCCGCACTGACCCTCGTCGCGTACGTGACGTTGCCGCTCGGCTCGGCCAAATACGAGACGCTCGTGCTGCCGACGCTCCTCGCCGGGCTGGTCTACGCGGCGATCGCGATCGCCGGCTTCCCCTGGGTGCAGAAACGCGGGCGCCCGTGGGCGATCGCGTACGTCTGCGTTCAGTTACCGCTCGGCTTCACCCTGTTCTCCCTGTCGGGCGCCGCCATCGGGGCCGTCCTGCTTCTCGTGGTCCTCGTCTGTCACACAGTGTTGCTGCTACCGCTACCGGCCGCTTTCGGGGTCGCGGCGGTGATCCCGTTGATCCACCTGCCGATGGCACCGCTGGACGGGCTCCGCGAGGGGCTCGGGACGCTGGCGGTCATGGTCTTCGCCGCCGTGGTGACCGAATTGGTCGTCCGGGAGAAGCGGGCGCGGGAGGAGCTGGCCGACGCGCACGAACGTCTTCGCGACCAGGCCGCGCAGGCCGAACAGCTCGCCACGATCCAGGAACGCAACCGCCTCGCGCGCGACATTCACGACGGGCTCGGTCACCACCTCACCGTCGTCCAGATGATGTTGCAGGCCGCCCGCGCGGTGATCGGCACCGGCGACACGGAACGGGCCGACGGGATGCTCGCCAAGGCACAGGACCAGTCGCGCGAGGCGCTGGCAGAGGTCCGCCGGTCGGTGTCGGCGTTGCGGGAGCCGCGTTCCGAACCGCTCGCGGACGCGGTGCGGGCGCTGACGGAGGAGACTTCCGCGGCGGGCGTGCCGACCGGGTTCGAGGTCAAGGGCACCGCGCGGGACACCCGGGCCGACGTGGAGGAGTCTCTGTTCCGGGCGGCACAGGAGGGACTGACCAACGTGCGCAAGCACGCGCGGGCCACCGCCGCGACCGTGGTGCTCGACTACGCCGTCACCGATCGAATCCGGCTCGAGGTCCGCGACGACGGTCTCGGGTTCACCGGGGATCCCCTGCCGGACAAGGGTTTCGGTCTCGTGGGACTACGCGAGCGGGTCGCCGGGCTGGGCGGCAGTGTCTCGGTCGACTCCGAAGAAGGGCACGGCTCGACGCTCACCGTGGAGGTGCCGGGATGAGCGTCCGGGTGCTGATCGTCGACGACCAGGCGTTGTTCCGAGAGGCGTTGGCGACCCTGCTGGAAGTCCAGCCGGAGATCGACGTCGTCGGCGAGGCCGCGAACGGTGAGGAAGCCGTCCGGCGCTGCGCCGAACTCCGTCCCGACGTCGCGCTGATGGACCTGCGGATGCCGGTGCTGGACGGCATCGCGGCCACCGCACGGCTTCGAGCCGAGCAACCGGACGTGCGTGTCCTGGCTTTGACGACATTCGACGACGACGAGGACGTGTTCGCCGCGTTGCGCGCGGGGGCCGTCGGCTATCTGCTCAAGGACGTCTCGTCGACGCGGCTGGTCGAAGCGCTGGTCGCGGCCCAGCGGGGCGAATCGGTGCTGCAGCCGTCGGTCGCGGCGAAACTCGTCGCCAGGGTGGCACGGCTGCCCGCCGAGGCACCCCGGCCGTTGGCGACCCCGCTCTCGGAGCGTGAACTCGAGGTCGTCCGGCTCCTGGCCGGCGGCCGCAGCAACCGCGAGATCGCCAAGACGCTGTTCCTCGCCGAGGGCACGGTGAAGAATCTCGTGACGAGCGTCCTGTCCAAGCTCCAGGTGCGGGATCGCACCCAGGCCGCCCTGCGAGCGAAGGAACTCGGCCTGTTTTGAGCGGCGGGTCGTGGGGGGGGGGTTGGGGTTTTCCCCCAACCCCCCCCCCCCCCCCCCACGGCCCCATCCTTGCCTGGGTCCCTTTCCTACCACAAGAA
>NZ_JBWKEB010000038.1:0-9108 GCF_056435665.1 Amycolatopsis sp. NPDC043887
TTTACCAACCGATCGCACGGAAGGGAGAAGGACGATGGTGGGAGTTATGGCGAACAGGGGCGGGCTGTCCTCGTATGACCCGTCCGGCCCGAAGCGGGGCTACTGAGACCAAGCACGTTTGCACCGCCAAGTTCTACGTGGTGCACGGGATCGCGACATGCGAAGTGTGTGGCGCGCAATGGAACTACCCCTGAGGAGATAAACGACATGATCGCGAACGTACTGCCGTACGTGTTCTGGCTGGTCCTCTCGGGATGCCTGATCGCGGCGGCTCCGATGATCGGCATTCCGGCCCTGGTGCTCTCGCTGGGCCTGGCCGCGAAGGCGGGTCGGTGATGGGCCGCCCAGTGCGCGTCGGATCGGTGATCCGCATGCTCGCGGCTCGCCTGGAGCAGGAACGCCGGGAAGCGCTGGAGGAACCGACCACGGATCTCGGTTGGCAGGCGGGATTCTGCGCGGGCCTGGAACACGCACGGCACGTGATCCGGAACGGAGGCTGAACACCATGCCGGAAATCCTGGAGATCATCACCGCGGCTACCGAGGCGTACCGCAAGTTCGAAGCCATGCACCCGGACCGGGAGATCCGGCAGGCGGTAGGGAACGCAGTCAGGTTTCTTGCCGCCGACCTGAAAACGGCCGCTGAACTGTCGGCCTCGACATCGAAGGGCTGAACCGAAATGGACGAGATCCAAGAAATCATCGATGGGGCGACCAAGTCCTACCAGAGTTTGCGGCACAGCGACCTGCCGAACGAAGTCAAGGTCGCCGCCGGCCGAGCCATGCGACTCCTGATCGCGGACATGAGCGGCCTTCTCTGGTCGCTGGAGAACTGCCCGGAACGGTGGTCCTGACATGCAAATCGGAGTGCTCAACCGGCGCGCGCAGCAACGCTACGCCACGTTCACCGCGACGCTGGATCTCATCGGCGAAATCCTTGGCGACGTCGACAAGGTCATCGCCAAGGTCGACGACGGCGCGGGCGGTGCCGACACCTGGAGCACTGCCACCCAGGACGAACTGAAGCAGTACCGGACGAACGCCTTCGCCGCGCTGGACCACCTGCGGACGCTGGGCAAGAAGCACGAAGCCGAACTGATCTCGCGTGAGTGGAGGTTCTGACATGAGCCATCAGGTAGACCGGGTGGTCGACGATCTGTCGTCCGCCTTGCTCCAGCTCAAGGACGCGATGCGGGGAATGCCGCTGAACCAGAACGGTTTCCGCGCCGCGCACGACAAGGCCGCCCGCGCGATGGGCACGCTCACCACGGAGCTGCTCGACGCCCGACCGGCCATGACCTGACTACACCTTCCCGCACGAGACCGGCCCCGCACCCTCTTGACCGAGGACGCGGGGCCGTTTTCGTTCTACCTCAAGGAGAAACACTCCCATGTGGACCAGGAAGACCTACGAAGCCCCAAAGTCCTCGCGTCGTGTGGGCGGCGAGTTCCGCGCCCTGAAGTGGACCGCCCGGCACCCCGGCTCCGTGCTCGTGCCCGGCGCGCTCACCGCCTCCGGCATCGAACTCGGCTGGGCCACCACGGGCGGCATCGTCGGCGGCACTGCGGCCGCACTTTGCACCTGGTACCGGGCGCACCCGGACACGTTCGACCACTACGCCGCTCCCCGGATGCGGGCCTGGCGCCGACGCTGGTCGGTCTACTTCGGGCCGAAGTTCAACAAGGCGCTCCGGGCCTGCGACCTGTACACCACTGATCGCAAGACCGGACAGGAACGGTTCCCGCGGGTGGTCCGGGTGCGCTCGTACTCGCCTTCGGTGGACACGCTCACATTGGCGCTGGCACCCGGGCAGGGACGTCGTTCGTTCGACGACAAGCTCGAAATCCTGGCGGACACGCTGAGGGTGGAGCGCATCGCGATCGAGCGGCCGAAGCCGGGGTACGTCGCGCTGATCGTGGAACGCTCGGAGCCGTTCACCGAGACCATTCCGGCGCCGGAGATGCCCGAGGAGGCCGACGCGGTCGACCCCGGTGACATCTACATCGGCGAGACTGAGTACGGCTCGGAGTGGCGGCAGGGCGTGGGCAGTCAGCACATCTTTATCGCTGGTGCGACCGGGGCCGGTAAGAACTCGGTGATCCTCGCGATCCTTCGCGGCTTGGCCCCGCTGATCCGAGACGGGCTCGTTCGTCTGTGGATCTGTGACCCGAAGCAACTGGAGTTCGCCAAGCTCGCGGGCGTCGCCTACCGGTACGCCGACGACGAGGGCAAGTGCGCCGAGCTGGTCGACGAGTACATCGAGGACCTGCGCGCGGTACAGCGCATGTTCGCTTCGACCGGAAAGCGGAAGATCACGGTGTCGCGGGAAACTCCGCTGAACATCCTGATCCTCGACGAAATCGGCGCGCTCCTGGCCTACGGCGACGGCACCATCGGCCGGGCACTGCGGAAGCACCTCGCGATCGCCGGGTCGCAGGGCCGTGCTACCGGGCACTCGATGATCGCCGCGGTGCAGGAGCCGACGAAGGACACCGTGCCGATTCGTGAGCTGTTCCCGGTTCGGATGTGCATGCGCGTCACCGCGCAGTCGCATGTGGACATGGTCCTCGGAGACGGCTCCCGCCTCCGCGGTGCCCTGGCCGATGAAATCCCCAACATTCCGGAGACGGCCGGTATCGGCTACGTGATCCGGCAGAGGACCCGCACACCGATCCGGGTTCGTGCGGCCTACACCGACGACGGCGACATCGACGACCTCGTCGCGTTCGTCCGCTCCGGCTGGACCGGCGAATCCCGCCTGGCGGTGGTCGCGTGATGAGGGTCGACGGCTATTCCAGCGTTTTGCACGTTCCGCATTTCGTGTTGACCACTTGGATTCGCGACTACACCTTCAGTCACACATCGGGGAAGCTGCATAGGAACCGGGCGGATGCTGAGCGCGAGTTGCTCATCTGGGAGCGGCGGCATGCCCAGGCGCTTCGAGAGGGCGCGCTCTCGACGCTGATCACGGAACTCGACGTGGTTTATCTGCCGCGCTGCATGGAGTGCGCGGAACTGCCCGGCGACGACCCTGCTGTCTACGAGACCTGGCTCGACCTGTGTGAGGCCCTTCGTGACCATCCCGGCTGGGTCGCGACATCTGACCTGCACGTGTTCTGCCCGAATCACCGACCGGACAAGGAGGAATGATGCTCGTCCCGACGAACTACGCAGTGATCGCCCGTGGGCCGTACTTCGAGGTGAAGGCTTGGAATCGGCGGAATCGCACCTGGGATATCACGAACGAGCAGCTTTACAAGTCGCGCGCGGAGTGCCACCCCATCATGGAGTGGCTGAAGTCGCAGGACTCGGACACCTACGAGATCATCGAGTATTCGCACGTGTACCGCTGCCACTGCGTGATCTGCGGAGACCCGCCGGACTACGACGAGGTTTACTCGTTCCCCGACTGGTACGAACTCGTCGCCTACGTGGCCAACTATCCCGGCTGGGTGACCACGTCCGAAGTGCTCATTTTCTGCCCCGATCACCGACTAATGAAGGAGGAATGACCATGTGGCGCATCGGTTTCTACGTGTGGCGCGTGTGGCTGGTCGCCAAGTACGGCGCCCCCGCCGTGGGCCTGCTGGTGCTGATCTTCTGGGCACAGGGCGCCTCGCCGCTGTTCTGGGTCACCCTCGGCGTGTTCGGCTGCATGGGCCTCGGCATGGCTCTCGGGGTGATCGAGTTCCGCAATCAGGAGTTCGGCAAACCGAGGGAGCGCATCCGATGACCAGACGCGTGAACCGCGACCAGCTCGGGCTGTTCGGCACGGTCGACCCGGCACCACCGCCACGGCCCGCCCGCCAGTGCCCGCCGGTCCGAGACCGCAAGAAAGCGCCCGGTGGCGCCGGGAATCCGTTGGTGGCAAAGGACGTTCTCGCGGAAGTCCGCGATGGCCACTACGGCCTGCTCGACGACTCCGACAAGGTCGTCGTGATCGAGGACGGAGAACGGGCCCGGCCGGCGCTGGACGACGACATCGTCCACCACCTGATGGCCAACGGCTACATCGCTCGCTGCCGCCCCGGACACACGATGACGTGCGTCTACGGGATCAAGCGAAGCCCGGTCCTGCCGCTCCAGCTCACGCCTCGCGGCAAGGCCATGCTCCAGCGCTGGTCCAACCTTCAACCCCTGGGAGACGAGACGTGAACATGCTCCGGCTACGACTGCTACAAGCCGAGTTCTACAAGATTTGCGACGGGCCGTACACGGTGGCTGCATTCCGGCGACTGGCTGAGCTGGGCGACGAAATGGCCACCATGCACGAGAACGAGGCCGTAGAACTGCGGCGGCTGTCCGCCATCGCAGCCAAGCGGGCAGCCGTCAACCCGAACTGAAGGAACAGTCATGGCAGGCACAGTCGAAAACCTCATGGTGATCTACCGCCTCATCGACGAATACAGCGCCGACTTTCTCCAGCGCGCAGCGAACAGCAAGTCCGAGAATCTGGCGCCGGACCCGAAGATGGCGGAAACGGCCGACCGCATCGCGGGACTTCTCGAAGGCGAGGCCAAGAACTACCGACGCATGGCCGCCAAGTGGCGCGGCGAACACTGACCCGAAAGGACACCACCATGGCTCGCCGAAAAATCCTCGACGCCTTCTGTGGTGCCGGCGGGGCAGCGAAGGGATACCACGACGCAGGCTTCGACGTCGTCGGCGTCGACACCGCACCACAACCCAACTACCCCTACGAGTTCCATCAGGGCGACGCGATCGAGTTCATCCGCACACACGGACACGAGTTCGATGCGATCCACACGTCACCACCGTGCCTGGACGCAAGCGCCTTGACCGCGGGGAACCGCAAACGCGCCGGATGGCACGACACACACACCGACCTCATCCCGACCACCCGCGCGGCTCTGGCCGACGTCCGCGCCCGAACGAGCATCCCGACCGTGATCGAGAACGTGCAAGGTTCCGCGCTGCGCCGGGACCTCGTCCTCTGTGGCCTGACGTTCGGGCTGAAGGTGTTCCGGCACCGGTACTTCGAGATCGAGGGCGCGTTCGTCTTGACCGAACCGCACCGTTCCCACCGTGGTCATCGTGTCGCCGGCTGGCGCCACGGCACTCGTTACGCGGGGAACATGGTCGCGGTCTACGGCGACGGCGGCGGCAAAGGCACTGTCACGGAATGGCAAGACGCCATGGGCATCCACCACACCGACGTCCGTGCGGAGATCGCGCAGGCCATTCCGCCCGCCTACACCCACCACATCGGGGACGCACTGCTCACACAACTCGACACTCTCATCGCTGCATGACCGTCGTCCTTCGGCATGTACGGAGTCCTCGCGCCCTGTGTGAGATCTCCGGCGTGCCACGGGCGTCCGCCCGTTCACCACCTCGACAGGAGGGAGGCAACACGATGTTCCGGAAACCCAAGCCCGGCCGCACGGACATCCCGGCACCGTCTCGTCGCGTCCGCGCACTGGCCGACCAGCTCGACGAAGCCCGCGACGTGCACCGGCTCTCCAC
Organism: Amycolatopsis sp. NPDC043887; assembly: GCF_056435665.1. Taxonomy (NCBI): domain Bacteria; kingdom Bacillati; phylum Actinomycetota; class Actinomycetes; order Pseudonocardiales; family Pseudonocardiaceae; genus Amycolatopsis; species Amycolatopsis sp. NPDC043887. The sequence goes on from NZ_JBWKEB010000038.1 coordinate 5,488, forward strand.
CGATCCCATGCTCGGCGCGGTCACCGCGGACCGCTTCCGCACCTCAATCACCCGCACCATGTGGGTCTTCCTCGCGATCGGACTCGGGTTCACCACCACCGGCGTGCACGACTTCCTCGCCGGAAACCGCCCGATCACCGATCCACTGTGGTGGGGAGCCTGGCTCGCCGAACCCGCCCTCGCCGGCATCCTCGTGACCCTGCTCCGCTGGGAAGCATCGATGCTGTCCCACGGCGTGACCGTCAACGCCACACCCGTGCGCTACCTCAAACGGCTCCTTCTCGGCGCGACCCTGGTAGCGAACGTCTGGGCCGGACTCGCACCCGCCCGCGGCACCGTGTCCAAAGGGATGGTGTTCTTCCACCTCGTGATCCCCCTGGTGGTGTTCCTGCTCGCGGAAGTCATGCCCGTGATCCAGCAAGCATGCACCCGCGTACGGGAACAGGCTCTCGCCACCGTCCCGCTGGCACCGACCCCGACGCCCGCACCCGTCACTGCCGAACGTTCGGCGCCGACCGCACCGACTCCGCGACTTCGGCTCCCGGCCGAGATCTCCAGCCGTGTCGACGCCGCGGTGACCGCCGCCCGCAACGAAGGACGCGACGTCACCACCGAGGACATCCGCCGCGTCGCTCGCATCCCCGAACCGATGGCCGCACAGGTCCTCGCGCAACTCACCACGCACAACGGGCACAAGCTCGACGCCTGACACACCACGCACCGCCTCGACGGGGCACGGCCACCAAGCACCACGGCCGTGCCCCGTTTCTCGTCTCCACCAACTGAAGGGCTCCGACATGCTGACGTTGGAACACCGCCTCACCGCCCGTGTCCAGGCCGCCGACTACCAGGAATGGCGCGCCAAGGTCCACGCAGTCAACGGCTGCGCCCGCCCGATCCGGCTCGCCGGAGCACACCAGCTCCAGGACGCCAACACCGGACAGGTGCTGCACCACCACGGCGGCGACATCTTCGCCCCCTGCGGCAACCGGCGCTCTGCGGTCTGCCCCTCCTGCTCCGACCGCTACGCCGCCGACGCCTTCCACCTCATGCGCGCCGGCCTCGTCGGCGGACACAAGGGCGTCCCGACCACGGTCACCGACCGGCCGCGCTCCTTCGTCACCCTCACCGCACCGAGCTTCGGACCCGTCCACCACGCCCGCACCACCGCCCGCGGTAAGCGCATCCCCTGCGGCTGCGGCGAGGTCCACCATGAGGCCGACACCCGCATCGGCACCCCGCTCGACCCCGACACCTACGACTACGTCGCCTCGGTCCTGTGGCAGGCACACGCAGGCGTCCTGTGGCAGCGCTTCACCACCCGCGTCCGCCGCGAGATCGCCAAACGCGCCGGACTCACCGCCCGCGAGTTCCGCGACCACGCCCGCCTGTCCTACGGCAAGGTCGCCGAATACCAGCGCCGCGGCCTCGTCCACTTCCACGCCGTCGTCCGCCTCGACGGCCCCGGCGGCGCCCTCGACGACGCCCCGGCCTGGGCCACCCCGGACATGCTCGACGACGCCGTAGCAGCGGCTGCGCGCCACGTGAAGGTCACCACACACCGCCCTGAGGGTGAGATCCTCGTCCTGACGTGGGGCGCGCAGGTCGACGTCCGGCGCATCGAACGCGCAGCCTCGGCAGAGATCGAGGACGAGAACGGCCAGATCAGCGAGGGTCGCCTCGCCGCTTACATCGCCAAGTACGCCACCAAGGGCACCGGCAAGACCGAGGCCGCCGACCGTCCGATCCGGTCACAACAGGACATCGACTACCTCAAGGTCTCGGCACACCACCGCCGCATCATCCAAACCGCCTGGGACCTCGGCGACCTTCCGTCCTATGAGGACCTGAAACTCCGCCGCTGGGCACACATGCTCGCCTTCCGCGGGCACTTCCTCACCAAGTCGCTGGCCTACTCCACGACCTTCAAGACCATCCGCGGGGACCGGCGCGCGTTCCGGCTCGCCGAAACCCTCGAACGCCTCGGCCTCGACGACCGCGCAGACACCGTCCTCGTCGTCAACGACTGGACCTTCGACGGCGCCGGATACATCGACGACGCAGAACGCGAACTCGCCGCCGGCATCGCCGAACGCATCCGAGACGACCGCAAACACAAGTACGACAAGGAGAACTACAATGGACCCACTCCTCACACTCGATGAAGTCGCGCAGGCTCTCAAGGTTCCGAAGAACACGATCTACCAGTGGCGCAAGACAGGTAGGGGACCGGCGGGCATCCGCGTTGGCAAGTACGTCCGCTACCGGTCCGAGGCAGTCACAGCCTGGCTCGACGAACAGGCGGGTATCTGATGGCCCGGCCGCCGATGCCCCTGGGCACGTGGGGCAAGATCCGAACATATGACCTGCCGAACGGCGGATGCCGCGCAGTGGCTAACTATAAGGACTACGACGGCATTACACGTCCAGTGGAACGGGTGGGTGACACGAAAACCAAGGCCACCAACAACTTGCTCGAAGCGCTCCGTGATCGCAAGCGACGAAACGGGGAGGGCGAGATCAAGCCTGAGACCAAAGTTGCTGTTGCGGCGGCTATGTGGCTCAAGGCTATCGACGAATCGAGCAAGGCGGCTCGAACGAAGCGCGAGTACCGCGACACATGGAATCGCTACCTCGTTAAACCGCTTGGAGAGCGACGCGTTGGAGACGTCGTCGTTTCGACAGTCAACCGGGTTATCACGGATATTCGCGACCGTCATGGCCGTGGGGCAGCGTCGCACGTAAAGGTGGTCCTGTCCGGGATCTTCGCTCTGGTCGTCCGGCATGACGCGATCGAGAAGAACCCGGTTCGGGAGATCGAGAGCCTGGGTGCCAAGAAGCGCAAGAAAGAGCGCATGGTCAACGCTCGCAGCATCGGTCAGGTCCTCGGTGTCTTCCACGCCTCCGAATCTGCACGACGATGGGACCTGGTCGACATGGTTGACGTCCTCTCGGGGCTCGGCTGCCGCATTGGCGAACTGCTCGCGCTCGACTGGGACACCTCGATCAACTTCGACAACGGAACGGTTCGCTTTCGTGGCACGGTGATTCGGGTGACCGGGCAGGGTTTGTATGTGCAGGACCACACGAAGAGCAGGGCCGGTATGCGAACGATCCGCCCGCCCGCCTGGGTAATGGAGATTCTGAAAGCGCGGAACACTCTCACCGAGTCCAGATGGGTGTTTCCCTCGGCGACCGGCACGCTCAGAGATCCAGACAACACCCGAGCCCGGATCCGGCGAGTCGTGGAGAAGACGCCGTTCAAAGGGCTGCATCCGCACGACTTCCGTCACTACGTCGCAGGGGTGCTCGACGATGCCGGGCTGACGGCACGCGAGATCGCGGACTACCTCGGGCACGAGCGCATCAGCACGACTCAGGAGGACTACATGGAGCGCGGTGTCGTTGGCAATGAGGTCGGTCCGGCGCTCGCTGAACGTCCGAGCATCGAGTCACCCAAAGATGAGGGTTAAGCATGGGCCGGTGAGACACAAGACCCCTGATCGCTTCCGTGATCAGGGGTTTTGTGCCCCCGGCAGGATTCGAACCTGCGACACCCGCTTTTGTGGATCATGATGGACGACGTTGGGTGTTGGTGATCGACATGGGTCACTGCCTGCA
>NZ_JBWKEB010000039.1:0-6777 GCF_056435665.1 Amycolatopsis sp. NPDC043887
CGATCGGGATGCTCAGCCCCGACAACTTCGAGCAGTCACTCCGAACGGCTGCCTGAACCCTCGTAACCCCTGTCCACCATTCGGGGTGAACCTCAACCGGGCCAGATTGGCCAGTCGTCCGACCTGCTCGACGGCGCACTGCAAGGGGCAGGCAAGCTGTGACGATCTGCTGGGCGTGGTGGGTGGTGCGCGGAGTCCTTGGGTTTGACGACTTCCCGTTTGTCCGTCCCGACCGGCTTCCGGGAGCGCATCGTTCCCGGAGCCGGGGCTCACTAGACGCGTAGCGGCCGGCAAGGGAGACAGCTTCCCTCACCGGCCATCAGCTTGACGGTGGATCAGTAGTGGTCGATGAACCAGCGGGTGCACTTGAACTTCCCACCCGTGGGCTTCACGCATGCCCGTACTGCATAACTGCGGTTGTCCTCACCCGTCTGAAGCGCTACCGAGCCGGTACGCGCATAGTCACGGCTCGCATCCGAGTTGTTCGCGATGTGCCGGCAGGTCTTGACACCGCCCATAGCCCGCACGTAATCGTCTGAAGGGTACCTGGGCTTGGAGTGCATGTTGAAGGCGTACAAGCTCCGCTGCACGTACACTTTGTCCTTCCTGGCCACCTTTCCTGTGATCGTGGCGTGAGCCCAGTAGTCCCAGATTTTTTCGGTGTAGAGGGTGAGATGGCGCCCCTTGTAAGTGCGCGAGCCGCTGTCGTCGTAGATTCCGGGTGTTCCGGTGCGATCGCAGCCATCGACGTCGCCGGGTTTCTTACTGTCGTCGTCCGGCGCCACCGAGAGGGTGGTCTCGGCGGCCGCTGGTGATGCGGTGCCAAGAACTCCCAGAGGAACAGCCATCACCAGTGCCACTGCCAGCTTTGCCCAGCGCCTGCCTGATGTCATGTTCGACATTGCCGATCCTTTCCCCTCGATCGGTCGAGTGATCAGTTCCGATGGGAACGTAGGCGCTGCCGCGCGCACCGTTCCAGACCTTTTCCTTCGGGGGAAAACACATCGTCGCCACGCGACCACTGGAGCTCGTCTCCTACGCGCTTTCGTGCCGCCCTGATGTACCGCGATGAACACCTCAAACACCGACGAGGCGCCGGCTTTCGCACGAGCCGCCAGTTGCTCGACAAGGGCGTCGTCCACACCGCCGGTCGGCTCCTCGGCCGCTGCCGCGGCCGGCCCCACTGTCCCGGCGGGGTCCTCATCCGAGCCGGTGCTCGGTTTGGTGTTCTCGTCCGTCGCGGACGTCGTCTCGATCATCACTGCTCACTCTTCCGTGATCAAGATTTACACCGTTTCGCGGACAGTCCGGGGCGGCGGGTCACGGCCCCGCGTGAGCTGCGGGTTGTCCTCCGTGAGTCGATCTCCGAGGTAGCCTCTCGTCGAACGACGCTCGGGGAGGGGCCGTGGCATCGGTTAAAGAGATCGCCGCGGGCGTGCGGACAGCGATCGCCAAGGCCAAGGCGTCTAGGGCCGGTCTCGAACGCTCGCAGCAGCTCCTTGACGAAGCTGGTGCGAAGTGGTCGGAGGTCGCGGCCGGTGTGACTGACCAGGAGTTCACCCGACTGCCGGGCTTGCCCGGCGAGGTGAACGCCTCGGCGGAGACGGTCACCGGCCTGATAGGTCGGTCGTTGGACTTGCTCGACGGTTATCTCGTCAGGTTGGGAGTGCCGGCGGAGTCCACGTCGGCTGGAGCTTCCGGACAGTCGTCTGCTCCTGGTCCGTCCCCTTCGTCCAGCGGTCATGACGTGGACGATGACGAGGATGATGCGCTGGTCGAGCGGTTGCGACGGGAGTTGCCGCCGCCGGTGACACGCGGTCGCGGGGTGAAGACGCATGGCCGCTGGTTCGCACCTGGTAAAAACACTGCGGCTATGACCAGCGGACGGGACGACCGCACGGATCGCGTGATCGAGATCGTGAAGGAGGCCGGGTGCCCGTTCGTCCCACTGACGGCGGCCGCGGACGTGGAACTCAAGATCGCGGCCGAGATGCGTGACAGCGGGATCACGGACGCCACGGTGGTCATCAATAACGTGCCCTGCAAGGGTCAGACAAGCTGTGACGATCTGCTGGGCGTGGTGTTGCCGGAGGGCAGCACGCTGACGGTCCACGGGACGGGCGGGTTCACGAAGGTGTATCGGGGAGGTAAGCAGTGGTGACGTTCGATGCCTGGTTCGATCCAGGTCAGCGGGAACCCCTCGCGGTAAGCACGGCCGCAGAGGTGGACGAGTTGCTGGACCGGATGGTGGCCGAGGCCGAGTCGCCAGAGGTCGAGGTGGGCCTGGTCGCCCAGATCGATCGTCGCGACGACGACGGCTGGTCGATCCTTCAGTTCGGCGTGCGCGCGGCAACAACGACGTGCGGGTTTGTCGGCTTCGCAGGCAAGGGCGAGACGAGCGTCATCAGCACGTCGGGGGCGACGTCGCCGGAGCCAGTGGCCTACGACTACCAGTCCCATGAGCGCGAGGTGCCGAGCAACGCGGAGATCTCCTGGCCGACAGTTCGAAAAGCAGTCCACGACTACGTGGGCTCGGGCGGCGCTCGCCCGGCTGGTGTGCCTTGGCGGGACGTCGAGTGAGCGGGTGGCAGATCGCGGTAACGGCCATCGTTGGTGTTCTTGCCACGTCGGGCGCGTTCGTCGGTGCTCGCCTGGGGGCGCGCGCGAACGACCGAGCGACTGAGCAGCGCGAGTTGGCGGCTCGTCGCGAGGAGCGGTGGCGACGGTTCACCTGGGCTGCCGAGCTTGCGCTCGATGAGTCGGCGGCGAAGCGAACCCTCGGCTTGAGTCTGATGATGAAACTGGCGAGGTCGGAGCTTGCGCAGCAGGACGAGTACGACCTGCTTGACGTGTTTCATCAGCGCGTGCTCGGTGAGATACTGGACCCGACCGACAAGACGGGGCAGAGCCAATGACTCGATCGCATCGCCTGACTGAAGAGCAGATCGCGGCAGCCCAACTACGCGTCCTTCTAGATCAAAAACAAGGTAGGACGACCCCCGACGTCGTCCGAACGATCGCGAAATCAATCCCCGGAGATGAAGTCCCTGGCATAGAACGGCCCAAGCCCGAGAGCGTGACAGAGCTTGTCAAGGCTCAAAAGTTCGCTGAGGCACTGGAGCGAATTCGCGAGCTTCGGGCCGCCAAGTCAGGCGAGTCGAATCAGGAAGAACCCGAAGTTGGTGGCCGTGCGAGCGCCTGGTTTACCGAACCTGGTGATAAGTCCGATGTCATCCCCGATATTTCGGTTCCACCTTCCGGGGTTCCGCGCACAGTAGCTCTTCTGCAAGCATTAAGTAATATAAAAGAATCTCGACCGGATCCGGTTCAGAACCTTGAAGCAGCGCTGCAGAAGTTCATGGAGCAGTACGACGAAGAACTTTCACAGACCGAGCGGGGTAAGGATTAAGAGGGTGTCTTACGTGGTGGACGGTGGCTGATGCGCCATGATCTTGGTCGTGGTTGATCGGTTGTCTTTGCGTCTTGTGCCGGATGAGCTGTGGGAGCTGGCGGAGCCGTTGATCCCCGCGTTCTGCCTCGTCCGCAGGGTGGTGGGACCGCGCCGTTGGATCTGCGGCAGGTGTTCACCGCGATCGTGTACGTGCTGACCAGCGGATGTGCTTGGCGGGATCTGCCGCCGTCGTTCGGCGTGCCCTTCCAGACCGCGCACCGTCGCTTCACGCTATGGACCAACGCCGGGCTATGGCGCGAGCTCCATCGTGTACTGCTTGACGAACTGGGCAGCCGAGGCTTGCTCGACTGGAGTCGTGCGATCGTGGACGGCGCCTCCGTCCGTGGCCGTGTCATGACAACGATGGCCATCGTGGTTCCCCACTGGCGGCCAGTTGCACGCACGGTAAGCACCTCCACGAGCTACCGGTTGACGCCGAGACACCCGGTCCGCGCGCCGGGCCCGGACAGCGCCCCCGAACGTCCGCACCCCGACCTGGGCTATCGAGCACCGCCGGAGCGAAGCGCGCGGACACCATGCCCGTCGTTCCGGATTCAGCCCTGCCTCTGCACGCACCCGCGGCTACGCAACGCACGCCTCACTGACGGCCAGATAGCTCCCCGGCAACTGGCCGTCAGTGGGGAGAAAGAACTGGCCACTGACATTGTGAGAACTTCGGTTCGGCTCGGGTCTTCGAGCACCGGCAGCCCGCTGGGCTCCGGAACTCGCTGAGACGTCAATCCGCAGACGGCACCCAGCACGGCGGCCGTTTCTGCGCGAAGGCGCTGATCCGCTGTCATCGAGATTTCATCGAAGATCCCTAGTGTTCGTGCGGTGATCGAACCACAGTGGCAGCAGGAACCCATGCCGAAGAAGAAGACCAACGTCGGCCTGATCGTCGGCATCGTCGTCGGCGTGCTCGGCCTCGCGGGCGGCGGCGTCACCGCGCTCGTCGTAACCCAGAACGACAGCGGTGACTCGTCCGGGCCTATCGCCGGCATGAGCGCGCTCGCGGACGGGTTCGTCGAGGCGTACAACAACGCGGTCACCTCCTCGGACCCCGCCGCGCTGCCCCTCGACGACTACGTGTGCGCCGCCAACCACGAGGACGTCGCCCGGCCGTTGAAGGACGGCACCGCGAAGCAATATGGGGTGCGACTGGAGGCCATAGCGGTGTCCTACAACCGCACCGGCGACGGCAACGTCACCATGGCGGCCCTTGGGAATGGCGGCGCCGGCGAACTGTCGATCGGGGCGGTCCAGGACGACGGCCGCTGGAAGCTGTGCGACGACCGGTTCGACATCATCCGGCGCTGAGCGTCAGTCCGCGTTCGGCACCCAGCTCGCGGGCCGCTCTCGCCGCTGTTCGCGACCTGCCTCCGTTGTCCGGCTCACGGTTGACCGCTCGTTCCCGCTGTCATCGAGATTTCATCGAAGATCCCTAGTGTTCGTGCGGTGATCGAACCACAGTGGCAGCAGGAACCCATGCCGAAGAAGAAGACCAACGTCGGCCTGATCGTCGGCATCGTCGTCGGCGTGCTCGGCCTCGCGGGCGGCGGCGTCACCGCGCTCGTCGTAACCCAGAACGACAGCGCACCCGCCTCCGCGGCCAAGCCCGGCGCCGACATACTCGCCACCGCCGAAGCGTTCGTCCAGGCGTACAACAACGCGGTCACCTCCTCGGACCCCGCCGCGCTGCCCCTCGACGACTACGTGTGCGCCGCCAACCACGAGGACGTCGCCCGGCCGTTGAAGGACGGCACCGCGAAGCAGTACGGGCTGCGGCTGCACCTCGAGTCAGTGACCGAGAAGCGCGGCAGCGACCAGGGCAGCGGCAACGTCACCATGTCGGTCGAGAAACAGGGCCAACTCGGCAAAGGGTCGTTGTCGGTCGAGGCGGCCCGGACCGACGGCCGCTGGAAACTGTGCGACACCGATTTCGACATCGTCCCGGACTGAGCGTCAGGCCCGGTCGGTCACCCAGCGGCACGAGGAGCCCGACCGACCGGACCGGGACTGTTCCCGGAACTCAAAGTGGTGCTCAGGGACGGATACTACGACGCGACGGCCCCTCGGATGTCTGGACGCTGAGCCGCACCGCACCGAAGAGACCACCCTGGCTGCGCCTGTCACCGACCTCAAAATGACGTTGTACAAGCGAGTGTCAGCAGCCTGGCGACAGTCGGAATGCCTGAGCTAGCAAGCCTTCGCGGCTGCCGATGGCGTCGACTTCGCCCTCGAACTCGCCCACCAGGGGTGGCGATCGCTTCGGCCTGCACGACTAGCCCAGCGCTGAACACACGAGGCCGGCGACCTGCTCGACTTCAACGACCACACCGGCGCGATGAACACCTCCGCCACCGAACTGGCAGACCTGCACGCACAACTGAACCGAGCGCTACACGCCTGACCAGGCCGAACTCAACTCAGTGGCCCCTTCCTGGCGTATTCCAGTGTGCCACCCCACCAGCATTCCGAAGCGAGGCCCCGCGAACCGGTCAACCGGTCAACAGCGGACTCTGGCTACAAGAGGCCTTCGAGTCCGCGTTCGGCGGCGACGTCGAGCAGGTCGGCCGGGCTCATGCCGGTCGCGGACAGATCGGCGTGGCTGTAGGACGGTGTGATCGCGACGAGGTTCTTGTCCGGCGGCTCGATCTCCTCGAGGACCGCCCGCCGCTGCTCGTACGGCTCGCCGGTGAGGTCGTCGTCGCCGAGCAGGAGGATGTTGAACACGAAGTACGCCACTGCCACGTCGCCGCCGGCGTAGTTCTGCAGGAGCCCGAAGTCCGGGCGTCCGTGCTCGTCGAGGGCGACGATCTCGCCGTCCAGCACCCCTGCCCGCCCGTCGAGCGCGTCGCCCAGGGCGCCGTCCAGCTCCGGGAAGCGGGTGGTGAAGTCGTTGCCGTTGCGGCTGGTCAGCCTGGTCGTCCCGTCCGGCGCGACCTGCAGGACGCTCCGATAGCCCTCGACTTCTGTACATGGTTTGGACTGTTGGGTTGGCGAGCGACGCAACGCGTTGCCGCGGACTCTGCCACCAGGATTCGAGCCAGGGGGCAGCGGCGCAATGCCAGCGCCATCGCTGCGTTAGTTAGCCATTCTGCAGACATCGTCCTAGAACAGCGTCCCAGCTTGTCGTTAACCGAAGTGGGCGTTCGCCGAAGGAATCGCCAGCAAGATGATGACCAGCAGTGAGCCCACTGTTGCCAGCACCAGGCGTAGTGCGATCACGTAGCGGTACCAGGCGGGAACGGTGGCCACCGCGGCGTTGACGAACGCTGCGACCTCCAGGTTTCGCAGTGTCGGATCATCGGACTTGGTGAAGGCCG
>NZ_JBWKEB010000040.1:0-5242 GCF_056435665.1 Amycolatopsis sp. NPDC043887
TGAACCTCGTTTTGGGGTTCCTTTGAGAGCATTAGATTGCCTCGATCAAATTTGACATTGTTGGAGAGTTTGATCCTGGCTCAGGACGAACGCTGGCGGCGTGCTTAACACATGCAAGTCGAACGATGAAGCCTTTCGGGGTGGATTAGTGGCGAACGGGTGAGTAACACGTGGGCAATCTGCCCTGTACTTTGGGATAAGCCTGGGAAACTGGGTCTAATACCGGATATGACTTCTCATCGCATGGTGGGGGGTGGAAAGCTCCGGCGGTACAGGATGAGCCCGCGGCCTATCAGCTTGTTGGTGGGGTAATGGCCTACCAAGGCGACGACGGGTAGCCGGCCTGAGAGGGTGACCGGCCACACTGGGACTGAGACACGGCCCAGACTCCTACGGGAGGCAGCAGTGGGGAATATTGCACAATGGGCGCAAGCCTGATGCAGCGACGCCGCGTGAGGGATGACGGCCTTCGGGTTGTAAACCTCTTTCGCCAGGGACGAAGCGCAAGTGACGGTACCTGGATAAGAAGCACCGGCTAACTACGTGCCAGCAGCCGCGGTAATACGTAGGGTGCGAGCGTTGTCCGGAATTATTGGGCGTAAAGAGCTCGTAGGCGGTTTGTCGCGTCGTTCGTGAAAACTCCACGCTTAACGTGGAGCGTGCGGGCGATACGGGCAGACTTGAGTTCGGTAGGGGAGACTGGAATTCCTGGTGTAGCGGTGAAATGCGCAGATATCAGGAGGAACACCGGTGGCGAAGGCGGGTCTCTGGGCCGATACTGACGCTGAGGAGCGAAAGCGTGGGGAGCGAACAGGATTAGATACCCTGGTAGTCCACGCTGTAAACGTTGGGCGCTAGGTGTGGGCGACATCCACGTTGTCCGTGCCGTAGCTAACGCATTAAGCGCCCCGCCTGGGGAGTACGGCCGCAAGGCTAAAACTCAAAGGAATTGACGGGGGCCCGCACAAGCGGCGGAGCATGTGGATTAATTCGATGCAACGCGAAGAACCTTACCTGGGCTTGACATGCGCCAGACATCCCTAGAGATAGGGCTTCCCTTGTGGTTGGTGTACAGGTGGTGCATGGCTGTCGTCAGCTCGTGTCGTGAGATGTTGGGTTAAGTCCCGCAACGAGCGCAACCCTTATCCTACGTTGCCAGCGCGTTATGGCGGGGACTCGTGGGAGACTGCCGGGGTCAACTCGGAGGAAGGTGGGGATGACGTCAAGTCATCATGCCCCTTATGTCCAGGGCTTCACACATGCTACAATGGCTGGTACAGAGGGCTGCGATACCGCGAGGTGGAGCGAATCCCTTAAAGCCGGTCTCAGTTCGGATCGCAGTCTGCAACTCGACTGCGTGAAGTCGGAGTCGCTAGTAATCGCAGATCAGCAACGCTGCGGTGAATACGTTCCCGGGCCTTGTACACACCGCCCGTCACGTCATGAAAGTCGGTAACACCCGAAGCCCATGGCCCAACCCGTAAGGGGGGGAGTGGTCGAAGGTGGGACTGGCGATTGGGACGAAGTCGTAACAAGGTAGCCGTACCGGAAGGTGCGGCTGGATCACCTCCTTTCTAAGGAGCAACACATCCACCCCGCCGGGATACCCGGATCAACGGTGGTGGAGTGGCCGGCACTCAACACCCGAACGTGGTGTTGTGCTGGTTGCTCAAGGAATTGTGGAACTACTGGTTTATGCGATCGCCGGCTGTTGCCGGGGCGTCTGAGTACTGCTTCCTCCGGGGAGCGTGGAAAGGGTGATCCCGGGATGATCGGGGATGGTGTTCGCTGGCATGCTGTTGGGTCCTGAGGCAACACGCCAAGGGGCTAGTACCCTCTGGGACGTTTGTTTCTGGTGTGGTGTTTGAGAACTGTAGAGTGGATGCGAGCATCTTTGTGGTCAAGTTGTTAAGGGCACATGGTGGATGTCTTGGCTTCAGGAGCCGATGAAGGACGTGGGAGGCTGCGATATGCCTCGGGGAGCTGTCAACCGAGCTGTGATCCGAGGATTTCCGAATGGGGAAACCCAGCACCAGTTATGTGGTGTTACCCGCATCTGAATATATAGGGTGTGTGGAGGGAACGCGGGGAAGTGAAACATCTCAGTACCCGTAGGAAGAGAAAACAACCGTGATTCCGTGAGTAGTGGCGAGCGAAAGCGGAAGAGGCTAAACCATGCACATGTCAAGCTGTCAGGCGTTGTGTGTGTGGTGTTGTGGGACCCAGCGTCGAGGATCTGACAGTTCTCGGAGCGGTTACGCGTGTTAGTGGAACGTCTTGGGATGGGCGACCGGAGTGGGTGAGAGTCCCGTACGCGAAAACACGTTGTGGATCGTTTGTTTGGTGTTCCCGAGTAGCAGCGAGCTCGTGGAATTTGCTGTGAATCTGCCGGGACCACCCGGTAAGCCTAAATACTTCCTGAAGACCGATAGCGGACTAGTACCGTGAGGGAAAGATGAAAAGTACCCCGGGAGGGGAGTGAAAGAGTACCTGAAACCGTGTGCCTACAAGCCGTCAGAGCCCGAGCACATCCTTGTGATGTTGAGGTGATGGCGTGCCTTTTGAAGAATGAGCCTGCGAGTTAGTGCTGCGTGGCGAGGTTAACCCGTGTGGGGTAGCCGTAGCGAAAGCGAGTCTGAATAGGGCGTCTGAGTCGCGTGGTCTAGACCCGAAGCGGAGTGATCTACCCATGGCCAGGCTGAAGCGTCGGTAAGACGACGTGGAGGGCCGAACCCACTTAGGTTGAAAACTGAGGGGATGAGCTGTGGGTAGGGGTGAAAGGCCAATCAAACTCCGTGATAGCTGGTTCTCCCCGAAATGCATTTAGGTGCAGCGTCACATGTTTCTCCACGGGGGTAGAGCTACTGGATGGTCTAGGGGCCTTACCGGGTTACCGAAATCAACCAAACTCCGAATACCGTGGTGTGAGAGTGTGGCAGTGAGACGGCGGGGGATAAGCTTCGTCGTCGAGAGGGAAACAGCCCAGAACACCAGCTAAGGCCCCTAAGTGTGTGCTCAGTGGGAAAGGATGTGGGATTGCCCAGACAACCAGGAGGTTGGCTTAGAAGCAGCCACCCTTGAAAGAGTGCGTAATAGCTCACTGGTCAAGTGGTCCTGCGCCGACAATGTAGCGGGGCTTAAGCACACCGCCGAAGCTGTGTCATTCACACATATACATCCGTCACCTCCTTGAGAGTGTGATGCAGTGGTGTGGATGGGTAGGGGAGCGTCCTGCATCCAGGGAAGCGGCGGCGGAAGCCAGTCGTGGAGGGTGTGGGAGTGAGAATGCAGGCATGAGTAGCGAATGCAGAGTGAGAAACTCTGCCGCCGGATGACCAAGGGTTCCTGGGCCAGGCTAATCCGCCCAGGGTAAGTCGGGACCTAAGGCGAGGCCGACAGGCGTAGTCGATGGATAACGGGTTGATATTCCCGTACCCGAGCACGTGCGCCCAGGATGAGGCGGTTGATACTAACCACCCGAAGCGCCATCCAAGACCCTTCGGGGTGGAGGGTGGTTGTGGAGCGTGGGATCTGATTCCGTAGTAGTCGAGTGATGGGGTGACGCAGGAAGGTAGCTCCGCCAGTGAGTGGTAGTACTGGTGTAAGCGTGTAGGCCGGAGTGTAGGTAAATCCGCACTCCATATAGGTTGAGACGTGATGCGTAGCCGATTGAGGCGAAGTAGAGTGATCCTATGCTGCCGAGAAAAGCCTCTAGCGAGTGCGTGCACGGCCCGTACCCCAAACCAACACAGGTGGTCAGGTAGAGAATACTAAGGCGATCGGGTGAACTGTGGTTAAGGAACTCGGCAAAATGCCCCCGTAACTTCGGGAGAAGGGGGGCCAAGGTGCCTGAAGCCTCTTGCAGGCTAGGGCGCAGTGGCCGCAGAGACCAGCGGAAAGCGACTGTTTACTAAAAACACAGGTCCATGCGAAGTCGCAAGACGATGTATATGGACTGACGCCTGCCCGGTGCTGGAACGTTAAGAGGACCGGTTAACCCTTTCGGGGGTGAAGCTGAGAATTTAAGCGCCAGTAAACGGCGGTGGTAACTATAACCATCCTAAGGTAGCGAAATTCCTTGTCGGGTAAGTTCCGACCTGCACGAATGGCGTAACGACTTTCCGGCTGTCTCAACCACAGGCCCGGCGAAATTGCACTACGAGTAAAGATGCTCGTTACGCGCGGCAGGACGGAAAGACCCCGGGACCTTTACTATAGTTTGGTATTGGTTTTCGGTTCGGCTTGTGTAGGATAGGTGGGAGACTGTGAAGCCGGCACGCTAGTGTTGGTGGAGTCGTTGTTGAAATACCACTCTGGTCGGATTGGGAATCTGAACCTCGGACCATGATCTGGTTCAGGGACAGTGCCTGATGGGTAGTTTAACTGGGGCGGTTGCCTCCTAAAGAGTAACGGAGGCGCCCAAAGGTTCCCTCAGCCTGGTTGGCAATCAGGTGTTGAGTGCAAGTGCACAAGGGAGCTTGACTGTGAGACAGACATGTCGAGCAGGGACGAAAGTCGGGACTAGTGATCCGGCACCACCTGGTGGAAGGGGTGTCGCTCAACGGATAAAAGGTACCCCGGGGATAACAGGCTGATCTTGCCCAAGAGTCCATATCGACGGCATGGTTTGGCACCTCGATGTCGGCTCGTCGCATCCTGGGGCCGGAGTAGGTCCCAAGGGTTGGGCTGTTCGCCCATTAAAGCGGCACGCGAGCTGGGTTTAGAACGTCGTGAGACAGTTCGGTCCCTATCCGCCGCGCGCGTAGGATACTTGAGGAAGGCTGTCCCTAGTACGAGAGGACCGGGACGGACGAACCTCTGGTATGCCAGTTGTCACGCCAGTGGCATGGCTGGTTGGCCACGTTCGGAAGGGATAACCGCTGAAGGCATCTAAGCGGGAAGCCTGTTCCAAGATGAGGTATCCCACCCCATGTGGGTTAAGGCCCCCAACAGACCATTGGGTTGATAGGCCAGAAATGGAAGCACAGTAATGTGTTGTCGAGTTGACTGGTACTAATAGGCCGAGGACTTGCCCACGAAGATGTTACGCATCCACTCTACAGCTCTGAAACACCACACAACCACCAGCAGTATCGGTGGGTAGTGGTTGTTTCATAGTGTTTCGGTGGTTATAGCGTCAGGGAAACGCCCGGTCCCATTCCGAACCCGGAAGCTAAGCCTGACAGCGCCGATGGTACTGCAACCGAAGGGTTGTGGGAGAGTAGGACACCGCCGGACTAAC
>NZ_JBWKEB010000041.1:0-2522 GCF_056435665.1 Amycolatopsis sp. NPDC043887
CGGGCAGCGTGCGTCCTCCCTGCTCACCGTCTACCAGCAGCGAGCGACTGAGCTTGCACGGCTGCGCAGAGAGGCCATCGAGGAGGCCCACCGACTGCACGGGATGAGCTACACCGAGATCGCGGCCGCCCTCGGGATCACCAAAGGGCGGGTCACCCAGATCCGGTCAACCGCGCCCAGGCCCGAACGAGCCTTCTTCGGTGTCGGCCCTGTCGCGATCGGCGTTCCGTGGCGCTACCAGACGACCGACCGAGAACGTCCACTCATCGCTGCCGAAGATGCGCAGACGGGCGAACAGCTCGAAAGACTGGTCGACGGTCTATCTCTGGCTGTCACCCGTTTCCAGATCGAGCCGGACCGCGAGACCCTCCCAGACGGCGACGTGGTGGTCGTATGCGGGCCGAAGTCTGCCCCCGTCGCAGCCAACCTCATGGAACGCGATCCCGTCCTCAGCATGGTCGAAGAAGACGGACGATGGTGGATCCGACATGAGCAGACCGGCGACCGATTCGGCTCCCCTACCGATGCCAGTCCGGCCGAGTACGCCGACGTTGCTTATATCGCTAGGCACCAGCTCGCGGGACGCGCCGTACTTCACATCGCAGGTCTCCATGGCATCGGATCACTGGGCGCGACTCATTACCTCACCAGACACCTTGCCGAGCTGTTTGGGGAGATGCGACAGCAGGAATGCTCACTGGTAGTGCGAACAACTTACGAAGGACTAACGATCACCGGAAGCGAACTTGCAGCCGGACCGTTTCGGTGGTGAACCCCATGCACGTGACCACAGCACAGCTCCCCCACATCGGTGCGAGCGATGACAAAATCTACGTCCTCCACGACGCGGTCATCGTCCTCGATGGCGCATCGGCCTTCCGACCAATCCCAGTGCCCGCCTCCGACTACGCTGCCACGCTCGGACAACACATCGCAACTGGTCTGGAGCACAAGCCAACCGTTGACCTCCGCGCCATCGTGCGAAGCGCCATCAAGAAGACGGCCGGCCAACTGGAACTCACCCCCGGCAACTCGCCCTCAAGCACCGTGTCAGTTCTGCGACGCCAAGGGGCACACGTCGATGTTTTTGCGCTCGGAGACAGTGTCGTCGTACTCCCCAACACAACGATCACAGACCAGCGCATCGACAACCTGAATCTTGGACCGCGACGCGCCTACCGCAACCGGCTTGCCTCCGGAGCAGGCTACGACGACACGCACCGCGGACTACTGCGCGAACTCCAGGAGCAGCAAGCCGCCCTCAGGAACATCGACGGTGGTTACTGGATTGCGGAAGCCGATCCGAATGCAGCCAGCCACGGCATCACCGCAACGTTCCCCGTCCAAGAAGTCCCATGGGCAGTGCTCGCTACCGATGGCGCATACGACGTTATGGACCACCTCGACCTCAACAACTGGGAGAAGCTCTCTCAGATGAACGATGCCGAACTCGCCGCGATCCTCGAACAGTGCCACCGCTGGGAAGATGAGGTAGATCCCAACGCCGTAGCACTCCCCCGCGCCAAACGTCATGACGATAAGGCCATCGCAACAATCAGCCTTCGCGCTTGACTGTTTCGAGCCGCCATACCCAGGCACGCAATGCGGCCAGATCAGCGAGGCCGACTCGCCTGTTCACCCAAATCGGGCGTCACCGTCGCGCACGCAGCGTGTGTTCAGAGTTTCTTTTCTTGTTCAAGGCGGCCCCTGCGGGGCCGCGCCGCTTTTGGGCCGGGCACGCGGGGCCCGCCTCCGGCACCCACGCACCCGGCCCAGCGGCAGCGCCGAGGGCCACGCTCAAGAAGAAGGATGTCCTCGCCGGACGGGCAGGTCTCCGAGATGGCCGAGACGAGCGCGACGGTTGCGTCCGTGGGCGGCCAAACGGCATCTCGTCGACCTCCCGGAGGGCTATCACGCTGCGTCAAGGGGGCAGCCGAGCAGGCAAGCGGCGGTCGGACAGGAAGTGCCCCCTTGACACAGCGTGATCGGGCTGCGCCAGGTCGACGAGATGCCGAAAGGCCACCCACTTGTGAGTCAGAGCCATTCGACCTGTAACGGGTACGCCCCACTACGCGACGTCTGAGAAGGTCAAGAAAGGATCATCATGACCAGTTCAGCGCAGTGCGTCGTTTTGAGATGCCAATCGCCCGCACAGGAGCTTCTTACGATTTCCCCGCCCCGCGGCTTCTACCGCGAAACGGCCGTCTGCTCTGCCCATAAGGCGGCTATCGCCGCAGGTGAGCCCTGGGCTATGGACAGCACCGACTACGCCGACCCGGTCATGAGGGAAGCCCCGAAAACCATAGTCATGGGCGACGACCTTCATGCCAGGAAACTTCGGGTGTGGACCGGAACCGGCGTGAAGATGGACGGGACGTACGTCCACGAGCGGAAGTTCCTCCAGTACTTCACCATCAAGACTCAGGCCTTCGGCAGCGATCTTGAGGAAACGATCGAACTACTGGTTGACCCGGACGCTATCGACGACCTCATGATGATCTTGCGCGGCTTCGCCAGCGGCA
>NZ_JBWKEB010000042.1:0-2408 GCF_056435665.1 Amycolatopsis sp. NPDC043887
CTGGATCGGGCAGTTTGTTCCTGGTTGAGTCACATCAGGATCGGGTCGATGTCGCAGTTGGCGCGGGCGCCTCGGCCTGCTGCTTGTGTTCCGGGGTGGGCCTCGCCCAGGATCCGGCGATACCGTGCCAGGATCGGGTTGTGGAACGGCGCGGCCTCGTCCGTCCGGCCGAGCGCGGTCAGGTCCAGTCCGAGGTTGAAGGATGCGGCCAGGACCGTCGGATGCTCGTCGCCGAGTACCTGCGTCCCGCGTTCGACCGCGTCGCGTCCCAGCTCGGCGGCCTGGCCGGCCTCATCCAGCGCCGCCAGGTCACTCGCGAGGTTGATCGTGGCGGCGACGGCGTAGGGGTGGTCCGGGCCGATGGTGGCCCGTAGTTGCTCGAGGGCGCGCTCGTCGAGGACGCGGGCGGCCGCGGCGTCGCCCATGAGCCGCAAGGTGACCGCCAGGTCGACCTTGGCGACGAGGGTGTGCGGGTGATGCTCGCCGAGACCGCTCCGGTATCGCTCGAAGGTCTCCTCCCCGAGCCGTTTCGCCGCGGCCAGGTCACCCGAGTGACGAAGATCGATCGAATGGGCCAGCGCGCAGCCCATCGTGACGGAGTGGTCGTCCCCGTAGGCCAGCCGGAACCTCCTGAGCGATTCCGTGGACAGGCTGAGCGCGCCCGGGTGGTCGCCGTCCTTGCGCCGGGTCACCGAAAGCAGGAACGAGTGGGCCGCGCTGTCCAGCTGGTCCGCGCCGAACCGGGCGTGGAAGTTCTCGGTGAGCCGTTCCTGCTGCACCCGGGCCTGGCCGTAGTCCCCCGCCTCGCGCAGGTCCACGATCAGGGAGCCGTTGACGCTGAAGGTGCGGACGTGATCGCGGCCGAGGACCTCGATCCGGCGCCGGAGGGTGTCCTGGTCCAGTTCCGCGGCCGCGCGGTAGGCACCGATCAGCCGGAGGCTGATGGCGTGCTGATACGCGGCGTTGAGTGTCTCCGGATCGTCCTCACCGAACATGCGCCTGGACTTCTGGTAGATCTCCTCGCTCAGTTTGGTCGCCGCCGCGAAGTCGCCCTGCGCCCGGAGATCGATCGTGATGTTCCGCTGGAGAGCGAAGGTCTCCTCGTTCTCCTCACCCGACACCTGAAGACGCAGCGCGAGAGTGCGCTGATTGAGTTCCGCGGCCTCGGAATACCGGCCGATCGCCCACAGATACAGCCCCAGCCTCGACGAGACCTCCAGCGTCTGCGGATGCGTGGGCCCGAGCACGTCGGTGAACCGCTTCCGCGCTTCCAGGCCCAGCCGGGCGGCCTCCTCATGATCGCCGTACTCGAACAGGTAGCGCATCAGATTGATATAGAGCTGACGCGGCCAATCGTCGTCACAGTCCAGCACGTTCGCCGCGTAGGCGTGCGGCAGCAGCTCACGATAACGCGACCAATGCCTGCTCGACTCCGGATCATTCGGATCCAGCGCGGCCAGCAACTGATGAGCACCGTGCTGCATCCGCGCGTGCACCTGACGGGCCATCACCCGGTTACGCAGAACCAGCTGGACCAGCCGATGCAACTGAAGAGTGTTGTTCCCATGATCGATCTTCGCCAGACCGTACCGGTTGATGTCCCGGATCGCCCGCGCGAGCTTGATCGGATCACGCAGCGCCGCGTCGAGCTCCGGAGAGATCGACACCCGGTTGACCCCCGTGAGCAAATCACGCGAAATCGGCTCCGGCGAGAAAAAAGCGCAGATATGCAAAATCTGATGGGCCGCCGGATTACGGGTCTTCAACTCCTCGAACGACACATTCCACGCCGCGGCGACCGACACCTCGTTGTCCGGCGCCGACGCCGTGTCCAGAATCTCCTCGACCGACTCGTCGAACAAACGCAGATACTCCCGCACCGGCATCCCGGTCACCGCCCGCCACGCCGCCGCCTGCTCCACCGCCAACGGCAGATCACCGAGCTTCTCCGCAAGCTCGTCGGCGTCGGCCGGATCGATCTCCGGACCACGACGACCCAGCAACTCCACACTTTCCTCACGCTTGAACACCGCCAACTCCAGCGGACGCGCGATCCCCGCCCAATCAGAGTTCCGCGACGTGATCAGAATCTCACCAGGACCATTACGCGGGAAAAACGGCAACACCGTATCCGGGCTCTCAGCGGCATCGAAAACCAGAAGCCAACGACGGAACGGCCGCCCCGTCCGCAACGCCTCGATCACCGCCGGGACCGCCACACTCGCCTCCGACGCACCCTGCAAACCCAGCATCCCCGCAAGCTCGGAAAGACCAGCACGAATCTGAGTCGTATGCGCGGCATCAATCCACCACACCAAATCATAATCCTGAAGATGCCGATAAATATACTCAGTCGCCATCTGAGTCTTACCGATACCACCAAGACCATGCAACGCCGAAGGAAGCAC
>NZ_JBWKEB010000043.1:0-1874 GCF_056435665.1 Amycolatopsis sp. NPDC043887
GTCCGGCCGGAATCGATCACACGGTGAGCAGCCTCGACCTTGTACTCGGCCGTGTACGAACGGCGCTTACGAGGAGGCATGAGGACATCCTTTCAACAGGACGACCGGTCCTGCTAACTCGGTGTCCACTACACGGGGTGAACCTCAAGTCGCCGGCGTTGTTGCCGCGCGAGGGAAGCGCGGGTTCCAACACGGTGGCCGATCACATCGAGGTCCTGGATGAGGCCATCGCCCAGATCCCGGCCCGCTATCGCCGTGACCTGCTGATCACCGTGGACGGTGCGGTATTCCATCGGCTGGGACCTGGGTGCCCGGGAACGCGCCGCCATCGGCCGTGACTTTCGGCAGCCCGCTATAGGCGTTCCAGCCGCCAATACCTTCGCCTGTCCACATGACTCCGGACGGTGTCGGTGTCCGGCACCGCGAACACGTGCACCACGCGGCGGGACTCGCCCACCGTGCCGGGACGCGGGCGCCCGAAGAACAGCCGTACCGTCAACGCGCCTCCCGCAACGCGTGGCGCCCGGCGGAGACGATCGTGGCCGGGGAGCTACCCGCCTCCGCCGGAACCCTGGTGCGACCATCCCGTTCCGGTGCCAGCCGTGGCCGTCATCGTCGCCGACTGGCCACCGATCACCGACGAGCGGATCCAGGCACTGGCGATCATCCTCAACCGCATTGAGACACGCCTTGCGAAACAACAGCCGCATAGCTGCGTGGTGGTCCGGCATAGCGCAAGCAGTAGTCGTCGCAGTCATGAGACCCACGCCTCGGATAGGTTGCATTTGTCAGTCCCCGTCACCATGAGGGACAAGGCTTACTCTGCGCCAGGAGGCCGGAGCAGCGCATCGACCGTACGGCGGAGCGGGGCGCCAGTGCGCGGCCAGAGCTGTGACGGGCGAGGCTTGTCCGCCTGTCTTGCCGCCGGTTCCAGGGCCAGGAAGTGGCTACTTGTCCTCACCTGATTTTCGACCTGACAATGAGCTACATCGGCCTTTTCTTTCCTTGATATGTGAGGAGAATTGTTTTGTCGAATTCAATTTTTCGGCGCTCGCTGGCCGCGGCGAGTGTGACACTCTTTATTTCCGGACTTCTCGCGGGGGGCGCGTCCGCCGCCGAGGCGGTCACTGGGACGGCTGAGGCACTGCCGCGATTGGAGTGCGAGGGCCGGGTCGAGCGCCCGTCGCAAGACGGCGACATCGTGCGTGCCCGCGCCGTAACCCGCTGCCGCGACGAGGTAAGGGTGATCGAGGTACGAACGTGGCTGCAGAAATATGATGACGGCGAGTGGGAGAACGTCGAGGAGGATCAGGGAAGGAGGGAGGACGCCAGGTGGGTGCGCGCCGATGCCGAAGCTCAGTGCGAGCGGGGCCGCTATCGGACAGTATCCGAGCACTTCGCACGCGATGGCAGGGATAACTACCGCGACCGCAAGGAGAGCGAGAGCGTCCGTATTCGCTGCAGGTGACCTGCGCTCGCGGATTCATGAGGCTCGCTGTCCGCAATGGACGCTTCTGGTAGCGCCGAGAAGCCGCGACACCGCAGCGGTGTCGCGGCTTCCGCTGACATCAAGGCCCGCCGGGGCACGTCGCAACGGGAACCCCCTGGTCGCGGGAGTGGCCAGGGGGTTCATGTTATCGCCGCCGCGTGGTTCTTGTCCGACGGCCAGGCAGTACTCGATCACCTCGTCGACCGTCATCGCTCACCCCAGCAGCCCTCGCGTTTCGTCCTCTGAATGCGGTACTTGCAGGCGCAAGGATCGCATCCAGAGGACGAAACGCGGCTATTTGATGCCGGCCGCGTCCATGCCCCGGAGCTCCTTCTTGAGGTCCGCGACCTCGTCCCGCAGCCGGGCGGCCAGCTCGAACTGCAGG
>NZ_JBWKEB010000044.1:0-1540 GCF_056435665.1 Amycolatopsis sp. NPDC043887
GCGGCGGCCTTTGACCAGGCCGGCGAGCCGGAGTTTCGCCAGGTGCTGGCTGACCGCGGTGGGGGCGGCGCCGGCGAGTTCGGCGAGGCAGGCGACCGAGGATTCGCCCTGCAGTAGTGCCCAGAGGACCTTGATCCGGGTCGGGTCGGCCAGCAGGCGGAAGGACTCGGCGGCCAGGTGTACCTGCTCTTCGTTGGGCATGTCGAAGTCCGGCAGCGACGTGTGCATGCGGCGAGCATACCTGGCTGCCCGGCTTCTTGCGTATCTGCGTGACTGCGTATATATGGTATCTGCGTGACTGCGGATGTGCGTGAGCGCGCGAGCCTTGCCGATCAGCCCGTGCCGCGGCGGCGGTGGGCAGGGATGTGGGTGCTGCCGGAAGTGCGGTGGGCGTCCGCCGGGACGGTTCTGTTCCTGGTGGGATCGCTGGTCCAGGTCGCCGACGGGCCGTCTTGGCTGTGGTGGGGCTTGTATCTGGCCTGCTATGTCACCGGTGGCTGGGCGCCGGGCTGGGCGGGCTTGCGGGCGTTGTGGGAGCGCAAGCTCGACGTGGACCTGTTGATGGTCCTCGCGGCGATCGGTGCGGCGGTGATCGGTCAGGTTTTCGATGGCGGGTTGTTGATCGTCATCTTCGCCATCTCCGGGGCGTTGGAGGCGATCGCCACCAAACGCACCGAGGACTCGGTTCGCGGGCTGCTCGACCTCGCCCCCGAGCGGGCGGCCCGGCTCACCGGCGTGGGCGAGGAGATCGTGGACACCGCGGTGCTGCGGGTGGGCGATCTGATCGTCCGGCCGGGGATTTCACCTCGGCGCCGGGATGTGGCGTGTCGGCTCGCGTGGATGGCCGCGGGATCGAGGCCGGCAGTCCGCTGCGGCTGCTCGACGACGATCACGACCAGGCTCGCGTCATCGTGGCCGAGCTGGAGGAAGCCGGGAACACGGCCGTCGTCGTCCTCGTCGACGGCCTCCCGGCGGGTGTCCTGGGACTGTCCGATCGGGTGCGTCCCGCGGCGGCCGCGACGATGAACCGGCTGACGGCGCTGACCGGTTCCGAGCCGGTGCTGCTCACGGGTGACAACCGGCGCGCGGCCGATCGCCTCGCGGGCGAGGTCGGCATCACCGACGTCCGGGCGGGCCTGCTGCCCCAGGACAAGGTGGCCGCGGTGCGCGAACTGGAAGCGCGGGGCGCCAAGGTGATGGTGGTCGGTGACGGCGTCAACGACGCTCCCGCGCTGGCCGCGGCCCACACCGGCGTCGCGATGGGCCGGGGAGGATCCGACCTCGCGCTCGATACCGCCGACGCGGTCGTCACCCGGGACGAACTCGCCGCCATTCCCGCCGTGATCAGTCTTGCCCGTCGCGCCCGGCGTCTCGTCATCGCCAACCTGATCATCGCCGCCGGCTTCATCGGGGTGCTCGTGGTCTGGGATCTGGTGGGCCATCTGCCCCTGCCACTCGGCGTGGCCGGGCATGAAGGGTCCACGGTCATCGTCGGCCTCAACGGACTACGGCTGCTGCGCAAGCCGGCCTGGGAACGGGC
>NZ_JBWKEB010000045.1:0-1324 GCF_056435665.1 Amycolatopsis sp. NPDC043887
CTGTCTGAGTTCAGGACATGTCGGACAGTTGATGTTTCAGGACCTCACGGACACTGACCGGCCTGTCGGCGTGGTGACCAGGGCTTGTGTGGTGATCATGCGGCGATGGGCAGAGCAGGTTTTCCGATGGATCCTGAGTTCGTCGCCGCGATCGTCAGGTCGGCTGCGGGCGAGAAGATCAACGTGGCGCGGTTCTGTCGCGAGCACGGGGTTTCCCGTGACACCTTCTATCGGTATGTGGCTCGGTTCCGGAGCGAGGGGACCGTCGGGTTCGCCTGCCGCAGCACCGCTCCGCTGAGCCATCCGTCCGCGCTGGGTGAGGAGGTGGCCGAGGCGGTGCTGCGGGCCCGTAAAGAGCTCGAGGAGGAAGGCCTGGACAACGGGCCGATCTCGATTCGCTGGCGTCTGGAGGACGCCGGGATGCTCCCGCCGCCCTCGCGGTCGTCGATCTACCGGATCCTGCGTGATCGCGGCCAGATCGAACCCGAGCCACGCAAGAAGCCCCGCACGCGGCGCCGGTTCCAGTACCCGGACCCGAACGGCTGCTGGCAGATCGATGGGACGGAGCACTACCTGGCCGACGGCACCAAGGTCTGCATCATCCAGATCCTGGATGACCATTCCCGCCTCGATGTCGGCTCCTATGCCGCGGTCAGCGAGAACGGTGCTGACACCTGGACCGCGGTGCAACTGGCCATCGCCTGCTACGGGGCGCCGGTGAAACTGTTGTCCGACAACGGGCTGGCTTTCTCCGGCAAACACCGCGGCTGGATGGCCGATCTGGAACGTCACCTCGCCGAACACGGCGTCACCACGATCGCCTCGTCGGTCTATCACCCGCAAACCTGCGGCAAGAACGAACGCGTCCATCAGACTCTGCAGAAATGGCTCGCCGCCCGGCCCCCGGCCGAGAATCTTGCCGCCCTGCAACAGCTGCTCGACGACTACCGCACAATCTACAACAACCGAAGACACCAGAGCCTCGACGGCCAGACCCCGCAGCAACGCTACGACGCCAGCCTCAAAGCCACTCCACCCGAAGGCTCCAAAGCTCCCAGCGGAACCACCCAACGCCCCGTCTCCAGCACCGGGGTCATCGCCTTCTCCGGCTGCTCCATCGTGCTAGGCCGACGCTGGGCCGGCCAGAACGCCACCGTGTTCTGGCAGGGCGACCGCGTCGTCATCATGATCGGCGACACACTCGCCCGCCAGCTCACCCTCAACAGAGCAATACGCTACCAACCACTGACCAACCCAAAACTGTCCGACATGTCCTGAAACACATCTGTCCGTGAGGTCCTGAAACAGGACAGACGGTTCTAAC
>NZ_JBWKEB010000046.1:0-1099 GCF_056435665.1 Amycolatopsis sp. NPDC043887
TGTAGTGACCTGAGAGGTTGGGAACGCGGCTGGCGGGTGGGTGGCCGCCGAGTGCGGTGTGGCCGCGGTGGTGATTGTAGGCGTGGAGCCATGGGGGTAGCGCTTCGCGGCGTTCGGTCTCTGACTGGTAGGGCCGGGCGTAGGCCCACTCGTCGAGCAGCGTGCGGTTGAACCGCTCGACTTTGCCGTTGGTCTGCGGCCGGTAAGGCCGGGTGCGTTTGTGGGTGATCCCGGCTGTGGCGAGGGTGTCGTGCCACAGCCGGGACTTGTAGCACGACCCGTTGTCGGTGAGCACTCGCTGGACGGTGATCCCGTTGGTGGTGAAGAAGGCGTGGGCGCGCTGCCAGAACGCGGCCGCGGTTTCCTTGCGTTCGTCGGGCAGGATTTCGCTGTAGGCCAGCCGGGAATGATCGTCCACGGCGTTGTGCACGTAGCTGTAGCCGATCGGGGCACGGTTGCCGCGGCGTTCGGTGGTGGTGGCTCGGGCGTTGCGTCGAGATTGGGCGCGGTCGAGCACTCGGTGGCCACCACCGTCGGGGATGTTGCCTAGTTTCTTGATATCGACGTGCACCAGTTCGCCCGGGGTGGCGCGCTCGTAACGGCGTACTGGCTGGGCGGTCGCTCGGTCAAGGTGAGCCAGACGCGCCAGGCCGAACCGGGCCAGCACGCGATGCACTGTGGAGGGCACCAGGCGCAGGAAGGACGCGATCCGGGCCGGGCCCCACCGCCGCAGCACGCGGACCTTGATAATCCGCCGTTCAGTGCGGGTCGGAGTGCGGCGTGGACTGGAATGCGGCCGTGAAGACCGGTCGGTCATGCCCGCCTCGCCCTCGGTGCGATAGCGGTCGGCCCAGCGTTTCGCCGTGGATACCGAGACCTGGAAACGCTCAGCAGCTCGTCGCAGAGGCCAGCTCTGGTCCACGACACAACAGGCCAGGCGCAGTCTGCCGGTCGGAGTCAGCGGGGCGTTACGGTGTGACATGAGGACCTCCGTGGCTGGTGCAGATTGTGGTGATCCACACCAAACCCGGAGGTCCTCCCTCACTTCAAGATCATCTGCCTAGGTGTCCCGCTGTTCACAACCTCCCGGGGCAGTACA
>NZ_JBWKEB010000047.1:0-1096 GCF_056435665.1 Amycolatopsis sp. NPDC043887
GCGATCTCGGTCATCCGTGCGGCCCTGGCCTGGTCGTCCCCGTCACCGGCGGCGCGTGCTTTCCACGCGATCTCGGACGCCGCGCCGAGAGCGGTGCCCAGCACGAAGGTGAACACGACCTTCATCGCCTGTTCCGCGTCGCGTCCGGTGAACCCGGCGGCTTCGTAGATCGCGAGCAGGTGGTCGTCGTGACGCGCTTTGCCTGGGCCGTAAACGAGGTGAGTGCTCATGGCAGGCACCAGCCAGGGGTGCCGCAGGATCATCGCGTACATGCTGTCGGCCATCGCGGTGGCCGCGGTCCGCCAGTCGGCCTCGTCCAGGTCGGGCAGCTCGAGCTCACCCCATACCGAGTCGGCGGCGAGCACGACGAGATTTTCCTTGCTCTGGACGTGCCAGTAGACCGAGGTCGCGGCCGAGCCTAGCCGGCTACCCAGCTGCCGCATGCTCAGGCCCTCGACTCCGCCCGCGTCCAGCAGTTCGACTGCGGCTCGGACGATCTGTTCCCTGGTCAAGGTTTCGCGCGGCATCCGCTCAGGATAGGCCACGACTCGCACGGTGTTCGAGGACACACTTGCACAGTGTTCGAGTGCTCCCTACGCTCGGACTCGAACAGTGTGCAAGTCTTAGGAAGGGAACTCCAGTGGCCCCGTTCGTCGTCGTTGCCGCTTCGATACTGCAGTTCTTGCTGGCGGCGACCTTCGTGGTCATTCCCGTCGCCGGCGCTCTCCACGGTCCCCACGCCCAGCGGGCCGCCGAGACCGAGGTGGTGAGGCAAGGCTTCCCGGCCACACTCCTGGCCGAGCGCGGGATCAACTTCGGGACCAGCCGCGCCAGCATCGTGGTCGCGGTCGCGATCGGTCTGTGCCTCGCGACGCTGGCCTCGCTCAACCTCGCCGGGAACGGGGCGGGTCAGCTCCTGTCGTGGATCTTCCAGCCGATCGTTCTCATCCTCGGATGCGTCATCATGCCGGGCGAAGTGTTCGTCACGCGCTTTATCACGTCGGCCTTCACCAAGTCCGATGATCCGACACTGCGAAACCTGGAGGTCGCAGCGTTCGTCAACGCCGCGGTGGCCACCGTTCCCGCCTGGTACCGC